>NZ_CP121647.1:6553542-7294584 GCF_029714305.1 Bradyrhizobium sp. CB3481
GGCCAACTCGGCGCGATCGATGACCTCGGCGGCACCGAGACCCCTAAGGTAGTCGGCTTCCGACATCCGCCCCGTGGACGCTATGACGTGGTAGCCGAGTTTCGACAGCACAGCGGTAGCGACCGAGCCGACGCCGCCGGCGGCGCCGGTCACCACGATCGGACCGCTCTTGGGCGTCAGGCCGTGCTTCTCCAGCGCCAGCACCGAGAGCATCGCGGTGTAACCGGCGGTACCGATCGCCATCGCGTCGCGGGTCGACATGCCGTCAGGCAGCCGCACCAGCCAGTCGCCCTTGACCCGCGCTTTCTCGGCATAGGCGCCGAGATGGGTTTCACCCATGCCCCAGCCATTGCAGACGACCTTGTCGCCGGCCTTCCAGTCCGGATGCGAGGATTGCGCAACAGTGCCCGCGAAATCGATGCCGGCGATCATCGGAAAGCGGCGCACCACCGGCGCCTTGCCGGTGACGGCGAGGCCATCCTTGTAGTTCAGCGTCGACCATTCGACCGCGACCGTGACGTCGCCGTCCATCAGTTCGGCTTCGTCGAACTGCGTCAGCGCGGCGGTGGTACCCTTCTCCGCCTTGTCGATCCTGATGGCCTTGAACGTTGCCATGGCACACTCCCCGGACTGTTCTTTGTCGAGGAGTGTTTACCGCATCAGGCGGGTTGTGCAACCGCCCGCGCGACCGGCCGTTCGACGATCGGCAGGTTGATCAGCGCCGACAGCACGCCGAACAGGATCGAGAGCCACCAGATCGGCGTGTAGGAGCCGTACTGTTCGAACACGACGCCGCCGAGCCAGACACCGAGGAAGCCGCCGACCTGATGGCTGACGAAGGCAAAGCCGTATAGCGTGGCGAACCATCGCGTGCCGAACATCAGCGCGACCAGCGCCGAGGTCGGCGGCACCGTCGACAGCCAGGTCAGGCCGGTCGCGGCGCCGAATACGATCGCCGAGAAGCTCGAGATCGGAAACGAGATGAACGCCATGATCGACAGCGCGCGGGCAAGATAGATCAGCGAGAGGATGTAGCGCTTCGGATACTTGTTCTGCAGCCAGCCGACGCCGAGCGAGCCGATGATGTTGAAGAGACCGATGGCCGCGACCACCCAGCCGCCGGTCTGCGAGGAGACGCCGCGATCGGCGAGATAAGCCGGCAGGTGCACGGTGATGAAGGCAAGCTGAAAGCCGCAGGTGAAGAAGCCGATCACCAGCAGAACGTAGGAGCGATGCCCGAATGCTTCCGCCAGCGCGGTCTTGAACGACTGCTCATCCGCGGCACGTTCGTTGGATGGTGGCGCCGGCGGCGTGGCGATGGCCAGCGACAGCGGCACGATCAACAGCATGAGCAGCGCGAACACCGTCAGCGCTGCCTGCCAGCCGAAATTGTCGATCATCGCGACGCCGAACGGCGCGAACAAGAATTGCCCGAACGAGCCGGCGGCGGTGCCGAAGCCAAGCGCGATGCCGCGCCGCTCCGGCGGCAGCAGCTTGCTGAACGCCGACAGCACCAGGTTGAACGAACAGCCCGACAGCCCGAAGCCGATCAGCACGCCGGCGCCCATATTGAGTGACAGCGGCATCGTGGAATAACGCATCAGGAGAAGACCGGCGGCATAGAGCAGCGCGCCGACCACCATCACCCGCAGGATACCGAAGCGATCAGCAATGGCGCCGGCGATCGGCTGGCCGAGACCCCACAACAGGTTCTGCAGCGCCACCGCGAGCCCAAAGACGTCACGTCCCCAGGCGAACTCACGGCTCATCGGCTGAACAAAAAAGCCGAGGCTGGAGCGCGGCCCGAAGCTGAGCAGCGCAATCAGGCAGCCGCAGATCATGATCACCAGCGGCGTCCGCCAGGTGCCAAGGCCAGAAGATGGATGAAGGTCGCCGTTTGCTGCCGCCATGTGTTTCCCCTGGACATTCCGCGCCCGGAAAATGCCAGGCGAAAGGTTACCGTGAGTTAATGCAACTGCATGGAAAGCCCAAGGGGCTGAAGAGAAAAATCTGTCGCCGCAGGGCAGGCCTGCAAAATTGGCGAGGACAATGAGAGCAATTTGGAAGGCACGGCACCTTGCGCGCACGCCATTCGTTGGGGCAATAGGCAATCGGCCGCAACAAACTCCGCTGTCATCGTCCGGCCTTGTGCGCACTTGCGCACTAGGACCGGACGACCCAGTACGCCGCGGCCTGTCGGATTGGTCACAGCCTTCCCGGCGTACTGGATCCCCGCCTTCGCGGGGATGACGATGGCGGGACGACGGAGAGAGCTTACCGCTTCGCGCTCACCTGCTCGGCCGAGCTTTGCGCGGCTTCGGCTAGCTTGGCGGAAATCGCTGCGGTCTGGGCGGCCGTGCCCCAGCTCGGCGCGTCGCTGCCGTTGCCCCAGGCGCGCGGCCGGTAGAAAGTATGCACGCCGGTCTTGTACATCTTCTTCATTTCGCTGACCCAGGACGGGCGCACCCAATAGGCGTGGTAGTGGGTCGACTTGTCGACCTCGGGCAGCCAGAGCTGGCCGTCGAGCATCGCCTTCGCGATCTTCTTTGCGCGCTCCCACATGTCGGGCTCGCGGATCACGTCCTTGTTGTTGTCGCAGGCGAAGGTGAACTGGCACGCCAGATGGCGGTGCTTGTTCTGGTAGACCACGCCGCACACAGTCTCCGGATATTTGCCGGAGAAGGCGCGGTTCAAGACCACCTGCGCCACCGCGATCTGGCCGCGCACCGCCTCGCCGCGGGCCTCGAAATAGACCGCTTCGGCGAGACATTTTTCGGACTTCGCACGCGACTTTTCGTCGAACAGGCCGAGACGTTCGGCCGGCGTCTTGGCGCGCTGGTTGTCGGCATTGACCTCGCCCTTCGGCGCGACGCTCTCGCCCATCTCGCCGGCGCGCACCGGGCCGTCGGCATCGACCGGCAGCGAGGCCATCACCTTCATGTCGGGATCGGGCTGCACCGGCATGACAATGACCGGCTCTTCGCCGGGCTGCCAGCGCTCGATGCTCTCGGGCGAGCCGAGCGAGGAGCCGAAGAACAGGCTCGAGGTCTTGACGGAAAAACCATCGCGCCGCGGCTCCACTACTTTCGGCGCGACCTTGCTGTCGTCCTGCGGCTTGCTCTCCGGCGGCAACGACATGTCGAGCGGCGGCGCGCTCAGCGCGGCCTGCAGCTCGGGATCGAGCGGCGCGCGCTCGACCGGCGGCGCCGTCTCGGCAGTCTTGGCGCCCTTGACCAATGCATTTGAAGTCGCGGGATCCTCGATGGCCGGCGCACGCTCGGTCGGCGCCGTGGTCGCCGCGGGCGCGGGCGGCTTCAGCACAAGACGGTCGCCCTTCAGGGTGCGATCCACTTTGGGAAAATCACCGGCGTGATAACGCGGCGGCGGCGCAATCAGCGGAGCGCGCGTCACCGATCCCGTGATGTCGATGCCTTGGGTATCCAGACTGGCGAGCCGATAGGTCGCGGTCTGCGGCGAAGAGGTTCCGATCGGACGGCCAAAGGAGAAGGTTGCGACCTGAATGGTGTTGGCGGAACCGAACACCCGCTTCTGCCAACGCTCTGCGATGCCCGGCTGGCGGGCCAGCAGCGAAGCGATATCCTGATATCCGATCTCGGTCGGCATCAATGCGAAGATGCAGAGACCGAGACCGAAGGACGCGAACCGCGCGCCCTTCGGCTGGTTACGCAACACAAACATTGTACGCTCACGCAACGCTTACTGGGATCGAACGTCAGTACATCCGTGCAATTCGATCTTTTTTGTTGGTATCGAATTTAGGTTGCCGGGGAGTTAATCGGCGTGGCGTGCGTGTTACACGCAAGGGATCGCGCGGAATCCGCCGAATGCATCAGAAGTGTTGGTAAACAGGCGCGCGATGAAAGTGGTAAACATCCCGTCAACGAGGATGGTGAAGAAATTTTTGTGCGCGACATATGAAAGAGACGCGAGTTCCAATGCACTTTATCGTGCTGAAGCGCCTCCGCCGTCATTGCGAGCCAACGGGTCGCGCGAATGCGCGCCCGATCACAGGCTCCACGAAGCAATCCATCGCGCGGCATAACGGATGGATGGATTGCTTCGTCGCTGCGCTCCTCGCAATGACGGCTCTCTGCGCGCAAAACAAAAATGCCCGGGACAAGCCCGGGCATCGCGTCGTTATATAGAAGCCTGAAGAACGCTTACGCCTGGCTCTCGATCTTCTTGCCGAGCGCAGCCTGCGCGGCGGCGAGGCGCGCGATCGGCACGCGGTAGGGCGAGCACGAGACGTAGTCGAGCCCGATCTCGTGGCAGAACGCCACCGATGCCGGATCGCCGCCATGCTCACCGCAAATGCCGACCTTCAGGCTCGGCCGCACCTTGCGGCCGCGGGTGACGCCGATCTTCACGAGCTCGCCGACGCCGTCGCGGTCGACCGAGATGAAGGGATCGATCTCCAGGATTCCCTTGCTGACATAGGTGCCGAGGAAGCTGGCGGCATCGTCGCGGCTGATGCCGTAGGTCGTCTGCGTCAGGTCGTTGGTGCCGAACGAGAAGAACTCGGCGGTCTGCGCCACGTCGCCGGCCATCAGGCAGGCGCGCGGCAGCTCGATCATCGTACCAACTTGATAGGCGAGCTTCTTGCCGGTCTCCTTCATCACCGACTGCGCGGTGGCATCGATGCGCGCCTTGACCAGATCGAACTCGGCCTTGGTCGCAATCAGCGGCACCATCACCTCGAGGCCGACCGCCTTGCCGGTGCGCTTCTCGGCTTCGACCGCCGCCTCGAAGATCGCGCGTGCCTGCATCTCGGCGATCTCGGGATAGGCGATCGCCAGACGGCAGCCGCGGAAGCCGAGCATCGGGTTGAACTCGGCCAGATCGCGGGCGCGGTCGGCGAGCTTGCGCGGATCGGTGTTCATCGCGCGCGCGACTTCCTCGATCTCGTGTTGGGTGTGCGGCAGGAACTCGTGTAGCGGCGGATCGAGCAGGCGGATCGTGACGGGCAAGCCCTTCATGATCTCGAACAGCTCGACGAAGTCGGCCCGCTGCATCGGCAGAAGTTTTGACAGCGCGGCGCGGCGCGACTGCTCGTCTTCGGAGAGGATCATCTCGCGCACGGTGCGGATGCGGGTCTCTTCGAAGAACATGTGCTCGGTGCGGCAGAGACCGATGCCTTCGGCGCCGAACTTCACGGCCGTGCGCGCATCGTCGGGCGTATCGCCATTGACGCGGACGCCGAGCTTGCGGACGTCGTCGGCCCAGCCCATCAGCGTGCCGAATTCGCCCGACAGCTTCGGCTCGATCATCGGCATCTTACCGGCCAGCACCTGGCCGACCGAGCCGTCGATGGTGATGACGTCACCAGCCTTGAAGGTGCGCGAGCCCACGCTCATCGTGCCGCGGCCGTAATCGACGCGAATGGCGCCGCAGCCGGAGACGCAGGGCTTGCCCATGCCCCGCGCGACCACGGCGGCGTGCGAGGTCATGCCGCCGCGGGTGGTCAAAATGCCTTCGGCGGCGTGCATGCCGTGAATGTCTTCCGGGCTGGTCTCGATGCGCACCAGAATGACGCTGCGGCCATCGGCCTGAAGTTTGGCGGCTTCATCGGAGGAGAACACGATCTCGCCGGAGGCGGCGCCGGGCGAAGCCGGCAGGCCGGTCGCGATCACGTCGCGCTTGGCCTGGGGATCGATGGTCGGGTGCAGCAACTGATCCAGCGAGGCCGGATCGATCCGCATCACCGCATCCTTCTTCGAGATCAGCCCTTCATTGGCGAGTTCGACCGCGATGCGCAGCGCCGCCTTTGCGGTGCGCTTGCCGCCGCGGGTCTGCAGCATCCACAATTTGCCCTGCTCTACCGTGAACTCCATGTCCTGCATGTCGCGGTAGTGCTTTTCGAGCATCGTGTAGATACGCGTCAGCTCCTTGAACGCCTCCGGCATCGCGCTTTCCATTGACGCCTTGTCGGAGCCGGATTCCTGGCGCGCTTCCTCGGTGATGTCCTGCGGCGTGCGGATGCCCGCCACGACGTCCTCGCCCTGCGCGTTGATCAGGAACTCGCCGTAGAGCTTGCTCTCGCCGGTCGAGGGATTGCGCGTGAAGGCAACGCCGGTCGCCGACGTCTCGCCCATGTTGCCGAACACCATCGCCTGCACGTTGACGGCGGTGCCCCAGGATTCCGGAATGTCGTGCAGCTTGCGATAGGTGACCGCGCGCGCATTCATCCAGGACGAAAACACCGCGCCGATCGCGCCCCACAATTGCTCGTGCGGGTCCTGCGGGAAATCCTTACCCGTCTCGCGCGCCACCGCTTCCTTGTACTTGCCGACCAGCTCGACCCAGTCGTCACCGGATAGATCGGTGTCGAGCGTATAGCCCTGGCTGTCCTTGAAGGTATCGAGGATGTCCTCGAAATGATGATGCTCGAAGCCGAGCACCACATCCGAATACATCGTGATGAAGCGGCGATAGCTGTCATAGGCAAAGCGGCGGTCGCCGGAGAGTTCGGCCAGCGCCTCGACCGTCTTGTCGTTGAGGCCGAGGTTGAGCACGGTGTCCATCATGCCCGGCATCGAGGCGCGGCCGCCGGAGCGGACCGACACCAACAGCGGATTCTTTGCGTCGCCGAACGCCTTACCGGTCAGCTTGCCGACATATTCGAGCGCCTTGTCGACCTGCGGCTTCAGCGCGGACGGATAGGATTTGTCGTGCGCGTAGAAATAGGTGCAGACCGAGGTCGGGATGGTGAAGCCGGGAGGCACCGGCAGGCCGAGATTGGCCATCTCGGCGAGGTTGGCGCCCTTGCCGCCCAGGAGGTCGCGCAGGCCCGCTTTGCCCTCCGCCTTGCCGTCGCCGAAGGTATAAACCCACTTGCGGGATTTTACCGCTTCCGCTGCCGGCTTGCCGACCGCCGGCTTCTTGGCCGGCTTGGCCTTTGCAGCCGGGGCCTTCTTCAGCGCCTTGCGGGCGGCGGGAGCAGCAGCGACCTTCCTGGCCGATGCCTTTGATTTCGCTGCGGATTTCACTGCAGCCTTCTTGGACTTCGCGACGGCTTTGGCCATGGATTCCAACTATCCGAAAAAGGGAAGGAAGATGCGCGCCTTACACCATTTTGAGGGGTTCCGCGCAAGCCGCGATACCCTGCTTTCCTATGGTGTTTTGGAGCGACGTGGGTACCGCTTCGCCTGAAGAAAACGCGTCAAAGCAATCTAGAACCTCAACATCTTGAACACGCCAAGACCGGCCAGACCGACCACGATCAGGTAGATCGCGACGATGAAATTCAGGAACCGCGGCATGATCAGAATCAGGACTCCCGCGATCAGGGCGACGATCGGGGAAATGTGCGCAGCGGTGATGGTCATTGAGATCTCCGGCTGATGAGGGGGAATCGAATCGAGGGTCGCAACTTAACCGCTGGCGCGGTTCGGGAATAGCAAGACGCCCGACGCTTCAATGGGTTCCAGCTTCCGCAACAATTCCCCAGAAATGCCCCGGATGAGGCCGCGCTTTTGCCGGAACAATGCGGGGCCCGAATGAATTGGCCCGCATTGTGTGCGCTGGCGAGCGTCGGCGCCCTCTTCTCGCGAAGGAGTTGACCATGCGGAACAGACTATTTGCCATTGCGGCGATCGCGGGCGCGATGGCTGCCCCGATCGCGGCTCAGGCGCAGACCACGATCACGACGGGCGTCGCCGGCGGCGGCGGCACAGTCGTCATCGGCGAGCACGAAGGCATCATTGCCGAGCAGCGGCCGGCCTTCCGTGAATATATCGTGCGTGAGCGCGTGCCGAACTACACGATTTCCGAAAGCGTCGTGGTCGGCGGCCTGCTGCCGGAAACCGGCGTCACCTATTACGACGTGCCGCAAACCTTCGGCGTCACGCCCTATCGCTACACCGTGGTGAACGGCCAGACGGTGCTGGTCGAACCGCGTTCGCGTCGCATCGTTCAGGTGGTCGATTAGACCTCAGTAGCCTGAACGATCTGGTCCGGGCGCCGCGCAAGCGGATGTGCGCGAGATACGACCGGACAGAAACCCCGCTCGGCGTCCCCTCCGGGCGGGGTTTTTGTTTTGTCGTCGTGCGCCACAAACGCGCTGCCGTAGGGTGGGCAGAGCGCAGCGTGCCCACCATTTAGATCATGGTGAGGAGGCGCCAACGGGTCCGCGCGTAGCGCGGCCCGATGACAGGCTCCGCGCCGTCTCGAACCATGTGGCCCGGCCGGTGCCATTCACCCTTCGAGACGCGCGAAGACGCGCTCCTCAGGATGAGGTCTGGCAGAAGGGGGCGTCCCAACTATTCGCGAATTTCCAGCCCCGGCTTCTTCACCACGAGACGGTGAATCTTCTTCCCCGAGGAGGCGCTGACGGCCTCTTCGTCGAGCAGCACCGTCGTGCCGTTCAGCTCCGCCCACACCACCGCCGGATCGAACGCGGCGTAGAGACGCCCCTGCGGATCGCGCTGGTCTTCGCCCTCTGTGACGCGCCAGCTCAGATAGAGGATGCCGCTCGGCTTGACGACATCGAGGAGGCGGCGGACCGATGCCGCGATCTCCTCGCGGTCGAGGTGCATGATCACGGTTTCGCACAGCACGTTGTCGAACGTGCCGACGCCGTTCAGACCGGGCAGTTCGGCATGCACGAACTTGTAGGAGGGATAGCGCCGGCGCGCTTCCTTCAGCAGGCCTTCGGAGGCGTCGAAGCCGACAGCCGAAAAGCCGTTCGCGTGCAGCCAGGCGACCTCGCGGCCGCAGCCGCAGCCGATATCGGCGGAGTTGCCGCCGCGCACGAAGAACCGCTCGACGATTTCCTGCAGGTCGACGGGCGCCGGCTGGCCGAGCCAATCGTTCGCGAACGCCGCCGCACCCAGGTCGTAAGCGGCGAGCGTCTGTCGATCCATGATCTAGCCTTCGATCTTTGAAAAGTCCGCCACCGCGCGGGTCGCCGCGCGGATTTCATTCAGTAGCTTTAGTCGATTCTCGCGCACATCGGGTTCATCGGCGTTGACCTTGACCTTGTCGAAGAACGCATCGACGGCGGGACGCAGCTTGGCCATCGCGCTCATCGCGGTGGCAAAATCTTCCTCTGCAACCCCAGCTCCGGCCTCGCTCTTGGCCTGATCGATCGCCTTTGCCAGCGCCTTCTCCTCCGGCAACTGCAGGAGAGCGGCATCCGGCGTGCCGCCATACGTGCGCTTGTCCTTCTTCTCCTCGATCGCGACGATGTTACTCGCGCGCTTGGTGCCTGCAAGCAGGTTCTTGCCGTCATCCGTATCGAGGAACTTGCCGAGCGCCTCGACGCGGCGCACCACGAGCAGCAGATCATCCTGTCCGCCAAGCGAGAACACGGCGTCGACGAGATCATGCCGCGCACCCTGGTCGCGAAGCTGGACTTTCAGGCGGTCGGCGAAGAAGGAGAGGAGATCCAGTGCGACCTCTGGAACTGGCTGGCCCTTCCACGGTATCGACTTATACATGGCCGCTGGCTTGGCAACTTGCTTGTAAATACGACGAGTAGGCTCGGCGAGAAGCAAAGCGATGCCAAGCCGTAGATTGTTTTCGACGATTAGCCTGATGACTCCTAGCGCCGCACGGCGCAGTGCATACGGGTCCTTGCTCCCCGTTGGCTTCTCGTCGATCGCCCAAAAGCCGGCCAGTGTATCAATCTTGTCGGCCAGCGCGACCGCGACGCTCACAGGATCGCTCGGCACGCGATCGGCCGGCCCCTGCGGCTTGTAGTGCTCCTCGCTCGCGGCGGCGACGGAGGCATCTTCGCCTTGCGCCTGTGCGTAGTACTTACCCATCAAGCCCTGCAATTCGGGGAATTCGCCGACGACTTCGGTCAGCAAATCCGCCTTTGCCAGATGCGCCGCACGCGTTGCCTTCGCCACATCAGCTCCGACCAGCGGCGCGATTTCGGCGGCCAGCCGCTCAATGCGCTTGATCCGTTCGGCCTGCGTGCCGAGCTTCTCGTGGAAGACGATCTGGTCGAACTTTGGCAGCCGGCTTTCGAGCTTGGTCTTGAGGTCGGTCTCGTAGAAGAATTTTGCGTCCGACAGCCGGGCGCGGATCACGCGCTCGTTGCCGGCAGCGATCACCTTGCCGCCATCGGTCGCCTCGATGTTCGCGGTGAGGATGAACTTGTTGGCGAGCTTGCCCGTCTTGGGGTCGCGCACCACAAAACATTTCTGGTTGTTGCGGATGGTGGCGCGGATCACCTCGTCCGGGATCGACAGGAATTCCGCATCGAACGAACCCATCAGCGCCACCGGCCACTCGACAAGGCCCGCCACTTCGTCGGCCAGCGCCTGGTCTTCGACCAGCTCAAAGCCCTGTGCGAAGGCCAATTCCTTGGCGTCCTCAAGAATGATGTCCTTGCGCGCCTGCGGATCGAGCACAACTTTGGCGGCCTTCAGCTTGGCCTCATAATCCTCGAAACGGCGCACGGCGATCGCATCGGGCGCCATGAAGCGGTGGCCGAACGTGGTCTGCCCGGTCTCGATGCCGTCGACCGAGAATTTCACGACATCAGGCTCTTCGGTCTCGGGACCGAAGGTCGCGATGATCGAATGTAGCGGACGCACCCAGGACAGCGAGCCTGATTTGGCCGAACGTGCGCCCCAGCGCATCGATTTCGGCCACGGGAAGGTCCTGATGATGACGGGCAGAATCTCGGCCAGCACGTCGATCGTGGCGCGGCCCGGCTTTTCAATCAGCGCAATGTAGAAATCGCCCTTCGGGTCGCGCTGGATCGTCGCCTCATCCAGCGATTTGAGGCCGGCTGCTTTCAAAAAGCCCTGCACCGCCGCATCGGGGGCGCCGATTTTCGGTCCGCGGCGTTCCGTCTTCAGGTCGGGCTGCCGCTGGGGAACGCCGTGCACGGTGAGCGCAAGCCGCCGCGGCGTCGCGAACGCCTTGGCACCTTCATAAACCAGGCCTTCTGCAACGAGCTTGTCGGTGACCATGCGGCGCAGATCGTCCGCCGCCTTGGCCTGCATACGGGCGGGGATCTCTTCGGAGAACAGTTCGAGGAGAAGATCAGGCATCAGGCCGCCCTGCCCGTTTCGGTGTGAATCCAGGCTTCGCCGCAGGCTTTTGCCAGCTCGCGCACCCGCATGATGTAGCTCTGCCGCTCGGTGACCGAGATAACGCCGCGGGCATCCAGCAGGTTGAAGACGTGGCTCGCCTTGATGCACTGGTCATAGGCCGGCAGCGCCATCAGATGCTCTTTCTGATTACCGCCCTCCTTCCACCCTGCGGCGAGATATTTGCGGCACGCCTCTTCTGCCATCCTGAACTGCTCGAACAGCATCGCAGTGTCGGCATGCTCAAAATTATGCCGGGAATATTCCTGCTCGGCCTGCAGGAAGACATCGCCATAGGTGACCTTGTCGGCACCCTCGCGGCCGTTGAAGTTGAGATCGTAGACACGGTCGACGCCCTGCACATACATCGCGAGGCGCTCCAGCCCATAAGTGAGCTCGCCGGCAACCGGCGCGCATTCGACGCCCGCGACCTGCTGGAAGTAGGTGAACTGGCTGACTTCCATGCCGTCGCACCAGCATTCCCAGCCCAGCCCCCAGGCGCCAAGCGTCGGGCTCTCCCAATCGTCCTCGACGAAGCGGATGTCGTGAACGGCGGAATCGATGCCGATCGCGGCCAGCGACTTCAGGTACAGATCCTGCAAGTTCGGCGGCGACGGCTTCATGATCACCTGAAACTGATAGTAGTGCTGCAGCCGGTTGGGATTTTCGCCGTAGCGGCCGTCCTTGGGCCGCCGCGAGGGCTGCACATAGGCCGCATTCCAGCGCTTCGGCCCGAGCGCGCGCAGCGTCGTCGCGGGATGGAAGGTGCCGGCGCCCATTTCCATATCGTAAGGTTGCAGGATCACGCACCCCTGCTCGGCCCAGAACCGCTGCAGAGCAAGGATGAAGCCCTGGAACGAACGTTCCGGGCGCATATGGGCAGGAAGGGCGTCCATCGGCAGAATCGGTCTCGCGAGGGGGGTTTTGAGCGCGCGGGACCGTATCGGCGTGTAGGCGGGGAATCAAGGCGATGGGGCCCCATATTCCTCATGGTGAGGAGCGCGGCAGTGCCGCGCGTCTCGAACCATGAGGCCCCGATTGTGCGGCCATCCTTCGAGACGCGGGCTTACGCCCGCTCCTCAGGATGAGGACCGGAGGCTAACCCGGCCGGTACGCCCCGGTGACCGGGTCGCGGCGCAGCGTCGGAATTTCAGCCGTCTGAGCAGCCTCGGCGACGCGCGCCAGTCGCGCCTCTTCGAGTTCCCGGTTGATGCGGACGGCAGTCTTGTAGGCCCAGCGGACCACGGCGAGCCCTCCCAGGGCACCCGCGAATGCGATCAGCGGCGGCATCGGTCGATCCTTGTCGTTCACGTGTCAGCCCCCAATGGAACGCATTCTCGCCGAAGCCGGGCTGCGCCGCAATTGGGCTTTTGGGACTAAATGGCGCGCTCACTTCCGCGTCAGAATCCGAATTTGGCCCAGATCGCCCGGGTTTCGACGGCCGAAATCAGTTCATCCGGCAATCCCCCGATACCATCGAGGGCCGCCAGCGAGCCGGCCCCCGGTGACCGCCGGCCGAGCAGCCCGGACAGCACGCCGCTGGCGGGTGCGATGACCGGCGTCAGCACTTTGTCGCCGAAGCGCGCGCGCAGCGTCGACCTGATATCGCCGACCGCGTCGGCCAAGCCGAGCGACACGGATTTCTCGCCGGCCCAGTACTCGCCGGTAAACAAAACGTCATCGTTGCCGTTGAGACGCGCGCCGCGGCTCGTCTTCACCAGCGCGATGAAGATGGCGTGGATCTCGCGCTGGAGCGCCTTCAGGCGGGCCACGTCATCGGGGTCCTCGGGAAGGAACGGATCGAGCATCGCCTTGTGCTCGCCCGCCGTGTAGAGCCGCCGCTCGACGCCAATCCGCTTGAGCAGGTCCTGAAAGCCGAAGCTGCCGCCGACCACGCCGATCGAGCCGAGGATCGAGGACGGATCGCAGAAGATCTCGTCGCCCGCGCAAGCGATCATGTAACCGCCGGAGGCCGCGACATCCTCGACGAACACCAGCACCGGCAGCTTCTTTTCCGCGGCAAGCTGCCTGATCCGCAAATAGATCTGGCGCGACTGCACCGGCGAGCCGCCGGGCGAATTGATGACGAGCGCCACCGCCTTGGCGTGCCGGGTGGCGAATGCACGCTCCAGCGTCTTGGCGATACCAGCCAGGGTCAGGCCCGGCCGCAGCGGCGTTACCGCGCCGATGACGCCCGACAGGCGCACCACCGGCACGACGGGGATGTCGCGCCGGAATTTCGCCGGAATGAGTTGTTTCACCCTGTCAACGAGGTTCGGCATTTCCTTGCGATCACTTAATTGTTGAGTCATGCCGGTTACCTCGAATTAACCATTTTTTAGCCCACCACTGTCATTGCAAAGACGAAATGCCCTTTGGGCCAGGAACGCCTTTTGCATTGCAGATGTTAAAGCTGCAATGGTGCAGCGGAGACTGACATGAAAATCTACCTGCTGATAATGCTCATCGGCAGCCTACTGGCCGCAATCCACTTTACATCAGCGCCCAAGCAACAGTCAGAGACGCTTCCGCAATAGCGTCCTGGTTCCCCTGATTGGCGGATGCGCCGCCCTTACGGGGTAGCGAGCGGCAGGCTCGCTCGCCCCGCCAAAATTTCCTGCACCTTCCGGTTGGGCACGCCTGGCTCGTCATTGAGCATCAGGGCGGGATAGATTTGCGTCGGCGCCCGCCCGCCCTTGGTGGCGCGAACCAGGATGCGGTTGGCGGGCAGCCCTGCGTCGCCGTGAACGGGCAGTATCTGCAAGCTCCCGAAGCCGTGATCGAGCGCTGAGAGCACCTCGGCAATGCCGTCGGCGCGCCAGATCAGCGTCAGCATTCCTCGTGACTTCAAAATCCGCCGGCCGGTGTGAACCCATTTCATGAGAGTCGTCGCGGTCGCCATATGCGCGATCCCGCGCGCGGTGTCCGGCGAGGCGCGATGCCGCACCGGATCGTTGAAGGGCGGATTCATCAGCACCACGTCGACGCTATCGGGACCGAGCCCGGCGGCGGCAAAGCTGGCCGCATCCGCTTCCACGTCGAGCACAACCATGTCGGCTTTGATCGCATTCGCATCCGCATTGGCGCGGGCAAGGCCGGCCAGCGCCGCATCGATCTCGAGCAGAACCAGGTCGATGCCGCCGATGCGTTTGGCGACCGCCAGGCCCGCAACGCCGACGCCGGCGCCGAGATCGGCCACGCGATCTCCCGAACGGGCCGCCGTCGCCGCCGCCAGCAGCACCGCGTCGTGACCGGCGCGATGTCCTGATTTCAATTGCTTCAGATGCAATTGCCCGCCGAGAAACGCATCCTCAGTGACTTCGAGAACAGGGTCACTCATCGGGGCGCAATTCGTGAGCCAGGCCCGCCTCGGCCAGCAACCGCCGGGCCGCGCGATTATCGTCCTCGTGCACCAGGATACGGCGCGGCAGGATGCCGAGTGATCCCTCGATCACACTCATATTCTGGTCCAGCACCAGATGATGGATATTGGCGCCGTCGAGCAGCGCGCCGATTGCGGAAACCAGCACGATATCGTTGGTTCTGACCAATTCCCGCAACGGATGTTCTCCTTTTCGCCCGGGTGTGACGTCACCATGCGGCCTGTCAACCGCTACCTGCCCTTGCCGCCATAGCCGGCACTTTCTATTGTAGAACAAGGATAAGTGCGAATTGGCCAAAATTGGAGACCCGCGTGGCGGTTATTGTACCCTTCGAAAGTCCGTCGAACGCCTCGATCGATGCGCTGGTCGGGCTCGTCGCCGCCGACATGGAGCGGGTCAACGCCACCATCCTGTCGCGAACGGGATCGGAAGTCACCATGATCCCGGAAGTGGCCAATCATTTGATCTCATCCGGCGGCAAGCGCCTCCGCCCGATGCTGACGCTGGCCATGGCCCAGCTCTCCAACTATTCCGGCGACGGCCATGTCAAGCTCGCCGCCGCAGTCGAATTCATGCACACGGCCACGCTGCTGCATGACGACGTGGTCGACGAAAGCGAATTGCGCCGTGGCAAGCTGTCGGCGCGGATGCTGTGGGGCAATGAGGCGAGCGTTCTGGTCGGCGACTTCCTGCTCGGCCAGGCCTTTCGCATGATGGTCGAGGTCGGCTCGCTGCGCGCGCTCGACATCCTGTCCTCCGCGGCCGCCACCATTGCCGAAGGCGAGGTGATGCAGCTTGCGGCCGCCAAGAACACCGCAACCACCGAGGACGAATACCTCGCCGTCATCCGCGGCAAGACGGCCGAACTGTTCGCCGCCGCCTGCGAGGTCGGCCCCGTCATCGCCAACAGGCCGAAGGCCGAGCAGACCGCCTGCCGCTCGGTCGGCATGAATCTCGGCATCGCCTTCCAGCTCGTCGACGATGTGCTCGACTATGGCGGCAAGGCCGCCAAGCTCGGCAAGAACATCGGCGACGATTTCCGCGAGGGAAAGATCACGCTGCCGGTGGTGCTGGCGTTCCGCCGCGGCAATGACTCTGAGCGCAAGTTCTGGATCAAGGCGCTGGAGCGCGGCGAGATTGGCGACAGCGATCTCGATCATGCGATCGGGCTGATGACCAAGCACCGCGCGCTGGAAGACACGATCAGCCGCGCCCAGCACTACGGCGCGATGGCGGTCGATGCGCTGGCGCTGTTTCCGGCCTCGCCGATGAAGACCGCGCTCGAACAGGTCGTCGCGTTCTGCCTGGCGCGGTCGCACTGATTCCACCGCCGTCATACCCCGCGAAAGCGGGGTATCCAGTACGCCGCGGCCTCTCAATAAATCAATGAAGCCTCCGGAATACTGGATCCCCCGCCTTCGCGGGGGATGACCGCAAACGCGCTTCGCTCTACCATCCTACGAGACATCGCATTGATCGGCTCAAATTTCGTATTGTTCCTGCTCGCGGCGCTGATCGTCGCCGCCGTCCCCGGTCCCGGCATCTTTTACGTCGCCGCGCGCACGCTGTCCGGCGGCAAAAGCGCCGGTTACGCCTCGACATTCGGAACAGCGCTCGGCGGGCTCGTGCACGTGATCGGCGGCGCGCTTGGCGTCTCGGCGATCATCCTTGCCAGCGCTGAATTGTTCACCGCGCTCAAATTCGCCGGCGCGCTCTATCTGATCTGGCTCGGCATCAAGACGCTTCGCGAGGCACGCGATGTACTCACGCAGCCCGTTGCCGCGGCCGGCACACACCATGTCTTTCGCGAGGGTGTGCTGGTCGAAGCGTTGAATCCGAAGACTGCCGCGTTCTTTCTGGCCTTCATTCCGCAGTTCGTCGATCCGGCCGCCGGCTCTGTCGCGCTGCAGTTCGTCACGCTCGGCCTGATCTCGGTCGTGCTCAACACGCTGGCCGATGTCATCGTGGTGATGATGGCGGCGAGTGCCCGCGCTGGTCTCACGCGGCATCCAACCCTGCTGCAGCGGCTGCGGCAGGGCTCGGGGCTGTTCATCGCAGGCTTGGGTCTTTCCCTGGCGCTGGCGCGGCGGCCGGGTTCGTAGCCCGTAACTCGTAGGATGGGTAGAGCGCAGCGAAACCCATCGACCGCGCTCGGGACAGAAGTGATGGGTTTCGCTGCGCTCTACCCATCCTACGCAAGCATCAGCTCAGCGTTCCCGCATGCACCCACCATGTTGGGTGACCCCGCCGGATCTGCTCGGCGGCGCGGCCGGCGTCTGCGGTGTTCTCGTAGATCGCAAAGCAGGTGGCGCCCGATCCGGACATCCGCGCCAGCCACGCGCCGTTGGTGGCGTTGAGCGCCGCGATGACCTCGCCGATGACAGGCTGCACCCGCAGCGCCGGCGCTTCCAGATCGTTGGTATTGGCGGCGAGCGCTTCGACCCATTCTTCCAGCGATGCCTGGTCGTCGGGCCAGCGGTCGCGCAGCAGCACGTCGGTGACGCCGACGAGCAGTTCACCGTTGCGCAGGCCGAGCGCATTGAAGACGTCGCGGGTGGCGACGGGCACGCCGGGATTGACCATTACGCACGGCATTTTCGGCAGGCTCAGCGGCGCCAGCGCCTCGCCGACGCCGGTCATGATGCAGCCGCGCGAGTTGACGCAGACCGGCACGTCGGCGCCGGTCAATTTTGCTACCTCGACGATGCGAGGATCGTCGAGCGCCAGGCCGTTCAACTGCGCCAGCAGACGCAGCGCTGCCGCGGCGTCGGCCGAGCCGCCGCCGATACCGGCTGCGACCGGCAACACCTTGTCGAGGGTGAAGCTGCCGGCCTTCATGCCTGATACTCGCTCTGCGAGCAGCCTTGCGGCCTTGAGCACCAGATTGTCCGTCGTATCGCCGCAAGCCTGCGCCAGCGGTCCCGACATCTTCAAATCGAGATCCGCGCCCGGCGTCAGCGTCAGGCGATCGGCGCAGTCGGCGAACGCCACCACGCTTTCGAGATCGTGATAGCCGTCCGCACGGCGGCCGTTCACCCGCAAGGACAGATTGACCTTGGCGCGCGCCTCGTCACTCAGCATGGGCATTGCCGAACAGCTCCCAACGTCTTCTGTCAGCCACCCTTGCCGTCTTCTTTCTTCTTGTCGGCGGAAGCCGCAGAGGACGTGTCCTCGGGCAAGCCATTGGCGATCTTGGCCTCGATCTTCGGCAACTCTTCCGCTTCGGGCTTGAGGTCGCGGGCATGGGCCCACTGGAACTTGGCTTCCAGCGTCCGCCCGACGCGCCAATAGGCATCGCCGAGATGGTCGTTGATGGTCGGGTCCTCGGGCTTCAGGTCGATCGCACGCTCGAGATGCTTCACCGCGTCTTCGAAATTGCCGATCCGGTAGAACGCCCAGCCCAGCGAATCCACGATGTAGCCATCGTCGGGGCGCTGGTCGACGGCACGGCGGATCATCTTCATGCCCTCGTCGAGATTGATGCCCTGGTCGATCCAGGAATAGCCGAGATAGTTGAGGACATGCGGCTGCTCGGGCTGCAGCTCGAGCGCCTTGCGCATGTCGGCCTCGGCCTTGCTCCACTGCTTGGAGCGCTCCTCGCAAATACCGCGATAGTAATAGGTGACCCAGGTGTTCTTGTCGGTCGCGCCGGGCATTGCCTCGATCGCCTGCGAATAGGTCGTAGCGCAATCACCGAACTTCTTGCGGCCGCGCTCGATATTGCCGAGCGCCATGATGGCCTCGATGTCCTTGGGCGCCTCGGTGATGACGCCCTTCAGGATCTTGATCGCCTCCTCGCTGCGATCGGCACTGTCGAGATTGGTGGCGAGCTGGATCTGCGCGTTGCGCTTGAGCGGCGAACTCGCCGGCATGCGCTCGTAGACCTTGATCGCCATCTGCGGCTTCTTCACGGATTCGTAGAGATCGGCGAGCGAGAGCAGCGCCAGCGGATGACTGGGCTGCAAATAGAGCGCGAGCTGCAGATAGACCAGCGCCAGATCCTCGCCGCCGCGGCGGGTCAGCGTGGCCCCGATGCCGTAGAGCGCCTCGGCCGCGCCGGCCTGCGCCGAATCGACCAGCGGCGACATCTTCTTGCCGGCCTTGGCCTCGCGCAGGCCCTCCTGCACCAGAGGATGCCGTGGCAGCTTCTTGTCGAAAGCCTCGTAGATCGCGGTGGCCGCCGCGGCGTCCTTGTTGCGCGACAGCCAGCGCGCATGGGCCTCGACCACGCGCAGCATCGAATCGTCGAGCTTGTAGGCGCGCTCGAACCGCGGACCGGCATCTTTGTCCTTGCCTGACGCCTCCAGGATCATGCCGGTGTGGAGGTCCTTGAAGATCGGATACCATTCCGGGCCGGTCAGCTTGTCGATATTGGCGACCGCGGCCTTGGCATCGCCCGCGCCATAGCTCGCCCATCCCGACAGCAGCGTCGCCACCAGATCGGTGATCGGGCCGCGGATCGACTGGTTGATGTTGAGCTGCGCGGCGGCGTATTTCTTCTGCTTGAGATCGCGCACGCCGACCACCAGCCGCGCGACGCGGTTGGCCTTGTCCATGGTCAGGATGCGATCGGCGAGCTTGACCGCCTCATCGATGTCGCCGTCGGCGAGCGAGGAGATGAAGGCGCGGTCCAAGAGCTCGTTGTTCTTCGGATCGGAGCGCAGCGCGGAGCGGTAGAATGCCGCGGCGGACGCCGCGTCGCGCTCGACGCTGGCATGGCGCGCGGCGAGATAGCTGCCCGCCGTGGTCAGCGATTTCAGATCGGCCTTGGAAGGAAATTGCGCGGCGTTGTCGGCCGGATGGTCGGGTGTCTGGGCCCAAACCAGACCAGGCGCGGTCAGGCTGGCTGCGGTGATGGCGGCGATGGTCCAACGATTCATACGAGTGGAAAGCATCACAGTTCGCATAGCTCCAGGATGTTCGGCGGGATCGTTACGATCGGTGTTTTTTACGATCGGTCTTTAACGCAAGCCCAAGCGGCGGCATCTCGATCAGCGACAATGCCGCTTTTGGCCCTCAACCGCAAGGATACGCCAAGGATAAGTCGTGGCGAATCGGTTGGCAGATTAGGCCCTTAGGCCTCCGATTTGGCCAGCCCAACCGGGAAACGCTTCTACTATGGCGGCATCGTGGCCGAAGGCGGTATCACCCTCCTCCGGCTCACGCAATCGTGGTTGATACGGCCGCGTTACATACCCTGGTAGTTCGGCCCGCCGCCACCCTCCGGAGGAACCCAGGTGATGTTGCCGTTCGGGTCCTTCACATCGCAGGTTTTGCAGTGGACGCAATTCTGGGCGTTGATCTGGAAGCGCGGACCTGAGGCCTCCTCGACCCATTCGTAGACGCCGGCCGGGCAATAGCGGTTCGACGGGCCGGCGAAGACGTCATGTTCCGACGCCTTCTGCAGGTTCATGTCGGCGACCTTGAGATGGATCGGCTGATCCTCTTCATGGTTGGTGTTGGAGAGGAACACCGAGGACAGCTTGTCGAACGTGAGCTTGCCGTCGGGCTTTGGATAGGCGATCGGGGTGTGCGCCTTCGCCGCATCCAGCGTCTTGCGGTCGGGCTTTGAATGCGACTGGGTGCCGAACAGCGAGAAGCCGAGCGTGTTGCACCACATGTCGAAGCCGCCGAGCGCAACGCCGATGACGGTGCCGAACTTCGACCAGAGCGGCTTGACGTTGCGGACCCGGTGCAAGTCCTTGCCGACGGCGGAATCCCGCCAGGCGTTTTCGTAACTGGCCAATTCGTCATTGGCGCGGCCGGCGCCGAGCGCTTCGGCGACATGCTCGGCGGCGAGCATGCCGCTGCCCATCGCATTATGCACGCCCTTGATGCGCGGTACGTTGACAAAGCCTGCCGCGCAGCCGATCAGCGCGCCGCCGGGGAAGCTCAGGCGCGGCACCGACTGGTAGCCGCCCTCGGTGATGGCGCGCGCGCCATAGGAAATCCGCTTGCCGCCCTCGAACACATCGCGAATTGAGGGATGGGTCTTGAAGCGCTGGAATTCGTCGAACGGCGACAGATACGGATTGTCGTAGTTAAGGTGCACGACGAAGCCGACAGCAACCTTGTTGTCGTCGTAATGGTAGAGGAACGAGCCGCCGCCGGTCCTGTTGTTCAGCGGCCAGCCGAACGAATGCTGGATCAGGCCCTTCTGGTGTTTGGCGGGATCGATCTCCCAGACTTCCTTCAGCCCGATGCCGAATTTCGGCGGTTCGCTCTTGGCATCGAGCGAATATTTCGCGATCAGCTGCTTGCTCAGGCTGCCGCGCGCGCCTTCGGCGAACAGCGTGTATTTGCCGAGCAGCTCCATGCCGCGCGTAAAGGAATCCTTGGGCTTGCCATCCCTGCCGATGCCCATGTCACCGGTGGCGATGCCGCGAACCGCGCCGCTATCATCGTACAGCACTTCGGCCGCCGCAAAGCCCGGATAGATTTCGACGCCGAGCGCCTCCGCCTTCGGGCCCAGCCAGCGGCAGACGTCGCCGAGCGAGCCGATATAGCAATGATGGTTGTTCATCAGCGGCGGCATAATGAAATTCGGCAGGCGGATCGCACCGACCTCGGTGGTCCAGTAGAAGCGGTCCTTCTTGACCTGCGTCTTCAGCGGGCAGTCCGCGTCCTCGCGCCAATCCGGAATCAGTCTGTCGAGGGAGACCGGATCGATCACCGCGCCCGACAGGATATGCGCGCCGACCTCGGAACCCTTCTCCACCACGACGATGCTGAGATCGGCATTGAGCTGCTTCAGCCGGATCGCTGCGGCGAGGCCCGACGGCCCGGCGCCGACGATCACGACGTCGAATTCCATGGATTCGCGGGGAGGAAGTTCTTCTGCACTCATGATCTTGTCTCAGCCCGATTGAGAACGGCTCTAAAGGGCTCTTGTTTACGATTTTTGCGGAGAGGACAACCATGGAAATGCAGCTGCGAGGCGTTTCACGCCTGCCCGATCCATATTAGATTGGCATAATGGATTTGATCCCCGAACCCGCACCTAATCTCAGGCAATTGCTGGCTTTTTATCTGGAGGCCGGGGTCGATTGCGCGCTGATGGAGGAGCCGGTCGATCGGCTGAGCGAGCCGGAGAGCCCACCAGCGCCTGCCCCGATCCGCGAGGTTGCGCCCTCCCCGGTGAGGGACATGCCCGCCGCGACGCCGGCAGTTCCGCGCAGCGAAACAGCCCCGGCGCCGGAGGCTGCCATCGCGATGGCGCGCGAGGCAGCGCGAACGGCGCCGACACTGGAGGCGCTGCGCGCGCTATTGGAAAAATTCGAGGGCTGCGCGCTGCGCAACACCGCGACGCGCCTGGTGTTCGCCGACGGCAATCCCGAGGCGCGCATCATGTTCGTCGGCGAAGCGCCCGGCCGCGACGAGGACATCGCGGGCCTGCCCTTTGTCGGGCGCTCCGGCAAGCTGCTCGACCGGATGATCGCGGCGATCGGGCTCGACCGCAGCAAGGCCTATATCGCCAACGTGATCCCCTGGCGACCGCCGGGCAACCGCACCCCGACGCCGCAGGAGACGCAAATCTGCCTGCCGTTCATCCAGCGGCAGATCGAGCTCGTGAACCCGGACGTGCTGGTGACGCTCGGCAACCCTTCGACGCAAACGCTGCTGCAAACGCGCGAAGGCATCATGCGCACGCGCGGCAAATGGATTGACTACGACACCGGCACGCGCACGATCCGGGCCATGGCGACGTTCCACCCGGCCTATCTGCTCCGCTCGCCGTCCTACAAGCGGATGTCGTGGCAGGACCTGCGCGCCATCGCCAAGGTGCTGGAGCAAACAGCTTCGTAGGGTGGGCAAAGGAGCGCAAGCGACGTGCCCACCATCCAGCCCGTGCTGGTGATGGTGGGCACGCTTCGCTTTGCCCACCCTACACACCTTTCCAGAACTACGGCGCCTTCGGCCGCACGATGGCCCAGCCGATGCGCAACAGTGGTTGCCGGCCGTTCACCAGCCACTCAAAGGCGCGCGGCACTTCCGGCACGAGACCTGGAAAGCGCTGCGCGATTTCGGGCGGCGGCGCGCCTGAGGTATCGGAGGCACGCCAGACCACGACACCGCCGGTCTCGTTGAATTTCGCAACCGAAAGCCAGGGCGTCCGCTCCGGCGTCGCATCGAGCAGCAGATGCGGGCGCCCGCGGCTCATCGCGACGAAGCTGGCGAGTTGCGGATCGCCGGCTACCGCGCGCAGCCGCTGATTGGTTCGCCGTTCGAAATTGTCGCCGAAGAACTGCGCGATCGCCTTGGCGGGCAGCGACGTCGATACCTCGTTCGCGCCGGTCCATGGCAGGAAAGCCGTCGCCGCGATGACGACGATCGCAGGCGCGATAATCGCCACCGCCCACACGGTCCGGAGCAGGCGCTGGCGCCGCAGATGGATCAGGTCGCCGGCCACCACGACCACGGCAAGTCCGGACATCAACAGGGCGACGCCGGCGCCGCCAGCGACATGATCGAAATTGAAGAATCCCGCGATCAGGCTGCCGAACAGCGCCGGCGCAAACGCGAAGAAGAAGACGAAGTCTCGCGCCAAGGGATCAACCGGCGGCCGGTAGATGATCGGCGCCTCCCCGGCGTTGCGGGCGAAGAAGCCGGAATTGAGGATGACAAGCAGCACGATTGCCGCCATCGCCAGCACGAGACCGCCGAGCAGCCAGCCCCACTGCAGGGCACGCGCGGCAAGATCGGCGAGCGCGGGCCACGGCGGCATAGCCAGCGCCTCGGCGCGGAGCAGCCAGATCAGGTACGGCAGCACGAGGACGACAATCACCAGCAGCGCATAGAGCGGATCGAGCGACATCAGCACGCGCCGTCCGCGCTCGGTGGCGGCGGCGAATCCGACGAGCAGCAGCAACAGGCCGAACGCGGCCGGCGTCGTCAGCAAGAGAAGCCCGGCCTCGATCGACCAGGCGAACCAGGCGTTGCGGCGGTTTTGACCGATCAATTGCCAGGAATGCAGAAGAAGCAGCGCCCATAGCGGGCGCGCCAGCACCAAGGGACCGAATTCGACGCCGGGCGAGCTGAACGCCACGATCGTCATCGAGAGCAGGACGGCGAGCACCGCTTGCTGCCCGCCGACGATGGCGCGGGCGAGCTGGTAGTAGATCCAGAAGGTGAGGACGGCGCAGACCTGCGCGAGCAGGTAGACGCCGAACATCGTGTTGCCGGCGGCGCGGAAGGCGATGTCGGCGAGCCAGAACGCCAGCGGCGGTCCGAGCCAGGTGCCGACCTGATATTCACGCCCGAAGGCCAGCACGGTCGCGAGGTCGCCGGGCGGGCTGCGATAGAGCAGCATCGGCAGGATCAGCCACATTGCCGCCTGCACCAGCACCACAATCCAGACCACCAGCCGCGGCCGGGCGCGGATCAATTCGACAACGAGCGAGGTGAAACGCATGAACCGTCCGAATGCCCGGGCCTGGCGGCCCTATCCCCCAACACGTTTGATAGAGCGCAGGAGCCGCGGAGGCAACCGATCTTAGATCGTGACGGAGATGTCGGAAGCGCTCTCCGCATCCAACGTGAAGAGATCAGGCTCGACTTCGACCGTTTCAGGGAAATGCTTCCGCCGCGCGGCGATGACAGGCGCGAAAAAGCGGCGGTGATGGATGCTGGGACCGAGCCGGTCCAGCGCCTCGCGATGTTCCGGCACCGCGTAGCCCTTGTGGGTTTCAAAGCCATAGCCCGGGCAATCGAGCGCCAGTGCGCTCATCAGGCGGTCGCGCGTCACCTTGGCGATGATCGAGGCCGCCGCGATCGACATGACAATACCGTCGCCGCCGATCACCGCCTCGCAGTCGCAGGGCGCATCGATCTTGTCGCGGCCGTCGACAAAAACGTGCTTAGGCATTTCCGGCAAGGCGCGCACCGAGCGCGCCAGCGCCCACAGCGAGGCGCGCAGGATATTGTCGCGATCGATCCGCGCCGGCGAGGCAAAGGCGACGGCAAAGGACGCGGTGGCGCAGATCTCCTCGAACAGTTCCTCGCGGCGCTCGGCGGTCAGACGCTTGGAATCGTCGATGCCCTTGGGGATTCGCTTCGGATCGAGGATGACGGCCGCCGCCACCACGGGGCCGGCCAGCGGACCGCGCCCGGCCTCGTCGCAGCCGGCGACCGGCCAGACGCCGCGCTTGATCAGCGCCCGTTCGCGGCGAAAGCTCGGCGGCGCGACCGCGATCACGCCCTTGGGCAGGTCGGCTTTTTCATTGCCGGCCTGCTTGCCTGATTTCCCGTTGGTTTTCTTGGCGGACTTGTCCCGAATCATGGCCGGGATTCGTGCGCCAGCGCGCCGCCGCGCGCAACCGGGAACTCGGCGTAATTCCCGTTATTCAGCGCGACGCCGCCACTGGCCGGCCTCGATCGCATAAACGTTCCGAGGCCCGCGCTTGGCGTCCGCCACCGTTGTCAAATGGCGCATGCCGAGTTTCTCGAGCGCATGAACGGATGGCGTGTTTTGCGGGTTGACCAACCCGAGCAGCCTTGTGCATTCGAGCTGCTCGAACCCGAAAGCGATCTGCGCCTCGCCGATTTCGGTTGCAATCCCCCTCCCCCATGCCCGGCGCGCGAGCACAAACCCGATCTCAAAATCGCCGGTTCCCAGCGCATCGCATGGCGACAAGCCGGCGAAGCCGATGACGTCGCCACCGGGCTTTTCCGTCAACACCGCCATCCCGGTGAGGCGGTCGCCGAACGTGAAGAATTTCCGGATGAAATCCTCGGCGGCGCCGTCTGCCATCGGCGCGCCGGCAAAGGCAAAGCGCATCACGTCGCGGTCGCCAAAAATCAGCTTCTGCAGAACCGATATGTCGGCCTCGGTCGCCGCACGCAACGCAAGGCGCGGCGTCGTCAAGATGACGCGCGGCTGGCCTTCCGATACTGGCGCGGGCTTCTGGTCCATCCCGCCGCAATACGGCAATTCGCTGGCAGCGAGAAGTGCCGGGCCGCAACAGCTGCAAACCTAGTCTGGCAGATGAACCCGGCGGTCGTCGCCGACCTCAATGCCGGGCGCGACCACGACTTCCCAGGGATGATTGTCGGGATCGGCAAAGTAGCCGGAGTAGCCACCATAGTCGGTCTTGTGCGCAGGCTTGAGCAGCGTCGCGCCGCAGGAGATGGCGAAATCGAGCACGGCATCGACCTCCGTCGGGGAGCTGCAGTTCCAGGCGAGCGTCGATCCGCGGAAGGTTTTCGGCCGCGGCTGATCCGGCAGCGCAGCGTCGGCCGCGAGCTGGTCCCACGGGTACAGCGCGATCACCGTGCCGCCGGTATCGAAGAAGGCCACCGCCTCGCCGGTGGCGCGCATCTTTCTGGCAAAGCCGAGCGCCTCATAAAAGGCGATGCTGGCACGGATATCGCTGACGCCGAGCGTGATGACCGTGAAGCGCGGGGTTGGCTTGCCTGAACTCATGCTTACTCTCCATCCGTCACATGCGAGGACAAATCGCCTCGCCCGCCATGACGACAACGCCCTAGAACAAACTCAGTTGCTGCCCGCTGCGCTTCGGCTTGACAAAATGATCCGTCGTCAGTTTCGCGCGCCGCTTGTTGAGCCCGAGTTTTTCGCAGGCGATCTCGAAGCGGCGTCCGATCATCCAGGCCATCGGTCCAGTGCCCTTCATCCGCGTGCCCCATTGCGAGTCGTAGTCGCGCCCGCCGCGCATGTCGCGGATTAGCGTGAAGACATGGCGGTAGCGGTCCGGATAGTTCGCCATCAGCCACTCGCGAAACAGGTCGCGCACTTCCAGCGGCAGCCGCAGCAGTACGTAGCTTGCTTCCTTGACGCCGGCATGGGCCGCGGCATCGAGAATGCGTTCGATCTCGGAATCATTCAGCGCGGGGATCACGGGCGCAACCATCACGGTCGCGGGAATGCCAGCCGCCGACAATTGTCGCAACGCTTCCAGCCGCTTCGGCGGCGTCGAGGCGCGCGGCTCCATGGTGCGCGCGAGCTTCGGATCGAGCGACGTCACCGATATCGCGACCTTGGCCAGATTGCGCTTGGCCATCCGCTGCAGAATGTCGATATCGCGCGTCACCAGCGCCGACTTCGTCACGATGCCGACGGGATGGCCGGCTTTATCCAGCACTTCGAGAATGCCGCGCATGATCTTGTATTCGCGCTCGATCGGCTGATAGGGATCGGTGTTGGTGCCGATCGCGATCATCCGCGGTTCATAGCCGGGCGCCGCCAGTTCCTTCTCCAGAAGTTCGGGCGCGTCCGGCTTGGCGAGCAGCTTCGATTCGAAATCGAGCCCGGGCGACAATCCGAGAAACGCGTGGGTCGGCCGCGCGAAGCAATAGACGCAGCCGTGCTCACAGCCGCGATAGGGATTGATCGAGCGGTCGAAGCCGATATCGGGCGAGTCGTTGCGGGTAATGACCTTGCGCGAGGTGTCGAGCGACACCGTCGTCTTGAACGGCGGCAGTTCTTCGAGGCTCTGCCAGCCATCGTCGAAGGCGACGCGGGCTTCGGCCTCGAACCGGCCGCTCGCGTTGGATTGCGCGCCGCGGCCGCGCCGCCGCTGGCGGTCGATGGCGACCGCAAGTTCGGGAAAAGGGGGCGCACCCGCCGCTTCGGAGGGCGGGGTAACCGGCGGGTGCTTGAGGGCATGAGAGGATGCTCGGCTCATGTTCCAAAGATAGCACGCAATCAGAACAAATCAAGAACATCAACGAAGGCAATTCACATCGAAGCGGTCGCGCGGGAGATGCCGCCTGCCCCATCTGCCGCAAAAAGCTGCACGCAAGCGGCTGTTTTGATTGTGACAAGGTGATAACAGTGCGGAGGTTTCTCCGTTTGAGCCATCGAAGCCTCAATGATGTTGAGCGTAATCATTCCGACCGAAGGGGTAGAGCAGCCAGCCGTCGCAACACTGGCGGCGCTGGTGCCGGGAGCGGCAGCCGGCGTCATCTCCGAAGTGCTGCTGGTCGACCGCGCCGGCAATGGCGTGATCGAACGGGTGGCCGACGTTGCCGGCTGCCGATTCCTCAATTTCGAGGGAACACGCGCTGCGGCGCTCGCCGCCGGCGCGCGGGCGGCACGCGCGCCCTGGCTGATGTTCCTGCATCCCGGCGCGGTGCTCGACAGCGGCTGGATCGATGAGACCACGCAATTCATTCAGAACGTCTCGCTGAGCGGCCGGCCGCGTGCCGGCGTGTTCCGCTATGCCCGCTCGCCCTACACCAACACGCGTATCGGCGACGCCTTCAAGTTCGTCGGCCGGATGATCACGGGGCCGTCAGCGGAACAGGGACTATTGATCGCGCGCGACCATTACGAGCGGCTTGGCGGCCATGGCGTGGACTCCCGCCGCCCCGAGACGCGGCTGCTCCGCCAGCTCGGCCGTGCCTCGCGCACCCAGTTGCGCAGCCGGATCATGGTCGTCGCCTAAAGCGGTCCGGCGCGGACCAAAATATCGAAAACAACCCCATGCACAGTAGAAACGGCAGGCGCCGACGGCCCTTCGCCGCGATACATACTTGCCAAAGTCAAATATATATTTGACAATCGCAAATATCTGCTTGCGCGAGGTCCCAGATGAACTCCGAACAAGAAGTCGCGGCCGTTCGCGCCTTCAACCGCTTCTACACCCGCAAGCTCGGCATCATCGAGCCGAAGCTGCTGCACAGCCCGTTCACGCTGCAGGAAGCGCGCATCATGTACGAGATCAGGCATCGCCCGGCCTGCACTGCCACCGACCTCACCCGCGATCTTGGTCTCGATCCCGGCTTCCTGAGCCGCACCTTGCAGGGGCTGGAGCGCCGCGAGATCGTGACGCGAAAGCCTTCAAAGGAAGACGGTCGCGTCAACGAGCTCTCGCTCACTGCAAAGGGCCGCTCGGCCCAGGCTGAGCTCGAGCGCATGACAAACGAGGAAGTTGGAAGCCTGCTCAACACGCTGGACGGCAATCAGCGCGCTGCCGTCGTCCGCGCCATGACGACAATCGAACAGACGCTGGAGCGCCCGACGACGAAGCCGGCCACCTTTATCTTGCGCAGCCACCGGCCCGGCGACATCGGCTGGGTGATCTCGAGCCAGGCCAGGGCCTATGCCGAGGAGTATGGCTGGGACATCAGCTACGAGGCGCTGGTCGCCGAAATCTGCGCGCAGTTCATCAGAAACTTTGATCCGTCGCGCGAGCATTGCTGGATCGCCGAAGCAGGCGGCGAGCCGCTCGGCTCGATCTTCCTGGTGAAGGGCAGCGACGAGGTCGCCAAGCTGCGGCTGCTATTGGTGGAGAAAAAGGCGCGCGGGCTCGGCGTCGGCCGCGCGCTGGTCGAACAGTGTATCCGCGGAGCGCGCGAAAAGGGCTACAAGGAAATGACGCTGTGGACGCAAAGCATCCTTGTCGCCGCGCGCGGCATCTATCAGGCGGCGGGCTTCCATCGCGTCAAGGAAGAGCCACACCATAGCTTCGGCGTCGATCTCGTCGGCGAGACCTGGGAAATGAAGCTGTAGTTCATAGCCCGTCATTTCGGGGGATGCGCCAGCATCGAACCCGGAATCCAGAAATTTGGCACGATTCTCAGGTACGCAATTGCGTACGACAGTTCATCGCTGCGCGATTCCCCGGAATGACGGAGAGTTAGAGAAACCAGGACGTGGACTCGTCAGCGCCGAGCCATACGCTGATTGAAGCGAGTTGGACGAAGGCGAAGTTGTTGGCGGCAAGTTTGTCGTAACGCATCACTTGATCCTGAAGACCCGCTCAACTCGATTGCGGGCGCGATACAGTAAGACGACCGCCTCGCTGCAATTGCTTTTCGGCGGGATGTCGGCCCATGCGCCCTTCTTCAGGCAAGTTCTCTCGCGGCTCGGAGGGCGGGCTCCCCGTCAAGACGTTTGGACGCTATCGGCCCGAAAGCAGACCTATCATGCTCACATTGAGTTTTGTCGAGTTTGACCCATACCGGAAAGTCGAGCTCCGCTCGAATGGGAGCACCTGGTCATCTCCAATTCCCGCCGCCCGGTCGGCGAGGGATTAGACAATTGTCCCGCTCCGGATATCTCGCGGGTCGATACCTCGGTTAGAGGCGACATAATTGACCTCACCGCGCGAGATGCCGATGTCTTGAAGCTCCCTGTCACTCAATCGAGAAGGCTAGTTTGTATACGGTGGCGATGACGTCGCTCTTGGTATGCATCCCAGCATATCCAGAAGAAGCTCGAGACGTATCGCGTCGATCTAAATGTTCGCTCCAGCCAAATTGTGTCGTTGATCATGCTCATTCGGGCCTCCCGTGCTGCACCATTCAAGGTGGCAGGAGATCGGCAGGCGTGCTTGATCAGCAGCTTACATTTTCCTCACCAGAAGCTTATTCTTGGACTACCCGGCCGACGGCCAGGCCGTGAAATAGCCCCTCATCCAAGGGATCACGCCTTGCGCTATCTCTTCGAGGACTACGCATTCGACACTAACCTGCGCGAGCTGTATTGCGGAGCGAACATCGTCGCTGTCACGCCACAGGTATTCGATTTGCTGGAATACTTGATCCGCCACAGGGCGCGCGTTGTTAGCAAAAACGACCTCATTAACGCTATCTGGAGCGGGCGCAGCGTGTCCGATGCAGCGCTGACGACCCGCCTGAATGTCGCCCGGAACGCGATTGGCGATTCGGGCGGCGAACAGCGCCTCATCAAGACCCTGCCGCGCAGAGGCTTCCGTTTCATTGGACAAGTGCGGGCGGCGCAAGAGTTCTCACGCATAGCAGGATACGATAACCCTATAGAAGCACCGAAAGCCACTCTGCCGCTTCCGGATAAACCTTCGGTCGCTGATCTCCCCTTCACCAACCTGAGCGGCGATGCCGAGCAGGAATACTTGGCGGACCTTCTGACCGGATCGCCAGCGAGGGAGCGAAAGGAACGGTCACGTCGCGAGATCGACCAGGAGGTAGCTCGCAAGGCGGCACTTGCCTATGAGAAATGGAGGCGCGACGCCGAGAGCCGAAAGGAAGAGGCGGCGAGGGAAAATGCCCGCCAGCGTCGCGAGCGGACCATTGAGAAAGTTCAGGCCGCGCTTGATAAGGCCGAGCGGGAGCATACCCGTAGGGTTGATGTCATCGAAGCACGGGCACAGGCCGAAGATGCACGCTGGCACAAGCAGAAGAGCGAGCTAGAAAAGGCATTGCGTCGTGCCAGTAGCTCATCGAAAGAACGTTGACGAAATACTCCGAAGCTCGACTCTACGCTGATCCCCAGAGGGCCGCGCGCCGCATCGTTAAGATCGCCAGCACCGTCGAGCCGGTGTTGGACGGGCGCCTCCACGTCGAGCTGATCAACGGCCCGTTTTTGTTCAAGGACAAGGGCAGCCCGGCCGAATACGGCGCGGGCATGGCGCTCGCCAACGAGCGCGGCTGGCTGACGATGCATGAGAGCGGCACTTATGTGCGTTTCACACCGGCCGGTGCTGATCTGTTCGCGTAGCCTCAGCCCCCACGCTGTCGATGTCGGCGTTTGGCCCTCAGCCGAACTGCTTTTGAGCCGCCGCAAAGGCCGCTCTCAGAGGAGAACCGAACCTGACGAGATGAGCGGCCGGACCGCCGCTCGTGACCAAAGCCGACATTAACCGTGAGGTGTAGACGGGATACGTCGTGGGACACGCACGCTTGCGGCTATGGTAGATTACGACGTCCCCTTTTCGCATTTTGCCGCTGGACCGCACCTCAAATGGAAAACGCGACACTCGTCCCTGTAAATTTTCGCATCAGTCAGCAAGCGCACATAATGCTGAATGAACTGACCGATATGGCGTCAAGGGAGACGGGCCGCACTATGGTGCCCGCCCTCTTTTGGGACGAGGAATATGACGAGATAAAGAAGGAGATGGTTGTGCGCGGCATCGCCTTGGGCTGCTACTACCGCGACGAGGTGCCTACGAGGCTACTGCAAGTCATTGACGGAATAACGCTCATCTTTGCTGTTTCGCCGAAGCAGGCGTTGCATTTCAATGGCAGAGAGATCGACTATCGCGACAGTCGTCGCTTTTTCTTCACCGATTGATCGGCGGAAGCCCGCTATTGGCCCTCAACCGAAGAGGAGAACCGGACCTGGCGGGATGAGCGGCCGGGCCGCCCTTTGTGACCCAACGAAGACATCGCGGCCTTCGCATTTGGTGCTATGATTGGCCACCAACGGCAGTGCAGCATCTGGGTTTTCGGGGTTTTCTCGGTGTGGCGGAAATTAGGGCTTCAAAGCAGCGAGCCAGCTCTGGAACGTGCCGAGCGCCTGGCCAATCTGCTGGCCTCCATAGTTGAGTCTAGCAACGACGCGATCGTTAGCAAGAATCTAGATGGCATTGTGACAAGCTGGAACAAGGCAGCTGAACGCATCTTCGGCTACTCTGCCTCCGAGGCGATCGGTCAGCCGATTACACTTGTGATCCCGGAGGACCGGCAAAGCGAAGAGCGTGAGATTTTAACCCGGATCCGACGAGGTGAGCGCATCGACCATTTTGAGACTGTTCGGCGGCGTAAGGATGGTAGCTCAATTGTCGTTTCGCTGACCATTTCTCCCGTCAAGGATGCCCACGGCAACATCGTTGGCGCATCAAAGATTGCTAGAGATATTACCGAGCAGAAGCGAACTCAGGAGCAGATTAGCCTTCTGGCTCGCGAGGCGGAGCACCGAAGCAAGAACATCCTCTCGAACGTACAGGCAATCATCAATCTTTCTCAGTCTGGCACCTCAGAGGGCCTCAAAGAAGTGATCAGCGGGCGCATACAAGCGATGGCAAATGTTCACTCGCTATTTGTCGAAGCGCGGTGGACAGGAGCCGAAGTCTCGGCGATCGCCAAGCAGGAGCTCGCCCCTTATCTCGAACAGGGCCACGACGACCGGGTTCGGATGGAGGGTCTGCAAACCGTGTTAGAACCCACCACTGCGCAGGCAATTGCTGGTGTCTTGCATGAACTAGCAACCAATGCTTCCAAGTATGGAGCGCTAGCCAACGCGAAAGGCCAGATTAGATTGACGTGGTCGCGCAGCGAAGATGGACAACTAGAGCTCCGCTGGACCGAATCGGGCGGTCCGAGGGTAAATGAGCCCGAACGCAAGGGCTTTGGTAGTCACCTCATCGAAGGAACGATCAGCCAACTTGGCGGCAAGGTGCGCTTCGACTGGCGCGCGGAAGGGCTTGTTTGCGAAATCGCCGTTCCGACGTGAAATCCCAATCGAAGTGGGCTCCGGCTGTCTCACCGTGGCAACTTCTGCTCATGGCCCATCGGACCTCCGGACATTTCCGCTCTTCGGCCGCTGTCGGGGTGACCGGACATCAGTCGACCGGCCATCTAATGCGTACATGCCCTAAGCCGACGCGCCCTTGGCCTTAGGCCGCCGCAGGTGCTCATCGAGCCGCGGCATGATCTCGACGAAATTGCAGGGCCGCGTGCGGTAATCGAGCTGGGCGCCCAAAATGCCGTCCCATGCGTCGCGGCAGGCGCCCGGCGATCCCGGCAGGCAGAAGATGAACGTCGCTCCGGCAACGCCCGCGGTGGCGCGGCTCTGCACCGTCGAGGCGCCGATCTTGGCATGGCTGAGCATGTGAAACGCGATAGAAAAGCCATCCATCCGCTTTTCGAACAGCGGCTCGACCGCCTCCGGCGTGACGTCGCGGCCGGTGAAGCCGGTGCCGCCGGTGGTGATGATCGCGTCAATGCCGGCATCGGCGATCCATCGCCTGACGATGGCCCGGATTGCCTCGACATCATCGGTAACGATCTGGCGTGCGGCAAGATGATGGCCTGCCGCGGTGAGGCGGTCGGCCAGCGTGGCGCCCGATTTGTCGTCGGCCAGCGAGCGCGTGTCCGAAATGGTCAGCACCGCGATGTTGAGCGGCACAAATTGTTTTGTTTCATCGATGGAGGACATCACCGCCTCTTTCCGTCATGCCCGATCTTGTGCGGGCATCCACATCTTCAAACTATCTCAAAAGTATCGAAGTGGATGGTTGGGAGCTAGGGCGTGCACTCATAAATCCGCGATTGTCCGCTTCCCGGGGGTAGGGCAGACATGGCCCTGACCGACCGGGGACGACTGCAGCTGACCCATAGGCGACATTCGCCTAATCGAAATTTCGCGGCGTAGCAGTCTGGTGCCGTAGCGTAAACCCGCCTTACAAGGGCTTGATCTCCACCTTGCGGAATTTGACCGCTCCCGCGCCGTGTTGCAGGGCGATCGAGCCTTCATCGAACATTCCGTTCCGCAGTTCGGCCGTTTTCTGTCCGTTAAGCACGACCGTGATGTCGCGCCCCCTCGCCGTGATCTCGAACGTATTCCATTTGCCGCCGGCTTTCGGCATCGGATTGATCTCGACGTAACGTGTGATCGCGCCAGTGCCGTAACTCGGATCGGGCCGTTGGTCGAAGATATTTGCTTCGTAGCAGGTACGGTCGGTGATCTTCTTGGCATCGAGGCAGCGGAAATAAATGCCGCTGTTTGCATCATCGCTCGGCCAGAATTCGACGCGCAGCACGAAGTCCTTGTACGTCTTCTTGCTGACGAGATAACCGGCCTCTTTGTCTTCCATCTTGTCGGCAATTACTGTGCCGTCCGCCAGATGCCAATTGGATTTCCCGACCTGACCCCATTGTTCGATGTCTTTGCCGTCGAAGAGCGTGATCCAGCCCGCTTCCTGAGCTTTAGCTTGCGGCAGCGCCTGACTCACCGCGAAACCCGAGGCGACTAGTGCAAGTGCGAATTGCAAAGAATGTCGCAACGTCGTTGGCATGATTATCTCCTCCTGGTTGTCTGCCGAATGTCTCTCCGGGCGCTAGTCTGATGATAGGCCCTTGCGCAAACTCTGGCTATCCAACGAAAGATAGGAGAGGCATGGATGGACAGAGGCTCCACATGACGAAGAAGTTGGCGATGCGCTCACAGCCTTCGCACGAGGTGCCGTTTGGGGCGACGAGGCGCTAAAGCTGCGCGACCGCAGTCGTGGACGCGCTGCGCTACCGATCGCGACGTAACGGATCGAGGCGTCTCCGAATGTCGCTTGTTGGCCCGCAGCCGACCAACTTCGTCGCCTGCCGCTAGTCCGGTATTTGGGGTAGTCCGGACTTCGCATCAGCGATCGTTCGACCGCCGCTTGTGACCCAAAGCGGCCGGACTGAATCGTCGGCATTGTGGGGCGACGCTTGTAGTTGGCTTCGGCCCTGCTTCCGTGGGAGCCGTCCTCATAGGTCGGCGGCCCCGCCCTGCGTCACGGATCGAGTGAAGCAAGATAGGCTACGATCGCCAGCATATCGTCCTGGTCGAGGTTGTTCACCACCTGCGCCATCAGCGGGCTCCACTCGCCGCTCCGCGCGCCATGCCTGAAGTCGTAGAGCTGGCGAAACATGTAGCTCGGTGAGCGGCCGGCGATGCTCGGCAATGGCCCGAGCCCCTTGAGCTCCAGCCCGTGGCACGTGGCACATACGATAGTCTTGCCCGACCCGCCTTTCACCAGTGCCTCGCCTCTCGCTAGGCTGCCGACCGGCACATAGGCGGTGAAGGTCGAGCGCGGATCGCGGCTCTCGAAACGCTGCAGGTCGTCTGGAATTTCGAGAATGCGTTGCTCAAGCGGCTCACGTTCACCGCCCTCCACCGCTGCCCAGAGAAACGCCGCGATGTAACTTTTCGGCGCGGCATCGCTCTCGACCACCGTGATGCGCTTGCGCGGCTGGAGGCTGGAAAAATAGGCCGCCGCTGCTTCCACTTCCGCATCGGTGATCGGCTTGGAAAGAGCGATCATCAAACTCGGCGGCAGGCGGCCAGCGACGGCGGTGCCGCGCACGCCGCTCTTATAATCAGCCATTTGTCGGATGATGTAGCTCTTCGGAAGACCTGCGAGGTCAGCGTTTTCCGGCCCCCCAGGCCCGTCGGCGCGGTGACAAAACCCGCAGGCGAACACGTCGGGCTTGCGGCCGTTGGCTACGATGTCCGGCAGTGGCCGATGGTCGCCCGGGTGCCAGATCGGCGCGATGAATCGGTCCCGGAGCTGGCTCCAGGTATAACCAGCCGTGCTGTTCGGCACACGCACAACGCTACCGTCATCGACCGGCGGCTTGTAGTTGGGATTGTTCTCCGGATAAGCCCACTGTGGCGGCGAGTCGCCCGCCGTGGCCGTCGTGATGGATAGCGCCACGCAAACTGTTGCCGACGCAAGGAAAACTATGGCGATTTTCATCGCGCCCTCGAACCTATTCATGATAAGCCCTCCTGCTTCTCAGGCGGTGTTCCGCGGCGGAACACACACGAGATGACGCCACTGCAAAAAGGTGATCAGCGGAGAAGGCGATGCCTGCCGAGGGCACAATTGCTGCTCATCACAATAGACGGGGACTTCGGCACATCCCGTTGAGCCGCTCAGTCGTTAGGTTACATCGATCACATGGTGGGGGAAAGAGGTTGACTGCTTTTGGCCCCGAAGCGGACATTCCTTCGTGTGCGCCTGATGTCCGATTTCGGGGGCTAACCGGACATCACCTGTCCTGCGTCGCAGGGCCTGGTTATGAGCACACGCGCTAGCGCTAAGACGCGCTTCGCACTCCAGCCCGGCCATGACGGCAAAATACTTCCTGTTTCCTCGCTTCAATTCACCGCGCCTGGTGCAAAGGTGTTGCAGGCCTGCACCGTGCCCTGCTGGTAGCCGGTCATGAACCATTGCTTGCGCTGTGCGGCGGAGCCGTGGGTGAAGCTGTCCGGCACCACCCTGCCCGTCGACTGCCGCTGCAGTGTGTCGTCGCCGATCGCAGTTGCCGTCTTCAGCGCCGCGTCGATATCGCCGGGCTCGATGAAGCCGGGACGCTTCTTTTCCTCGCGGTTGACCCAGACGCCGGAAAGACAATCCGCCTGCAGCTCGACCTTGACCTGCAGCGCATTGGCTTCGGCCTTGCTGCCGGCCTGCTGCTGCAGCCGCGTCACGCGCGGCAGGATGCCCAGCAGGTTCTGGATATGATGTCCCGCTTCATGCGCGATGATATAGGCTGTCGTAAAGTTGCAGGCGGATTTCCCCGAACAGCCGCGGAAGCGCGTCTCGACTTCGCGGAAGAAGGCGGTGTCGAGGAAGATCTGCTTGTCCGGCGGACAGTAGAACGGCCCCATCGCCGATTGCGCCATGCCGCAGCGGCCGCCATTGGTGGCATTGCGGAACAGCACGATGCGCGGGCCGGTATAATTCTGGCCGCTGGACTGGAAGATTTCGGTCCAGCGGTCGTCGATCTCGCCGAGAATGCCTGATATCATGCTGCCGACTTCATCCTTCGGCGCGCCGGTCTTCGCCGGCCCCGACCTGCGATCGGTCTGATAGGTCGGCGCCTGGTTGCCGCCGGTCAGAATTTCGGCGCCCCCGATCAGGATGCGCGGATCGATGCCGAAGGCATAGCCGACAAGGCCGAGGATGATGATGGTGCCGATGCCGAGGCCGCCACCGCCCATCGGCATGCCGAAGCCGCCGCCACCGCCTCCCATTCCGCCGCCATCGTCGCGACGGTCTTCAATGTCGTCGCTGCGGCGGAAATCATCGTAACGCATGGCGCTATTTCCTCATCCCCAAGGCTGCTTAATCACAAGGCTGCTTGCTCAACGCTGCAATCACGTAAAATTTCCATTTCATTAATCAATAACCTGCCCGGCAAAAATTGCCTAGTGCGCCAAGAGCGCGCAATCTCTGCTGGCATTTTCGTCGATGATATCTCTGCGCATTCTCTGATCATCGCAGACGCGGTTAAGTCGATTTTTACTTTGCCGGGTCAATGTATCGCCAGTCGGTTGTTTAGTCCCGCGTCGCCGACAGCGTCGCCTGAGTCAGAGTAATTGAGTCATGGTAGTGTCGCGTCGCGGGGCGTCTGCAAGGGCGCCCCGCACTAAATTTGAGTCTGATTCCAGCGCTCGTATCGTCGTCGGTGATTGCGTCGCCGAGATGTCGAAGCTTCCGGCCGGTTCGGTCGATCTGGTGTTCGCAGATCCTCCCTACAATCTGCAGCTCAAGGGCGAGCTCAAGCGCCCCGACGAATCCCATGTCGATGCCGTCGACAACGACTGGGACAAGTTTTCGTCGTTCGCGGCCTATGACGATTTCACCCGCGCCTGGCTGCTCGCCTGCCGCCGCGTGATGAAACCGTCCGCGACGCTGTGGGTGATCGGTTCCTATCACAACATCTTCCGCGTCGGCGCGATCATGCAGGACCTCGGCTTCTGGGTCCTTAATGATATTGTGTGGCGCAAATCCAATCCGATGCCGAATTTCCGCGGCCGCCGCTTCACCAACGCCCATGAAACCATGATCTGGGCGGCGCGCGACGAGAAGGCCAAGGGTTACACCTTCAATTATGAAGCGCTGAAGGCCGCCAACGAGGATGTCCAGGCACGTTCCGACTGGCTGATCCCGCTTTGTACCGGCGAGGAGCGCCTCAAGGGCGCCGACGGCAAGAAAGTGCACCCGACCCAGAAGCCCGAGGGTCTTTTGGCGCGCGTGCTGCTGTCGTCGTCAAAGCCCGGCGATCTCGTGATCGATCCCTTCAACGGCACCGGCACCACCGGCGCCGTGGCAAAACGTCTCGGCCGCCGCTACATCGGCTTCGAGCGCGACAAGACCTATGCGGAAGCCGCCGAAGCGCGCATCGCAGCCGTCGAACCGCTGCCGGAGGCGACGCTGGCGCCGTTCATGACCGCCCGCGAGGCGCCGCGCGTGGCGTTCTCCGAACTGATCGAACGCGGCATGATCCCGCCCGGCACCAAACTCGTCGATTCCAAGAAGCGTCACGGCGCCCTGGTCCGCGCCGACGGCGCCATCATGCTCGGCGACAAGGTCGGCTCGATCCACCGGATCGGCGCGGTCGCCCAGGGCGCGCCCGCCTGCAACGGCTGGACCTTCTGGCATGTCGAAACCAAGAACGGCCTCAAGCTGATCGACGAGCTGCGCGCCGAAATCCGCTCCGAGATGGCGGCCGGGTAAGCCTCTTGATTCCCCTGACGGAATGTCCGGCGCGGCCATCAGATGGCCCGCGCCAAAGCGCGGCACCGTGCATATGGTTGACGACGTGTGAATGCCGCGAAATTCGGCTTGCCCGGGCTTCGCGCAGCGCGCGTGATCGGGGAACATAGCAGCCGTGTGATCCACGCAAGTAGAAAAGCCGCCTTCCGCCCTTACTTGGAGGCATACTGCTCGCATTGATTTTTCCAAAGAGATTGCTGCCATGCGCACCCGAGGCTCCGAGTCCTTCATCGTGCTGCCGCTGCTTCCGGTCTTCCTGATCGGCCTGTTTCCGATGCTGCTGCTGAGCTTGCTGGGCCCAGCCGGGCTGATCATCCTCGGCATCCTCGTCGCCTGCGCCGGCCTCACCGACATTCTCGACGCCAACACCGCCTTCAGCGAGCAGATCATCGTCCATGGCTATGCGCGCGGATCGGAGCGCGCCGGCCAGCGCACCGCGCTACGTGCCGAACGACGCTTTGCGGCGCTGATGATTGCCGGCGGCGGCGCCCTTGCGGTCGCGGGCGTCGGCGGCCTCACTTTGTTGTAAGGACCCTTGCCTTCACGAACTCGTCGCTTGCGCATCCCCTGAAAATTTGAGCATGGACGGGGCGCGCGGCGGCCTTTGCCGCCCGCGTCCGAAGTCCAACAACAAACCTGCCTGCCAGAAGCGATGGGGGAAATTCTAGATGCTCAAATTCTATTTCAACGGATCGCCGAACCCGACCAAGGTCGCGCTGTTCCTCGAGGAAGCCGGCCTCGCCTATGAGCCGGTCGCCGTGGACACCCGCAAGGGCGACCAGTTCACGCCGGAATATCTCGCCATCAATCCGAACGCCAAGGTGCCCGCGATCGATGACGACGGCGTCAAGGTGTTCGATAGCAACGCCATCCTGCTCTATCTCGCCGAAAAGACCGGCAAGTTCCTCCCCTCCAACACGCCGCAAAACCGCGCGCAGACGCTCTCCTGGCTGATGTTCGTGGCGACTGGCCTCGGGCCGTATTCGGGACAGGCGGTGCACTTCAAGCATTTTGCGCCGAAGGACCAGAACCACGACTACGCCCATAACCGCTACCAGTTCGAGGCGCAGCGCCATTATGCGATCCTCAACGATCACCTTGCCGGCCGCAAATACATGGTCGGCGACAGCTACAGCATCGTCGACATGGCGTTGTGGGGCTGGGCGCGGATGGCCGCCTTCGTGATGGGCGAGGATGTCGCGGCGAAATATCCCAACGTTAAACGGCTGGTCGACGAGATCTCGGCCCGTCCTGCCGCCGCCAAGGCGATCGCCCTGAAGGATAACTTCAAGTTCAAGGCCGAGATGGACGACGAAGCTAGAGGCAACATGTTCAAGCACATGAAGGTGAAGGCCGCCTGATCAGGCCAGCACCGAAGCCTGTAGGGTGGGCAAAGGCGCAATGTGCCGTGCCCACCTTTCTTTTTGCAGCATGTTTCGAAGATGGTGGGCACGCTTTGCTCTGCCCACCCTACAACCCCGGCTCCGCTGGCGTCTCCAAGACTCAAACGGCGACGGCGACCTTCCGCTCGGCGGGGAACGGCCCGAGCACACGCTCGACCAGCGCAGAGTCGCAATATTCCTTGATTTCCTTGATCTTGCCGTTCTCGATCCGCCAGATCATGCAGTACTGATTATTGTAGCGCTCGCCTCGCTTGGTGACGTTGTCGCCGCGCGCTTCAACCACGACATAATCGCCCTCCGCGATGAAGTTGAATGCGTGGGTCCGCGGCCGCGTCGCGGCGAGCTGCGAGCGCAGATGCCCGAGCAGGCCATTGTTGACGGCGTCGCGGCCCTTGAATTCCCCCGACCAGGAATATTCGCCGGTGACGATCCAGACGATATCCTCGGCGAGATTGTCGAGGAAGGTTGTTCCACTGCCGTTCGCTGAATCTGCATAGATCTGCTGCACCAGTTTCTTGTTGTCGGCTGTGCTCATGGATTTTCTCCGTTGTTGAAATGATGAGGCCGCGCTCCGCGGCCGGTGAACGTCACGCGGCCGGAAACGGCCGGCAGATTTCGGGCTCGGGCGGCAGGCGCAGGCCGTTGGCGAGATAGCCGACGGTCCGGTAGTAGCCGGCGAGCATCAGCAGTTCGAGGATGGCTTCATCGGCGAATGCCGCCTGCAGAGCGGGCCACAATTCGTCGCTGATGTCGCAGCTGTCATGCAGTTCGTCGGCGAGACGGATCAGCAGCGCATCATTGGCTTCCCAGCAGGCGCTGTCGGCATCGCCATGCACCGTCGCGTTGATCTGTTCTTCGGTCAGCCCTGCTTCGTCGGCAAAATAATGGACGCGCATGCCCCATTCATATTGGCAGCCGCAGCGCGCGGTCACCCGATGCAGCAGCACCTCGCGCTGCCGGAGGCTCAGCTTCATTCCCGGCATATAACCCGGCGCGCCGCGAATGAAGCGCTCGAACAGCTCGGGATGGCGCGCCAGCGTGGTGAACAGGCGAAACGGCGGCATCCAGGATCGCGGCATGCGATCGAAGGCGGCCTGAACCTTGTCGGGATAAGGTGCCGTTGCCGGCACCACACGTGCAGTCATGCGGATTTGTCTCGGTGTTGCGGATGCTCGCGATCATCCGCCGGATTTCCTCATTCTTCCAATCGATAGAGAATATAGTATATATTCGCTCCATGAATTTGAATTCGCTTGACCTCAATCTCCTGGTCGCGCTCGACGCGCTGCTCCGCGAAGCCAATGTCAGCCGGGCCGCGATGCGGATCGGGCTGTCGCAGCCAGCGGCGAGCCATGCGCTGCAGCGGCTGCGCGACCTGATCGGCGATCCCCTGCTGGTGCGGACCGGCGCGCGCATGGAGCTGACGCCGCGCGCACAGGCGCTGCGCGCGCCGCTGGCGCAGACGCTGGATCAGGTGCGCTCCCTGTTCGTTCCCGACGATTTCGACGCGGCGCGAAGCGAGCGGCAGTTTCGCCTGATGATGCCGGATCTGGCGGTCGAGCTGTTGATGCCGCCGCTAATGGCGAAGATCACAAAACTGGCGCCGAATGTGCGGATCGACGTGGTGCCGTGGCGGGGCCCTGCGATCTTCACCACCGAATTCGCCCGCACCATCGATCTCGTGATCTCGATCGGCAACGCCTTCACCGGCTTCCACCGGCAGCGGCTCTACACCGACAGCGACGCCCTCGCCGTCCGGCGCGGGCACCCCGCCGGCGTGAAGCTGAAGCGGATCGAGAACTTTCTCGATGCGCGCCACGTCGCAGTGGTGATCCGCGGCCAGAGCGACGATTTGATCGACATGTGGCTGCGCCCCAAGGGCATCGAGCGGCGGATTGCCCTCGTCGTACCCGGCTATATCGAGGCGCTGCATGTCGCCGCGCGCACCGACCTCGTCGCCTTCGTGCCGCGCCGCCTGATCGCAGCGCTCAGCAAGCAATTATCGCTCGCCACGGTGACGCCGCCGCTCGACCCCGGAATCGACGAGCAGCACATGTTCTACCCGACCCGCGCCCAGATGGACCCCGGCTCGATCTGGCTGCGCAACATCATGCTAGGCATCGGCCGCGAGATGGAACGGGCTACAAGGAAGGTGCTGTAGGGTGGGCAAAGCGAAGCGTGCCCACCGATCTTTGCGCCGAAACGATATGCCAGACCTCATCCTGAGGAGCACGCGTCAGCGTGCGTCTCGAAGGATGAATGGCACCGGCGGGGGCCACATGGTTCGAGACGGCGCTGACGCGCCTCCTCACCATGAGGTTTAAGAGCCGTTGGTGGGCACGTCGCTACGCCCAACTCCACGACATCAGCGCTTCAAATCCGCCAGCACCTTCTGCACGGCCGGCCGCTCTTCCATCCGCCTGCGGTGGGCCGCCACCTTCGGTAGGCCAGCGAGATCGACGCCGTCGCCTTCGAGCCAGCCGGAGATGGTGTAGAGATAGGGATCGCAGATCGTGAACTGCTCGCCCATCACCCACGGCCCTTTCAGCATGTCGCGCTCGATCAGCGCGAAGCTGGCGGCCATGGTTTCCGGCACCTTGCGCTTCATGTCGACAAACGAGGTTTCCTCGACCGCCCAGCGATAGCCGCGCATCTTGTGCGCATGATTGACGTGCACCGTCGAGCAGAGATAGCTGTTGAACGACTGCGCCTGAGCAAACGCGAAGGAATCTTCAGGCGCCAGGTTCGCTTGCGGAAAGCTGCTAGCGATGAAGGCGAGGATCGCCGGCGTCTCGGTCAGCGTGCCGCGGTCCGTTACCAGCACCGGCACCCGCCCCTTCGGATTGATCGCAAGATATTCTGCCGTGGTCTGCTGGCTGTTCTTGAAGTCGAGCCGTTCCGCCGTGTAGGCGGCGCCCGCCTCTTCGAGTGCGATATGCGAAGCCAGCGCGCAGGTGCCGGGGGCGGTGTAAAGCTTGAACATGGCGATCCTCATGGGGGAAAGCCGGACGTTACCGGCACGCCCCCTTCCCGTCCACCCCCGGCGGGTGGAGTGCCCGCGCGCGGTTCAACCCGCCCGCGGCTGCAGCCTGCCCTCGATATAGACGCTGACGATCGTATCATCAGGGGGATAATGCTCGGGCGCCACCGCCGTGAGCTGCGCCTGAATGCATTTCCACGCGTTGTTCTCGAACAGATAGGTGTCGGTGTACGTGGTCATGCCGGTCACCTCGCTGCCGTCGCGGCGGCGGGTGCATTTATTGGTGGAACGGACGAGCGCAATATCGCCGATCACCGAGATGAGTTCGTCGCGGACGTCCCAATAGACGATGACCTCTGGGTCGAACGCGGTCGCCCAGTATTTCAGATAGGTCGCGCGGTCCGAGCGCTGGCCCGTGGGCCAGATGTTGATGAAGTCGGGGTGCAGAATGGCGTCGTGCGACGCCACATCATTGGTCACGAAATTATGGATGAAGCGGGCATTTAGCGCACGCAATTCGTCCATTACGGCAGCCGATTGATGATCACGCAAGGCGGTTTGCATCTTGATTTCTCCTGTCATTGAGCCATCTGGCGCGCCTTTTCGGCGGTCGCATCGTCAGCCGGAAAGAAGCACTCGATCTTGATCTGCTGCAGCGCCGCATCCGTCGGCATTGCCAGCGTCGTGAAGGTGGAGAAGAAGCAAAGGCGATAGTCGCCCTTCGCCAGCTGCATCGTCATCACAGGCGAAGATGGCGGATGCCGCGGCAGCCGCCAGTCGGCCGACAGCCCGGGATAGGCCATGATCTCATCGAGCAGCGCCGCCGCGGCGCGGCTGCCCTGCGCGACGTCGCGGTGCAATATCTGGATCAATTGCCGCGCGAACTCATCCCAGTTCAACATGAACTGCCGCAGGCCCTTTGGATGAAACACGGCGTGCATGGCATTGTCGGCAAGGCCGTTTTCCATCTCGTATGAATCTCTGAAAGGCTTGAGCAGGCGCGCCGAACCCTGGTTGCGCATCCGAACGTCCCAATGCCCGTCGATGACGATCCCCGGATACGGCTCCTGCTGCCTCAACATGAAATCGAGCGCCTGCCGCACCGGCTGCAGGTTCTCAGCGGCCAGCCCCTTGTCGCCATAGGGCGGCACGAAACCGGCCGCAACATGCAGGGCATTGCGCTCCTCGAGCGGCAGGTCGAGCGCGCTGCCGAGCAGTTGCACCATCTCGCGGCTCGGCTGCGACCGGCCGGTTTCCAGAAAGCACAGATGCCGGGCCGATACGTTGGCGTCCACCGCCAGCTCGATCTGGGTCAGCCGGCGTACGCCGCGCCAATGCTTCAAGAGCCGGCTGAATTGCCCGGCCGGGATTTCGTGCGAATTGGTGTCTGAAGCGGCCATGACGACAATCTAGACCATCGCATCGGATCAGCAATTACCTCTGATGTAAGTGACGAGCAGCACAATTCCCTGCAGAGTGAAGGTGATAGACGCCGAAATTCAGGGACAGCATGGATGGACAAGAACGCAATTACGAAGACTGTGACGCAGTACATGGCGGCGTGGAACGAGCCTGATGATAGGACGAGACGCGCCCTGCTCGCGCAATGCTGGAGCGATGACGGTGTCTATCTCGATCCGAACGTCTCGCTGGCTGGGCGCGACGCGCTGGCGGCGAAGATCGGCGAGGTCATGGCGGGCCGACCCGGCGCGCGGCTGGAATTCATGAGCGGTATCGACGTGCATCACAACATGGTCCGCTTCCTCTGGCGTCTGGTGCGCCCGGACGGAACAAGCGGCGCCACCTCGATCGATTTCGGCGAGATCGGCCCCGACGGAAGGCTGGTCAGGATCGTCGGCTTCTTCGGCCCGGCCCCGTCACTTCCGTAAATCACTGGGGCTGTGAAGGACTTCCACCCGCCTTCGCAGTTGCCCACTGCCCTCCCTCATGCCATGACGCCCTGATAGCAATAGGGGCGTACCATGACGGTTCTCATCGCGGGCGGCGGCATCGGCGGGCTGACACTGGCGCTCAGCCTGCATCAGATCGGTGTTAAGGCGAAAGTGTTCGAAAGCGTGCCGGAGCTGCGACCGCTCGGCGTCGGCATCAACGTGCTGCCGCATGCGGTGCGCGAATTGATCGAGCTCGGCCTGCATGATGCGCTCGACGCGGCGGCCGTCCGCACCAAGGAGCTCGCCTATTTCTCCAAGCACGGCAAGCCGATCTGGAGCGAGCCGCGCGGCATCGAGGCCGGCTACAAGTGGCCGCAATTCTCGATCCATCGCGGCACGCTGCAGCAGATCCTGCTCGACGCTGCGGTCGCGCGATTGGGAAAAGAGAATATCCTGACCAGCCACCACCTCACTGGCTGGACTGAGACCGAAAGCGGCATCCGCGCCGAATTCATCGACAAGGCGACCGGTCAATCGAAAGGTCACTACGAGGGCACGCTGCTGATCGCGGCCGACGGCATCCATTCGGCGGTGCGCGAAAAGCTCTATCCCAACGAAGGCCCGCCGATCTGGAACGGACGCATCCTGTGGCGCGGCATCACCGACAGCGACGCCTTCCTGTCCGGCCGCACCATGATCATGGCCGGCCACGAGATCCTGAAATTCGTCTGCTATCCGATCTCGAAACAGACCGACAGCGCCGGCAAGTTCAGGATCAACTGGGTGGCCGAGCGGCACATGCCGCCGACCTATCAATGGCGGCGCGAGGACTACAACCGGACCGCCAGGCTTGAAGAGTTTCTGCCGTGGTTCAAGGACTGGAAGTTCGACTGGCTCGACGTGCCCGGCCTGATCGAGAACTGCCCGCACGCCTATGAATATCCGCTGGTCGACCGCGATCCGATCCCGCAATGGACCTTCGGCCGCGTCACGCTGATGGGCGACGCCGCCCATCCGATGTACCCGATCGGCTCCAATGGCGCCTCGCAAGCCATTCTCGACGCGCGCGTCATCACCCGCGAAATTCTCGCAAAGGGCACGACGGGCGCCGCGCTCGTGGCCTATGAAGCTGAGCGGCGGCCGGCGACGACGGACCTCGTGATGCTCAACCGCCGCAACGGTCCCGAGCAGGTGATGCAGATGGTCGAAGAGCGCGCGCCCAATGGTTTTGTCGTCGTCACCGACGTGCTGTCGCTTAAGGAGCTGGAAGACATCGCCGCCAATTACAAGCGCGTCGCCGGCTTCCAGGTCGAAGGCCTCAACGCCAAGCCGCCGATCGTCCAGCTCACGCGGGAAGCGCCGCAGGCCGCGGGCTAGCGGCAGGAGCGATCGCCTTCGCGGTCTCGACCAGCCGTGCGCTGGTGGTGGCGGTCGCCAGCAGCGTGCCGTCCTCGGCGGTCAGCCGCCCCTCCACGAAGGCGACGGTCCTGCCGAGCTGGGTGACCTTCGCTTCGCCGGTGATCGGTCCGGGCCTTGCCGGCGCCAGGAAATTCACCGTCAGGCTGATGGTCGCGGTGTAGAGCCTGCCCTCGGTCATAACGAACACAGCCGGTCCCATCGTGTCGTCGAGCATCGCCGAGAGAATACCGCCCTGCACGAAGCCCGCGGGATTGCAAAAGTCCCGCTTGCCGTCGAAGCCGATGCGGATCCAGCCGTCTGCCGGGCGAGCATCGAGCACATGCCAGCCAAGCAGCCGGGAAGATGGTGGTGGGGTGAGCTTGTCGAGGGCGGTCGCGATCATGGGAACCTCCTTGAGGCTCACCTCCTAGCGCAACCCTGCTGCCAGCATGGTGTCAGCATGCAGCCCAGCTCGCTGCCGGCGTCCGCTTCAATTTCGATCGTTTCCAAAATTCGAGGCTGGTGTCCGCGCCGCATCCCGGTTAGGAGATCCCCGCTGCGCCATCGCGCACCGTAAGCGTCTCACGTCAGGCAACGCATTCAACCGGTCGGCTCGACCGAAGTGGAATGCATCATGCACGCCGTTCGTGATCGACCCGCCGAAATTCCCTGGAGTGATATATGACACCCTCTCCTGCTCCGCGCCGGAGCAAATTGCCTGCGCGTTACGCGGCGTTCGTGATGCCGCTGGTGTTGTCGGTGCTGATGACCTTCGTGGTCTCCGCGATCTCAACCTTGCGAAGTCTCGGCCCGACGCCGGCTTTCATCGCGACGTGGCCCGCCACATGGGGCATTTCGTGGCTGGTGGCGTTCCCGGTCTTGCTGGCGGTGTTGCCGCTGGTGCGCAAAATCGTGGCGCTCGCCGTTGAGGCGCCAAGCTCCAGCTAGGCCGCAACTCGCAAAGCTAGGCAGGCCCGCAGAAACTTCGCGTCAGATCAGAGGTGCTCGCCTTCAGGATGTGAACAGCGCCGGCACAGCCCTTGATTTTGTGCGATATGCGTGGTAGCTACGCTTCATGATCAACGTCGTACGCATCTCGAACCGTAAACACGTGACCCGCTCTCGCTGGGCCGTGGAAGGAGTCGTGCGCTAGAAATTCGACGCGATCTTTTCACCAGGCCCCGCCGGCATCGGACGGGGCCTTTTGTTTGGCCACGCTCCCTGCCGGCACAATAGCAGGAGCATCCGATGCCACCCGAACAGATAAACCTCGCATCCGAGACCGGGCGCGATGCTGCAGGACGCCACCTTGCGGTTGCTATCGAAGACGCCACCGGCAACGCGGTGGCCGGAGCGCGCCCCAATGCCTCCATCGCAGCGCTGAGAGACGCTTTCTCGGAAAAGGAAGCGGCTGGACCCCCGGTTGCACCGACGCGGAGCGTTTTGAGTTTGCTCCAGGAATATTGGCGAGCGTTTCGAAAGCGGCGCCAACGCAAGGGATCGCTGGTCAGTTTGCACGACCTGAACGACCGAGATCTCGAGGATATCGGCCTGACGTCGGGTGACATCGATTGCATCGCCGCTCGCCGGGCTTTTGAAAGGCTCAGACATGGCACGTATCTATGGTGGTCCCGGGTGATGTAACCAGTTCTGCACTTTAGCTAGTGGCATGCCATTGCGCGGATCAGCCAAGCGTGATCCGCCCCTCCCTACAATCCTCGCAATGCTAAGGCTAAGCCGCGCCTGACCTTCGGCGCGCGTGCGCGGCGAAACCCGCATAGACCAGGAGTTCGAGCGGGCGCGTATATCCGACCGGCCGATCCGGTCTCGCAAACGACGATTACTCAAATCCCAGGGCAATCGCCTTGCGAACCAGATCCGCAAGGTTCTTTGCCGCCATTTTTTCCATCATCCACGCCCGATAATTTTCGACAGTGCGGCTACTAAGATTAAGCTTGTGCGCTATTTCCTTGTTTGAAAAGCCCTTGGCCACCAGTCGCATGACCTCGACCTGACGCGGCGAAAGCTCGGCGAGCCTGGCCTTGAGCAGCGCTCGCTCGGTCAGTTCGACGCGCTGGCGATCACCGCTTTCGATTGCCTGTGAAATGCTGTCAATGAGCCGTTCGTCGTCGAACGGCTTTTCGATGAAATCAAACGCGCCCTGCTTGATGGCCTGTACGGCCATTGCGATATCGCCGTGCCCGGTGATCAGGATGACCGGCACGGCTGAGCCGCGCTTCTTCAGTTCCTGCTGCAGCTCCATGCCAGACATTGCCGGCATCCGGATATCGGAAACGACGCATTGCGGTGGCGGCGCGGCGCTCTCCGCCAAAAAGCTCTCAGCCGAGACATAAGGCTTCACAGGGATGCCGCGACTTTCCAGCAGCATGCTTAGAGAACGCAAGATAGCCTCATCGTCCTCGATCAACGCGATCGTCACGAGCCGACGCTCCGTTCCTGATAGATCGGCAGCGTAAAGGACGCGCAAACGCCGCGCGATGTACCTTCAATATGCAGCTGTCCACCGTGCGCTTCGATGATCGAACGTGAAAGCGACAGCCCCAATCCCAAACCGTCACGTTTCGTCGTCGCGAATGCCGTGATCGACTGCATCGCAAGATCAGGATCCAGCCCCGGGCCATTGTCGGTTACGCTGATCGTGACCATCTGGCTGGGCCGTATCGCAGCTTCAATGACGATCCTGCCATCATTGCGGCCGGCATTCGTCAGAGCCTCCGCGGCATTACGAACCAGATTCAAGATCACTTGTTCGACCTGCAATGCGTCAGCCAGCACGGAAGGAAGATCCCGCTCGAGCTGGGTCACGAGGACGATGCCGCGGCGATCGAGATCGGGTCGGAAGATCGACAATGCTTCATCAATGAGCAAGCTAACGGCAGCAGGTCCCGTTTCTACCCGACCAACGCTGATGAAGTCCCTCAGCCGGTTGACGACCTCACCCGCACGGTCAACTTGTACAATCGCCTCCGTACTGGCTTTTGCCGCAGCTTCCAGGTCGGGCGGGCTACGCTCAGCCGCGAACTTGGCAAGCCGCGCATAGTTGCCAATGGCGGTCAGGGGCTGGGTAATCTCGTGGGCGACGGTGGCCGCGAACTCCCCCATCGTTGCAACACGCGATGCGCGGTGAAGTGCATCCTGGTGCAAGCGAAGTTGATTTTGTGTCCGCCGTTGCTCGGTCACGAGAACTCCCACGGCCAGGCCGGTGATAGCCAGGATCACCATCAGAGCCTGATATGCGACAACGTCGCCCGTGCTTTGGGTCGTCAGTTCAATCGACACAATCAGGCCGATTTGCGTTACGACGAGCCCCGCGGTCGCGCCCGGAAGACCGAACCGCACCGCGATCCAGACGATCGGCAAAAACAATACGTAGAAGAGTTGAAAGCGGAACGGCTGATTCAAGCTCAAAATGCCCCATACGGCAGCGAGGATGATCAGCATGAGCACGCCCATCTCCCAGGAGGGCGCCGCAAACTGCCTGCGGGTGAATGCAATCAACAAGAAGGGAGTGAACACCATGACGCCGATCAGGTCGCCGACAAATGCACGAACGAAAACCTGGCCCAGATCGGCCTTCGTCACAAAACCATGCTGCAGAAGCACCAGGACATAGCCTACCGAAACCAGCCCGATACTGACGACGGCAACTCCGATGAGCCACAGCATGGCACTGCGGGACGAGAGGGTGGGATCGAACCCCATGCGCGGCGATGTCAGAAACAGGGCGGCCGTGCCGTAACCGAGCCCCGTGATGAGCACGACCGAGAACTCGGCGATGGGAGGAAGCGGTAGACGGCGCACAAGCAGGTCAGCGAGCAACTGCGCAACGAAGAGCCACGGCAAATATTGACGGCCTAACAACAGAATTAGCGCGAAGCTCAATCCAGCCTGCGGATTCCAGGGTGTAACGCCAAACACCGCAAACGGATGGATATAGCTGAGGGCGTCCAACACCACGTAACTGGCGATATAGGCCAGGCCGACGGCAAGGTGTGAGCGCGACATTCGGTGCACCAGTTGCGTCCCGGAGCGAACCTCCTCGAGCGACAGTAGCTCCATCTCATACTCCTTCCGGCGACCGCCTCGGCATCCGTAATTCTACTCTAGAAAAAGCCCCCTCGGAGAGTACCGGGAGGGTTTGCTCTGAATTGCCGGCTGGCGCGATGCCAGACAGTCTTCTCCCAAATGTAGAGGGGAAGCGAACCGTGCCCAACATCGCGCCTGACGCGAATGCTGTGGCTGCCGCAGCGATCTTTGCGCTCGCGGTGCTGCATACCTTCTCGACGCGTTCCATCGAACGGTTGGCCCACATACAACCTCGTCACGCAGGGGTTTGGCACCTGCTCGCGGAAGTCGAAGTCGTGTTCGGATTCTGGGCCGCGATTCTCATTGCCTTCATGGCGATGAAGGTCGGCACCGGCGGCGCGCTTGCCTATCTGGAAAGCCGCAACTTCACCGAACCGGCATTCGTCTTTGTTATCATGGTCATCGCCGCAAGCCGGCCTGTGATCGATGCGGCAGCGGCGCTGCTCCGGCTGGTATCGTTTCTCATCCCGCTCTCCGCGTCTCCAGCGTACTACTTTACGCTTCTTTCGATTGGGCCATTGTTGGGTTCATTCATCACCGAGCCCGCGGCGATGACCCTGGCCGCCTTGCTCCTGAAGGAGCGCTATCTCGACGCTAAGGCGCCCGCCAAATTCAAGTATGCAACCATCGGCGTTCTGTTCGTAAACGTCTCGATCGGGGGAACTTTAACGCCATACGCCGCGCCGCCGGTCCTGATGGTGGCCGAACGTTGGAACTTCGACCTTGCATTCATGCTGCAGACCTTCGGCTGGAAGGCTGCTCTGGCGGTCGTCATCAACGCTGCCGGCGTGACCCTCATGTTTCGCCATTTCCTGCGCAAACATCCGAAGGAGCCGGCATCGCTTGCGGTGCTGGACGTTCCTGCCTGGATTGCCGGAGTGCACGTGGCATTCCTCGCAGCGGTGGTCGTCTTCAGCCACCATCCGATCGTCTTCCTGGCGCTGTTCATGTTCTTCCTGGGCTTTGCCGAGGCGTACAAGCGCTTTCAGTCCCCGCTCATTCTTCGCGAAGGCCTTCTGGTCGCATTCTTTCTCGCGGGGCTCGTTGTGATCGGCGGCCAGCAGAAGTGGTGGCTTGAGCCGCTTTTGAGCGACCTCGGACCAACCGCCCTGTTCACGGGCGCGACACTGCTGACGGCGATCACGGACAACGCCGCCCTGACCTATCTCGGCTCTCTGGTCGAGGGCGTTTCCGATGAATTCAAATATTCCCTCGTTGCAGGAGCCGTGACGGGAGGCGGCCTCACTGTCATCGCCAACGCGCCCAATCCGGCAGGCTACGCGATTCTCAAAGGCAGCTTTGAAGACGGCTCAATCAGCGCGGCCGGCCTCGCCATCGCTGCGCTCATTCCAACCCTCGTCGCCGCCGCAGCCTTTCAGCTGCTGCCGTAAGTCCGGAGAACAGAGCGATGACAAAGCTTGGGCAAAAGGCACCGGCATCCGATCACTTCCAACGAGCTGCGCGCGCGCCGATGGCACAGCGACAGCGGCTTCTCGCAGTTGTGGACGGCACCGAGTCAACGAACCGCATCGTGGATTTCATTACGGCGTACGGCGAAGGTCGCGCCATCACGGAAGCGGTAGTCCTCAACGTGCAAAGCAAGCGGCTCGATGCACGGTTGCGCGGTTACCAGGACTTCAAGCAGGACGAGATCGATGACCGGCTGATCAACGAATTGGCGCTTCCGCTCGTCAACAGCGTCAGCAATCGGCTGGAGAAGGCAGGCATAGTTTGCTCGCCGAAGGCCGCAATAGGCGATCCTGTTGCGACGATACTGCGTTGCGCGGCCGAGAATGCCTGCAATGTGATCCTGGTTGGCGCGCGGCCGTCGAAAGGTATCGAAGGTTGGATGCCCCATCCGATACGCGCTTGGCTGCGTTCGGATCTGGCGTTGCGACTGATCGCGGTGGCGCCTGCGTCCGTCGTGGTGGTCAAATAGGGTGTGAAGATGGCCTCAACCCAAGCCGTGCGCGATCGTCTTGCGCATGACGTTGGGCAACGCCTCATCGGCAAGCGTTGCGACCGGCACCCAGCGCATGGCCTCCGGCGCGCGCGTGCACGACGGCACCGCGGCCGTATAGACCACGAGTTCGAGCGGGAAGTGCGTGAAGACGTGGGTGACGACGCCGGTCTTGCGATGCCAGCGCGAGACCCCTTTGATGGCAGGCGCCTGATCTAACGCGGCCTTATCATCCTGTCCGGCGAGCCATTCCGAACCCGGCACCTCCGTCATGCCGCCAAGCAGGCCCTTTTCCCGCCGTGTGCGAACGAGGAGTTCGTCACCGCGCGTGACGATGAACACGGCGCCGCGGCGCAGGTCGCCAGTTTTCTTCGGCGCCTTGCGCGGAAACGTCTCCTGATCGCCGCGCAAACGGGCGGCGCAATTCTCGTTCAGTGGGCACAGCGCGCAGGCCGGCTTCTTCGGCGTGCAGATCGAGGAGCCCAGATCCATCAGCGCTTGCGCGCTATCGCCGGCGCGCGACTCGCCCAGCAATGTCGCGGCCAATTGCTGGATGCGCGGCTTGGCCTGCGGCAGCGGCTCTTCCACCGCGTAGAGCCGCGACGTCACGCGCTCGATATTGCCATCGACCGGCATGGTTTTGAGATCAAAGGCGATCGCACCGATCGCCGCCGCCGTGTAAGGCCCGATCCCCGGCAATTGGCGCAGGCCCTCCTCGGTATCGGGAAACACCCCGCCATGGTCGCGCAACACCGCAACGGCGCAAGCATGGAGATTGCGCGCCCGCGAATAATAGCCGAGCCCGGCCCACATCCGCAGCACCTCGTCCAGCGACGCGCGGCCGAGCGCCCCGACATCCGGCCAGCGCGCCACAAACTTCTCGAAATATGGCCCGACCGTTTTCACCCCGGTCTGCTGCAGCATGATCTCCGACAGCCACACCCGGTACGGATCAGCCCGCTCGCCCGCCGGCGGCCGCCATGGCAGCCGCCGGCGATGGCGGTCATACCAGTCGAGCAGCAGCGCGGGACGAGAGGCGCTTTCGGCGGATGGTGCCTGTCTTTTGATTTTTGCGGCGGCGGAGGAACTCATCATGATAGTCTAGTCGTAGAACGCCAATCTCTCCACGTCATGCCCGGGCTTGTCCCGGACATCCACGTCTTTCTTCCTCGTGCCATGACGCCGAGGGAGGTTACGTTTCCGTCACGCAAAGTGCTACAAGCGCCCCATGTCCAAGCCCGGCCCGATCTCCGCAAAGCCGCTCTCCGTCCTGCTCAGCGACGTTTTTTCCGACGCCTATGCCAAGCAGGGATTCGCCGCGCGCGAATTGGTGACGCGCTGGGCCGACATTGCCGGGCCTGAAATTGCGGCTCATTCCGAGCCGATGAAGATGCAGTGGCCGCGGCCGGTGGAGGGCCAGCCGCAGGAGCCGGCGACGCTGGTGCTGCGGGTGGAGGGGCCGATGGCGCTGGAGATCCAGCATTCCTCCGACGTCATCCTGCAGCGGGTCAATCGCTTCTTCGGCTGGAGTGCGGTCGGCCGACTGGCGCTGCGGCAGGGGCCGCTGTCGCGCCGGAAGGCGCCACCGCGGGCACGGGCCCCGGACCCGAAAGCGGTCGCGAAAGTCGCCGAAACGCTGTCGGGGATAGAGGACGAGGAACTGCGCGCCGCGCTGGCGCGGCTCGGCGCCGCGATCAAGCGAAATTGAGGCTCTTGCGCCGCCAGCCCGGCGCAACGCGCCATTGCCACAACCACCGTTTCAAGCTAGCGAAGGCTGATTTTCGTAACTTTCGGGCGTGAACGCGCCATTCGGGAGCCGACCTTGATGATCACGCGCCGCGCCTTCACCGCCGCTCTCTCGTTGACCGGGCTGGGCCTGCTCGCCGGCTTCTCGCCGCTCAAGCTGATCACGGATGCGATGGCGCAGTCCGCCACCGACGTCGCCAAGCCGGTGTCGCTGCCCGACATGGCAATCGGCCCGCAGAACGCCACGGTGACCATCACCGAGTTCGCCTCGATGACCTGCCCGCACTGCGCAGCGTTCACCGAAAAGGTATTTCCGAAGATCAAGTCGGAATTCATCGACACCGGCAAGATCCGCTTCATCTTCCGCGAATTCCCGCTCGACATCAAAGCCGCCGCCGGCTCGATGCTGGCGCGCTGCATCGCCAAGGACGACGCGCCGAAATATTTCGCCGTCATTGACCTGTTGTTCAAGCAGCAGAACGACTGGGTGGCGAAGAACACCACGGAGACGCTGACCCGGATCGGCAAGCAGGCCGGCCTCACCCAGGCGCAGGTCGAGGAGTGCCTGAAGGACCAGGCGCTGCTCGACAAGATCGCGGCCGACCAGAAATACGCCGCCGAGGTGCTGAAGGTGGATTCGACGCCGACCTTCTTCATCAACGGCGAGAAGGTGAAGGGCGAGCAGAGCTTCGAGGAGTTCTCCAAGCGCATCAACGCGCTGCTGAAGAGCTGATTCGGCGCCTCGCGGATTCATCCGCGCCGATAAGTCCAGTAAAAGACGCCACACAAGCGCCTCAAATCCCTTGGGAAAAGCTACTTAAAAGCCCCTTGGGGCCGTTGCCCTCCGGCCCCGGCCTCGCCATTGTCGCGGGCCACAAGAGCCGCAGCGGGCGGTTCGCCCACACACCGACATTGCCTTCTATGGTATTGTCACGGCAGGGAGATTCGCGCCCGGCCAACAGAGATTTGTGTTCATGAAACTCACGCGCCTCCGCCTCCACGGTTTCAAGTCGTTCGTCGAACCCACTGATTTCGTGATCGAACCCGGCCTCACCGGCGTGGTCGGTCCGAACGGCTGCGGCAAGTCGAACCTGGTCGAGGCGCTGCGCTGGGCGATGGGCGAAACCTCGCACAAATCGCTGCGCGCTGCCGACATGGACGCGGTTATCTTCGCCGGTTCCGGCAACCGCCCGGCGCGCAACCACGCCGAAGTCACCATGACGATCGACAATGCCGATCGCACCGCGCCGGCCGCCGTCAATGACAGCCAGGTGCTGGAAATTTCCCGCCGCATCGAGCGCGAGGCCGGTTCCGTCTACCGCATCAACGGCCGCGACGTCCGCGCCCGCGACGTGCAGATCCTGTTCGCAGATGCCGCCACCGGCGCGCGTTCGCCGGCGCTGGTCCACCAGGGCAAGATCGGCGAGATCATCCAGGCCAAGCCGGAACAACGGCGCCGCGTGCTGGAAGACGCCGCCGGTGTTGCCGGCCTGCATGCCCGCCGCCACGAGGCCGAACTGCGGCTGAAGGCCGCCGAAACCAATCTCACCCGCGTCGAGGACGTGATCGGCCAGCTCACCGGCCAGATGGACGGCCTGAAGAAACAGGCGCGTCAGGCGATTCGTTTCCGCGAGGTCGCCGCCAAGGTGCGCAAGGCGGAAGCCACGCTGTTCCATCTGCGCTGGGTCGAAGCCAATGCCGACGTCGCAGAGGCCGCCCACACCCATGACATCAACGTGCGCGAGATGGCTGAACGCACCCGCGAGCAGGCCGAGGCCGCGCGCATCCAGGCGATCCGCGCCTCCGAACTGCCGGCACTGCGCGAAGGCGAAGCCCGCGCCGCAGCCGGGCTACAGCGCCTCACCAACGCGCGCGAACAGCTTGACCGCGAGGAAGAGCGCGCCAAGGAGCGCGTCGCCGAGCTCGACCGCCGGCTGTCGCAATTCGCCGGCGACATCGCCCGCGAGCAGCAGCAGATGGTCGACGCCGAGGCCGCGCTGCAGCGGCTCGACACCGAAGACGCCGAGCTGAAGGAAGAGATCAAGTCGCGCGTCGAAAAGCGCTCCGGCGTCGATGAGCGCGTCTCGGAAGCCGAAGCCACGCTGGCCGCCGCCGAGCGCATGTTCGGCGAACTGACTGCCGCGCTCGCCGACCTCACCGCCAAGCGCAACCAGCTCGAGGCCGGCGTCCGCACCCATCGCGACCGCCTCGCCCGGCTCGATCAGGAAATCGCAAAAGTCCAGGCCGACGAGCAGAAGCTCAGCGAGGAAACCGGCGGCCTCGGCGACCTCGATGCGCTCGCCGCCACCATGGAGACCGCGCAGGAAATGCTGGCGGCGTCCGAAGCCGCTGCGCAGGCCAGCGAGACAGGCCACATCGCCGCGCGGCAGAAGCTCGAGGCTTCCCGCACCCCGCTCACCGAGGCTGAAAAGCGCGTGCAGCGGCTGGAGACCGAAGCGCGCACCATTTCAAAGCTCGTCAACGCCGAAACCAAGAATCTGTGGCCGCCGATCATCGACGGCGTCACGGTCGCCAAGGGTTATGAAAAGGCGATCGGTGCCGTGCTCGGCGACGATCTCGACGCGCCGGTCGATCCCTCCGCGCCGATGCGCTGGACCAATGCGGGCGCAAGTTTTGACGATCCGGCGCTGCCGGATGGCGTTGAACCGCTGGCGGGGCATGTCGAGGCGCCGCCCGAACTGCGGCGCCGCCTGGCGCAGATCGGCGTGGTGCCGAAAGAGCGCGGGGCGGAACTGGTCTCGCAATTGAAGACCGGCCAGCGACTGGTGTCGCTCGAAGGCGACGTCTGGCGCTGGGACGGCTTTGTTGCCGCCGCGCATGCGCCGACCGGTGCGGCACGGCGTCTCGCCGAGCGCGCCCGCCTCGTCGATATCGAGCACGAGCTGGAGCAGGCCCGCATCGATGCCACCACCAAGCGGCAGGCGCTGGAAGACGCTGAGGCCGAGCTGAAGGTGGCATCTTCGGCCGAAACCGCCGCCCGCGAGGCCTGGCGTGCCGCGCAGCGCGAGGCCGATGCCGCGCGCGAGCGTCATGCCGCCACCGAGCGCGAGATCAGCCGCCACGCGGCGCGCAAGTCCGCGCTGACCGAAGCCCACACCCGCCTCGCCGCCGATCGCAGCGAGGCCGAGGCGGCGCATGAGAGCGCGAACGCTGCGCTGGCCGAACTGGCGCCGACCGACGAGACCGAAGCCAGGCTCAGCACCGTCAGGACCGAGATTGACGGCCACCGCCGCTTTGCCGCGCAGGTGCGCGCCGAGGCCCAGGCGCTGGCGCGCGAAGCCGAACTCGCCGACAAGCGCGTGCAGGCGATCACCGCCGAGCGCACCGAATGGCAGAACCGCAAGCAGAGTGCGGCTTCGCAGGTCTCGACCGTCGAAGCGCGCATCACCGAAGTGACGGCCGAACGCGCCGATCTCGACAATGCGCCCGTCGTGTTCGCCGAAAAGCGCCGCGCGCTGATCGGCGAGATCGAGTCCGCCGAGGGCGCCCGCCGCGTCGCTGCCGACGCGCTCGCCGCCGCCGAAAGCCTGATGGCGCAAACCGACCGTGAGGCCAAGGCGTCGCTCGAAGCGCTCTCCTCCTCCCGCGAGGCCTGCGCCCGCGCCGAGGAGCGCATGGAAGGCACCAAGCGCCGGCTTGCCGACATCGAGCGCGAGATCCACGACATGCTCGAGGTCGAGCCGCATGCGGTGGCCGGCCTCGCCGAGATCGAACCGGACGCGGAACTGCCGCCGGTCGGCGAGATCGAAGAAAACCTCGAAAAGCTGCGCCGCGACCGCGAGCGCCTGGGTGCCGTCAATTTGCGGGCCGAGGAAGAGCTGCGCGAGGTCGAGACCCAGCACACCGCGCTCACCACCGAGCGCGACGACCTCGTCGAAGCCATCAAGCGGCTGCGCCAGGGCATCCAGAGCCTCAACAAGGAAGCCCGCGAGCGGCTGCTGGTCTCGTTCGAGACGGTCAACGCGCATTTCAAGCGGCTGTTCGTTGAGCTGTTTGGTGGCGGCGAAGCGGCGCTTCACCTGATCGAGAGCGACGATCCCTTGGAAGCCGGCCTTGAAATCATCGCAAAACCGCCGGGCAAGAAGCCGCAGACGCTGTCGCTGCTGTCGGGCGGCGAGCAGGCCCTGACCGCGCTGGCGCTGATCTTTGCGGTGTTCCTCACCAACCCCTCGCCGATCTGCGTGCTGGACGAAGTCGACGCGCCGCTCGACGACCATAACGTGGAGCGGTTCTGCAACCTGCTGCACGAGATGACCTCGTCGACCGAAACCCGCTTCATCATCATCACGCATAATCCGATCACGATGGCGCGGATGAACCGGCTGTTCGGCGTCACCATGGCCGAACGCGGCGTCTCGCAACTGGTCTCGGTCGGCCTCGACGACGCCGTGAAGATCCTCGATCAGCACGTGGCGTGAGATTTAGGCTTTCGTCGCCGCATCCAATGATGTCATCATCCGCGAAAGCGGATGATCCAGTACGCCGCGCCGTTCGTGATTTTCACAGCCGTCTCGGCGTACTGGATGCCCGCATGCGCGGGCATGACGAGACGAGATGACCTCACCCGACCTCCCCGCCGAACTCAAAGCCGCGCTCGACGGCAAGCTGCGCGGCTTTTCCCGCAACGACGCCGCCGGCCGCGCGGCGTCGATTTCGAAGACTTATCGCAGCGGCGGCAATTCCGGCGCCATCCGCTCCGAGTCCGATGCCCTCGCCTATGCGCTGGCGCGGATGCCCGCGACCTACGCCGCGGTCACGGCGAGCTTGAATGCACTGATCGAGATCAGGCCTGACCTGGCTCCGAAGACCTTGCTCGACATCGGCGCCGGGCCAGGCACAGCGACGTGGGCGGCCGCCGAAGCTTTCTCCTGCCTGCAACATTTCTCCCTGCTCGACGCCAATGACGCGCTGCGCATGCTGGCGCTCGATCTTGCACGGGACAGCACACGGTTACGAAACATCAGCTACGAACGCGGCGAAGCCCGTACTGCGCTGGCGACGGCGGATGCCGCCGATCTAGTCGTCGCGAGCTATATGATCAACGAGATCGGCGAGGCCGAACAACGCGCACTCGCCGAACTGATGTGGGAAAAGACCCGCGACACACTGCTCGTGGTCGAGCCCGGAACGCCCGCGGGCTACGCGCGGATCATCGCGCTGCGCGCGCACCTGATCGCTCTCGGTGCGCATGTCGCCGCCCCCTGCCCGCATGACGGCCAATGCCCGCTTCAGCCGCCCGACTGGTGCCATTTCTCACAGCGCCTGCAGCGCTCGCGCGCGCACATGCAGGTCAAGGGTGCGGAAGTGCCGTTCGAGGATGAGCGGTTCTCTTATGTCGCGGTGACGCGTGCCCCGGTACCCTCGCGCCGCTCCCGTGTGCTGGCGCAACCTGATGTCGGCAAGGTCGAAATCACGGCAAAGTTCTGCACGACGGAGGGACTGAGCTTCACGAAAGTCCCCCGCCGCGCCAAAGCGGATTATGCCGCCGCCCGCCGCTGGCGTTGGGGCGATGCGGTGATCGAGGAGAACTGATCCACACCGCGGTCTCCGTGCCCCGGACGCTGCGCAGCGCGCCGCGCGTGCGGCGTGATGCGCTGCAGAGCCGGGGCCCATCTTTCCACTTCCCATTCCGCTGGCGGCCGTGGGTCCCGGCTCTGCGGTGCACCGTCAAGCGACGCTGCACCGCGTCCGGGACACGGGCCCCTTACAAAGCTGCCTTGAACTTATCCCACCGCACTTCCGACTAAAGCCATGCCCACCTTCCGGGCGGGCTGCCGCGCGCCCCCGTTTTCGTCTAATTTCGCTCGTCTCGTCCCCTTCAGGAGTTGTCCCTCATGTCGACCGGCTGGATCGTTCTCGGCGTCATCGCCATCATCGTGCTGTTTGCGTTCGGCGCCTATAACCGGCTCGTCGCGCTCAGCCAGCGCGTCGGGCAGGCCTTTGCCGATATCGACGTCCAGCTCAAGCAGCGCCACGACCTGATCCCGAACCTGGTCGAGACCGTGAAGGGCTACGCTGCCCACGAGCGCGGCACGCTCGACGACGTGATCAAGGCGCGCAATTCGGCGATGTCGGCGCAGGGCCCGGCGCAGGTATCGGCCGCCGAGAACCAGCTCTCCGGCGCGCTCGGCCGCCTGATCGCGCTCTCGGAGGCCTATCCGGACCTCAAGGCCAACGCCAATTTCCAGCAACTCGCCAGCGAACTATCCGACCTCGAAAACAAGATCGCGGCCAGCCGCCGCTTCTTCAACAACGCGGTCCAGGAATACAACACCGGCATCCAGCAGCTTCCGGCGGCGCTGTTCGCCGGCATGTTCGGCTTCACCCGCAAGGAATTCTTCGACCTCGGCGCCAGCCGGACCGAAGTCGAGAAAGCGCCGAGCGTGAAGTTCTGATCGATATGGCGTCTCGCTCTTCCGTCATTCCGGGGCGTCGCAAAGCGGCGAACCCGGAATCTCCATCAATGCACAAAACCTCTGGATTCCGGGTTCGCCGCGTCGCGGCGCCCCGGAATGACGGGTGGTGACGCATCATGGCCGCGTACGGTCTCTACACGCATATCGCATCGAACAAGCTTCGCTCGATGCTGCTGCTCGGCGGCCTGTTCCTGCTGATCTATGTGCTGGTGTTTGCCGGCGCGCTGGTCGGCGAAGTGTTCTTCCATAGCGACAGGCCACTCAATTATTACCTAACGCACGCAGCGCGCGACCTGGTCTCGGCCTTCCCCTGGGCCACGATTGCCGCCGCGCTGTGGATCGTGATCGCCTATTTCTTCCACCAGAACATGATCGATGCCGTGACCGGCGGCGAGAGCGTGACGCGGCAGCAGGAGCCGCGGCTCTATAACCTGCTGGAAAATCTCTGTATCTCGCGCGGCATCCCGATGCCGAAGCTGAAGGTGATGGACAGCCCGGCGCTGAACGCCTTCGCCACGGGGCTCAACCGCCGGCAATATTCCGTCACCGTCACCTCGGGGCTTCTGCAGGCGCTGAACGACCAGGAGATCGAGGCCGTGCTCGGCCACGAGCTCACCCACATCCGCAACGGCGACGTGCAGTTGATGGTGGTCGCCATGATCATCGCCGGCGTGGTGGGCTTCTTCGGCGAACTGTTCTTTCGCACGTTCACCAACCTGTCCTGGAATTCCAGCGGCAGCGGCTGGTCGTCCTCGTCGTCGTCCTCCTCTTCGTCGTCATCGTCATCCGATCGCGACAGCAAGGGCGGCGGCGGCGCCATCATCGCGATCATCATCGCGGTCGTGCTGATCCTGCTGGCCTGGCTGCTCTCGCAGGTGGTCAAGCTGGCGCTGTCGCGATCGCGCGAGCTCCTGGCCGACGCCGGCTCGGTCGAGCTGACCAAGAATCCCGACGCCATGATCACGGCGCTGCGCAAGATCGAGAACCGCGGTGAGCTTGAAGGCGCTACCTCCGCCGTGATGGAGCTCTGCGTCGATAATCCCCGCGAAGGGTTTGCGGACCTGTTCGCAACCCACCCGTCGGTCGATTCGCGGGTCAAGGCGCTGGTGCAGTTTGCCGGCGGGCATGACCCCGGTCCCTTGGCCCTGCCGTCCGAGGCATCGAACGAAACGGACGAGCCGGAAGAATCAGCCACCGAGCAGCCATCGTCCCCGGCTCCCCGCGGCCCCTGGAACAATGCCGGCGCGCCCGACGGCACCCCCGCCGCCCCTCCCGGCCCCCTGGACGGCCCGTGGGGCCCGCACCGCTAGGCGGCTGCCCACCCCGCCTCGATTAAGGAATTCGGTATGAATAGTGGCGATGGGCGTCTAAGGAATTGAATTATCCCTTGTTTCTGCCATGTTCGCGCCCAAAGCAGGGAATGGGGCATGCCGGCCGCTCCCTCCGGTCGGAACTGCAATTCAAGGGAATTCCATGGCAAAGCCAGTCGTGATTGTGGTGGGCGCGGACAAGGGCGGGGTCGGCAAGACCACCGTGTCGCGGACGCTCCTGGATTACTTCAGTGCCAACAACGTGCCGACGCGGGCGTTCGACACCGAATCGCCGCGCGGCACCCTGAAGCGGTTCCATCCTGACATCACCGAGATCGTCGACATGACGACAACGGCCGATCAGATGAAGATCTTCGATACGCTGAGCGCGGGACCCTCGGTCACCGTGATCGACGTCCGCGCCGGACTGTTATCCCCGGCGCTGGCCTCGCTCCGCGACATCGGCTTTCTCGATGCGGCCAAGGCCGGCCAGATCACCTTTGCCGTGTTCCATATACTGGGCCCCTCGATCGCCTCGCTGGACGAGATCGCCGAGACCGCGAACTTCATGCAGGGCGCCAAATATTACCTGGTGAAGAACTTCATCAACGACACCCAGTTCTTCCAGTGGGACCAGTCGACCTACAATTCGTACTTTCATCGCATCAAAGATGCCACCGACCTCACCATCCCCAAGCTGAATGAGATGGCCTATGAGCAGGTCGAGGTCTCCTCGGTGCCGTTCCTCAAATTCGTCGCCAACAAGGGCAAGGACGACGAGGCCGCGAACTATTCCTTCGTGCTGCGTGGCTATGTCCGGCACTGGCTCGCCAACGTCTGGAGCGAGTTCGACCGCATCAAGCTGACCGATCTCGTCGGCGCCAAATCGACCACGCGCGGCGGCGAAAAATAGTCGCAAGCCCGCGGCGAAGGGACTGGATTAGCCGAAAAAATCCTTTGATATACAGGCGATGAGCTCCACGCCTGTCTACATCATCTGCTCGCCCCGGCCGCTGGTCGGCAAGACGCTGCTTGCGCGTCTGCTCGGCGAGTTCCTGCTGCTGAAGGACGGCGCGGTCGCCTGCTTCGACATCAATCTGAAGGAACCATCGCTGCTCGAATACCTGCCGCGCATCACCGAGACCGCCGACGTGATGGACACCTACGGCAAGATGCAGCTGATGGACCGCCTGATCGTCAATGACGGCATCGCCAAGGTGGTCGACCTCGGCTTTCACGCCTTCGACGAGTTCTTCAAGATGACCCATGAGATCGGGTTCATGAAGGAGGCGCTGCGGCGCCGCATCGCACCGGCCATCCTGTTCGTCGCCGACACCGACCGCGTTTCTGCGCGCAGCTACCCGGCCTTGCAGGAGCAGATCCCGCCGAAGGCGCTGATCACGATCGACAACGAATATGTGGTGCGCGGCGAACTGCCGGCTGCGATGGCAACGGGACGGGTTTTGCGGATACCGGCCCTGCCCTCGTTCCTGAAGACCTATGTCGACCGCGTGAGCTTTTCCTTCACCGACTATCTGCGCAACGAGCGGGACTCCTCCACCGAGCTGCACCAATGGATCCGGAGGAATTACACCGTGCTGCGCGAGCTCGAGTTCAGCCTGTTGCCGCAGCGGCCGTGACCGCGCCCGGTCGATATTATTACCCGGGTAATATTGACGCAAAACGGCTGACCTGCTATTCGCCTCGCCCGACCCACCGGCGTGCGAGAGGCCCCAAATGACGTCAGCAAGAAAGGCAGCCATCGCCGCCTACAAGGAGCGCAAGTCCGCTCCCGGCATCTTTGCGATCCGCTGCCAGGCGACAGCTGAGATATGGGTCGGCCAGACCCCGGATCTCGAAAAAATCCAGAACCGGATCTGGTTCACGCTGCGCCAGGGCAGCCACCCCTGCCGCAGCCTGCAGGCCGCATGGACCGCGCACGGGCCGGACAGCTTTGCGTTCGAAGAATGCGAGCGGTTGGAAGAGGAAGAGAGCGCCTATGTGCGCGACGCGCTGCTGAAGGAGCGCGTGCTGCATTGGCGGAAGCAGCTCGGCGCTGAAGCGGTGTGACAAACCGGTGTCCTGGAAACAGCTTGGTGTCGGACTCCAAGGCCACATCATAAGGCTCTTCGCCGTTCACCGTGGTCGGCGTGCCGTCAAGTCCCGCCCCATTACCAAAAAACTTGATCTTGCTCTCTACATCAGAGCAAGCCATAGCGCTCACCTTCTCGCGTCAATTGTTCTTGTTGAGTTCAATTTTTGTGGTGCAGAGAACGTTGATGTTTGAAGATTTCCGCCTGCCACTCCAACCACTGGGCGTAGCTGGCCGCAAATCCGATCAAACGGTTCTTGGCATCCAGTGAGTCGCGGTACATCACCACGACGTAGTCGCGACGGAGTTGATCTGGCGTAAGGGGAAACATGAGCTCATGCCCGCTTTCGCCGAAATAGACTGCGTATTTCTCTCCGACGGCCGCGCCCCCAAGGCGAACCTCCAAAATTTTGATTCGAATGAAAAGCTTGTCCCGAGGCAGCTCAGGTGCAGGAATTCCATCTTGGTCTCGTCCTCCGAGTGAACTCGTAGACTCTGTCGGCCGCACCTTGGCGAACACCAAATCCTTTGCTTCACTCGGAAGCTTCGTTAGGTCAAAATCGGCCGGCCATTCATCGGGGAAATACGTCATCGGCGTCCGGTCGTTCGACGCCGTGTGAATTTTATCTCCATGAAGACTGAAATGACCAGTTCTGACGAAACCTCGATGAACAAACTGATCCAATGGCGACATCAGGCTGAGATGGCGTGGCAGGCCGTTAGCGGCGCAGACATTGCTGCTAGCAACCAATAAGAACAGTGCTGTAAAGAGGGGGCCCCCACCGGAAGACCGGGCGAGCCATGAGCGGCACGTCAGCCGAAGCCTCGAAATCACATTTCCCAACGCGCGCAGCAAAAGCCCAGCCAGATCCAAGATCACGCTCATTCGTTCTCCACGTCAGTCTCATTGCCCAATTCGTCGGCCACGGGCCTATAGAAATTTCGCCTTAACGTCTTCCCAGCTCATGAAGGCCTCCCAGCCGCTCAGCCTTGTTGTCGCTTCGCTTATCGTTTGGGGTCCATACCCATGCGCTCACGCTCGTCAGCCCAAAACTTCTTCTCCCACTTTTGATACTCAGCCTCGCCCATCGGAAATCCGGCCAAATACCACTGACCACCGTCGTCCGCGTACAGGAGGACAAAATAGTCCCTCTCCAGCTCGGACTTGGTGCGCGGCGCCGGAATCAGGGAATAGATTTGATCGATCACTCCGAATGTCGCGTCGAAGATGGAGTCGACCGATGCGCTTCCGCTCAGGACTTCGCGAACCCTGAGGCTGGCCGCCAGACGCTCCTTGAGAGGATATTTCCCACGCCCCCCAGGTGGAATACGGCCCCCCAAGCCGGACGCCGCACCCAATAATCTCACCCTGGCCAGAAGCACGTCCTTGGCTGTCGCGGGCAGCGTCGAAGCGCCAATATCGTTCGGCGCGTTGTCGAGAAAGTATTGCAGCGGACCCGCGCCATATTTTTTCATCTGGACACCGTGCGTCGACGAGGGCGCTGCTCGTGCTGCATTGATATCGGGAGCAAAGGCAACACGCGACGCAACTCCCACGGCGCTATCGGCTTGCGCGTTAGCTGGAACGGCAAGGAGCAGGACGGCACCACAAACCCCCACGAGACTGAGCGCTGTCTTTGCGGCCGGCCTGGCGCTCTGAGGAAATGAAAGAATGAAACCGGTCAGCTCTTGCGGCCGAACCTGAACGCGCGATCGCAATCTGATTTTGTTTGCTAAATCAGACAATTCCATTGGCGATACCTCTTATTCCCGAGACCCGGCCTTGCCCCGCAAGCGGGTATAGGCTGACTGCTCAATTTCCCACTGCGAGTACTGAAACTCGGTGATCGGAAATGGCGCCAGCCGACGTCGACCATCCGATGCATCGACATACATCACGACGATGTACTCTCGATCGCGCTGATCCGGCGTGTAGGGGTAGATGAGCCTTCGTTTGTCTCCGCGCTGGCCGAAGCGGACATCGAGTGTCTGGCCGGCTGACGCATCGCCTCGCAAAACATCGCTTATTTTGATGCGCGTGAAGAATATGTCCTTCGGCTGGTCTTTTGGCGCTTCCCCCGATTGATCGCGGCCACCAAGATAGACCGACGCTTCCCGCAACCGCACTCTGGCGACGACAACTCCCGTTGCACCATCTGGCGCCCTCGGCAGATCGGCGTCATCAGGCATCCGGTCCGAAAAATATGAGATCGGCGACTGATCGTTCGACACCTTATGAATCCCGCTTCCATGGATGAAGAGCGAAACCGGCTGGCGTGGCAGACCGTTGGTGGCCAATACCTCGCCACTAGCAATCGATACGAATAGCATTGTGAAAAACGCGACCGCTCTCAGAGACCGCGCGAACCATGAGCGGCACGTCAGCCGACGCCTCGAATTCACATTTCCCGACGCGCGCAGGAAATTCCCAGCCAGATCCAAGACCATGCTCATTCACTCTCCACGCATCGATTCCGCCAGCGGGATTTGAGACTACGCGCGATCGCTTTCAGGTTGCAAATGAAGTTCGCATATCAGACGAACGCGTGCTTTGTGATCAAGTATAAATTTGTTTCAACTTTCTCGGTCAGGCGTGCGCAACCTGCGACAACTTCAATGGGTTGCCGGATCAACTCAGAGAGTCGGTGTGCGCCTGCGCATCTAACGCCGCAGTACGTCCGGCGGCCGTTCATGTCGGGAGATCGCCGCCCTATATTCAGCTGTCATCGTCCGCCTTGTGCGCAATTGCGCACTGGGGCGGACGATCCAGTATTCCAGAGACGTCAACGATAGCACCGAGAGGCCGCGGCGTACTGGATCCCCCGCATGCGCGGGGGATGACGACCGTGTGTGCGTCGCTGTTTCAGATCACTGCGAGCGGAGCGACTTGTCCATCGGTAGCTCGACGAGCCAAAAGCTCAATGCCCCTCGAACGACATTAGCGTGCGGACCGGCACGTCCATCGCGCGCAGCTTGGCGGCGCCGCCGAGATCCGGCAGGTCGATGATGAAGCAGGCGGCGACCACGTTGGCGCCGATCTGGCGCAGCAGTTTGACCGCGCCTTCGGCGGTGCCGCCGGTGGCGATGAGGTCGTCGACCAGGATGACGCGCTCGCCCTCCTGGATCGCGTCGACATGCATCTCCATCTCGTCGATGCCGTATTCAAGCGAATAGGCGATCCGCACCGTGGTGTGCGGCAGCTTGCCCTTCTTGCGGATCGGCACGAAGCCGGCCGAGACCTGATGCGCTACCGCGCCACCGATGATAAAACCCCTCGCCTCGATGCCGGCGACCTTGTCGATCTTCAATCCGGCCCAGGGCTGCACCAGTTCATCCACCGCACGGCGGAACGCGCGCGGGTTCGCCAAGAGCGTCGTGATGTCGCGAAACAGGATGCCCTTCTTCGGGTAATCCGGAATGGTGCGGACGGTGGCCTTGATGTCGTGATCGAATGTCATTGGTAATCTCGCTTTCGGTTTTCCCGTCGTTGCGAGCCACCCGGTCGGCGCACAGCGCCGCCGGATGACAGGCTCCGCGAAGCAATCCATCGCACAGCATATGCCGATGCATGGATTGCTTCGTCGCTTCGCTCCTCGCAATGACGGGGCAACTAGTTTGCTCCAACATTCAGCCGGAACGCATTCTCGACGATGCGCAGCCCCACCTCGCCGCCGAGCGACATCAGCGACTCCGGGTGAAACTGCACGCCGCCGACCGGCAGGGTCTTGTGTTCGATCGCCATCGCGACACCGTCCTCGGTGGTCGCGGTGACTTCGAGAACATCAGGCACGCTGTCGCGCTCGACATAGAGCGAATGATAGCGGCCGATGACGATCTCGTTCGGCAAGTTCTGCATCAAGCGCCCGCCGCGCACCTGGATCCGCGACGGACGGCCGTGCGCGGGCTGGCCGAGCTGACCGAGCTGGCCGCCAAAGTACTCGCCGATCGCCTGCACGCCGAGGCAGACGCCGAAGATCGGCAGTTTTCGCTCGAGCGCGGTGCCGATGGTCTTCGAAATCCCAAAGTCCTCCGGCCGGCCCGGCCCCGGCGACAGCACCAAGAGATCCCAGTTCTTCTTCAGCATCTCCTGCGCATGCACGTGGCGAACCACCGTCACGCTGGCGCCGACCTGGCGGAAATAATCCGCCAGCATGTGCACAAAGCTGTCGTCGTGATCGATCAAGAGCACCTTGCGGCCCGAGCCGGTCGCGTCGGGCGCAAAGGCCGACAGCGGCTTTGGCGCATCGCCGCGCAGCGCCTGGAACAGTGCGGCGGCCTTGACCTGGCACTCGCGGTCTTCCGCGGCGGGATCAGAGTCAAACAGGCAGGTGGCGCCGACGCGCACTTCGGCGAGGCCATCCTTCATCCGGATGGTGCGGATGGTGAGCCCGGTATTGATGCTGCCGTCGAAATTCACCGCACCGATCGCGCCGGCATACCAGCGCCGCGACGAGCGCTCATTGTCCTCGACGAATTGCATCGCCCACAGTTTCGGCGCACCCGTCACAGTGACCGCCCAGGCGTGGGTGAGAAAGGCGTCGAGCGCATCGAAGCCGGGCCGCAGCATGCCCTCGACATGATCGACGGTGTGAAAGAGCTTCGAATAGGTCTCGATCTGCCGCCGCGCCAGCACCTTGATGGTGCCGGGAATGCAGACGCGCGCCTTGTCGTTGCGGTCGACGTCGGTGCACATGTTGAGCTCGAACTCGTCCTTTTCCGAGTTCAGGAGCTGCCTGATCTGCTCGGCATCGCCGATCGCATCGACGCCGCGCGCGATCGTGCCCGAGATCGGACAGGTTTCGACTCGGCGGCCGTCGGAGCGCACGAACATTTCGGGCGAGGCCGACACCAGGAATTCGCCGTCGCCGAGATTCATCAGCGCGCCATAGGGCGACGGGTTGATGCGGCAGAGCCGCTGGAACACTTCGGCCGGCGAACGCTCGCAGGGCTCGGCAAAGAGCTGCCCCGGCACCGCCTCGAACAAATCGCCGCGCGCGAACGCGGCGCGTGCCACTTCCACCGTGGCCTGATATTCACCGGGCGCGTGATCGGCAAAGCCCTGCCGCGGCGCTTTGGCGTAAACGCTCGCCGCGGTGTCGCGCGGCAGGCCTTGCGTGGATTTGCCCTTCCAGGCGAAATCATAGCTCAACATCACGCCGCGGCCGGTGGCACGGTCATAGGCGAGCAGACGATCGGGCACGTAAAGCACGATGTCGCGCTGATCGGCCTCGCGCGCACGCTTCTGCACGAGGTCCTCGATCTGAAACACGAGGTCGTAGGCGAAGGCGCCGTACAGGCCGAGCAGTGGGTCGTCATTGGCTGACAGCGCGGCGATGAGATCGCGCACCAGCGACATCACGCTGGCGCGGCGGGTGCGCTGATCTTCCTCGACCGGCGCGGCACCGCGGATGATATGGCCGGCGAGCCGCGTCGGGCTCTTCTCCGAAATGACCACGCAGGGCTCGCGCAACACGTCGCCGAGGAACGCGATCAGCACCTCGCCCCGCGCGTTCAGCGCAGACAGCGAAAAATTTGCGCCTGCGGTTTCCAGCACCAGCGGCGGATCGGCAAAGCCGAGGTCGAAGCTCTCATAGCGGCCGGGCACCGTGGTGCCGGAGGACAGCACGACGCCGCGACGGCGATCGAGCAGTTCGATCAGGTCGTCGAGGCGTTTGGCGTTGCCGGTGAACTGCTCGACGACGCGCGAAATCACCAGGCCGCAGCCGGTCCGGTATTCGCTCTGCTCGGGCAAGGAGAAGGCTGTCCTGTTCATGTGATCCTCTTACGAAACTTCGCCAGGGAACGCCACACAGGACAAACGAAGGGCAAACAAACCATCGGTCGCGCTGCGATGGCGACCTTCGACGATTTGAGAAAATGAAATCGCACCGGCCACCTCTTAGGAGGTGCGCCACCACAGACGGGAGGGGGTAACGAGGGTGCTCATGGGCCCTAAACACCATCCGCCGCCGGTGATGTCAAGGGAGGGACGGCTGGGGGCGCCCTGCCCCGGGCCATCCTGGGCTGTCGGAAAGCTGAAAACTTGCGTAGGATTTGAGCAAGCAGCGGCGCTTCGGCGCGCCAAGATTGCGAGATGAGGGAGGCAGCCATGGCATTGCTCGGTCTCGGATATGCCGGGTTCGGATCCGACAGCCTCGACGCCTGGCGGCAGTTCGGGACCGGCCTCGTCGGTTTTCAGGCGGTGGAGCGCGGTAATGCGCTGCTGTCCTTCCGGATGGACGACCGCAAGCAACGCATCGTCATCGACCGCGCCATGGGCGAAGGCACGCGCTTCTTCGGCTGGGAGGTTCAGGACGCTGCGGCGCTCGATGCGCTGGCGGCGCGGCTGGAGGCGGCCGGCGTGCCGGTTGTGGCCGAACCGCAAACGCTGGCCGATGCCCGGCACGTCCGCGGCCTGATCTCGTTCCACGATCCGGCCGGCAACCGGCTGGAGGCGTTTTACGGCGCCGAGATTGACGAGACGCCGTTCGTGCCGGGACGTTCGATCTCGGGATTCCGCACCGGCCCGCTCGGGCTCGGCCATGCCGTGCTGACGGTAGAGAACATCGAGCCCATGATGGCGTTCTATATCGGCGTGCTCGGCTTCGGCCTCTCCGACTACATCACAAAGCCGTTCCGCGCCTATTTCTTCCACGTCAATGCCCGGCATCACAGCCTCGCGCTGATCGAGACCGGCAGGAACGGCATGCACCACCTGATGGTGGAGTTGTTCTCGCTCGACGATGTCGGCCAAGCTTACGACGTCGCGCAGATGGAGGAAGGCCGCGTCAGTGTTACGCTCGGCCGCCACACCAACGATTTCATGACCTCGTTCTACTGCAAGTCGCCGTCGTCCTTCATGATCGAATGCGGCTGGGGCGGCCGCGAGATCGATCCGGCGACCTGGCAGGCGGTCGAGATGCATGACGGCCCGAGCCTGTGGGGCCATGAGCGGGTCTGGCTGCCGCCGGAAGACCGCGAGGTCGCGCGGCAGATGCGCCTCGACGCCGCCGCCTCCGGCCTGCGCGCGCCGGTGCAGGTGATGGAGGGCAATTACAAGCTGATGTCGGGAACGTGCGCGTGGTGGGATGGGGTGAGGCAGAGTTAGCAACGGCCTCACAACGGCTGTCGTCCCGGCGAACGCCGGGACCCATAACCACAAGAAGCAGTTGTTTAGCGCTGACGTCGACCAGTTCGTCCAACAATATCCGCCGCGGCGTATGGGTCCCGGCCTTCGCCGGGACGACGGCGTGTTTGCGGCACTACTCCCGGTAACATCCCTGCTCGATCTCATCGATCAGGCCGCCCGCCTGCGGTCGCCAGCCAAGCCCTTGGCGCGCCCGTTTCGCCCGCACCCGGCTGTTGGAGGCCATCGTATCCTCGGCGGTGCCCTCGCCCCATTCGGCAGCGGCCTCGGCCATCGACATCGCCGCCGGCGGGCCGGCAAAACCGAACGCGCGGTTGATCGCGACGCACGCCTCGCGCATCGAGTTCTCGCCATTCTCGGCGAAATAGAAGCTGCCAGCCAGCGCCTTGTCGATGGCGAGCGCGTAGAGCGTCACGAGATCGTCGATATGCACATTCGACCAGATGTTCTCGCCGGGGCCGGCATGCGCCGCGTTGCCGCGCTTCTTCGCGAGCTTGATCAATAGCGGCACCTGCACGCTGTCGCGCCCTGCCCCGTGGCCGATGCCGTAGATCAGGCTCGGACAGACGATGACGGGGCGGCAGCCCTTGTCGCGATAGGAGAGGATGAATTCGTTCAGCGCGACCCGCGCCGCGCGCGCGGGCGACGGCGTGATCGGCGTATCTTCATCGTAGACATCATCGGCGCGCTCGCCGCGGGAGCGCTTGCCGACGATGCTCGATCCGGATGTGTGGATGAAGGCCTTGCCGCTTCCGCTGACAGCATCGAGCAGCGCGACGACCGCGCCCTTATGGTCGGCGCTTGCGGCGTTGACGACGAGATCGGCGGCCCACGCCGCTTGCGCCAGAATTTCCCCGTCGTCGAGCGTGCCCATCACGGGCTCGATCCCGAACGCGCGAACGGCCTCGGCTTTCTCAGGCGAGCGAACCAGGCCGGTGACCTGATGGCCGGCGGCGGCGAGATGCGCGGCAACCGATCCGCCGATATAGCCCGAGGCGCCCGTGCAGAAAATTTTCATTCACCGCCTCCACCGTCGTTGCGCGGAAGCGCGTATCTCAACCCAGATGCTTGGCGAAAAACGCAATCGCCCTGCCCCAGGCGAGCTCGGCGGCCTGGCGGTCATGCACCGTTTGCCGCTGCTCGTTGACGAAGGCGTGCTCGGCATCATAGCGGAACAGCTCGAGCGACTTGCCAGCGGCCTTCATGCCCTGTTCGAAGCCGTCGACCACCTGCGGCGTGCACCAGTCGTCCTTGTTGGCGAAATGCGCCTGCAGCGGAATCTTCACGTCGGCCGGCTTGGCCGCCTGTTCCGGCGGAATGCCGTAGAACACGACGCCGGCCGCAAGTTCCGGAATCTTGGTGGCACCGATGATGGTCACCGCGCCGCCGAGACAAAAGCCGGTCAGCCCGACCTTGGCGCCGTTGCGCGACAGATATTGCACTGCGCCGCGCACGGTCTGCGTGGTCGCATCCATGAAATCCAGCGAGTTCATCTCGCGGCCGGCCGCATCCGTGTCGTGATACGGCACCACCGTGCCCTTGTAGAGATCGGGCGCCAGCGCATCGAAGCCGGCCAGCGCGAAGCGGTCGCACATGCCCTTGATCTGGTCCTGCAGGCCCCACCATTCCTGGATCACGACCACGCCCGGCGCATTGCCGCGCGCGGCGTTGGCGAGATAGCCGGCCGCATCCTTGCCGTCCGGCCGCTTGAAGGTGACGCTGGTACCCATGGAATCCTCCCGAATGATCTTGGGCTGGTTGGCGGTATTTTGTCCGCAGTGAGGTCAGGAAGCAATCGGGTTGCCATCTCTCATGCCCCGGACGCTGCGCAGCGCGACAGCGATGCGCTGCAGAGCCGGGGCCCATGGCCGCAGCGAAAGCGGGGGTCCCGGCTCTGCCGTGCACCGCCAAAGAAGCGCTGCACCGCGTCCGGGACACGAAATCTTGTGCCCAACAACAAAAAAGCCCCCGCAGGGGCTTTTCCGAATTCGCAATCAAGAACCGGATCAGTGGGCGTTGGCCCAGACCTTCTTCTTGGTGAAGTACAGAAGGACGGTGAGCAGGATCAGGAACACGAACACCTGCAGGCCGAGCGCCTTGCGTGCCTCCATGTGCGGCTCCGCGGCCCACATCAGGAACGTGGTGACGTCCTTGGCATATTGCGCGACCGTCGCCGGCGAGCCGTCGTCATAGGTGACCTGGCCATCGCTCAGCGGCTTCGGCATCTTGATCGCATGGCCGGGGAAGTAGTTGTTGTAGAACGAGCCTTCGGGCAGGTTGAAGCCAGCGGGCGGCTTTTCCTCATAGCCCTGCAGCAGCGCGGCAACGTAGTCCGGGCCCTGCTCCTGATACTGGGTGAAGAAGTCGATCACGAACATCGGGAAGCCGCGCTTGTAGGAGCGCGCCTTGGTGATCAGCGACAGATCCGGCGGGGCCGCGCCGCCATTGGCCGCGCGGGCCGCCTGCTCGTTCGGGAATGGCGACGGGAAATAGTCGGCGGGCCGGCCCGGCCGCTCGAACATCTCGCCCTGGTCGTTCGGGCCGTCCTTGATCTTGTATTCCGAGGCGAACGCCTGGGCCTGCGCCACCGAATAGCCGGGGCCGCCGGCGTCGGCGAGGTTGCGGAACGCGACATAGGACAGACTGTGGCAGGAGGAGCATACCTCCTTGTAGACCTTGAGGCCGCGCTGCAACGCGCCGCGATCGAACGTGCCGAACGGGCCGGAGAACGACCATTTCTGGCCGGGCGGCTTGGTGCCATGATCCTCGGCGCGCGCATCGAGCGAGCCGCCCATCAGGAGGCCGCCGGCAACCATCAGCGCGATCACGGTCGAGACCATCGGCGCCGGCTTGCCGCCGGTCTTGGCCAGCACGTCATCGGCAATCGAGTTCGGCACCGGACGCGGCTTCTCGATAACCGAGAGCAGCGGCAACAGGATCAGGAAGTAGGCGAAGTAGAGGACGGTCAGGATCCGGCCGACGATGACGTAGATGCCTTCCGGCGGCTGGGCGCCGAGATAGCCGAGGCCGATGCAGACGATCACGAAGATCCAGAAGAACTGCTTGGCCAGCGGGCGGTACTTCGACGAGCGCGTCTTGGCGCTGTCGAGCCAGGGCAGGAACGCCAGGACGATGATCGCACCGAACATCGCCACGACACCGGCAAGCTTGTTCGGGATCGAGCGGAGGATCGCGTAGAACGGCAGGTAATACCATTCCGGCACGATGTGCGCAGGCGTCACGCCGGGGTTGGCCGGGATGTAGTTGTCGGCATCGCCGAGATAGTTCGGCATGTAGAAGATGAACCAGGCAAAGAACAGCAGGAAGCAGGAGACGCCGAACATGTCCTTGATGGTCGCGTAGGGCGTGAACGGCACCGTGTCCTTTTCGGTCTTCGCCTCGACGCCGGCCGGATTGTTCTGGCCCGCGACGTGCAGCGCCCAGATGTGCAGCACGACGACGCCGGCGATCACGAACGGCAGCAGATAGTGCAGCGAGAAGAAGCGGTTCAGCGTCGGATTGCCGACGGCATAGCCGCCCCAGAGCAGCGTCACGATGCTCTCGCCGAAATACGGCACGGCCGAGAACAGGTTGGTGATGACGGTGGCGCCCCAGAAGCTCATCTGGCCCCACGGCAGCACGTAGCCCATGAAGCCGGTCGCCATCATCAGGAGGTAGATGATGACGCCGAGGATCCACAGCACCTCGCGCGGCTCCTTGTACGACCCGTAATAGAGGCCGCGGAACATATGGATGTAGACGGCGAAGAAGAACATCGAGGCGCCGGCGGCGTGGATGTTGCGCAGCAGCCAGCCATAGTTGACGTCGCGGACGATTAGCTCAACCGACTTGAAGGCCATATCGGCGTGCGGCGTGTAGTGCATCGCCAGGATCACGCCGGTCAGGATCTGCACGCCCAGCATCATCGAAAGGATGGCGCCGAAGGTCCACCAGTAGTTCAGGTTACGCGGCGTCGGATACGCCACGAACGAGGAATGCATAAGTCCCATGATCGGGAGGCGCCGTTCGATCCACTTCAAGGCGGGATTGGTCGGCTGGAAATCGGATGGTCCGCTCATTGATGCGATCCTGAGGAAGTAAGACGACGCGACGGCGTAAGAGATCCCGGGCTGGCGCCCGAGCCCTTAGCCGATCTGGATTTTGGTGTCGGAAACGAATGAATACGGCGGGATCGGCAGGTTGGCCGGCGCCGGTCCCTGACGGATGCGGCCCGAAGTGTCATACACCGAACCGTGGCAGGGACAGAAGAAGCCGTCGTAAGCGCCCTCATGGGCGATCGGGATGCAGCCGAGATGCGTGCAGATGCCGACCACCACCAGCCACTGGTCATGGCCCGACTTGACCCGTGCCTCGTCGCTCTGCGGATCGGGCAGGCTCGAGACCGGCACCTTGCGGGCCTCTTCGATCTGCTTCTTGGTGCGATGGCTGATGTAGATCGGCTTGCCGCGCCAGAACACCTTGATGTCCTGTCCTTCGGCGATCGGGGTCAGATCGACCTCGATCGGTGCACCAGCCGCGACGGTCGCGGCATCCGGATTCATCTGGGCGACCAGCGGCCAGACCGTGGCGGCCGCGCCGACGGCGGCGACGGCTCCCGTTGCAACATAAAGGAAATCACGGCGTGTCGGATGGTCCGCCGAAGACGCTGTCGTCACGATTCAAAGCCCTTTCTTATCTGCAGCCAGCGGAACCGCCCCGGGGGGCGCCCAAATGCGACCCGGAACAGGCTGCCGGCGCCCGCGGCCCCCGCGGCGGCAGAAAAACCGCTTTTCCTCCCCCATTCCGGCGGAACAAGCAGTCCAGAATCGTTCTATTGGCACCCTTGCCGTGAGAGCGCAAGCCCGCTATCGGCTCGCAAACGTGCAATGCACTAAATCCGCGCCCGACCGTGATTATTCAGTCATTCACCCGCGCGCTCCGAAGCCTCGACACATGCACATCGCCCTGTTCCAACCCGACATTCCCCAGAACACCGGAACGATTCTGCGCCTGTGCGCCTGCCTGGGCGTATCGGCCCATATTATCGAGCCGGCCGGATTTCCGATCTCCGACAGGCATTTCCGCCGGGCGGGAATGGACTACCTCGATCACGTCGCCCTTACCCGCCACGACTCATGGTCAAAATTCGAAGAATGGCGTAACGAAGCGGGTCTCCGGCTGGTGCTGTTTACGACCAAGGCGGCCGGTTCCTATCTGGATTTCCGCTATCAAGGCGACGACATCCTGCTGTTCGGACGGGAATCCGCTGGGGTGCCCGACGCGGTCGTTGCCGCAGCCGACGCAAGGGTGGTGATCCCGATCAGGCCGAGCTTGCGCTCCCTCAATGTCGCCATGTCGGCCGCCATGGCACTGGGAGAGGCGCTGCGGCAGACAGGTCATCAGATATCGGCCGACACCCGGCCCAGGGAGAAAGTGTGAGCTACGCGGTCAAAGAGATTTTCCTGACCTTGCAGGGCGAAGGCGCGCATGCCGGCCGCGCAGCGGTGTTTTGCCGTTTTTCCGGCTGCAATCTCTGGAGCGGCCGCGAGCAGGACCGCGCGACCGCCACCTGCCAGTTCTGCGACACCGACTTCGTCGGCACCGACGGCACGCTCGGCGGCCGCTACGCCACCGCAGATGAACTCGCCGACGTCATTGCCGGGCAATGGACCGGCGATAATACCAACCGATATGTGGTGCTGACCGGCGGTGAGCCGCTGCTGCAGGTCGATCCCCCCTTCATCGAAGCGCTGCATGCGCGCGGCTTTTCGATCGGCATCGAGACCAACGGCACGATCGAACCGCCCGATGGGATGGACTGGGTCTGCGTCAGCCCCAAGGCTGGCGCGGACGTCGTGGTTCGCCGCGGCCACGAGCTGAAGCTGGTCTATCCGCAGGCGGGCGCCGCGCCGGAAGATTTTGCAGGGCTCGATTTCGAGCGCTTCTCGCTGCAGCCGATGGATGGGCCGGACGTGGTCGAAAACACCGCGCGCGCGGTCGAGTACTGCCTGCGCCATCCGCAATGGCGGCTTAGCCTGCAGACGCACAAGACACTCGGTATCAGATAGGACCAGACGCCCAAGATGTGGGAACTAACAAAATCATTTCGCTTCGAAGCCGCGCATTCGCTGAAGGGCACGACCTTCGGCGCGGCCAGCGAAGAAATTCACGGCCACTCGTTTCGCGCCGAGGTCAGCGTGCGCGGCACGCCCGATCCGGAAACCGGCATGGTGCTGGACCTCGGCCTCCTCGAGCGCAGCATGGAAGAAGTGCGCAAGACGCTTGACCACAAGTTTCTCAACAGGATCGAGGCGCTGGGGACGCCGACGCTGGAGAACATTTCCCGCTTCATCTGGGAACGGGTCCAGCACGCCGGCAAGATCACCCGCGTCAGCGTTCACAGAGATAGTTGCAACGAGAGCTGCACCTATTTTGGGCCGCAGGGCTAACTTTCACCGTCATTGCGAGGAGCGAAGCGACGAAGCAATCCATCCTTTTTCGTGGCACGATGGATTGCTTCGCTGCGCTCGCAATGACGCCGGAAAATTCGGAAATCGCCAATGGACATGTCGCTGATCGAAGACCGCAAGACGCGGGCAAGAGCCTGGTTCGAAACGTTGCGCAATGACATCTGCGCGGCCTTCGAACGGCTGGAAGCCGACGCGCCCCCTGCCCTCTATTCGGGCGAGGCCGGACGATTCATGCGCACGCCCTGGGATCGCACCGACCACACCGGCAAGCCCGGCGGCGGCGGCGTGATGTCGATGATGCGCGGCCGCCTGTTCGAGAAGGTTGGCGTGCACTGCTCGACCGTGCACGGCGAGTTCGCGCCCGAGTTCCGCGCGCAGATTCCGGGCGCCGCCGACGATCCCAGGTTCTGGGCGTCGGGCATTTCGCTGATCGCCCACATGCGCAACCCGCATGTCCCGGCGGTGCACATGAACACCCGCTTCGTCGTCACCACCAAAGCGTGGTTCGGCGGCGGGGCCGACCTGACGCCGGTGCTGGATCGTCGCCGCACCCAGGAAGATGCTGATACGCTCGCCTTCCATCAGGCGATGAAGCAAGCCTGCGGCGGATCAAACAGCGTTGCCGACTACGACAAATACAAGAAATGGTGCGACGAATATTTCTATCTGCCGCATCGCAAGGAAGCCCGCGGCATCGGCGGCATCTTCTATGACTGGCACGATTCCGGCGACTGGGACGCCGATCTGGCTTTCACGCAGGAAGTCGGACGCGCCTTCCTGAAAATCTATCCCGAACTCGTCCGGCGCAATTTCGCCACGGCCTGGAATGCTGCCGACCGCGAGGAGCAGCTCGTCCGGCGCGGCCGCTATGTCGAGTTCAACCTGCTCTACGACCGCGGGACGATCTTCGGGCTGAAAACCGGCGGCAATGTGGATTCCATCCTCTCGTCGATGCCGCCGGAAGTTAAATGGCCATGATCGCATGATTGGTTGTCATGACGGATCGCTAGGGTGCGGTTCGTGTCATGCAATCCAAGGAGCAGATCATGGATCTAAAACCAGGCGACGTCGTCATTCTCAAGTCCGGCGGCCACCCCCTCACTGTGGTGGAGGTCAAGGACGGCAACGTCGCGTGTGTATGGATGGGCGTTGAAGGCGATCTGTTTCGCGAGACGCTGCCGCTTGCCGTCCTCGAACTCGCTGAAACCGACGATGAGGATGAAGACGAGGACGAAGAAGAGGAAGACGAGGACGAGGAATAGCGACCGTCGCAACGAGGTTGCGTAGGGGACCCTTGACGCCGCCGGCCTTGACGGGCCGGCGGCGTCGTTTTTCCCGGGATTGGACCCGGTGCGGCCGATCTGGTATTCGCGGGCGAAATCGGCCCCGCGGCTTCTCGTGGCCGACGCCTCCAGAAGCGAGACCGCCGAAACCGATGACCGAACTTCCCCGCGCGATGCTGATCGACATGGACGACACCATCCTGTCGGCCTACGGACGCCCCGAAATCGCCTGGAACAACGTCACGGCGGAATTTGCCGCCGAGTTGGGACCGCTGACCTCGCAACAGGTCGCCGCAGCCGTGCTCGATTCGGCGCGACAATTCTGGGCGATTGCGGAGGCCGAGTGGCGGCTAAAGCTGGATGAAGCGCGCCAGATAACCGTGCGCAATGGATTTGCCGCCCTCGCTGCCACCGGCCACGTCCTTCCCGACGATCTGGCGATACGGCTGGCCAACCGCTTCACCGCCTACCGCGAAGAGGAAATGTTCGTCTTCCCGGGCGCGCATGATGCCATCGACGAGTTGAAGGCGCGTGGCGTCAAGTTGGCCCTGGTGACGAACGGCGCCGCCGGCGCCCAGCGCGCCAAGGTCGAACGCTTTGCGCTGTCGCATCGCTTCGACCACATCCAGATCGAGGGCGAGCACGGTTTCGGCAAGCCGGACGAGCGCGCCTATCTGCACGCCATGCAGACCCTTGGCGTCACCGCCTCCGAGACCTGGATGATCGGCGACAACCTCGAATGGGAAGTCGTGGCGCCGCAGCGGCTCGGCATCTATGCCATCTGGATCGACGTGCATGGCGACGGCTTGCCGGAAGGCTCGACCGTGAAGCCGGACCGCATCATCCGCTCTCTGACGGAACTGCTGCCCGGCGAGCGCTGACAGGGCGGCTGAAGTCCCAGGGCGAGCCGGCGGACCATCACACGATTACGTGTAATGTGAGTTGCCTCACAGCTCGGAAGCGAGCAATCCCAGATTGTGTCGACGTTGGTCCAAGGTTGAAGTCCAGACTGGGGAGTTCACCGATGCCGAACGACGACACGCACAAGCCGCCGCCAGAGGCGAACGACGTTGCACCGAAATCCGTCCCGCTAAGGTGGCTCTGGACCACCGTCAAAGGGCTATCGCTGTTCACCGTGCTGAGCGGCCTGTTCACTGTGCTGAGCAGTCTCGCGGTTGGCTATTTCCAGTATCTGAACGCCTATCAGGAAAAGGTGAGCAGCCAGGCCAAGGAAGACATGACTTTGGCGGCGGCAACTTTCACCGAGATATCACACCCATTCTCCGAAATGCAGGCGCTGCAGCAGACGCTGTATGCCGATTTCGCGCGCGCCGTCGGCGAGAAATCCGAGGCGAGCGACAAAGCGCTTGCCACCAGGAACGCGCAGGCGATTTCGGAGCGTTATGAGAAAGCGCGGATCGAGCTCCGTGAAAATATCGACCTGCTGACGCGAAAGGCCGAAATCTATATCGACTGGGCCAGCAACACCTACCGCGATCCCGCCGAGAAGCATAACGTCGACGGCGATCCGCTGTCACGACGGGTGTTGCGCGACTACGGCTTCGACTGTTCCGACAAGTTCAATTTTCCGGCGTTTGGAAACGTGCATGCGCTGAGCGGCGACACGCCGCCCAAGGAAGTCACTGACGACAAATATTGCGCGATGGCCGAAAAGCGCGGCGTTGACGAGACGACCAAACCGGAAGACGCGTTCATCCGGATCTGCGCCGGACCCAACGACAAGGCAGCCAAGAGAATCAACTGGTACAGCGCCAAGCACCACGTCCTGACGATGCACTACTGCCTCGAGGCCGCGCACAACAGGCTGGCGGCGGCGCGGCAATGGGCCGCCGGAGCCGACCGCGACGCTGTGAAGGAAAGCGAGATCCTCCAGGGAGAAAAGGAGATCATCGCCCAGTTTGATGATCTGGCCGGCCGGATCAACGCCTTCAACAGTCTGGCGCTGTACCAGATGGAGCAAATTCGGGTGAAATATCGCCCGGCCCGCCTCTGGTGCAACGTGCCGTTTGTCTGGAACATATCAAGCTTGAATTGCTTCCCGATCCGCACGGCCTCGCTCACTCGTTGACCCCTTCAGTGCCGCAGCGCTGCCGTGATCATGACGAGCCCGCCGGCGATCACGGCGGCGTCGAGGATGGCGGTGTGGATGTGCACCGGCATCCGTTCAACGAAGGCTTTGGCGAGGAAGGCGCCGGGGATGGCGATCGCGCCGATCAGGAGGGCGAAAGCCAGCACCTGCACAGTCACGACGCCGGCGAGGCCGAACACGGAAATCTTGATCACGCCGGTCGCGACCGAGATCACCGCATCGGTGGCGATCACCGCGGCCCCTTCCAGACCGGACGCCATCAATAGCGACAGCAGGATCACGCCGGAACCCGATGTGCCGCCAACCAGAACGCCATACCCCACCGCGCTGACGCCGAGCCCGGTATCGCCGATCTTGATGTTGCGATGCCTGGCAAGCCGGCGCAGCGGCACGCTCAGGATCAGCATGCCGCCGATCACGAGCGCCGCGCCAGCGCTGGTCAGCCGGGTATAGCCATAGGCGCCGAGCGCCGTCGTCAGCATGGCGGCGCTGATCACGATCAGCGCGCGGCGCCGGTCGGCATAGCGAAAGTAAGCCACGAAGCGGCTGATATTGGTGAAGATCGCCGAGATCGCGATGATCGGCACCACCGGCTCGGCGCCGACCAGCGGCACCAGCACCAGCGGCATCAACGCGCCGGTGCCGTAGCCGGCAAGCCCGCCGATGACGGAGGCCAAAAGCGCCATGCCGCCAACCAATACGATCTGGCCGAGGGAAATATCGGCGAAACCGGCCCAAAGGCTCACAAGCGGTGGTCCCGCGTGAATCGGGCGGCGGTCTGGTCGGCGATCGCAGCCAGCGCGGACGGCTCCAGCGGAAAATCCGCGGCCAGCCACGCGTCTTCCGCGAGCGTCAAGACGTGACCGAGCGCGGGGCCCTGGGCGATGCCGCGTGAGATGAAGTCGGCCGCCTTCAATGGAAATTTCGGCGCGCTCCAGCGCTGCGGCAACGTTGCGAGCTTATGCCAGCGCGCTGCGTCATTCCCGACGCCGCCGGCGCGCGCCCATGCCAGCATCAGGCGGTCCCGGTAAGGATCCTCGCCGAGCCGGTAGAGCAGCTGCCGCGCCCGCGCATCGTCCTTGGTGGCGAGCCGCCACCAGCGATGGCCCATCGAGTCCAGCGCCTTGGCTTCCGCGTTGGAAAGACGAAGCCGTGCCGAAACACGCTTGGCGTCCTCGGTGACGGCGACAGTGAGCGCGGCGAGCCGGCGCACGGCGTTCGGCGCCAGCCCCATCTCGCGTTCGGCCGCGATCATTGCCGCGAACGTTGCGGTATAGGCGACGCCGCCACAGATCAGCAGCAAGAAGCCGGCATCGGCCATCGCCTGCACCGCGACCACAGCGCCATCGGCGAGCAGCAGCTTGAGCATTTCCATGCGCACGCGTTCGGCGGAAAGGCCGGAAAATCCCGCGCGGCCGGCGATGCAGGCGAGATAGCCGGCGCGATCCGGCTCGCCCGCGCCATAGGCGGCATGCATGCGGAAGAAACGCAGGATCCGCAAATAATCCTCGGCGATGCGCTGGGTGGGATCGCCGATGAAGCGCACCCGCCTGGCTGCGATATCGGCCAGCCCGCCGACATGGTCGTGCACGACGCCGGCGGCATCGACGGAGAGCCCGTTGATGGTGAAGTCGCGCCGTTCCGCGTCGCGAACCCAGTCGCGTCCGAACGCAACCTTGGCCTTGCGGCCAAACGTCTCGGTATCCTCGCGTAGCGTCGTGACTTCGAACGGATGGGATTCCACGACCAGCGTGACCGTGCCGTGGTCGATCCCGGTCGGCACGCATTTGACGCCGGCCGCCTTGGCGCGGCGGACCACCTTGTCAGGCAGCGCCGTGGTCGCGATGTCGATGTCGCCGAGGGGAATGTTCAAGAGCGCATTGCGCACGGCGCCGCCGATCACGCGGGCTTCCTCGCCATCGCCATTGAGAAGTGCGAGCACGCGCGCGGCCGGACCTGATCGGAGCCACGGCGCATCCGCCAGCACGCGTGCCTCGCTCATTTCTCAACTCCGTCGACCAGCTTGCCGTTTTCGAGATGGGCGGGAACGTAGGTCGAATTCGGCGGCGCGCCGGAGAATTGCGCGAGCATGACGAAGCTGACGATGACGAGCAGCAGCGATCCCAGCACCAGTTTGGTGATCAGATGCGCCGGCCACGAGGAGGACGATAATACGCCGGAACGGGTGGCGATCAGGAACAGCGCATAGGCCGCGAACGGGATCAGGAAAATTCCGATTTCGGTCAGAACCGGACGGATCATGCGAGATAAATCCGCTCATACAGCACGCGCAGGATTCCCGCCGTCGCGCCCCAGATGTAACGCTCGGCAAACGGCATGGCGTAATAGGAGCGCTCGATGCCGCGAAAATCCTTGGAATGGATCTGGTGGTTCTCGGGATTCATCAGGAACGCCAACGGCACCTCGAAAGCGTCAACCACCTCGCCTTGGTTGATCGCAAGCTTGAAGCCTGGCTTCACGCGCGCCACCGTCGGCAGGATGCGAAACCCGAAGGCGGTGCCATAGAGATCGAGATAGCCGATCGGCTCGATGAACTCGCGCTTGAGGCCGACCTCCTCCTCCGCCTCGCGCAGGGCGGCATCGAGCGGCGACGCGTCGGTGGCGTCGATCTTGCCGCCCGGAAAGGAAATCTGGCCGGCGTGGCTGGAAAGATGCGGCGAACGCTGGGTCAGCAATACCGTCGGCTCGCGGTGATCGACCACCGGGATCAGCACCGCCGCCGGACGCACCGGCTGCTCGCGCGCCACGATCTCGAGCATACGGTCATTGCCGGAGTCGCCGGTCTTCGGAATGATATTGGGATCGATCAGGCCGGGCGGCACGTCGAAGTTCAGCCGGGTCTTGCTCCGTGCGAAGAACTCCGTCGCACTGATCGGAGCCGCCTCCATCTTCTTGAGTATCGGCTCGTTCAAACCGCGTCCCTCACCTGCTTGGCGTCGGCCATCGCAAAGAATTCGCCGCCGGATTCGACGCCGAACATCGGCTGACCATCGACCACTCGCTCCTCCCCCATGTCAACCAGATCGTAATAGAGCGCGCGGGTCACTTTGGCCCACAGATCAGCGCGGACATGCAGATAGGGCGTGAGCCCGCCGTCGGCGGCCATCTCGAAGCGCAGGCGATGGTCAGAATCGCATGGCACCCAGTCGTCGACATTGGTGCGGAAGCGCAGCAGTCGCCCGCCCTCGCCGGCTTCGTTCTGCATCTCGACCGCCAGGAACGGCGCATCGTCGACACGGATGCCGACCTTCTCGACCGGGGTCACGAGAAAGTGCTTGCCGTCCTCGCGCTTCAAAATCGTCGAAAACAGCCGCACCAGTGCCGGCCGCCCGATTGGCGTGCCCATGTAGAACCACGTACCATCGCTGGCGATTCGCATGTCGAGATCGCCGCAGAACGGCGGATTCCACAGGTGGACGGGAGGCAGCCCCTTCCCAGCCGAGGTACGATTGGCGGCTTCCCTGGCGGCGACCGTCAGACCTTCAAGCCCCTTGTCGTCAAGATTCTTGGTCTGCCCTTGCTTCGCCATTGTTTGCCCTGACTCTTGGCGCCTCGATTGGCACGATTGGTGCACCTGTACATTACCGATAGGTAACTCTTGGCGCACCGATAGGTAACGCGATGTGTTCCTGACAAACTCGGTCCGTAATAATGCGGATCAAGTCGCCATATCGTGATGCCGTTCATACCCCGAAACACCGATAATGTGGGGATAGTTTAATTCAACGAATACAGGCCTCTTGCACGGGTTTAGCATGAGGTTCGTGGCATGACGACGCGGCCGGAGGCAACCAGCGGTGTCATCAAGGGTTTAGGTGGTTGAAGGAGCAAGACATGGCGAGTGCAGACGGTGTCGAGAAACTCGAGGATGCGATCGTCCGGTCGGCGGAGCAGGTGTCCGGCCAGATTCGCGCCGCGAAGGAAGCGATCTCCACCGTCATCTTCGGCCAGGACCGGGTGATCGAAAACACCCTGGTGACGATCCTGTCGGGCGGCCACGCGCTGCTGATCGGGGTTCCCGGCCTCGCCAAGACCAAGCTCGTCGAAACCTTGGGCGTTACGCTCGGGCTGGATGCCAAGCGCATCCAGTTCACGCCCGACCTGATGCCCTCGGACATTCTGGGCGCCGAGGTGCTGGACGAGAGCCAGTCCGGAAAGCGGTCGTTCCGCTTCATCTCCGGACCAGTGTTCGCGCAACTCCTGATGGCCGACGAAATCAACCGCGCCAGCCCGCGCACGCAATCGGCGCTGCTGCAAGCCATGCAGGAACAGCACATCACGGTTGCAGGCGCGCGGCATGACCTGCCCAAGCCGTTCCACGTACTGGCCACGCAAAACCCGCTGGAGCAGGAAGGCACCTACCCGCTGCCCGAAGCGCAGCTCGACCGCTTCCTGATGGAGATCGACGTCGATTATCCCGACCGCGACGCCGAACGCCGCATCCTGTTCGAGACGACAGGCGCCGACGAGACGCTCGCCAAGGCCTCGATGAATGCGGAAATCCTGATCGCGGCACAGCGGCTGGTGCGCCGTCTGCCGGTCGGCGACAGCGTCGTCGAGGCGATCCTGTCGCTGGTGCGCGCCGCGCGCCCGAGTTCCGAAGGCGGCAGCGACAAGCTGATCGCCTGGGGTCCGGGCCCGCGCGCCAGCCAGTCGCTGATGCTGGCGGTCCGCGCCCGCGCGCTGCTCGACGGCCGCCTCGCCCCGTCGATCGACGACGTGCTCGATCTCGCCGAGCCCATCCTCAAGCACCGCATGGCGCTGACCTTCTCGGCGCGCGCGGAGGGCCGCACCATTCCCGACGTGATCAGACAGTTGAAGACCCGGATCGGTTGATGGCCGCAGAGACCAGCCACGAGACCAGGGAGATTCTAGCAATCCGACGTGCCGATGGCGAAAGCCGAACGCTCGCCGCATCGCTGCCGCGTCTCGTGCTCGAAGCCCGCCGCATCGCCGCCAACGTCATCCACGGCCTGCATGGCAGGCGCCGCGCCGGCGCCGGCGAGAGTTTTTGGCAATACCGCCGCTTCGTCTCCGGCGAGCCCTCGCAGAACGTCGACTGGCGGCGCTCGGCGCGGGACGATCATCTCTATGTCCGCGAGCAGGAGTGGGAGGCGGCCCATACGGTGTGGGTCTGGCCCGACCGCTCGCCGTCAATGGCATTTGCCTCCAAGGGCGCGCGCGATTCCAAGCTGGAGCGCGGCCTGATCGTGACCTTCGCGCTCGCCGAACTTCTGGTGTCGGGCGGCGAACGTGTTGGTATTCCCGGCCTGATGAACCCGACCGCGAGCCGCAACGTGATCGACAAGATGGCGCAGGCGATGCTGCATGACGATGCGGTGCGCGCGAGCCTGCCGCCGTCCTTTGTCCCCTCGGCGCTGGCCGAGATCGTCGTGCTGTCCGATTTCTGGTCGCCGATGAACGAAATCACGACGATGCTGGCGGGCCTCTCCGCCTCTGGCGCGCACGGCACGCTGATCCAGGTCGTCGATCCCGCCGAAGAAACCTTCCCCTATGCCGGCCGCGTCGAATTCGTCGAGCCGGAGGGCTTTGGCGTCATCACCGCCGGCCGCGCCGAAAGCTGGGCCAGCGACTACGTCGAGCGCGTCGCGCTGCATCGCGACCAGATCCGCGCCGAGACCAACCGGCTCGATTGGCTGTTTTCGACCCACACCACCAGCCGTTCCGCCGCCGAACTTTTGCTGTTCCTGCATTCGGGCATGATGGCGGCCAAGGGAAGCACGCGCGGCTCAACCGTCAAGGCGGGGCGTAGCGCATGATCGCGGGCATCCCCTTAACATTTGCACAGCCGCTACTCCTGCTCGGCCTGCTATCCCTGCCGGTATTGTGGTGGCTGCTCCGTGTCATGCCGCCGCGGCCGCGGCGCATCGAGTTCCCGCCGACGCGGCTGTTGTTCGATATCCGGCCGAAGGAAGAGACCCCATCGCGGACACCGTGGTGGCTCACCTTGCTGCGGCTTGCCGCCGCGGCGCTGGTCATTCTCGCCGCTGCTGGTCCGATCTGGAATCCGCAGACCGGCGTCGGCGGCAGCAACGCACCACTCATGATCCTGCTCGATGACGGCTGGAGCGCCGCGGCAAGCTGGGAGACGCGGATCAAGGCTGCCGATGAGTTGATCGCCAATGCCGACAACGATCGCCGTGGCGTGGCGCTGGTCCCACTCTCCGAGCCGGCGCGCGACATCACGATGATGCCGGCTGGCACCGCACGCGTCGCGTTGCGCCAGATTTCGCCAAAACCCTATTCGATCGACCGCGTCGACACGCTCAGTGCGATCGACCGTTTCCTCAAATCCACCGGCGATGCCGAGATCGCCTGGCTGTCCGACGGTGTCGACACCGGGCGCGGCAGCGAATTCATCGAAAATCTCGCCAAGACCATCGGCGACCGCAAGCTGACTGTGTTCGAGGGCGGCGCAGCCCCGGCGCAGGCGCTGGTCGCCGCTGAAAACGCCGCGGCGAAGATGACGGTCAAGGTGCTGCGCACCACCGGCGGCGTCGCTGCCGGCGTGGTTCGCGCGATCGATGCCAAGGGCGCGCCGATCGGCGAGGCGCGTTATGCGTTCGGCATGCAGGACCGCGAGAGCGAAGCCTCGTTTGACCTGCCGGTCGAATTGCGCAACGACATTGCGCGGCTGGAAATCTCCGGCGAACGGTCGGCCGGCGCGGTGCAGCTGCTCGACAAGAGATGGCGGCGGCGCGCGGTCGGCGTCGTCACCGGCGCGACCAGCGATACCGCCCAGCCGCTCTTGGCATCGACCTTCTATCTGACCCGCGCGTTGTCGCCGTTCGCGGACGTGCGGCTTGGCGACCGCGGCGCGCCGCAGCAGGTGATCGCGCAGTTCCTCGATCAGCGGCTGCCGATGATCGTGCTCGCCGATGTCGGCACGCTGTCGCCGGAAATCCGCGAGCGGCTGAACGCGTGGATCGATCAGGGCGGCGTGCTGGTGCGCTTTGCCGGTCCCCGCCTGGCGCAGGCCGACGATGATCTGGTGCCGGTCAAACTGCGTCGCGGAGGCCGCATCCTCGGCGGCAGCCTGACCTGGGAGAAACCGCAGCATATGGCGTCCTTCGCGGCCGACGGCCCGTTCGCCGGCCTGACGGTGCCGAAGGACATCACCGTGAACCGGCAGGTGCTGGCCGAGCCGGACGCGGTGCTCGCCACCAAGACCTGGGCATCGCTGGAGGACGGTACGCCGCTGGTCACCGGCGAACATCGCGGCAGAGGCATTGTCAGCCTGTTCCATGTCGGCGCCGACTCGCGCTGGTCGGATCTGCCGATGTCCGGCAGTTTTGTCGAAATGCTGCGGCGGCTGGTCGATATGTCCGGTTACACATCAAAGCCCGGCGCGGGCGTTGCGAGCGAAGCGGCCACTGTCGAGACCGTGCCGCCGCTGCGCACCCTCGATGGTTTCGGCGCCTTCGGACCGCCGCCCTCCACCGCCAAGCCGATGCCGGCGGATTATCGCGACCGCGGCACGGCCGAACATCCGCCGGGCTTCTATGGCCCCGCCGACGGCCCGATCGCCGTCAACACGCTGGCTGCGGCCGATCGCATCGCGCCGCTCGATACGTCAGCCTTGCGCGCGCAGCGCGCCAGCTACACCAACGCCGAACCGCGCGACCTGCGCGGCATCCTGCTGTCGTCGTCGCTGGCGCTGTTCCTGATCGACGCGGTCGTGGTCGCGATGCTCGGCGCCGGCCTTGCCGCGCTGTGGCGGCGCCGCACGGCAACGGCGGCCGTCTTGATGGCCCTGATCCTCGCAGCGACCGCCGTCACGCCTTCGCCGACGCGGGCGCAGAACAACGATGATTTCGCCATCAAGTCGGTGTCGCAGACGCGCCTTGCCTATGTCGTCACCGGAAATGCCGACGTCGATTCCATCGTCAAGGCCGGCATGGCCGGGCTGACGCTGTTCCTGGCGCAGCGCACCGCACTGGAGGCCGGCGATCCCGTCGGCGTCGATCCAGCACGCGACGAGCTGGCGTTCTTTCCGCTGATCTACTGGCCGGTGGTACCGGGTGCGCCGAAGCCGCCGCAGGACGCCATCAACCGCATCGACGCCTACATGAAGCAGGGCGGCACCGTGCTGTTCGATACCCGCGACGCGATCGAGGCGCCGCCGGGCGAGAACGGCGCCGCGCAGACGCCGGGCATGCGCACCCTGCGCGAAATCCTCTCGTCTCTCGACGTGCCCGAGCTCGAGCCGGTGCCGCGTGAGCACGTGCTGACCAAGACGTTCTATCTGCTGCGCGACTTCCCCGGCCGCTTCACCTCGGGCCAGACCTGGGTCGAGACTCTGCCACGGGAAGACGACGATGATGCTGCCTCCCGCCCGGCGCGCGGCGGCGATGGCGTTTCGCCGATCATCATCACCTCGAACGATCTTGCCGGCGCTTGGGCGCACCGCCCCGATGGGCAGCCGATGCTGCCGTTGACGCCCGGCGAGCCGCGCCAGCGCGAATTTGCGTTCCGCTCCGGCGTCAACATCGTCATGTACACCCTGACCGGCAACTACAAGGCCGACCAGGTGCACGCGCCCGCTCTGATCGAACGGTTGGGACAGTAGAGCATGCAGTACGGCATCGCGTTCACCCCCCTCGTTCCGACCATCGTGCTGTGGATTGCACTAGCCGCGATCGTCGTCATCGCGGCGCTGTTGCTGCTCGGACGCTCGCGCGGCGCCGCCGTGCGCGTCGCGGCGCTGGCGCTGATCCTGCTGGCGCTCGCCAACCCTTCCTTCACGCGCGAGGACCGCGAGCCGCTGTCCTCGGTTGCCGCCGTCGTGGTCGACAAGAGCCCGAGCCAGAATTTCGGCACGCGTAACCAGGAGACGGCCAAGGCGCAGGAGGCGCTGGTCGATACGCTGAAGAAGGTCAAGGGACTGGAGGTTCGCGTCGTCGAGGCCGGACAGGCCGACGGCGAGACCGACGGCACCAAGCTGTTCGGCGCGCTGTCCTCGGTGCTGTCGGATGTTCCGGTCGATCGCGTCGCCGGCGCATTCCTGATCACCGACGGCCGCGTCCATGACATCCCCGCCAATGCCGCCGCGGTCGGCTTCCAGGCGCCGGTGCACGCCCTCGTCACCGGCCGCAAGGACGAGCGCGACCGCCGCATCGCGATCACCGCCGCGCCGCGTTTCGGCATCGTCGGCCAGCCCCAGACCATCACCTACCGCTTGGACGACCAGGGCGTCACCAACCAGCGCGCCAAGATTGTCGTTCGCCGTGACGGCGAAGTGATCAGCGAGCGCAATATGGTCAGCGGCCAGACCGCCAATGTCGACGTCGACATCAAGCACGCCGGCCCGAACATCGTCGAGATCGAGGCCTCGCCGCTCGAGAACGAGCTGACGCCGGTCAACAACCGCGCGGTGGTCGCGATCGAGGGCGTCCGCGACCGGCTCCGCGTGCTGCTGGTATCGGGCGAGCCGCATGCCGGCGAGCGAACCTGGCGCAATCTCCTGAAGTCGGACGCCAGCATCGACCTCGTGCATTTCACGATCCTGCGTCCGCCGGAGAAGCAGGACGGCACGCCAATCAACGAATTGTCGCTGATCGCATTTCCGACGCGCGAACTGTTCCAACAGAGGATCAACGATTTCCAGCTGATCATCTTCGACCGTTACGCCCGCCAGGGCGTGCTGCCGATCGCCTATTTCGACAATATCGCGCGCTACGTCCGCGGCGGCGGCGCGATGCTGGTGTCAGCCGGGCCGGACTACGCCTCCACCACCAGCATTTGGCGGACGCCGCTCGACACGGTGCTGCCGGCCGAGCCGGTGGGCGTCAGCGAAAAGCCGTTCTATGCGCATCTCAGCGATGCCGGCAAGCGTCATCCGGTGACGCGCGGCCTCGACGGCTCCGCGAGCGAGCCGCCGCACTGGAGCCGCTTTTTCCGAACCGTCGATACGCGCAACGCGATCGGCGCGCCCGTGATGACCGGCGTCGACGGCAAGCCGCTGCTGCTCCTGTCGCGCTTCGGCGAAGGCCGTGTCGCGCTGCTGCTGACGGATCATATCTGGCTGTGGGCGCGCGGCTATGAAGGCGGCGGGCCGCATCTGGATCTTCTGCGGCGGATGTCGCACTGGCTGATGAAGCAGCCTGACCTCGACGAAGAGGCGCTACGCCTGCAGATTCAGGGCAAGGACCTGGTGGTGCTGCGCCAGACCATGGCCGACAACGTGCCGCCAGTGACCGTGACCTCGCCGAGCGGCGCGACCAAAGAACTCACGTTGACGGCAAGCGAGCCCGGTACCTGGCGCTCCACCCTGCCCGCCAACGAGCTCGGGCTGTGGCAGGCAACCGACGGCGCGCTGAAGGCTCTGATCAACGTCGGACCGACCAACCCGAAGGAATTTTCGGAAGTTACCTCCACCACCGACATGCTGAAGCCGCTGGCGCAGGCGACCGGCGGCGACGCGCGGCGCGTGGCCGATGGTGGCAGCCTCGACATGCCTCGCGTGGTGCCGGTCCGCGCCTCCGGCATCTTCCACGGTGACGGCTGGATGGGCGTGAAGATGCGCGACGCTAGCGTCGTCAAGGGCGTCGGCGTGCTGCCGATGTTCGCGGGCTTCGTCGGGCTGTTGCTGCTGCTCGGCGCTTTCGCGGCGACCTGGATACGCGAGGGGCGGTAAGGCGCGCGCCTCGGACCCCGTCGACAGCCTACGCAGCCTCGTTGGCGCGTCGCCATTTCGGGAATGGATCGGCAAGGGCGGACCATTCCGCGATGCGCATTCCCGGTTTTCCCGAAACGAGGCACTCATCGAGACGCGCCGTGAGCGCGTCCTGATCCATATTCGTGCCGATAAAGACGATCTCCTGCCGGCGATCGCCGTACATCTCGTTCCAGTTTTTCTTGAGCGACTGTCGCCAGAACGGATCGTCCGGCCAACGATCCGCGGGGACGTTTGCCCACCAGTATCCCAGCCCCTCGGTTCTGACGATCGCACCGGCCTGGCTCAATTCGCCAAGCCATTGCGGGCGAGTTGCGATCCAGAAATGTCCCTTGGCACGGATGACGCCTGGCCAGCTTTCATTCAGGAATTGATGAAATTTCGCGGGATCGAACGGCCGTCGCGCGCGATAGACGAAATGCCTGACTCCGTATTCCTCGGTTTCGGGCTTATGGTCGGCAAAGCCATAGAGCTCCTTGAACCACAGCGGATGTTGCTGTGCGCGTTCGAGATCGAAGCGGCCGGTATCGAGAATTCGCTCCAGCGGTGCGTTGGAGAAATTGGTCTCGATGATATCGGCCTCGGGATTGAGAGATCGGATGATCATTCGGGCAGCGTCACGTTCTCCCTGCGTCGCGGCATCGATCTTGTTGAGCACGATCACATTGGCAAATTCGATTTGCTCGACCAGCAGGTCCACAAGTGTGCGCCTGTCGCCTTCACCGAGCGATTCGCCGCGATCCGCCAGAAAAACGGTGGAGGAATAGTTCTTCAGCAGGTTGGCGGCATCGACGACCGTGACCATCGTGTCGAGGACTGCCACGTCGGACAGGCTTTCTCCATCTTCGGAGCGAAAATCGAAAGTCGTAGCAACCGGCAGCGGCTCCGAGATGCCGGTGGATTCGATAAGCAGATAATCGAACCGTTCGCTCTCGGCGAGCGCCCGCACTTCCCTCAACAAGTCGTCGCGCAACGTGCAGCAGATGCAGCCGTTGGACATCTCGACCAGCTTTTCGTCAGTCCGGGAGAGATTCGCACCGCCATCGCGGACCAGGTCGGCGTCGATGTTGACCTCGCTCATGTCGTTCACAATCACCGCAACCTTCAGGCCCTGGCGATTGTTGAGCACGTGATTCAGCAAAGTTGTCTTTCCAGCCCCGAGGAAGCCGGACAAGACGGTGACGGGGAGTTTTCGCATGGAGATCAAAAAGCCTCTTCAGTTCGCGAAGTCCCAACCGGGAAGGACGTTTCATTGGGCTCCGTCGATGTATGTTATGTTATAACATAACATACATTTCAGAGACTGCTGTCAACAGAGGTCCGGGACTGTGGTGTTGCGCAAATCTCACACCCGACGATTCACGGACCTGCCGGGGGCGCGATCGTTGGGATGACGATTGACACTTCGGCGGCTTATCCGATGTTATAATGTAACATCGGCGGGCCAAATGGGAGCCTGTCGGGGGACAAGGCGCAGGCTTCGTGAACTGGTTCCGGAAGCATCTCAAGCACGGTTCGCGGCTGGCGCTGCTTGCGCTCGCGGTCCAGTTCGCACTGTCCTTCGGGCATTTCCACGCTGCGGTAGCGCAGACGGCTCAGCTTGACCTGACGGATCGCGATCTCGCCGTCGCCGTTACGCTCTCCGCCCCGGAGGCGCTCACCGAATCAGGCCAGCCGCAACCGTCCTCCAATCACGATACCGACCGGCAGACTTCCGACTGCGCGATCTGCGCGGTCCTCTCGCTTGCCAGCAATTTCCTGTTCGCCACACCGCCGCTGCTGGAATTGCCGCAGGCGGTCGAGCTTTTGCACGTAACCACCGGCGCCGAGTTCGCGCATCTTGGTTCACTGCATCCGCCGTTCCAGTCGCGAGCGCCTCCCGCTTCCTGACATCGATTGATTGATGCACTTCCGAGGGAATCGTCGCACCATCTGCGATCTCCCGAGGCGAAATCGGAATCGATCCGTCGCCTATCGACGGAATCAGGATCGGGACAATGACATTCAAGAAGAAACGAGCGTTCCATTTCGGTGGAGCAAGCTGGCTGTTGCTATGCGCGACGGCCGAGGGGGCGTTGGCCCAAACCACACCACCGGCTTCGACGCAACTGCCTGAAATCACCGTGACGGCGCCAAGCCCGATCGTGCGGCGCAAGCCGGCACCGGCACGAACGCCGGCACGCGTTGCCCGCGCCGCGCCCGGTCAGAACCGCGAACGCGCGCCGGAGCCGCAGGCCGCGCCCGCTGCGCCGGCCGCAGCCGCGCCCCAACAAGGTGTGCTGCCTGTCGTGACTGACCAGTTCGCAACCGTCACCGTGGTCCCCAACGAGGAAATCCGCCGCAACGGCGGCGGCACGCTCGGCGATCTCCTGTTCGGAAAGCCCGGCATCACCGGCTCGAGCTTCGCGCCGGGCGCCTCAAGCCGGCCGATCATTCGTGGTCTGGACGTCAACCGCGTCGGCCTCGTCGAGAACGGAGTCGGCAGCAACGGCGCGTCCGATCTCGGCGAGGATCACTTCGTGCCGATCGATCCGCTATCGACCAACCAGGTCGAGGTCATCCGCGGACCGGCGACGCTGCGCTACGGTTCCACCGCGATCGGCGGCGTTGTCAGCGCAACCAACAATCGCATTCCTGATGCCTTGCCGTCCTGCGCGGCGCCGTTTCCGACATACGGACTCCCGACCAAGGCGCCACTGGCAAATGTGGGATCGCAGGGCTGCGTGACAGCCGAAACGCGGACCGCGGTGACGTCGGTCGATCGTGGCGTCGACGGTGCCGTGCTGCTCGATGCCGGCGGTGGAAACTTCGCGGTCCATGCCGACGCCTTCGGCCGCAAGGCCGGCGACTACTCTATCCCGAGCTATCCGTATCTGACCGACCCGACCTTGCCCTTCAATGGACGCCAGCCGAATTCCGCATCCCAGGCGTACGGCGGGTCGGTCGGCGGCTCCTACATTTTCGATGGCGGCTTCATTGGCGCGGCGATTGCGCAGCACAACGCACTCTACCACATTCCCGGCATCGATGGCGCCGAACACCTCACCCGGATCGACGGAGAACAGACGAAATTCACGACGAAGGGTGAATACCGGCCGGACAATGCGGCGATCGACGCGATCCGGTTCTGGGCCGGCGCGACTGACTACAAGCACAACGAAATCGGGCTCGCCGACCCTGCCGACCTGACGACGCTCGGCGTGCGGCAGACTTTTACGAGCAAGGAACAGGAAGGCCGCGTCGAGGTGCAGTTTGCGCCTTTCAACGTCCGCTTTGCTGCGTTGACCACCGCCGTCGGCGTTCAGGCATCGCACCAGAAGCTGACCGCGCCGAGCCCCGACGATCCCGGCAGCCCGGTAAACGGGTTGTTCGATCCGAACAAGAACACGAAGATCGCCGGCTACATCTTCAACGAGTTCAAGTTCAGCGACGTCACCAAGGCGCAGGTCGCCGGGCGAATCGAGAACGCCAGCCTGAGCGGGACGGCGCCAGCCTTTGTCCCCGACGTGTTCGACCTCACCGTCGATCCCAACGCCATCGGCCCCGCAACGGCATTCAACCGCAACTTCACCCCGAAAAGCGGCAGCATCGGCCTGATCCAGAACCTGCCATGGAATCTGGTCGCCAGCATCACCGGTCAGTATGTCGAGCGCGCGCCAAAGCCGGCGGAACTGTTTTCGCGCGGCGGCCACGATGCCACCGCTACTTTCGACATCGGCAATCCGAATCTCGGTATAGAAACCGCAAAGTCGATCGAGGCCGGATTGCGGAGGGCGACGGGACCGTTCCGGTTCGAGCTCACCGGCTACTACACCAAATTCAATGGCTTTATCTTCCGCCGCCTCACCGGCAATACTTGCGAGGACGGTGTATGCCAACTTGGCCCAGGCCTCGAACTCAACCAGGCGGTCTACTCCCAGCGCGATGCGACGTTTCGCGGCGGCGAGTTCCAGTTCCAGTACGACGTGATGCCGGTCTGGAACGGCCTTTGGGGAATCGAAGGTCAATATGACATCGTTCGCGCGACGTTTGACGATGGCACCAATGTGCCTCGCATTCCGCCGCAGCGGCTGGGCGGCGGCGTCTACTACCGCGACGCCAACTGGTTCGCGCGCGTCAACCTGTTGCACGCCTTCGCACAGAACGATGTGGCCGTGATCGCCGAGACCCCGACGGCCGGTTACAATCTCCTGAGGGCCGAAATAAGCTACAACACGAAGCTCGATCCAACCTGGTTCGGCGCACGCGAAATGACGGTCGGACTCGTCGGCAACAATTTGCTGAACGAGGACATCCGCAACCACGTGTCCTATACCAAGGATCAAGTCCTGATGCCGGGACTCGGCGTGCGGGCATTTGCCAACCTGAAGTTCTAGGACGGATGCGGCGACCCATGGGGTGGCGTTAGCTGGTGCTACCAGCTAACGTTCAGGCGAAGCCCCTCGGGAAGCGGATGCATATCGAATAGATGACTTCGTCCATCAATGTTCACGTCTATAGCGACGCGCTGGTTCTGCTTGGCACCGCTGGCGTGGTCATTCCCCTGGTGCGGCGGTTCGGCTTCAACCCGGTTCTCGGCTACCTCGTAGCTGGCGCGATCCTCGGACCGCTTGGGCTCGGATCGTTCATCGACCGCTTTCCGCTGCTCTACTGGTTCACCGTCGTCGACGCGGAAAACGTCTCCGGAATCGCGAACCTTGGCGTCGTGTTCCTGCTCTTCCTCATCGGCATGGAGCTGTCCTACGAACGACTGAAGGCGATGCACCGCCTGATCTTCGGCTTGGGCAGCCTGCAGATCGTCCTTTCGACGGCGGCGATCGGCCTTGTCGCCGCGCTGGCCGGCACCAAGGCTCCGGTGCCGCTCATCCTTGGTGCCTGTCTTGCCTTGTCTTCGACCGCCATTGTCATGGAGATTCTTGGGCGACAGAAACGGCTCCATACGAGCGCAGGGCGGGCGAGCTTTGCCGTTCTCCTCGCGCAGGATCTGGCGGTCGCCCCTCTTCTGCTCTTCATCTCAATCTTTGGCGCGGGAGAATCCGGTTCTGTCATCACGACGCTGGCGCTCGCACTCACCAACGCCACCGTCGCGCTCGTGGTGATCGTCGTCGCCGGCCGCGTCGTGATGCGCCCGCTCTTTCGCCTCGTGGCCTCGGCCGGCATGAGCGACCTGTTCGTCGCGACCACACTGTTTGTGATCGTCGCAACCGGCGTGGCTGCCGCAGTGGCCGGCGTTTCGATGGCGCTTGGCGCCTTCGTCGCAGGCCTGCTGCTGGCCGAGACGGAATTCCGCAAGGCGATCGAGACCGCCATCGATCCGTTCAAGGGCCTCCTGCTCGGCCTGTTCTTCTTCACGGTCGGCATGAATATCGATTTTGGCCAGATTATCCGCGACCCGGTCTGGCTGATCGCGGGCGCCGCCGGGCTGATCGTCGTAAAGTCGACCATCCTCGTTTTTCTGGCCCGTATGTTTCGCCTCTCCTGGCCGGCGTCGATCGAGGTCGGGCTGCTGCTCGGTCCCGGCGGCGAGTTCGCTTTTGTCGGCATCGGCATGGCGACGACACTTGGCCTGATCGACGCCAACATATCGAGCTTCGCCGTCGCGCTGACCACGCTGACCATGATGCTTACGCCGGCACTATCGCATGTCGCGCGACGGCTGGCGCCGATGGTGCGCCAGGACAAGCCGCTTGATCCCGAGCTCACCGTCGCGCCGAGCGCCGGCAGGGGCCATGCCATTGTCGTCGGACATGGCCGCGTTGGACAGGTCGTCTGCGCGATGCTGGACCACCACCAGTTCAAGTACCTCGCCGTCGACAACGACGCTGCGGCCGTTCCGGAGCAGCGGAGGCAAGGACGCACGGTCTTCTACGGCGATGCCACCAATCCGGAGTTCTTGAAAAGCTGCGGCCTCATGGAGGCTGCCGCCGTGATCGTCACCATTAACGAGGCTGAAGGCATCGATGAAATCGTCGCGCAGGTGCGCGCCTTGCGGAAGGATGTGCTGATCGTTTCGCGTGCGCGCGACGCTGACCACGCGCGGCATCTCTACGGTATCGGCGTTACCGACGCCGTGCCGGAAACCATCGAGGCCAGCCTGCTGTTGTCAGAGGCCGCACTAATCGGCCTGGGTGTGGCAATGGGGCTGGTCGTTGCTTCCATCCACGAGAAGCGCGAGGAGTTTCGGCACGAATTGCAGCAGGCCGCCGGAGGTACGCCGTCGGCATCCAAGCCGGTGGCCGGCACCAAACGGCGTCGACTTCTCCGATAGCGCGACCGGCCGCCGCGTCAATTCGCCGGCGGCGCTACCGCGCCTTGCTCCAGTCCGGCCGGATATCGCCGGAGACGCCGTCGAAGGCACCCTCGACCAGCTCCGCGACCAGAAGGCGGCTGTAGTCGACGGGGCCCGGCATGATCGCCCGTCCCTTCGGGATGACCTTGAAACCGACGCGGCGGTAATAGGGCTCGTCGCCGACCAGAACGACCAGCCGATGGCCCTTGGCCTTGGCATCCTGCAGCGAGCGATCGAGCAGCATGCGGCCGACCCCGCGGCCACGGAACGGTGGCTCGACGGTCAACGGCCCGAGCATCAGGGCCGGCGTGTCGCCGATGCAGATCGGCAGCTGGCGCACCGAGCCGACCAATAGCGTGCCAATACGCGCCGTGAACGAGAGGTCGAGCAGATGGTCGACATGCTCGCGCAGGCGATAGGCGCTCAGCACGAAGCGGCCGGGTCCGAAGGTGCGCTCGTGCAGGCGTTCGATCGCCTGCGCGTCCTTTGGAGTTTCGGCGAGGATGGTGACGTCAAGTTCGCTCATGATGGGCGCGGGATAGCATCTGGCGGCGGCGCGGTCCATCGCTGGAAACGGCCATCCCGGTATTGCCTCAATCTTTGCCGATGGCGGGCTGGGACAGATAGGCCAAAAGCTTCTTTTCGCGGCGGCCGCGCGTCACCGTATCCAGCACCAGCCCCGAACTGACCGACAGCACCGCCACGATCATCAGGCCCATCGACAGCACCGCCGTCGGCAGCCGTGGAACGATGCCTTCCTCGAGATAGGTGATGAGCACGGGGATGGCGAGGCCGACCGAAATCAGCATCAGGAAGACGCCGATCAGGGTGAAGAACCGCAGCGGCTTTTCCGAACGGTACAGCTTTAAGATGGTACCGAGAATCCGGAAACCGTCGCGCCAGGTGTTGAGCTTGCTGACCGACCCTTCCGGTCGGGCATAATAGGGCGTCTCGATTTCCATCACCGGCAGTGCCAGTTCGAGCGCGTGCACGCTGAGTTCGGTTTCGATCTCAAAACCGTCTGAGAGCACCGGGAAGGATTTGACGAAGCGGCGCGAAAACACCCGGTAGCCGGAAAGGATGTCCTTGAACGCCTGGCCGAACACCACGGCAAGGAAGCTCGTCAGCATCCAGTTGCCGGTGCGGTGGCCGGGCCGGTAGGCGGCGACCGACTGATCGACGCGAAAGCCCACCACCATATCGAGGTGTTCGCCAATCAACGCATCGATCATGCGCGGCGCGCTCGGCGCATCATAGGTCGCATCGCCGTCGACCAGCACATAGACGTCGGCATCGACATCGGCGAACATGCGCCGCACCACATGCCCCTTGCCCTGGCGGCGCTCGCTGCGCACGATCGCGCCCGCCGCACGCGCCACTTCGATGGTACGGTCCTTGGAATTGTTGTCGTAGACGAAAATCTCGGCGGTCGGCAGCGCCTTGCGGAAGTCGGAGACGACGGTCGCGACCGCGGCTTCCTCGTTGTAGCACGGCACCAGAACCGCAATCCGGAGCGCCGGTCCCGTCATCGCACGCTCACCAAATCAAGTCCGTCCATGGCGCGTTATACCGCAGTCAGGCGTGGGCCGGTTGAGGGAAGGCCGCGCGATTGGCGGCCCGTTCGCGGCGCAGATCGAGCGTTGCGAACAGCAGGGTCCAGAGGGAAAGCATGTCGATCGGAATGATATAATATGGCGTAAATATCGGGTGGGTCATGAAGAAAATCAGGTTGACCGCGAGGTTCAGCGCGACCAGCAAGACCGCCTGCCGGGCACGGCCGCGTCCGGCGCGCCATAGCCAGGCGGTCCAGGCGGCCGATATCGCCAGCAAGGTGAACTGAACGTCAACGAGATAGCTTAACAGCACGTCCAGCTTCAGCTCGGGCAGCGCGACATCGACGCCGCCATAGGTGGTCGAGAACGGGCTGCCGGCGTTGACCGCGTTCGCGATCAGGGTGGGCGCCATCCCGATCAGCAGGCCGATGCCGAACGAGGCCCCGTGCAGGAATGTCTCCCTGTTGCGGACCACCAGGAACGCGCCGGCGAGATACAAGCAATAGCCTATCGCCAGAAACAGATTGGGCAGGCGGAAATTGACGGATAGTCCGATCAACAGCCCCACCAGCGCGATCAGCAAGAGGCCGCGCCGCGTTCGGTCAACGAAATACTGCGCCGTGAGCAGTCCGGCGGCTGCACAGGCCATCATGGTCGGCGGCACCGAATAGCTCGCCTTGCTCGGATTGATCATCAGATAAAGCGCGGCAAGCCCGAACACCGCAGCCATCGCCAGCGAGCCAGGATCGCGCGCGCGAAACACGGCAAGCAGCGCGAAGGCAAGGACCGTGACGCTCGCCAGCACGTAGAGCGACATCACCTGCAATCCTTCGCGAAACAGCGCGAGTGCAAAGCCGGTGCCCGGCGGGTATTGCATGACATATTTATCGGCCGCCGGAATGAAGGTATGGCAGGGCGTGCGCGAAGCGACATTCCACTCGGCAAAGCCGATCGCCTTCAGCTTGTTCTTGAGATAGTCGTCATCGTCGAAAACGATATTCGTATCGATGCCGGCAAGCCCGTATTTCTGGAACAGATGGGCCTGCCGCAGGTAGCAGACGTCGTCATAGACGCCGCGGCTTTCGCTCCAGCGCGACATCGTCCAGACATTGCTCGCCAGCACCGCGAGGAATGCGACGCTGCAGATCAGCCTGAGTACCCCCATCCTGCCCATATCGTCCCGTTCTTCAAACGTCGCCATGGCGGCAAGCAACAGATCCCGGTGGCATCAGCGCCAGGTCGCGACCGGCGCCACGCCGTCCAGAACCTCCGCGATCCGCAGCCGCGTTCCCTTTGTCGTTCCCGCCGGCAATGCTGTGGCCGGATAGAATCCGCACTCCACAATCTCGCGATTGGGTTCCGGCAGGCGATCCTGCCGGAACTGCCTGACAATGTAGACCGCAACATGGTCGCGGCGCGACACGTGGCCGTTGAAGAACAGGCCATGCAGCGCCGGCTCTGCGGTCAGTTCGATCCGCCCCTCCTCGACAAGCTCTCGCCGCAGCGCCTCGAGAAATGTCTCGCCGACCTCGACCCCGCCGCCCGGCAGATGCCAGCCCGTGACATAGCTATGCCTGACCAGAAACACCCGGTTCTCGCCGTCGAGCACGACGCCGCGAACTCCCAGCGTCATGCCACGGGCGATCCGCCAATAGAGGTGAAACACCCGCCGCAATTGCGGCTCCAAGCGTTTTCGCAGGTGCTGCAGCGCCGTCACGCAAACCTCGGATGGACAGGTGTCACGTTTGATCCTTATATCGCCGACATGATCATGCGACGGCTCTATATCACAGGGAATGCGGCTGGGCGCGAATGACCGATACCTTCACGCTGGCGCACCTGTCCGATCCACATCTGCCTCCTCTGCCCGCGGCGCGGTTGCGCGACCTCGCCGGCAAGCGCGCGCTTGGCTATATCAACTGGATCCGCAACCGCCACAAATATCACCGCCGCGAGGTGCTCGACGCGCTGGTCGCCGACATGAAGACGCAGCGGCCGGACCACGTCGCGGTGACCGGCGATCTCGTCAACCTGGCGCTCGAGGCGGAGTTCACCCCCGCCCGGGCATGGCTTGAAAGCGTCGGCACGCCGCAGCAGGTCACGGTCGTTCCCGGCAATCATGACGCCTATGTCCGGGCGACGCGGCATCATTTTGGCGGCACGTTCGAGCAATATCTTCGCGGCGATGCCGGAGCAGACGGTACGCGGTTTCCATTCGTGCGCCGGCGCGGGCCGCTGGCGCTGATCGGGGTATCCTCGGCGGTGCCGACGCTGCCCTTGATGGCGACGGGCCGGCTCGGCCGGGCGCAGCTCGATGCGCTCGACCGCGAGCTGGCGGCGCTGCCGCCGAATGACGCGTTCCGGGTGCTGCTGGTTCATCACCCCCTGCAGTCGACATCGCGCATGAAGCGGCTGATCGACTCCAAGGCGCTCCGCGCCGTGCTGAAGCGCCACGGCGTCGATCTGGTGCTGCATGGCCACGACCACATCCATTCGACGATGTGGATCGAAGGCGCCGGCCGGCAGATCCCCGCGGTCGGCGTGCCGTCGGCGTCCGCGCTGGCGCACCGGCATTATCCGGCCGCCGCGTATAACCTTTTTTCGATCGCGCGCGACGGCGGGAAATGGCATTGCGTGCAGACCGTGCGTGCGATCGACGCCGACTTCCGCGTCAAGCAGATCAAGCAGGTGGCGCTGCTTTAGAAACTGATGCGACCGGGCGAATGTCTCAATCCCCGCCACCACCGCCGCAGCCACCGCCCCCATCTCCGCCACCGCCGCTATCGCCACCGCCGCTATCACCGCTGGAGTCACTGCCGGTGTCGCCGAAGCCGTCCGAGGTGCCGTCGAACGAGGTATCGGAGAAATCGCCGCCGCAATACGCGGCGCCGCTGCCGTCCCTGCGCAACGCTTCGCAATTGGGGTGATAGACGAAGCCGTTTCGAATATTGAGTTTGCTGTCGAGCGCGAACAGCAGCGGCAGCCGCGTCGGGCGGACCGGATCGATGTTCTCGTATTTGCAGCAATACCACCAGACGCGGCGCAGGCCCGCATTGCTCTGGCGATGCTTGCCGAGCACAACGGCGGGCGCGTGGTGGAGGAAGCTGCCGAAGGCGCGGCGGCAGAATGCGTCATAGTCGCGCGTGTACAGGATGAATTCGTGCCAGAGATCGTCGGCGATCTGCGAGGGCATCGAGACATGGCGCCGGCCGCTCATCAGATAGGCGAGGAAAAATTGCCGCAGGCCTTGCGAGACCAGCGCGCTGTCCTTGCGCCGGAAGCCGGGGTGATGCTTCTCCAGCCGATCGAGCAGGCCGCGCGGCCAATCAAAGGTGCGGATGAATTCGGCGCGGCGCAGCGTCTGCCACTTGGCATAGAAATAAGCGCTGGCAGCGAAGGCGACCACCAGCGCGATGGCAAACGGTACGGTCATGCGGCCACTGCGATTTCCAATCCGCCGTGTGCCATCTCAGAAATTGTTCAGGCTGGCGTAGAGCGCGAGGCCGAACAGCGCCGCTGCTCCGAGGACGAAGCCGAGCACGAACATGCCAAGGCCGCGCTGGCGCGGCTGCTCTTCCACGGCGGGCTCGGCGACAGGCATCGCCACCATCGCATGCTCACGCTCGATCATGCGGCGCGCAACATAGCCGGTGACGGCATCGACGATGACGGGCACGTCATGCGACTCGGCGAGCACGATGCGGCCGAACCGGGTGTCCTGCACGAAGCGGTAGATGCGCTTGTCGCGCCCCATCACGATGTGCGCGACGACGTCGATCCACAGCCGCGGCGTCTCGCCCTGGCTGACGCCGCGATCGAACAGGTCGACCTGCGCCGGCACTTCCGCGAACAGCGGATCGAGCGCCTCGTTCAGGATCTCGAGCCGAGCGAGTTCAGCATCGCGCAATTCGACCACGACACCGGTGCGGTCGGCGGCCTCGATGCGGGCCTGACGCAGCGCATCGCGCAGCCGCGTCGGTCGCATATCGCGGGCCTCACTGCCGGAATTTTGCGCGTCTGACATCGCTGGCCGCCTTTATCCTGAAGGGTTAGCCCGATTAACCTAGCAGTAACTATATTGCGCGCAAAGGCTGTTTAATTGCAATGGGTTAGCCATCCACCGGGTTCTGAGGCCGGGTTGCAGCCCCTTAGCCCCGCTCTTTCCCGCGAGAGCAGACGGCGACACCGCTTTAAAACGCAGACGGCCCCACCCGGATTTTCCGGATGGGGCCGCCTGTCCTTGGCGTTCCTCAAAGACGTTATTTGATTGGCAGCCGTCAGGCCGAGACGCGCGAGGGCTCTTCGACGATCGAGAAGCGTACGCCGGCTTTGTGGCGGCTCTCTTCCGAGACCTCCTTCCAGCAGTCCTCGGCTTCCTTGCGGGTCTTGAACGGGCCTCTGACCTGGGCCGAGCCTTCGACGAGCTTGTGGAAGTTCATCGAACCGAACTCGCCGCCGATCACCCAGAAATTGCTGCCTTTGGTCATTGTCAGTCTCCTGCTCTCAATTCCAGATTTAGCCGAACTGGTTCATCGTGTTGTGGGCGCCGCCCGCCTTCAGAGCGGCCTCGCCGGCGAAGTATTCCTTGTGGTCGTCGCCGATATCGGAGCCGGCCATGTTCTGATGCTTGACGCAGGCGATGCCCTGACGGATCTCCTGGCGCTGAACGTTCTTCACATAGCCGAGCATGCCCTGCTCGCCGAAATACTCCCTGGCGAGGTTGTCGGTCGACAGCGCTGCCGTGTGATAGGTCGGCAACGTGATCAGGTGGTGGAAGATGCCGGCGCGCTTTGCTGCATCGGCCTGGAAGGTGCGGATGCGCTCGTCGGCCTCAATGCCGAGCGGCGTATCGTCGTATTCCGGCTTCATCAGCTCGGCGCGGTTGTACTTGCTGACATCCTTGCCGGCTTCCTTCATCGCGTCGTAGACCTGCCAACGGAAGTTGAGCGTCCAGTTGAACGACGGCGAGTTGTTGTAGGCCAGCTTCGCGTTCGGAACCACCTTGCGAATGCGGTCGACCATCTTGGCGATCTGCTCGATATGCGGCTTCTCGGTCTCGATCCACAGCAAGTCCGCACCGTTCTGCAGCGAGGTGATGCAGTCGAGCACGCAGCGGTCTTCGCCCGTGCCGGCACGGAACTGGTAGAGGTTGCTGGCCAGCCGCTTCGGACGCATCATCTTGCCGTTACGGTTGATGATGACGTCGCCATTCCGGGCGTTTTCGGCCGTCACTTCCTCGCAATCCAGGAAGCTGTTGTACTGATCGCCGATGTCGCCGGGCTTGTGGCTGACGGCGATCTGCTGCGTCAGACCGGCGCCAAGCGAGTCGGTGCGGGTCACGACGATGCCGTCTTCAACGCCGAGCTCGAGGAACGCATGGCGGCAGGCCCGGATCTTCGCCAGGAACACCTCGTGCGGCACCGTCACCTTGCCGTCCTGGTGGCCGCACTGCTTTTCGTCGGAGACCTGGTTTTCGATCTGCAGGGCGCAAGCGCCCGCCTCGATCATCTTCTTGGCGAGCAGGTAGGTCGCTTCCGCATTGCCGAAGCCGGCGTCGATGTCGGCGATGACGGGCACGACATGGGTCTGGAAGTTGTCGATCTTCTCGATCAACGCCTGTTCCTTCGCCTTGTCGCCTTCCTTGCGGGCGGCGTCGAGGGCGCGGAAGATGTCGTTGAGCTCGCGGGAGTCCGCCTGACGCAGGAAGGTGTAGAGCTCTTCGATCAGCGCCGGCACCGAGGTCTTCTCATGCATCGACTGATCCGGGAGCGGTCCGAACTCGGAGCGCAGCGCGGCGATCATCCAGCCGGAGAGATAGAGATAGCGGCGATCGGTCTTGCCGAAGTGCTTCTTGACCGAGATCAGCTTCTGCTGCGCGATGAAGCCATGCCAGCAGCCGAGCGACTGGGTGTACTTGGTCGGATCGGCATCATAGGCCGCCATGTCGGCGCGCATCAGCGCCGCGGTGTAGCGGGCGACATCAAGGCCGGTCTTGAAGCGGTTCTGCAGACGCATGCGCGCCACCGCCTCTGCAGTCACGCCGTTCCAGGTCGGCTGCTGCTTGAGGAGCGCCTCGGCGGCCTTGACCGCGTTGAGATAGGACCCCGGTCCCTGGATCGCCTGATCGCTGATCCCGCGTGGCTGATAGTTCATCTGCATAATCCTTTCAGTGCCGGCAATCTGCAGCGGCTTATATGAGCCACCGTCAATCGCACATTCTTGACAGTGCATTGCGAAATGCGTGTCCTGAGCTAAACGCCAAAAACAGAAATTCGTATAGATAGCTTGTTTTCTATTGGTGATGTCATGTAACATCCATACTTGTAACAAATGTCATTTTGTAAATTTTGTCACATATAGGTCAGGACTACTGCCATGCCTGCCGATACCGGAAAGAAGCTGTTCGTCGGCCCCCGCTTCCGGCGGATCCGCCAGCAGCTCGGGCTGTCGCAGACCCAGATCGCCGAGGGCCTGGGGATTTCTCCGAGCTATATCAACCTGATAGAGCGGAACCAGCGCCCGGTGACTGCCCAGATATTGCTGCGGCTGGCCGAGACCTATGATCTCGATCTGCGCGATCTCGCCACCGCCGACGAAGACCGCTTCTTCGCCGAGCTGAACGAGATTTTTTCCGATCCGCTGTTCCGCCAGATTGACCTGCCGAAGCAGGAACTGCGCGATCTCGCCGAACTGTGCCCCGGCGTGACGCATTCCCTGCAGCGCCTCTACGCCGCCTATACCGAGGCCCGCCGCGGCGAAACCCTGGTGGCGGCACAGATGGCCGACCGCGACGAGGGCGCGCGATTTGAGGCCAACCCGATCGAGCGCGTGCGCGACCTGATCGAGGCCAACCGCAATTATTTTCCGGAACTCGAGCAGGCCGCGGAGAACCTGCGCGACGAATTGAACGTCGCCGCCGAGGAACTGTTCGCCGCGCTCGCCGCGCGCTTGCGCGAAAAGCATTCGATCGTCACCCGCATCATGCCGGTTGACGTGATGCGCGAGACGCTGCGGCGGTTCGACCGCCACCGCCGGCAGCTTCTGATTTCCGAATTGGTCGACGGCTCCGGCCGCGCCTTCCAGCTTGCGCTGCAGATCGGGCTTGCCGAGTGCAGCGCCGCGATCGAGGGCATCGTCAACCGCGCAGGCCCGCTCGACGACACCCCGCGCCGGCTCTACCGCATCACGTTGGCGAATTATTTCGCCGCCGCCGTGATGATGCCCTATCAGCCTTTCCACAGCGCCGCGGAAAACCTGAACTACGACGTGCATGTGCTGGCGCAGCGCTTCAATGCCGGCTTCGAGCAGGTCTGCCACCGCCTCACCACGCTGCAACGGCCGAACGCGCGCGGCGTGCCGTTCTTCCTGCTGCGCGTCGACAATGCCGGCAACGTCTCCAAGCGGTTTTCCTCCGGCACGTTTCCGTTCTCGAAATTTGGCGGCACCTGCCCGCTGTGGAACGTGCACTCGACCTTCGACACGCCGGACCGCCTGCTCAAGCAGGTGATCGAGCTGCCTGATGGGACGCGCTACTTCTCGATCGCGCAGATGGTGCGCCGGCCGATCGCCCCGCATCCGCAAGCACAGCCGCGCTTTGCGATTGGTCTCGGCTGCGAGATCCGCCATGCCTCAAAACTCGTCTATGCCGCGGGGATGGATCTGGAGAAAGCCGAAGGCACGCCGATCGGCGTCAACTGCCGGCTCTGCGAACGCGAAAACTGCAGCCAGCGCGCCGAGCCGCCGATCACCCGCACGTTGATTTTGGACGAGAATACGCGGCGGCTGTCGTCGTTCGCGTTCACGAATGCAAGGGAGTTGTGAGGGCCGTTCGTTCACTCATGGGAGGCCCTCCAAGGACCACCAAACCCACAACTGTCATCCCCGCGAAGGCGGGGATCCAGTACGCCGCGGCGGAGCGGTTCAATCATTGGCGTCTCTGGAATACTGGGTCACCCGCCTTCGCGGGTGACGACAACCGAATGTAAGGCGGCATTCTCGCGACATGTTTTGCCCGAGGTTTGCTGAAACGTTCCGCCCTCACCAATCATGAGGGCGCAGGGAAGACCAGGTGCGCGCCGCATCCGCGGTCTCGTGTGCTGCTTGCGCATAACAAAAAATGCACACGAGCATACAGGTTCGGCGGAAGCATCCTGGCCTTCCCTGCGCAATGGCTTTACGGCTTACTTCGCGCTCTTCCCGGAGAACGGCTCTTTTGCCTCCGTCGCCCGCAAGCAGCTTTCGCTTCCCACGGGCTTAACGCCAGCACCACGGCGCCAGAACCACACGACTTCACCGTACGCCTCAGCCACACTCGTCAGTTACGGCCTCGGCGTCCATCGCATCACCCCGCGCGTCAGTGACGATGGCCAACGCCCCTCATCCCGCGGTGAGACGGCGGTATTTATGCCGCTGATTTGGGTGAAAACGGAAGCGGAATATTTCTGATTCTCAGAAATTCCTGGCTTGACGCGATTTCCGAAAGTCGGAAGTGATTTGCCCGTCGGGCAGCCGGGTCACCTCACGCGCGCCTCTTCAGGGTTGGCGGAAGATGAAGGCCTGTTCATCGACATTACGTCGCGCGGCCGTCGGGAAAAGGCGGAACATCAGCCGCGGGCACCGCGTTGCATGGCCACCTGCAACAGGAGAGATCCATGCTGAAGACATTGTTGACGGTTTCGACCGTGCTGCTGACGACCGCCGCGTTTGCGCAAACCAGCACGAAGTCTCCGGGCTCCTCTGAATACGCTCCGGGACAGAAGATGCAGAAGAGCACGACCTCGACCACAAAGGGTGCGTCGAAGTACGCACCGGGACACCAGAAAAATACCGCCAAGGGCCCCGGCCATTCAGAAAGCGCGCCGGGCCAGCAGACGACCGGATCGGCCACAACCAAGAAGAAATATTAGCAATGGATGAAGCGGCCCGGCGTCAATGCCGGGCCGCTTGGCATCGACGCACGCGCAACGCCGCTGTCTGCTGCGCTGAATGGACCTGAGATAGTTCACCGCGGCGGCGGCTTCGCATCGAGTGCCTGCGTGGCATGGCTAGTGGCGCCGAGAAGCGTCGGCACGAGACACGCCAGCGCCGCGATCGTTCGCAAGATGAGTTGAGACGCAGGGCCTCTCCGTAATTTTCCGGAAACCGTGTTGAAGCGTAGGCCCGCCTGCGGGCAGACGTGTTGCGATACGTCAACACCTCGCTGCTTTTTGCGCCGCTGGCTTGCGCGACTCTTCTTCGAAATGACAAAGTTAATTCTCGGGGATTGCGCAATTTAGCAATGGAACGGCCGGGCTGATTCGCTAGTTTGAAAGAAGCGAATCTCGACTCGCAAGAAAATGGATGCAGGCCAATGCTGCGACGCGTCAAACTGATGAACCCATTCGAGATCATCCAGGACCGGCTTGCGCCGGAGCGAACGCCCGCGCAACCGCCCGATTTGAAGGTGGCGCCCCGCGCCGCCCGCGCGACGCCGGTCTGCGCCGCCTGCGGTTCCGACGACATCATCTGCCATGCCACCGCCCAATGGAGCAATGAAGCGCAGGAATGGCAGCTCGCCAACACGTTTAATCAGCCGGCGCACTGCAATACCTGCCACAGCGACGTCGATCTGGTGTGGCAAACGCTGAACTAGACGAGGTGACGTGGTCCTCGTAGGGCGGATTAGCCGAAGGCGTAATCCGCCTCTCTCTGTCAGCGGCGGATTACGCTTACGCTAATCCGCCCTACTCTCTTAAACCCTCATGGTGAGGAGCACGTCTTCGCGCGTCTCAAACCACGAGGCCCTGCTGGTGCCATTCATCCTTGACGCCTGCTCGCAGGCTCCTCAGGACGAGGTCTGGCAGCCTCAAATCTCCGCATACACCTCCAGCAGATTTCCGTCGGGATCCCTGAAGAACAGCGTGCGATGCCCGAACGGCTGGTTGGTCGGCGACTCCAAGAGATCGACGCCATGCCGCTTCAGCTCCTCGGCGCAGCGATCGACATCCTCGGCACCAACCCTGAACGCAAGCTGCAGCGACGCGCTCCCCTTCGGCACCGGCGCATCCATCGCCGTCCGGCTCGGCCGCGCCAGCGCGAGCGTATTGCCGCCGATCTGATACTCGATCCACCCTGCCGACAATTCGCGCGTCAGCGGGAAGCACAGTACGCCCTCGTAGAACCGGCGCATCGCCGCCATGTCGCGCACGAAGATCACGGTGTAGTCGACGGCGCGGATGGAGCGGAAGGGGGAGATGGATTTTCGATCGTTCATGATTGCTTTCATATTCGGTGTGCGTAGCTCGCATGAGCGCAGCGACGTGCGGGGAAATGGGATGCGAAGGTCCGGGGATATCGCTTCGTATCCGGGACGCGCTTGCTAGACACTCAGGAGGTCCTGCGCTCGCCTAACCGAGATCCACGTAAACTTCAAATTGCAAGTTAAGCTTGTGCGATAGCTCCATTATCGGTGAAAGCATTGAGCTGTCATTCTTTCTATCAGCTCGAATGAAGATGAGATCACGATAAAATCGCATCTCCGAGACCAGTGGATCAAGATTGCGAGCCGCGAACAGATCGATCCATCGTCTCAGCTTGTCTCCTGTCAGAATTGATCGATCCTTGCTCCATGGCTCCGCTTTAAGCCGGTCAAGGACCCATGTCCTCGCTTTGCTGGGCGCAACATGCGCGATGTCAGGATCAAACACGACGAAGCACATATTGGGCGCTATCCCGGGTCTAGGCCTCGCTCCATGCAGGATCGAGATGTGGAAATCCCGCTTTCCCTTCGGTGCTTTCGGAGGCAGCAACTCGTCGCCGGCCAGGAGACGCAAACCGTGTTTCCCGGCAAGTCTCCAGGCCTGCAGAACCCCTTCCCCCCCAACTGAGCCCGCAAAGATCACATCGATTACATTCCAATAAAAGCAATACTCCGTACCGTAGGCGTCATCCGGATGCGCATCTCCGATCAACGGAAAGGAACCGCGCATGTCGTCAAACCATTTTCGCAGACGTGGCGAAGACGATCCCGGCTTGTCCCAGTTGTCCTTTGGAGCGGCCTTGATCTCGCGCGCGATCCAGTCGCAATAATCGGCCTGCGCCAACGCAGCGTGCTCGTCGAACACGAAAACTCTGATACCCACCTTTTCTTCCCCAAGACGGCTTGTGACTGGACGTCCGAAGCTACCGGGTTTGCTCGCCCCAGATATTCTCCTCCGTCCAACCCAGCTCCGCAAACTCCGCCGCCCGCAGCGGCGCCTCGCCAACCGCGAAGAACTCATCGAGCTGCGGTGGGCTCACCGAGGTGCCGCTGAGCATGCAGTGGGCTTGGCCGCGATGGTGCACCTGATGCTGGAATAGATGCAGCAACAGGCGATCCAACCGCTCGCGCTGGATCGAGGTGTCGCGATGCACCGAGACGATGCGCTGCAAGCCGGCGCCATCGAGCGCCTCAACGATCGCGAGCAAGCGCCGATCGACCGCGGCCTGCGCTTCCTTCAGCGCGGGAACCGTTGGACACGGCTCCTGGTCCGCCCAGGCGGCGGGGCCGAGCGTGCCGCCTTCCATCGCATCGACGTAGAAATGGTCGATGATCAGGATGTGGTTGAGCGTGGCGCGGAGGCTTGGAAAGAAGCCGGTTCGCTTCGCAGTGAATTCATCCTGTGACAGCTTAAGACAGGCGGTGAGCAGCCGGTGGTTGGCCCAGGCGTTGTTGTAGGCCATGGCGCGGTAGGGAAGGATGTCATTCATTGGCGTCAGCCCGTAGCCCGCATGAGCGCAGCGATATGCGGGATCGACAATAAGGTCCCGGATATCGCTTCGCTCATCCGGGCTACGCGTGCGCACCGCCGTCATTGCGAGGAGCGCAGCGCGTAGGATGGGTGGAGCGAAGCGATACCCATCAAGTTCATCCGGTTGGCGAAAATTGATGGGTTTCGCTGCGCTCTACCCATCCTACGCATCTCGCTCTTACTCCGCCGCCTGCCGGGTTGGCTCGTCGAGCTTCTCCAGCACCTTCGGCGGCGACATCGGCAATGCATAGAACCGCTTGCCTACCGCGTTGTAAATCGCGTTGGCGACCGCCGCCATCACGGGCACCAGCGGCACTTCGCCGACGCCCTTCACACCTTGCGGGTGCTTCGGGTTCGGGATTTCGACCATGATGCAGTCGAGCATCGGAAGATCCGAGCAGACCGGCATGCGGTAGTCGAGGAAGCCGGGATTATCGACCTTGCCTTCCTTGGTGTAGATATACTCCTCGTTCAGCGCCCAGCCGATGCCTTGCGCGACGCCGCCCTGGAGCTGGCCCTCGACATAGCCGGGGTGGATGGCGCGGCCGACATCCTGCACGGCGGTGTAGCGGATCACCCGCGCGATGCCGAGATCGACGTCGACCTCGACGTCGCAGACATGCGTGCCGAAGCCGCCGTCGGCGCCCGCGGTGTTGAGCTGCACGCCGGCGCCGATCGGGCCGCCCATCGCGGGTGCCTTGTCGGCAAGCTCTTTCAGCGTCAGCGGCTCGAACTGGCCGGCGTTCGGGCTCACCGGATGCGCGGCACCCTGCTCCCACTTCACCGCTTCCGGATCGATCTCCCAGATCTTTGCCGCACGCTCGCGCAGCGTCTGGATGATCTTTTCGGTGGACTGCGTCACCACCATCGAGGAGGCGAACAGCACGCGGCTGCCGCCGGTGAGGTTCGAGAAGCCGACGGTCTGGGTATCGCCGATGATGACGGAGACGCGGCGGTAATCGATGCCGAGCAGCTCGGCGCAGATGTTGGCGATGCCGGCGCGCGAGCCGCCGATATCGGGATGGCCCGTCGTGACGACGACGTTGCCGTCCTCGGTGATGTTGACTTGTGCCGAGGATTCGCCGCCGGCGTTGAACCAGAAGCCGGACGCAACACCCCGGCCGCGAAGCTTGCCGTTGCCATCGCCGAGCGGCGCGGCGTAATGCGGCGAGTTCTTCACCGCTTCCACCGTCTCGAGATAGCCGATGCGCGGGAAGGTCGGACCATGCGCGGCTTTCGTGCCTTCCTTGGCGGCGTTCCTGGCGCGGAAGTCGAGGGGGTCGATCTTCAGCGCTTCGGCGACCTCGTCCATCACGCATTCGACCGCATAGGCGCCGATCGGCGCGCCCGGCGCGCGATAGGCCGCGACCTTGGAGCGGTTGGAGCAGACGTCAAACCCTTCCGAGAGCAGGTTCGGGATGTCGTAGGGCGTAAAACTGCAGCCGGCGGCGCCGCGGATCGGCGAGCCCGGGAAGGCACCGGCCTGCAAATAGAACGTGCCGTGCGCGGCAACGATCTTGCCGTCCTTGGTGGCGCCGATCTTTACCGTGCTCTTCGAGCCGGAGGTGGGGCCCGTCGCGCGCATCACTTCCTCGCGCGTCATCACCATTTTTACGGGCCGGCCGGATTTTTTCGCCAGCAGCGTCGCGAGCGGTTCGAGATAGACAATGGTCTTGCCGCCAAAGCCGCCGCCGATCTCGGCGGGGATGGCGCGGATGTCGCTCTGCGGGATGCCGGTGAGGTACGCCGTCATGGCGCGGACCATGAACTGGCCCTGGCTGGAGCTCCAGATCGTGGTCTTGCCGTCAGGCGCGACCGAGATCAGGCAGGCGTGCGGCTCGATATAGCCCTGGTGCACCGGGCGCGTGGTGAAGGTGCGCTCGATGACGACGTCGGCCTTCTTGAAGCCTTCGGCGATGTCGCCCTTCTTGTGCTCAAGTCGGCCAACGATGTTCGAGGGCTTGCCGTCGAACTTGTTGAACTCGTGCAGGATGGGCGCGTCGGGCTTGATCGCATCCTCGATCTCGATCGACCACGGCAGCACCTCGTAATCGACCTCGATCAGCTTGCAGGCTTCCGCAGCAATCGCCTCCGTCGTCGCGGCTACCGCCGCTACGGGGTGGCCGGGGAACAGCGCCTTGTCGCGCGCCATCACGTTGCGGCACATCCAGCGCATGTCCTGGATACCGAGCATGACAGCGCCCTTCTCGACCGGGAAATCGACGATGTCCTTCGAGGTGACGACCGCCTTCACGCCGGGCAGCTTCTCGGCCTTCGAAGTATCGATCGAGCGGATACGCGCATGCGGGTGCGGGCTGCGCAGCACCTTGCCCCAGATCATGCCGGGCATGGTGGTGTCGGCGGCGAACTGGGCACGGCCGGTAACCTTGTCCATGCCATCAGGCCTGATGGTGCGCTGGCCGATCCATTTGTTGTTGGTGACGAGATTCATTGGGCTGCTCCAGTTCTTATTGGGCGCGCATTTCGGCGGCGGTTTCCATCACCGCGCGGACGATCTTGTCATAGCCGGTGCACCGGCAGAGGTTGCCGGCGAGCCAGAAGCGGACTTCCTCCTCGGTCGGGTCCGGGTTCTTCTTCAACAGTGCATCGGAGGCGACCAGCATGCCTGACGTGCAGATGCCGCACTGAAGCGCGGCCATCTCCAAGAATTTCTGCTGCAGCGGATGCAGCTTTTCGCCCTGCGCCATGCCCTCGATGGTTCCGATCTCGTGCCCTTCGGATTCGACGGCAAGCATCAGGCAGGAGCAGACCAGGCGATCGTCGAGCGTGATCGAGCAGGCGCCGCAATCGCCGGAGGCGCAGCCTTCCTTGGAGCCGGTGAGCGCCAGCGGCCCGCGCAGCGCGTCGAGCATGGTGTCATCAGGCTCGCACAAAAATTCCATCGGCTCGCCATTGATCGTGGTGGTGACGTGAACTTTGGCCATGAAGTTATTTTCCTTGAGCGCGTTTAGCGGCAATGGCGGCCGTGCGTTTGAGCAGCACGCCGGCCACCCTGGTGCGGTAGGCGATGGTGCCGCGCTTGTCGTCGATCGGGCGGCAGGCGGCGGAGCACGCGGCGGCGGCTTTTGCCAGCGCCGCATCGTCGAGCTTGGAGCCGATCAGCGCTTTCGCAGCGTCTTCAACCAAGAGCACGGTGGGGGCCACCGCGCCGAGACCGACGCGGGCCGCGGTCACCGTGCCGTCCTTCATGGTGAGGCTGACGCCGCAGCCGACCACCGCGATGTCCATTTCGGTGCGCGGGATCATGCGCAAGTAAGCGTCGCTGGAGCCGGCCGGACGTGGCGGTAGTTTAAAACTGACCAGGATCTCGCCGGGCTTGAGATGGGTGCGGCCGGGCCCGGCGGGCACGTCCTCCACCTTCATCTCGCGGCGGCCCTCCGGGCCCTGGATGGTGACGGCGGCGCCGGCCGCGACCATCGCGGGCACGCTGTCGCCGGCGGGCGAGCCGTTGCAGAGATTGCCGCCGGCAGACGCCCGGCCCTGCACCTGCTTGGAGCCGATCAGGTTGACCGCCTCCAGCACGCCGGGCCAGACCTTGCCGAAGGTTTTGTGTTCGGCGAGCGCCATGCCGGAGACGGCGGCGCCAATCCGAAAGCCGCCATCCGGCGTCTGTTCGATCGCGGTCATCTCGGGGATCTTCTTGATGTCGACGATGACGCCGGGCTTCAAAACGCCGGATCGCATCTGCACCAGAAGGTCGGTGCCGCCGGCCAGGATGCGCGCGGCGCTGCCGGCTTTGGCAAAAGCGCCGACCGCTTCATCAAGCGTTTCGGGCGCGAGGTATCGGAGTTCCGTCATGGTCTTTCCGCCATCTCCCTTTTTCCTGCCCGCCCCATATCGGCGATGGCCTTATAATGGCCCGGCAGTGTGCACTAAGCCTACACGGCGGGAGGCGGTTGGAACAGCCTGCGAGATCAGGTTGTTACGGCTCCCTCCTATGCGCGCAGCGGGGCTTGCGCGGCGGATTGTACCGAGATGCCGTAGGGTGGGCTGAGCGAAGCGAGCCCACCATCTTGATTGAACTGGCCGAGTTGCCTCAAATGGTGGGCACGCTTCGCTCTGCCCACCCTACGATACCTGACCTTGGGGACATGGATGCCGCTTCTCAGACTCCTCGTTGCTGCCACGGCGTCCCTGACACTTTCATCCCTCGCCATCGCCCAACCGGCCCCCGGCCCGCGTCCCGCACCGAGGCCTGCGGTCGCGCCAGTGCCCGGTCAGCCGGCCGCAGCTTCTCGCACGCCGCGGGCTGCGGCCTGCCACAACGGCCTGTCGTTCGACCGCTTCCTTGCCGATCTGAAGCAGCAGGCGGTCGCCGACGGCGTGTCGCAGCGCACGCTCAGCGAGGCCGCGCCCTACCTCGTCTACGACCAGAGCATCGTGAACCGCGACCGCGGCCAGCGCGTGTTCGGCCAGGTGTTCACCGAGTTTGCGCGCAACCGCGCCTCCGACGGCGCGGCGAAGAACGCGCAGGCGCGCATCAGGATGCATGCGGCGGCGTTCGCCCGCGCCGAGAAGGAGTATGGCGTGCCGCCGGCGGTGATCGCCGCGTTCTGGGGCCTAGAAAGCAGTTTTGGCGCCGAGCTCGGCAATCTGTCCACGCTACGCTCGCTGGTGTCGCTGGCCTATGATTGCCGCCGCTCCGAGATGTTTCAGAAGGAGACCATCGCGGCCCTCAAGATCATCGACCGCGGCGACCTCCCGGCTAGCGAAATGATCGGCGCATGGGCCGGCGAGCTCGGGCAAACGCAATTCCTGCCGACGCATTATTTCACCTATGCGGTCGACTATGACGGCGACGGCCATCGCAACCTCTTGCGCAGCGCACCCGACGTGATCGGCTCGACCGCGAATTACATCGCCACCGGATTGAAATGGCGGCGCGGCGAGCCGTGGCTGCAGGAAGTGCGCGCGCCGCAAAATTTCCCCTGGGAGCAGGCCGATCTCACGATAAAACTGCCGCGCGCAAAATTCGCGCAGCTCGGCGTCACCTATCCGGACGGCCGGCCGCTGCCGAACGACGACCTGCCGGCCTCGCTGCTGCTGCCGATGGGCCGCACTGGACCCGCGTTTCTGGCCTATGCGAATTTCGCTGTTTACACCGAGTGGAACAACTCGCTGATCTATTCGACCACCGCGGCCTATCTCGCCAGCCGCATCGCCGGCGCGCCGCCGATGCGGCAGCCGTCAGTGCCGGTAGCGCAACTGCCGCTCAACGAGCTGAAGGAGCTGCAGCAGCTTTTGGTGCGCGCCGGCTACAATGTCGGCAAGGTCGACGGCGTGATGGGACAGCTCAGCCGCACCGCGGTGAAGGCGATGCAGGTCAAATACGGCCTGCCGGCGGATTCCTGGCCGACGGCGGAATTGCTGGCACGGATGCGTGGGCCGAGTGCCCAGGCGCAGCCGGCAGGCCTGGTGATGCCCGCGGCGCGGTAGGCATGGCTGCCTCCGCGAGTACCTCTGTCATTCCCCGCGAAGGCGGGGAATCCAGTACGCCGCGGCCGATCGGCTCAATAGCAACTTCTGTGGATACTGGGTCGCCCGGTCAAGCCGGGCGATGACAGCGAGAGAACAATCAGACGCCGTTACGGCGTCGCGAGCGTTGAATCTCGCCGCTAGCCCTCCCATCTCGAAGACGCCTCGCCATCCGAGGCGCTATTCCACATCACGAAAAGAGCATCCCATGTCCTTTTACGACGCCTCCGTGCCCGCCTTCCTGCAGATTCTCGGCAGCCTTTCCGGCCTGCTCACGAAAGCGGACGCGCATTGCAAGGCAAAGAACATCCAGCCCGAGGCGTTGCTGAATGCGCGGCTTTACCCCGACATGTATCCGCTGACACGGCAGGTGCAGACGGCCTGCGACTTCGCCATGAAGACTTGCGCGCGGCTCACCGGCAGCGAGGTGCCACAGACGCCGGACACCGAAAAGAGTTTTGAAGAATTGCAGCAGCGGATCGCGAAGACAATCGACTATGTGAAGGCGTTCAAGCCGGCGCAGTTCGACGGCGGCGATACGCGGGATGTCACCTTCCCGATCGGCCCGAGCAACACCATGACGCTGAAGGGCCAGCAATATCTCACCGGGTTCGCGTTTCCGAATTTCTATTTCCACGCCGCCACCGCGCACGGCATCCTGCGCCATAATGGCGTCGAGATCGGCAAGCGGGATTTTCTCGGCGTGAGGTAATCCTCAGCGCAGCGATGCCAGCTCGCGCGCGAGGTTGGCGCGGGCCTTCTGGTCGTATTTCGCGGCGAACGCCGGATCGGGAAAGATCACCGGCCTTGCCGCGAAATGGCCGAGCACCTTCGCGCGGCCGGCGCGATAGTCGGCCTCCGGCACATGGATGAACTCCTGCCGGATCGCGGCGGCGTAAGCGTCGTAGCGTGCGGGCTCGCTGCCGAGAATGCTGAGGTCGATCGAGATCAGGATAGCGCCGAGCCGGTCGCCAGGCTTCACGTCGTGCGTTTTGGTCAGGCAGATCAGGCGGCCGACCTCCGCGGCGATGTCAGCGCGGACATGCTGTTCGGCAAGCTCAGCGCTGCGCTCCTCATTGTCGGCGCGCGTCGCGTCGTAGACGATGTCGTGCCAGCAGATCGCCTCGGTGAGGATTTCGCGCTCGCGCGCCGAAACATCGTCGATGCGCGCGAGCGCGGCAAGGCAGTCTTCGATGTGAGCGAGGTTGTGGTAGTGGCGGCCGGGGGCGGTGTAGGCCGCAATGAGATCTTCGCGGGTCATTGGCTGTCTCCGGAAGACGCGGCGCCGTAGGGTGGGCAGAGCGCGGCGTGCCACCCATCTCGCGGCTCGATCGGGGAGGCATGGTGGGCACGTCGCTTCGCTCCTCTGCCCACCCTACGAGACCCGCCCAAGACCTAACGCATCGTGATGGCGAGACCGCTGAGATCCGCGTTCGCCATCAATCCCACCTGATGCCCGGTCAATTCCAGCACCGCGCCCTTCTGGTTGGTCAAGACGATCGCACGCGCGCCGCGGCCAACCGCGAGGCCGGCGCCGGCCGCGCCGTAGACGCCGGCGACATCGGAGGGGCGCCAGATGTTGCTGACGCGGCCGCGCAAAATCGTCTTCGAGCCGCCGAACACAAAACCGTAGTCGAGGCCGCCGGTCGAAAGCGCGTAGCGCCGGCCGTGGAAATCCAGCACCCCGCTGCCGCCGGAGCCGCCGATCACCCAGCCTGCCTTGTAGATCGTGAGCTGCACGAAACCTTCGTCGGCCTGCGCGGCGGAGGACAGGCTGACGCCCGCAAAGGCCGCAAGCGCGAGCACGGCGGCACGGAGGGCGGATGGCATCTTCATGGATAGTTTCTCCAGGGAATTGGCGGCCTGCGGCGCCGATTGAGTCGTGACGAACCGATTGTACCCCATCAGCGATAGGGGAAAAGCGCATTGATGCCCCTGTCGCACGGCGTGCCACGGCGGGCATGACACAATTTCATCAAATTCTGCCGCCTGCTGGCGAAAAAATCTCCACATGAACGCATGAAAATCAGCGCGCCTGTGAACTGCATTACCTTTACTGCCATCATCTTGCGCTAGTCATTCGCGCGGCAATTACCCCTCGCGATCGTTCCGCATCGCACCTTTCCCAGAGCTCGGCGGGTCGCATGGCGCCGCGCCGCTGCCTTTCCAGCGAGGCAGCGGCGCGTTAGGTTTAGGGCCCACGCGCCACCGAAGGTGTCCCATGCCAAAGATCCAGCATTTTGCGCCGCCCGCCGGGATCAAGTCCCCGCCGCTCTCCTTCGCAACCCGTGTCGGCGACTTGCTGTTCGTCTCGGGCATTCCGGGCTTTGACGACAAGGGCGCGCTGGCGGATGGGTTCGAGGCGCAGTTCGGCTTCGTCGTCGCCAACATCAAGCGCGTGCTCGACGAAGCAGGCGCGACGTTCCGCGATCTCGTCAAGGTCAACGTTCTGCTGACGCGCGCCTCCGACGTCGCCACGATGAATACCCTCTATGCGTCGGCGTTCGGACCGGCGCCCTACCCCGCCCGCACCACCTGCGTGGTGCAGGCGCTGCCTGATCCGAAGATGCTGATCGAGATCGAATGCGTGGCGCAGATTTCCGGGCGATAATCCACGCGGGCGGTCGGCCGCTGAAGATTGCGCCGGACCGTTCCAACACTCAGGCCACAGCCACGATCACATGTGCCTGTATCTTGGCGGTAACCTCGCCGCTGCCATGCCGGTCTGCAATCGCGGATGCGGCGTAGTCGGTGGCCGCTTGAAGTTTTCCCGCGTCTCTCGCCTCGATTTCATTGCGAAGAACCGTTCCCTGACAATAGGCAACGGCCGGGATGCGCGGCGAGGATGCGCGGCTTTGTTCGGCTCTGGTCTCGATCACCACGCGGGAGAAACCTGCGCCTTCCAGTTCGCGACGGATCAACGCCGTATCGTGGTAGCCGTGCGGCGTGCGCGCCAGGAAGCGCGGCGGATCATCCGGAAAAATCCTTGCCAGCGCATTCGTCACATCATCCGCAAATACATTCTCCTCGATGCGATCCCATACGTTGAACAGAAGATGTCCTCCTGGTTTCAGGACCCGCTTGGCTTCGCGGTAGGCAGCCGGGCGGTCGGGAAAGAACATCGCGCCGAACTGACAACAAACGAGATCGAAGGCCGCGTTTTCAAACGGCAGCGCCAGCGCATCGGCTTGTCGCCATTCGATGCGATTGTCCGGGCCTTGTCGCGACGCAGCGTAGTCGAGCATCGGCTGGTTGAGATCGGTCACGACATAACGCGCGCCCGAGGACAGTTTTGGCGCCAATGCGCGGGTGACAACCCCTGTGCCTGCGGCGATCTCCAGAACGGCGGTTGGCGCGAAGGACGCGGCGCGTCGCGCGAGATCCGCGGCAAACGACTCGAAAATCAACGGCACCATATAGCGGTCGTAGTTTTCCGGGATCGAGTCCGCGAACACCTTGTCCGTTTCCAGCATTGCTGTCACCCACCGTCCAGTTGATGGTGCACAAGACTAGCACAAAATTCTGCTTTGGGTCGTTTCCGACTCCACTAGCCTCAAGGCTTCGGCATGGTTTCCCTCAGCGTGTCGCTGACGAAATTGGCGGCGTGGCGATAGGCGGCGTCGTTGTCGCCGCGAAACGTCACCGTCCGCCGCATCAGGAGCTTCTCCGCTTCGAGATCGAGCAGCTGGATCTCGCCCCATTGCACCAGCGTGCTCATCTTGCGGATGCCGCCATAGACCACGAGGCGCGCGCCGGCCTTGCGCGCGGCGGCGATGAAGAGATTCTGCGACATGCTGGTGGCGGTGCAGGGATGATCGGGGCATTCGATGCTGACCACGCGGTAGCCGCCTTGTGCCGAAATGTTGTCGCGCAGCAATGCTGCAAACGATGCGACGCGGGCGCGGTGCTCCGCGCTCTGGTCCACCACTTCACCCGATGTGTCGAAATAATCGAAATCCGCGACCGCCACCGCGATCGGCGCAGCCGCCGGCAATCGGCCCGCTGCAAACAACAATGCAACGACCGTGCACAACATTGTCAGCACGGCGCTTGCGCGGCTGCGCCAGCGTGACGCGCACCATGAGTTTGTGTCTTGCATTGTGGCTGGCCTCCTACGCCCGATGCCGGCATCGCTTCACCGCCGAATTGTAGCAGCGCGTAAGGAATTCGCTAACCCATTCGACCGTTCCCGGCTTTGAACCTTCCCGCGTGGCCCGCTACTCAAGGGGTAACCGGGCGCCAAGGCCCCGCGTTCAAAACTGGAGATTTGAAGATGCGTCGTATTTTTGGCTTTTGCGCCGTTGCCGCGATTGGTTTCACTGCCCTTGCCGCCTCGAGCCCGGCAAACGCCGCCTATCATTTGATCCGCTGGCAGGATACCGGCTTCTGCCAGATCTGGGACCAGAACATCCCGACCGCGCCGTATCCCGGCAACTACAGCGTGATCGTCGGCTCGGAAGTGCCGACCTTCGTCGACGCGCTGGTGTTCAAGGACGGCATGCTGCGGAGCGGCGCCTGCGCGTTCTGAGCTTTGATCCTCATGGTGAGGAGGCGCGCAAGCGCCGTCTCGAACCATGCGGCACCATTGGTGCCATTCATCCTTCGAGACGTCGCTTCGCGCCTCCTCAGGATGAGGTCTAACATCTGAAAGCGGCCGGCGCGGGGATGACGCGCCGGCTTTTTTTCATGCGCTGCTTTGAACCAATCACGCATCGGTGACAACAAAGGGATGCCCGGCCATCCCCGACCGGGAGCCCGCTCCCTTAAATCTCCCCCTTGCGGAGCGCGGCCGCGCATTTCCATGACAGGAGTATTTTGCCCATGCTTCGCCTCACTGCCCTTGCCGCCACGGCCAGCCTCGCCCTCACCGCTGTCGTCGCGACCAGCCCTGCTGAAGCCGCCTTTCATCTGATCCGCTGGGAAGGCACCGGTGTCTGCCAGGTCTGGGACCAGAGCATTCCGACCAAGCCGATCCCGTCGAACTACAGGACCGTCAGCAAGCCGGTTCCGACATTCGCCGCGGCGCTCGCCGTGAAGGACGGCATGCTCAAGAAGGGTAACTGCAAGCTGTAATCGTTTCGTAGTGCGCAGGGTGGGCAAAGGCGCGCAGCGCCGTGCCCACCAACTTCTTGCACCACTGTTGATGCATGGTGGGCACGCTTCGCTTTGCCCCACCCTACGACACCGCCGCAGTCGTTCCACCTTGTACTACCCGATGCGCTTGCTATCCTCCGGCAAAACCAAGCAAGAGGAAACGCGCCATGCCCCTTCTCGAAAATCACATCGCCGTCGTCACCGGCGCAGGCTCCGGCATCGGGCGTGCGATCGCGATCGGCTATGCCCGCGAGGGTGCGCGCGTCGTGCTGCTCGACCGCGAGGAGAAAGCGGCCGCCGAGGCTGCGCAGGAAATCCGCAGCGCCGGCGGCAAGGCTGACAGCTTTGCCCTCGATGTCGCCAAACGCGAGGACTGCGTCGCGATGGCGAAGCATGTCGCCAATCAGGTCGGCCAGGTCTCGATCCTCGTCAACAATGCCGGCATCGTCCGCCGTAACGGCATGCTCGGCGCGGCGGAAGCCGTGATTAGCGATTGGGAAGACATCATCGCGATCAACCTCACCGGCGTCTTCAACGTGACGCACGCGTTCCTTGCGCCCCTACGCGCCAGCAAGGGCCGCATCGTCAATATCGGCTCGATCCAGTCCTTCGTGCATGTGCGCACGCCGAGCTCGCCCGCCTACACCGCCTCCAAGCACGGCGTGCTCGGCTTCACCAAGGCGCTCGCCGCCGAGCTCGGCAAGGAAGGCGTGCGCGTCAACGCGATCGGCCCGGGCTTCATCGCAACACCGCTCAACGCCAACGCCCGCGCCAACAATCCGGACCTCGTGAAGACATTCATGGATCACACGCCGCTCGGCCGCGCCGGAACCGCGGAGGACATCGTCGGTCCCGCGATCTTCCTCGCCTCCGATCTCTCGGCCTATGTCTCCGGCTCGATCGTGATGGTCGACGGCGGCTACCGGGCGGTGTGAACCATGTCCAACGCCCCGCATTTCGACATCGACGTCCCCTCGTTCTGGGCCGATCCCTATCCAGCGCTGGCGAAGATGCGCAAGGAGGCACCGATCGCCTTCGTGCCGCAGCTCGGCTCGACCGTGTTCACCCGACGCGACGATATCTTCACCCAGGAGAAGCGCATCGACGTGTTCTCCTCGCACCAGCCGAACGGCCTGATGAACCTGCTGATGGGCCACAACATGATGCGCAAGGACGGCGACGCGCACATGAGCGAGCGGCAGGCGATGTTTCCGGCGGTCTCGCCGCGCACGGTGCGCGACACCTGGATCCGGCAGTTTCAGGCCCATGCCGATCGCATCCTCGGTGAGCTGGCGCCGACAGGCGAAGCCGACCTCTGCAAGGCGTTCGCGCTGCCGCTGTCGGCCGAATGCCTGAAGGACATCACCGGGCTGACCAACATGCGCTACCAGGACATGGACGCATGGTCGCAGGCGATGATCGACGGCATTGCCAACTACACCGGCAACGAGGAGGTCGAGGCGCGCTGCCACGCCGCCACAGCGGGCATCGATGCCGCGATCGACGACATGATTCCGGTCGTCAGGAAGCACCCGAACACCTCGATCCTGAGCGTATTGCTGGCGGCCGGCCAGAACATGGAAAGCGTCCGCGCCAACATCAAGCTTGCGATATCGGGCGGGCAGAACGAACCGCGCGATGCGATCTCGGGCGCGACCTGGGCGCTATTGACCCATCCCGACCAGTTCGCGCTGGTGCGCGAGGGAAAAGCGAAGTGGATCGACGTGTTCGAGGAATATGCGCGCTGGATCGCGCCGATCCAGATGTCGCCGCGCCGCGTCGCCAAACCGTGGACGTATGGCGGCATCGATTTCGAGCCGGAGGACCGCGTGTTCTTCATGTTCGGCTCCGCCAACCGCGACGAGGCCTGCTTTGCCGAGCCTGATAGTTTCGACATCACCCGCGACACCCAGAAGAGCATCGCCTTCGGCGCCGGCCCGCATTATTGCGCCGGCGCCTTCGCCTCCCGCGCCATGGTCGCCGACGTCGCGCTGCCGAGCCTGTTCGCGCGGCTGAAGGACCTGCGGCTGGACGAACGGGAACCGGTACGGATCGGCGGCTGGGCGTTCCGCGGCCTACTCAATCTGCCGGTGAAGTGGAACGCCACTTAAAGCCAAACAGATCTATGAGCCTCTCGCTGATGTGAAGCCCTGATGGCGCCGATCTCGATCGGGACTTGAACCTGGCCACGAGGGCTGAAGACTCATTGTCGAGTGGCCCGCATTCTTCTCGAAATGAATCCGGCCTAGTCGAGTTGTGGTTCCCCTTTTTGGGGGAGAGAGTCATGAATCTTGTCAGCAGCAGTGTTTCGGAATCAGCCATCCGTGACGAATTCAGGTGTCGATGCGGCGCTCGGCCAAAGCTGATCCGCAAGATCATGGACTCCCGAAATGGCATGACGGTCCGTATCTTCGAGTGCCAATGCGGCCAGCTCAGCTGGACTGAGGACAAACAGTAAGCTTTCGTGCGGCGTAACCTGGTTTGGCCGCTCGCCCTTCAACGTCGGCGACAGACATCATGCGAAAGCCCGGCGTTTCCGCCGGGCGAACGCAAATATACGCTCTTGGTGAAAGCGGTATCTTGATCCGTCCGGCCCTCGTCGGCTATCCGGGAAAATACTGTCAAATCATCTGGCGAAACGGCGCTGCTGCAGTTCAGGAGCGGGCCAATTCCTTCCGAACCGCCGCGGCCGAGTTGCCGACCTTGTCGACCGCCTTCTGCAACTCCGCATGGGATACGCCAAGCTCTCTCGTCCAGTATTTCAATTCCCAGCGTTGGTGCATGTTGATCTTGCTGCGGTCGGGCGTGTCCCTCCTGGTCAGGTGATCCATCGCAAACATCCCCTCAATATCCGTCATCATCGCACCGCCGATCCAGAGCATTTCGAAAAATCTGGCTGCGTAAACTGTGCGAATGAGAACGGCTGAGTTGTCCGGCTAGTTCCTAAGTTGCCGATCGGACGGAGCGTCGCGGGTGATTTCCTTGAGCGCGCTCTGCGCGACTGCCCTTAATCCGCCCAAGGTGGTGTTGCCCCGCCTGGCGCTGAGCTTCAGCTTCTGGGCGATGTGGCGGCGATGTTCGTGATCGCCGCCATGGGGAAAGACACTGCAGGTCTCTTCGAGAACGATATCCATGTTTGCAATGGTACGATCATCCAATCTGGTCATTGACGCTACCTCTCCGGGCGCATGTGCTGAAACGACATCCTTTGCGAGCGAGGGACCGGCTTCGATGATAGCAAATTCGGGAAAGACTGGCATTAAACTAGGAACCAGCGGGGGCCCAGGGGCTTGAATCGCGTGAATTGCAGGATAGCGCACATGCCAGGCACCGGCTGGTCACCGGGGACGGTACCCTACGGGGCGGATCAAACCGCCTACCTCGTGGTGGACAGCTTTTCCGTCGGGACGGTCTACCGCGAAACCGAGATCGAAAAGGCCGACCTTGAAACCATCGTCGGCGACCTCTTGACAGGCCAATACAACAGCCCCGTCCGCGTCGTGGCGTTCAACACGCTCGAACACTGGTCCGAGGACGTCTCTTCCGACATTGCGGCGGAGATCCAGATGCGCTGCGATATCGACGGCGTGCCGGTGCCGGAGCACCTGGCCGACTTCATGCAACGCCACGCCCGCCCCACGCGGCAGTTGCCTCTCGGGCTCGTCTAAAGCGGGCGGCAAATGCCGTCGACGAGATCGGGACGAGTGCAAGACCAGCGAGAACGCGCATGGCGGGCCTGCCCGGTTCGTGATGCCTGAAAAGAAACTAGCAGCAATCGGCGAACGCGTCACGGTGTCTCGCTGCCGGGGCCGTGATTGCCGTTTCGCGTCACCAGATGCATGTGCCGAAACACCCAGCGCATGGCAAGGTACCACAGATAGCCTCCGATGGCCCCGCAAACGGCGAGCAGGATGATATAGGCGGGATGATACTCGCCGCTCCACCACAGCATGCTTCCAACCCAGAAGATGGCGAAGAAAACGGCGGCGAGCTTCAGCCGCATTGCCTGGTCCATGATATCCCTCCGATGGCCAACGTTCGTCGCCATCATCGGCGCCAGGACCGCGCCGCACCGTGAGGTGTGTCACGGTTCAGCAGAAGCTATGGCAACGCGGCATGGGTTCTGTTCTCACGCCTCTACAAACCGTCATGCCCGGGCTTGTCCCGGCATCCACGTCTTGGACTTCGCGCGAAAGAGCGTGGACGGCCGGGCATAGGCGAGCGGAAGCGACGCCGTCCTTCAGACGGCTATGCCCGGCCATGACGGGTTGGAAGTTTGAACGTTCGGGGGTTCATGCCGCGCCCATATGCGAACGGCGAAGCTGGCCGCACCCGCCGGCGCGAACCCACCCTCGCCTGTTAGCCTCTACGCGTCTCGCGGCAATCCGGGGTGTCAGCGCGAGAACTGTGATCCGGTGGGAGACGGCAGGCGAGAGTCTATCTTGGCTTGCGGAGGTTTGGGCTGCGGGACGGAGGCGGCCGGCTGGGCGGGGGCTGTGGCCGTAGCCGTGACGGCCGGAGGTGCAGACGGCATCTTCTGCCTGACATCCTCCCCGGCAGCCCGCAATGCCGCAATGTTCTGGGCCATCTGTTCCTGCTTGGCAGCGAGTTGTTCGACGCTGCGCCGCACGGCATCGAGCGTCGATGCCATCGGTGCAAGCTGCCGCGTCGGGTCGGCGTAGGTCGCAGCCATGGCTGGCGACCTCGTCGTCGGAACGGGTAGCACCCAAGCCAGCGCGGGCGCCTGGGCTATCAGCATCTCCCTTGCTTCATCGCCGTAGGACTGCCAGCCCAGCGTGGCGCCGACGCCGATGAGAACCGCAATCGAGAACCGGACGAGGCTGCGGAATAGTCGCCGGCCAAGCGACGGCCGGCCGCCCGCCGGCCGCCCTTCCCCGAAGCGGTAGGAATAGGCAGCATCCATCGGAGGCTTTGTGCGCCGTCGGCCGACGCGCTGGTCGGACCGGACGTCGAGATCGCGCGCAAGCCCGTCGAGCGTTTCTTCGGCCGTCAGTGGCGGGCTTTGCGAGTATAACATGGATACCTCCACCGACGATTCTTCCGAATTCTCAAGGGAAGAGGCGATTCTGGTTTGACGGAAGGGAGGCAGGGGCGCAGCAGCCCTAGGGCGTTTGTGAGGTCGTCGCGCGATAGCAGACGACCGACAGATCGGCTGCGAGTCCCCCTAGCCGAACCGCGCCCGCGAGCGCTCCCTCGCCTTTTCGGCCTCGACCTCGCGGTCGCGCGGCGGCGCGTTGGTCTGCAGCGAGGCGAGCAGGCGCCGCGCGCTGTCGGCGACTTCGGAAACCGCGCGGTTGAACGCCTCGGCATTGGCCTGCGACGGTGAGTTGAAGCCGGAGAGTTTTCGCACGAACTGCAACGCGGATGCATGGATTTCGGCGTGCGTCGCCGGGGGATCGAAATTGAACAGGGTCTTGATGTTGCGGCACATGGCTCTCTCCTTCACGGCTCGTCGTTCAAGGACGAACGGCCGGTGCAAAATCCGACGGCGTAGCCTATTTTGACACGGATCATGCGGCACGTTCATCCTGTCGGCACCTGCACCACAGCGAGTTCCCGATGACCCATGTGACCTACAAGATCGTCGAACATGACGGCGGCTGGGCCTACACCGTCGACGGCGCGTTCTCCGAGCCGTTCCCGGACCGCGCCGCTGCCCTCGCCGCGGCCCGGCGCGCGGCGGCCGAACAGCGGGTGCCGGGCCGCACCGAGGTGATCGAATATGAGACCGCCGACGGCCGCTGGCACGCTGAGACCGCTGCCGGCAACGACCGGCCGGAAACCGAGGTGGAGGGATAGGCGGCGCGCGGCGGTGTGATAAGGTTCCCGGCAAGCGGCGCACAAGACGGCCGCAAGCTCTGGGGAGACCATCATGCACCTGTCGCGCGCAGTTTTGTCAGCGGCCTTCGCCCTGACCTCCTTCACCGCCCTCGCCGCCGATTTTCCGGCGCCGAAACAGGGCGACTGGATCGCGAGGGATTTCAAATTCCACACCGGCGAGACGATGGGAGAACTGCGGCTGCATTACACCACGATCGGCGAGCCCAGCGGGCAGCCGGTGCTGGTGCTGCACGGCTCGGGCGGCTCGGCGGCCAGCATGCTGACAGCAACGTTCGGCGGCGAATTGTTCGGCGCCGGCCAGCCGCTCGATGCAGCAAAATATTACATCATCATCCCCGACGGCATCGGCCACGGCAAATCGTCAAAGCCCTCCGACGGCATGAAGACCGCGTTTCCGAAATACAATTACGAGGACATGGTCGACGCGCAATATCGCCTCCTCACCGAAGGGCTCGGCATCAAGCATGTCAGGCTCGTGATCGGCAATTCGATGGGCGGCATGCACACCTGGATCTGGGGTGGCAGGTACCCGCAATTCATGGACGCGCTGGTGCCGATGGCTTCGCAGCCGACCGAAATGGCGGCGCGCAACTGGATGCTGCGGCGGATGATGCTGGAGACCATCAAGAACGATCCCGACTATAATGGCGGCAGTTACACCAGCCAGCCGCGCATGATGAAATACGCCATCAGCGCCTATGGCATTGCAACCGGCGGCGGCACGCTGGCCTATCAGGCACTGGCGCCGACGGCGGCGAAGGCCGACAAGATGGTCGACGACCGGCTGGCGACCGCGGTCACCGCTGACGCCAACGACTTCATCTACCAATGGGAAGCCTCGCACGATTACAATCCGGCGCCCTCGCTGGAGAAGATCGAGGCGACGCTGCTCCTCATCAACGCCGCCGACGACGAGCGCAATCCGCCGGAGACCGGCGTCACCGATGCCGCAATGAAGCGCGTCAAGAACGGCCGCCTGTTCCTGATCCCGGCCTCAAGCGAGACGCGCGGCCATCTCACGACCGGCAATGCAAAATTCTACAAGAAGCAGCTGGAAGAGCTGCTGCAGAGCGCGCCGCAGCGGGCGATGTAGACGGTAACAGGGCGAGCGATGTCGGCCAGCCGTTTTCGCCGGATAGCCCTGACGCTTTCCGATGCGGTGGAAAGCGCGCATCATGGCAAGGCCGATTTCCGCGTCGGCAAACGCATCTTCGCGACGCTGGGCCATCCCGACGAAAGCTGGGGCACGCTGAAGCTGACGATCGAACAGCAATCGATGCTGGTCGACGCCGAGCCGGACATCTTCCGCCCGGTGCCGGGCGGCTGGGGCAAGCAGGGCTACACCAATGTTGTTCTCGCCAAGGCCGACGCGGCGACGCTGAAAAGCGCGCTTGTTATGGCGTGGAAGAATGTCGCGCCGAAATCGCGCGCGAAAGCGAGCGCGCGCGGCAAGAAGAAGGCTTGATTTCGCACCGCATCAAACCGGCGTCACTGATATCGCTCATTATTTGAGCGTGCATCCGCGCACAGTCTCCGCTTGAATTGTCTTCAACGAGTCGAGGATCGAGATGTCCGCGACCACAAGACAAACCAAAGCGGAGGATTGGATGCGGAGGCTCGCGCCATTCGCCTTGCTCGCCTGGCTTTTGCCAGGAGGCAGCACCGCGCTCGCCGTCGACAGGGGACAGTTCGACCACGTGCCGCCGGATATCCGCGCCTGGTTTAAAAGCGTGATCGCGCCGAACGGCGTGCCCTGCTGCGATATTTCGGACGGCCACCGCACCGCCTACGACGTTCGCGGCGGCGCCTACTGGGTGCCGATCGAGGGCCAGTGGATGCAAGTGCCCGAGCGCGCGGTCATCCGCGACCAGGGCAATCCGATCGGCGAAGCCGTGGTGTGGTACGTGCATCACCGCGGCAGCATCATCATTAGCTGCTTCGTCCCGGCGGATGCGGTTTGACTATAGAACCCCGTCATTGCGAGCGAAGCGAAGCAATCCATCCCTCCACTCGGGGACAGATGGATTGCTTCGTCGCTTCGCTCCTCGCAATGACGGAGCTAGAAGCCTTCCAGCCAGGGATGACGCAAAACGTGCGGAATGGTAGTCTTGGAACGATATCGAAAGGAGCCGCCCTTGTCCGATCTTGCCCCCGACGACCTCGCCAAGATCTATCCTGCCCCCTCGCCACGCGTGATCGCCAAGGCGCGGCCGGAGATCGACGCGCATGCGAAGAAGTTCATCGGCATGTCGCCGTTCTGCGTGCTGGCCACCTCGGGCTCGGACGGCAGCGTCGATGCATCGCCGCGCGGCGGCAATCCCGGCTTTATCCATGTCGGCGGACCGAACTTGCTGCTGATGCCGGACCGTTCCGGCAACAACCGCATCGACAGTTTTCGCAACGTCGTCGAAGGCTCCGGCTTCGTGCAGCTGATCTTCTTTGTGCCCGGGATCGACGAGACGCTTCGCGTCGGCGGCAAGGGCGCCGTCACGACGGAGCCGGAGCTGATGGCCTCGATGGTCGAGTTCGGCAAGCCGCCGCGCGCGGTGCTGCGCATCGACGTGCGCGAAGCCTACTTCCATTGCGGCAAGGCGCTGATGCGCTCGAAACTGTGGACGGCTGCGCAGGTCGAACGCTCGGTGATGCCGAGCATCGGCGAAGTGATCCACGACCAAACCGGCCTCGGCGAACGCGAGAGCCAGGAAGTGATCTACGAGCGGTACAAGACGCAGTTGTAGGGGAATTGATTCGACGAGGTTTGGATCACCTCCCCTGGAGGGTAGGAAGCTCAGTCCCCGCTCTCCAGGCCACCAACGTGCTTCTGGGTGTAGAGCTCAAGGCCGATGCGGCCGATCAGGTCGAGCTGGGTTTCGAGGAAGTCGATGTGATGTTCCTCGTCCTTCATCAGGCTCTCGAACAGGTCGCGCGAGACGTAATCCTTGACGCTGTGGCAATAGGTTGCGGCTTCCTGGTACAGCGTGCGCGCGCCGATTTCGGCGGCGAGATCGGCTTCGATAATTTCCTTGACGTTCTGGCCAATGCGGAGCGGATCGAGCACCTGCATGTTCGGGAAGCCGTCGAGGAACAGGATGCGGTCGGTGAACTTGTCGGCGTGCTCCATCTCTTCGATGGATTCCTTGCGCCAGACCTTGGCCATGTCGAGCAGGCCCCAATTGTTCAGGAGCCGGTAATGCAGCCAATATTGGTTGATGGCGGTAAGCTCGCTACGCAGGCCCTTGTTGAGATAATCGATGACTTTGGGATCGCCCTGCATGGTCCACTCCAATTTCCCGGGCCAAACGCGGCCCGCACCTGTATTTAGAACGCTTCTAAATCAGTTTGGAGCGAAGGGCAACCGTTCCACGAAAAAAGCCGTGGGAATGCCTGAGATCAGTGGATTTCGAAGCGGATTTCAGCAGGCCGCGAGCGCAAAGGCCGGAGCAGCTTCCTCGGCTGGCTCATCGTTCGCCGCATGGCTGTGCGGACAGCCGGCGCAGCACTCCTTGGCGCAGGCGCCGAGCGCTTCGTCGATGATGGTCTTGAGCGTGCGGGCGCAGCGGCCGCACTCGGCGCTGCAGCCGAGGCACCCGTAAATCTGCTTTGGATTTCGCGGCAGGTCCGAAGCTGCACTCACGGCATTACGGACATCATGGTCGCTTAGGACGTTGCAGGAACAGACGATCATGAAACGAAAAGAACCCTTGGTGATGCGCCCTCATCGATATGGAAGACTGCCGTGAGATGCAAAAGGAAAAGCCGCATTTTCAAGCAATTCCAAACTGATGGTGGGGAAATACTGGAATGAATCTAAACAGCGGTGTTGCGGTAAATCAAACTAGCGCCGATTTGCCGGCGATTTCTCCAGCGTCAATCGCTGCCACCGCCGTCTCCGCCGCTGTCGCCGCCGGAACTGTCGCTGGAGCAGGTGGAGCTCTCCGCAGAAGAACTGTTGCTGGCACAGCTCGGGCCGTCCGCGGAAGAGCTGTTGCTGCCGAACCAGGAAAGCAGATTCAGGCTCTCGCCGCTGGAGCTGACGACCGGAACGATGCTCAAATCATCACTGCCTGGGCTGTCGCGCCAAGCTTTGTGATTTCTCCCCCACTTCACCACCAGATAGTAGATCAGCGATGTCCCGCCGACCGCCACCACGAAAGCCGCCACTACGCTCGTCATCGCGTCTCCTGAAACGGGTTGGGCGGGACCTTGGTATCTATACACCGCCGCCAGCCGAGGTCTGCCGGTCCGTCGCCCTTGGGGGAACGGCCGTTCATTGATCATTCAAGTGAAATGTGGAACTTGTACCGTGACGGAGTTAACACCCCGTCGTCCGGAGAAAGGTTAAGGCCATGAAGAAGACATTGATGGCGCTTGGCGCTGCTGCCGTTTTGACCCTGTCGGCTGTGGCTGTTCCCGCGCCCGCCCAGGCGCAGCGCGGTGTCGCCGCAGGCGTCGCTGCCGGATTGATCGGCGGCGCCATCGTCGGCGGCGCGATTGCGTCCCAGAACGGCTATTATTACGGTCACCCTGGCTACTACGCACCTGGCTATTACGGCGGCGGTCCGGCCTATGTCGTCGATCCCGGCTATGGCGAATCCTGCATCTGGCAGCGGCAGCGGTTCTGGGACGGCTACGGCTGGCGCGTGCGTAACGTCAGGGTTTGCGACTAGCAGACGTCGCTGGAAGCAATTTATCCAGCATTCATCTTCATTAAATTTGCCGTTCAACATCCCGGAAAAGCACTGCTTTTCCGGGATGAATGCTGTTTTGGCCCGAAAAAACCGTTTTCTTCGATCACAGTTTTGGGACGTTTACTTTCGATTGACCCATGTACGCTTTTTTAGCGAAACGGCAGTTCGAAACAGCGTGTGAGTCACCCCTAAACCCGGCGCCTGAAGGCGCCACTCCAGGAGAGCCCAGGACATGAAGAAGACATTTGCTGCCTTCGTCGCGGTCGCAACGATTGCCGGTTCGCTTGCCTCGACACCCGCAAGCGCCCAGCGTGGCGTTGCCGCAGGCGTGGCGGCCGGCCTGCTCGGCGGCGCGATCATAGGCGGTGCGATCGCCTCCAGCCGCCCGGCCTATGGCGGTCCGGTTTATGTGGAAGAAGCGCCCTACCCGGCGTGCCGCATGGTCCGCGAGCGCTATTGGGATGGCTACGACTGGCGCTACCGCCGCGTCGAGGTCTGCAACTGATCTGACCAGCGCGCTTACCGCGCGTTGATCAAGAGCCCGGCCGATATCTCGGCCGGGCTTTTTGTTTGTATCTCCTCATCCCGAGGAAATGCCCGCGGCGGCGCGAATGCGCTCTCACGCAGGCGGCGCGGACAACCGCGAGCCGCCGAGGCGGTTGTACTCGGCGAGAAATTGGTCATTCGGCAGGTGGCCGCGCGCATATTCCTTCTTCAAGCCATTGAGAAAGAACATTTCGTGCGCGCGTTGGTGCTTGGCCTCGACAAGGCCGCGTGGCTCCAATTCGAACAGCGCCTGGACATGCCCGGCGACAGTTCCCGAGATGTTGATCCGCCCCGCGACCCCGAATGCTTCCATGAACCACGCCGTGTTGACCGCATCGCCCCAAATATCGAAGGTCATCCGGCGGTTACCGACGACACCGGAAATGACCGGTCCGGTATGGATGCCGATGCGCAATTGCATGGCGTTCTCACCGATACTTTCGCGTCGTGTCCTGAGGTGGTCGAGGCGCGTTCGCATCTCCAGCGCCGCCAGGCAAACATCGATCGAATGTTGTCGGTCGGACGAAAACACGCCCGCTACCGCCATATAGGCGTCACCCACAGTCTTGACCTTCTCGAGGCCGTACCGGACGCCGATTTCATCGAGCGCCGAGAAATACGCGTCGAGGAGACCAATGAGACTAGCCGGCTCGATCCGCTCGGCCAGCAGCGTAGATTCCTTGACATCCGCGAACAGAATGGTTGCCGATCTCGTGTACCTGGGCTTCACCTTGCCGTTTCGCGTCAGTTCGTCGGCGACCGGCGCCGGCAATACGTTGCGGAGCAATCGCTCCGCGCGCGCTTTCTCGGCAGCCGCCTCAAGCCGCGCTTGATCCAGCTCCCTGATGATTTGGCCGTACTCCATCAGCTTCCGGCGGAGCTCCAGTTGCGCCAGCACCTGATGCGACAACCGTCTGAGCGCTTCGGCCTGCTCGAACGAAAGCTCGCGGGGCACGAAATCTATCACGCACAGCGTTCCGAGCGCATAGCCCTCGTCGGTAATGAGCGGCATGCCGCAATAGAAGCGGCAGGGCGGCTCCATCGTCGCCATCGCGCAATTTTCAAAACGGGGATCTCGCTTCAAGTCAGGAATGACGAGCAGATCAGCACCGCAAATCGTCGTCGCACAAATACTACTTTCACGCGGTGCATCGGTTACTTCAGCGGGCAGCCCATACCTTGCCTTGAGCCATCGTCGGTCGTCATCGATGAAACTGATGTAAGAGACCGGGCAACGACAGATCTGCGCGGCAAGCTCGGTGATTTCATCGTAAGCGCTTTCCGGCGCACTATCGACGATATCGAGCGCGTGCAGGGCAGCTAGCCGTTCAGGTTCGTTTACAGGTGCCGCTGACGGCATCGCTGATCTCCGCTCCCCTCCGCACAAGGCCGAGCCGCCGCTTAGCAGCGCAACTGGTTCACCTTTTGGGAAGCGCCCCGATTGTGACAAGGTGGCACTTCGTAAGGGAACATTGCCGGTTCCAGGACCGAATGGCCTCGCTCCGTTGTGCAAGGAACGTCGCAGCCTCGGGCAAGTTCATTCCGGCTGGGCGACAACGCATCACAAAGCCGATTCGCGCCGAGGGAACTGCCGTGCCAGCGATGGAGGGCGCGATTTGACACTATTGGTCGGCAATTCTCGGTGCGGAATCGATCATCCCGCGTGCCGGTGCACGCGCATAAATGCGAGGACGAGGCCTTTATGCGCCGAGCGGACGCGTCTCAACGCGCTCCGCTCATCGAACGCAAAACCGCTTCGCTCGGCCAGCAATTGACCTTCAGCCCTGCCGACTTCTGATACGCACCCAATGCCGCGCGGGTCTGCATGCCGGCCTTGCCGTCGAGCTTGTCCTTGTAGAGACCGATCCGCGTCAGATGGCGCTGCATGGCCTCGACATCGGCCGTGCGCAACTGCGTCGACGCCGACCATGGCGTGGCGAATGGCTGCGGGCTCACCATGCGGTCGGCGAGATGGCCGACGAACAGCACGTACAGATCAGAAAAATTGTATTCCTTGATGACGAAGTAGTTCTTCGTCGTCAGAAATGCCGGCCCGTAGATCCCCTCCACCTGCAGCAGCGAGGCCGGCTGCGCCTGCTCGGCGGCGCTGAGCCGCTGTCCGCGCACCGGCACGAAGCCGGCGCGCAGCCATTCGGCGATCGGCTTCGTCACCTCGGGCACGCCCATGGTGCAGTCGACATTGGCGGGCGCCTTCACCTCATAGGCCCAGCGCACGCCGCGCTGCCAGCCCTTGTTGAGGAGCTGCTGCGCGGCAGATGCCAGCGCATCCGGCACCGAGTGCCAGATGTCGACGCGGCCATCGCCATCGAGGTCGATGCCGTGCTTGTAATACTCCGACGGCAGGAACTGGGTAAGACCGGTGGCGCCCGCCCAGGACGAGCGAAATTCGTTGCGTGCCACCACACCCTCGCCGAGCAGCTTCAGCGCTAGAATGAATTCGCCGCGGTACTGCTCCTTGCGGCGGCCGACATAGGCCTGCGTCGCGACGACGCGCAGTGTGTCATACGGCAGGCGGTAGCGGCCGTAATCGGTCTCGCGGCCCCAGATTGCCAGCACGATGCTGGCGGGCACGCCGAAGCGGCTTTCGATTTCGTTCAGCGCCGCGCGATGCTTCGCCATCAGCTTCTGCCCTTCGGCCGCCAGCCGTGCGATGGAAGCTTCCTTCACATAGTCGGCAGGGACCTGCACGAACTCTGCTTGCGCCGGCGCGCCGGTCGGGGGGCGACCGGGCAGCAGGAGATCGGGCAATTTGTAATCCGGCTCGAGGCCGTTCGTCTCCCGATCGAACGTCGTGCGCGACACGCCGGCCGCCTGTGCCTCCGGCCACAGCGAGGCGATGAACTGGGTAAAGGCGGCGTCGGCGGACAATGCCGGCGACGACATTCCAAGCGCCGTCGCGGTCGTTATCAGAATTGCGGCGATCGCTCTCCTTCGCAAAACTGTAACTCCAGTTGACCATACCGCCCATCAATGCGAGGCAGCGTGTTTGGTTTGTTCGGTGGAAGCATTCGACAATTTATCGACATAGGCAATGCCGATCGCCGACATAATGAAGACTGTATGGATGATGGTCTGCCACATCACGCCGACCTCGGTATAGGCGCTCTTGCCGGACGCCAGGCCCCCGGCCTCGATGAAGGTGCGCAGCAGGTGGATCGACGAGATGCCGATGATGGCCATCGCCAGCTTGATCTTGAGCACGCTGGCGTTGACGTGGCTGAGCCATTCCGGCTGATCGGGATGTCCTTCCAGATTGAGGCGGGAGACGAATGTCTCGTAGCCGCCGACGATCACCATCACCAGAAGGTTGGAGATCATCACTACGTCGATCAGGCCCAGCACCAGCAGCATGATCTGCTGCTCGCTGAAATCGAAGGCGTGCGCGAACAGATGCCACAGCTCCTTCAGGAACAGCACCACGTAGACACCCTGCGCAACGATCAGGCCGATATAGAGCGGCAATTGCAGCCAGCGCGAGCTGAAGATCAAAAGCGGAATCGGACGCAATTCCTTGCGCTGAGCTTCCGGCGGCATGGGTGTTTCAGGCGTAAGAGACATCAGAGATCGCTCGCTGGGGGATTCGAATTGCGGAAGGAGGCCTATATCTACGCAATCTGACCGCGCTGTGAAGCGACAACTGGCCGCAGCGCAGGTTACGGGATCGTCACGTTAAGCGGACCTCTAAGGCAAAACAGCGATCTTGTACGATCGAGCGTGCAAATTTCCCAAGCTTGATCGTACGGCCGCGGGCCGCGCGGCCATCGCACGATGAACACAAGGGAACGCCTGCCCTCCAGCCTCCGAAATGCGATAGTCTCGCCAAATTACCGACTCAGCAACGTGGCGCGATGTTCTTTCCGAAGATCAACGTCAAAACCGACCCGGTGCGGCGATGGCACCGGCCCGATCGCCATTTCTTCGCGAATGGTGCCTGCCAGGTGCTCGCCTTCGCATTTCTCGAAAGATATTCCGACCTCGGCTTCCATGCCCGCTGGATCAAACCGGCTACCGGCTACATCGGCAACCACATCTTTGTCACCGACGGCAGAAACGCGTTCGACTACCACGGCTTGACGACGGAAGCCTACTTGCTGTCGTTTGCTTTTCGGCGTGCCCGGAGGTTCTTTCCGGGTTGGGACGCGACGCTCGTCGATCTGCCGACAGAGGTCCTGATCTCAGAACAACGCTCGCGGCAGATCGAAGGGCTATGGTTACGTGAGCCGAAGCAATTCCTTCATGACGCGCTGCCACGCGCGCGCAGCTTTCTCGACCGGTTCGACGATATCAGGCTGAGGCTCACCGCGTCAGCTTCTTGTACTTGACGCGGTGCGGAATGATGCTGTCCTGGCCGAGCCGGCGCATCTTGTCCTTCTCGTAATCCTGGAAATTGCCTTCGAACCATTCGACATGGCTGTCGCCTTCGAAGGACAAGATGTGGGTGGCGATGCGGTCGAGGAACCAGCGATCGTGGCTGATGATGACGGCGCAGCCGGCAAAATCCTCCAGCGCCTCTTCCAGCGCGCGCAGCGTATCGACGTCGAGGTCGTTGGTCGGTTCGTCGAGCAACAGCACGTTGGCGCCGGATTTCAGCATCTTGGCCAGATGCACGCGGTTGCGCTCACCGCCGGACAGCGCGCCGACCTTCTTCTGCTGGTCGGCGCCCTTGAAGTTGAACGACGAGCAATAGCCGCGTGAATTGACTTCCTTCTTGCCGAGCAGGATCAGTTCGTTGCCGCCGGAAATCTCTTCCCAAACCGTCTTCTTGCCGTCGAGATCGTCGCGCGACTGGTCGACGTAACCGAGGTGCACGCTTTCACCGACGGTGATCGTGCCCTTGTCCGGCTTTTCCTGCCCGGTGATCATCCGGAACAGCGTGGTCTTGCCGGCGCCGTTCGGGCCGATCACGCCGACGATGCCGCCCGGCGGCAGCTTGAAGGTCAGATCCTCGATCAGCATGCGGTCGCCGAAGCTCTTGTGGAGCCCTTCGAAGTCGACGACGTTCTGGCCGAGCCGTTCGGCCACCGGAATCGTGATCTGCGCGGTCGTGGTCTGCTTCTCGCTCGCCTGCTTGAGCAGCTCTTCATAGCGCTGGTAACGCGCCTTGGACTTGGCCTGGCGCGCCTTCGGCGAGGATGCGATCCATTCCTGCTCGCGGGCCAGAGTCTTCTGGTGCGCGGCCTCCTCGCGGCCTTCCTGCTCCAGCCGCTTCTGCTTCTGCACCAGCCAGGACGAGTAATTGCCCTCATAGGGAATGCCGCGGCCGCGGTCGAGCTCGAGGATCCAGCCCGTGACGTTGTCGAGGAAGTAGCGGTCGTGGGTCACGATCAGGATCGCGCCGGGATATTGCCGCAGGTGACCTTCGAGCCACGACACCGATTCGGCGTCGAGATGGTTGGTCGGCTCGTCCAGCAGCAGCAGTTCCGGCTGGTCCAGCAAGAGGCGGCACAGCGCGACGCGGCGGCGCTCACCGCCGGAAAGCTTGGTGACGTCGGCATCATCGGGCGGGCAGCGCAGCGCATCCATCGCCTGGTCGACCTTGCTGTCGAGATCCCAAAGCCCAGCGGCCTCAATCTCGTCCTGCAGCTTGGTCATCTCCTCGGCGGTCTCGTCCGAATAGTTCATCGCCAGCTCGTTGTAGCGATCAAGGATCGCCTTCTGCTTGGCGACGCCCTGCATGACGTTTTCGCGGACGGTGAGCGCGGGGTCGAGATGCGGTTCCTGCTCGAGGTAGCCGACCCGGGCGCCCTCGGCGACCCAGGCCTCGCCGGTATATTCCTTGTCGAGGCCGGCCATGATCTTGAGCAGGGTCGACTTGCCCGAGCCGTTGACGCCGAGCACGCCGATCTTGGCGTCCGGGTAGAAGCTGAGGTGGATGTTGTCGAGCACCTTTCGGGTCGGGTAGCTCTTGGTCAGACCCTGCATGAAATAGACGAACTGGCGAGCCATCGCGCTTCCTTGAAACCGGAGGATTTAGGGAAATTTGCTGCCGCTGATGTAGCGGCGTGGCCCCCAAAGGGCAACCGCACCTGGGGGTGTTTTCCATCCGTTCACCACGGGTGAATACGGGATGGTCACCATGTCGGGCAAGATCCAGACAATTGAAACTATCTTTTAATAAATCGGGCGAAAACTCGTTTTCAGCGCCGGAAAAGGCGTCTGAAAACAAGGGCCCGCGTCATGGCTACGATCAGTTCGGCATCCCTGTCCACCCCGGCCCACACCGACGCCGGATTGGCAAACCCCCTGGCAGAGCTCCGCGCCTTCTGGCGGAAGTTCATCGCCATGGCGTTCAACCCGTACCGCCCGGAACTGCACTATATGCGCGGCCCGGGCCCGGCCTGGCGCGCCAAGCATCCCGGCGATCAGAACTGAGCTTTTCCGGTTATTTGAGCCTGCCCTGCGTTTAGTCCGGCTTGCGCGCCCTGCGATTGCGCGCAACCATGGCGACCTCCCCGACGGCTTTTCCCGCCGTCACCCTCGCCACCAACGGACCTTCTCAATGACGCGGCTGCGCTGTGCAATCCTCGACGACTATCTCAATGTGGCGCTCAAGGTCGCCGACTGGTCCAAGGTCGGGGATCGCGTCGACATCACCGTGTTCAACCAGCCGTTTGCGACCGCGGAAGCCGCGGCGAGCGCGCTGAAAGATTTTGAGATCATCTGCGCGATGCGCGAACGCACCCCGTTCCCGCGCACCATGTTTGCGGCGCTGCCCAATCTGAAGCTCCTGATTACTTCCGGCCTGCGCAATGCGGCGATCGATATGGAAGCGGCCAAGGACCACAAGGTCACGCTATGCGGCACGCAATGGGGCCGCGATCCGACCGCGCCGCTGACCATGGGCCTGATCCTGGAGCTGACGCGCAATATCGGCCGCGAGAACGCCCGCATGCACGCCGGCGAGCCGCTACAGGCGCATGTAGGCATGGAGATCGAGGGCCGCACGCTCGGCGTCATAGGCCTCGGCAAGCTCGGCACCAAGGTGTCGAAGCTGGCGCAGGCTTTTGGCATGAACGTGATCGCCTGGAGCCAGAACCTGACGCCGGAGAAGTGCAAGGAGGTCGGCGTCACCTATGTCAGCAAGGAAGAGCTGTTCTCGACCGCCGACATCATCACCATCCATGTCGTGCTGAGCCAGCGCACGCGCGGGCTGGTCGGCGCCGCCGACCTCGCGCGGATGAAGCCGACCGCCTACCTTGTCAACACCGCGCGCGGGCCGATCGTCGACGAAGGCGCGCTGCTGGAAGCGCTAACCCAGAAGAAGATCGCCGGCGCCGGCGTCGACGTGTTCTCGGTCGAGCCGCTGCCGGTCGACCATCCCTTCCGCAAGCTCGACAACATGGTGATCACGCCGCATCTCGGCTACGTCACCGAGGACAGCTTTCGCAACCACTATCGGCAGATGGTCGAGGGCATCGACGCCTGGTTCAAGGGCGAGCCGAAGCAGCGGCTGGCGTAGCGCCGATCTCGCTCCCAACCAAAACATCGAAAACAACCCCATGCACAGTAGCCGGCAGCTGCCGGCGCTCGCCGTCTTAAGCCGCGCGCTGCGCGGTGGCGCCGCTGGCGACTTCGGCAAATCCCTGGCGCCATGACGGATGCGTGGGCTGCCAGCCGAGCTCACGCTTCGCCTTGGCGTTCGATCCTGCCCGCACCTCGGTCATCATCGAAACCAGGTGCTCGCCGGCGAAGAGCCGGCCAAGCCAGGCCGGCACGCGTATCGGCGGCCTCGCTCCGACCAGCGTGGCAAGCGCAGGCAGCCACTCGCTGACCTCAGCCGGTTCATCGTCGACGATGTTGTAGATCTCGCCGGGCTTGCCGCGTTCGATGGCCGCGAGGGTCGCGGACGCCGCATCCTCGACATGGATAAACGACCACCGTCCGCCACCGCCGCCGATCAGCGGCACGCGGCGGCGCCGTACCTGATCGATCATCGGGCGCGACAGCATGCCGGTGCCGGGGCCGTAGAACGAGCCATAGCGCAGCACGATTCCTTCGACACTCGTCGAACCCGCGACGGCGCTCTCCAGATATTGGATCGCTTCCAGCGTGGGGCGCAGTTCTTCCGGCGGATCGACATCGAGCGCATCGGTCTCGGTTTTGACCGCCGCGCCGCTGCGGCCATAGGTCCAGCCGCAGAAGCTCTGGGCAATGAAGCGCTTCACGCCGGCCTCGCGCGCCGCGGCCAGCAGGAAATCGGTTCCCTGGGTGCGGAGCTGGTTGGTCGTTGAAAAGGCGCGGTCGAAATGGCGAAGATCGGTGACGGCGGCGAGATCGGTCATCTGGTCGACGATGACATCCGGCCCGGCTGCAAGCACCGTGCTGCGAATCGCCGCCGCGTCGAGCCCATCGACAACAGCGGGTTCCGCGCCCATTCGTCGGATCAGCTCCGTCTTCGCCGCCGTCCGCGTCGTGCCGACGACGGAGTGACCGGCCGCGATCAGCTGCGGAACGAGGTTGAGGCCGATGGCGCCGGTGGCGCCCGCAACAAGAATTCTCATGGCGTGATCCTCACATGCGTTGCGACCTGCGGCAGGTAGTCGGAGCGAATGTGAAATCAAGCGGCGAATGTGGCGGCGGCGGAAATCTGGCGGGCGGAACCGGATCACGCCGTGTCCGCCAATAAACCAGGACGTCGTCGCAATGAATGAAAAAGGCGCGCCACATGGCGCGCCTTTCCAAACGTCGTTCGAAAATTGGGCTTAGCGGACCGTGACCGGCGCCGGCAGCGGAGGCACGACGGTCGGCTGGGTGCCACCCGGCGCGGGCGACAGTTGCGCCTGTGCGGGTCCGGGCGCCGGTGCGGCGGCGGGAGCCGGGCCACCGGGCGCCGGCGCCGCGTTTGCGGTGTTGGCGGGCGGCGGGCTGCCGGGCATCACCACGACGCGGGTGCCGACCTTGGCGCGCTCGAACAGGTCGGAGACATCCTCGTTCAGCATGCCGATGCAGCCCGAGGAGACGAACTTGCCGATCGTCGATGGCTGGTTGGTGCCATGGATGCGGTAAACGGTCGAGCCCAGATACATCGCGCGGGCGCCGAGCGGATTGCCCGGACCGCCGGCCATGAAGCGCGGCAGATAGGGCTGGCGCTCGATCATCTCGGTCGGCGGGTGCCAATCCGGCCATTCGGCCTTGCGAGAGATCTTCTGCACGCCGTTCCAGGTAAAACCGTCGCGGCCGACACGGACGCCGTAGCGGATCGCACGGCCGCCGCCGAGCACGTAGTAGAGATGGGTGTTGGCAGTATCGACGACGATGGTGCCGGCGGGCTCCTTGGTCGCGAAGGACACTTCCTGGCGGCGCAGGTGCGGCGGAAGCTGCGCGGGGCCGACTTCCGGCTGCTCTTCCGGCGGTAGCGCGGCGACCTGCATCGGCTTGCCGTCGGCACCGACGGCGGGTTGTTGCGACTGCGGCGGCATAGCAGCGGCGCCGGGCACAGCGCCGATCGCTCCGGGCGGCCGCAGGCCGGCGCGGTCGTCGTTCGGATAGACGATGCCGGCGCCGGGAACGCGGCTGTCGCCGCGATCCGAATAGACCTGCGGCTGCGATCCAGGCGGACGGTCGGCATAGATGACCGGGGGCGGACCGGCCGGGCGGCCGTAACGCGGATCGTCCGGCGACATGACCGGACCGGTTGGCGCTGCGGCGGTGGCCGGGCGGCCATAGCGCGGGTCATCGGGCGAAAGAATCGGGCCCGTCGGCGCCGGGGCGCCGCGGTCCGAATAAGCCGGTGCGGGCGCGGGGCGGCCATAGCGGGGATCGTTGGGGGACAGCACCGGGCCGGGTGGCGGCAACGCAGCCGTAGCAGGCGCGTTCGGCGTGTCGTCATCATCAAGGGCGTCGAAATCGGGTTCACCGGGGCGGCGATCCTCGGCCGCGGCATAACCACCCTGGACATACGTCCCCGGTGCTGTCGAGTAGGCCGGGCCGGCAGGATAGCCCTGTTGCGCATGGGCCAGCGAAGTTCCTGCCATGGCAGCGGCAATGGCGGCACAAATCGTCAGAATGCGGTTGTTCATCATCGCCTTATATTAGACCCCAAGCCCCACCGGACGGTTAACGGCAGATGACGGAAGATCGCGGCGCATTCAAGACAAATCCTCGAAATTCGGTCCACGCCGGCCATTTGTGATCACGCCAGGGCTGCGGCAAAGATGCCTCAGCACGCCGAAAATCGCCATTTGCGGACGATACGCGACTTCGAGCCGCAGATTTTGCAACAAAAACGACCAAGCGCTGAGATACTCTCAAAGCGGCCTGATTCGCGCCCGACGAATCCGCCTTCCAGTGGTCACCGCGTTCCCTTGGCATCAATGACCCTCCAGAAATCAACGGAGGGCGGAACTCGAGTCCATGCTTCCCGGCTTTCGTTTCCTGTTCACTGCAATCGTCCTCTCGATGTCGGTCCTGGTGTTTGGGCTTGGCGCTGCCGCCCTGCTGCGCGCCGCGCATGAGGAATTCGCCAACCTCCCCGCGCGGCGGACGGCGCCGGAACCGATGTTTGCCCGCCGCACGGACGACCAGCCGCCGACGCTGGCGCTGTTGCGCATCGAGACGCTTGATGACGACAAGCCGGCCGAGAACGCTCCGGTCGCCGTTCCGGAAACCGTCCCCGCCGCTTCAGCGCCGGTTGCGCCAACCGCTGATATAGCCGCGATCGAGCCAGAGAAGCTGGTAGCGGTGAAGACGCCAGAGCCGATGCAGGCCGAGGCTGCTAACCCCGACACACCCGCCAAGGAAACAACCGTTGAGACGCCGCCCACGCCGTCTGCGCCAACGGTCGTCGAAGCGCCCGCTCCGTCTCAAGCGCCGGCTGCCGACGTGAAGGTCGCCGTCCTCGTTGAAACACCGCAACCTGCCGTCGCGCCAGCCCCGCCTCCACCCGCCCCCGATATCTATTCCTTCGAAGGCAACCCCGCCGCGACGAGGATCGCCACGCTCGGCGGCCCAGCCGTGATCGTCGATGAAGAGGCCGCGGCCAAAGCATCGGGAAAGACCGAGGCCACCCCACCGGAAACCAAGGCGACAGAAGCGAAGGCGACGGAAGCCAAGCCCGACCGCAGCGCCGCCAAGAAGCGGGCCGCGGAGCAGGCCCAGGAACGGCGGCGGATTGCGGCGCGGCGGGCACGCCTGGCGCGGGAAGCGGCGCTGGCACAGCAGCAGGCCAACCCGTTCATCCAAACCCCGTTCGCGCAAGGCCCGGTCGCCCGCGCGACGCGGTAACGGCCTGATCAGGCCGGGCCGGTTGCGACCGGCGGGCCGTCGGCGGCGCCCCACTCAGTCCACGAGCCGTCATAGAGCGCCGGGTTCTCCACGCCGAGGCGATAGAGCGCGAGCGTCAGCACCGCGGCGCTGACGCCGGAGCCGCAACTCGTCACGATCGGCGCGTCGAACTTGACGCCGGCACCGGCGAACGCTGCCCGTAAGTCTTCGAGAGGCTTCATCGTGCCGGTCGCGGCATCGAACAGATTGTTGTAGGGCAAGCTGAGGCTGCCGGGGATATGGCCGGAGCGCAGGCCCGGCCGCGGCTCGGCCACCTTGCCTTGATACCGCTCGTTGGCGCGCGCATCGATCACCTGCTCGGCACGGCTCGAGAGATTGGCAACGAGCTGCTGCATGCTGCGCACGCGCCGCGCATCGAACGCCGCCTTGAACGTCGCGGGCTTTGGCGTCACCTCGCCCTTCTCGACCTTGCGGCCTTCCGCGACCCACTTCTTCAGACCGCCATTGAGGATGCGCACCTCCTTGCCGAACGACAGGAACATCCACCACACCCGCGGCGCGGCAACCCAGCCGCCGGAATCATACAGCACCACGGTGTCGTCATTGCCGATCCCGAGCGCGCCGACATCGCGGCCGAACTGCTCGGCGTTGGGAAACATGTGCGGCAGCGGGTTGGAATGATCGGACACCGCATCGACGTCGAAGAACACCGCCCCCGGAATGTGCGCGGCGAGATAGTCGTCCTTCGGCAGCGGCAGCACGCCCGGCATCTTGAACGAGGCGTCGATGATGCGGACGTTGGGATCGCTTAGGTGGGCGGCGAGCCATTCGGTGGAGACGAGCGGGTCGGTGGTGGGCATAGGACAATCCTTTCACGCGGTCGTCATGGCCGGGCTTGTCCCGGCCATCCACGTCTCACTTTCGGCCGTGTCGCCAAGACGTGGATGCCCGGGACAAGCCCGGGCATGACGGAGATAATGGATAGAGCTTAACCCTACGCTTTCTTCTTCGGCTCCCACTTCTCGATCGGGCCGCCGGCGTCGCGCCAGGCAGCGAAGCCGCCGCCCATATGCGCGACCGGCTTCAGGCCCATATCCTGCGCGGTCTTGGCGGCAAGCGCCGAGCGCATGCCGCCGGCGCAGTGGAAGATGAACTTCTTATCTTCCTGGAAGATCGGCTTGGCGTAGGGGCTTTGCGGGTCGATCCAGAATTCCAGCATGCCGCGCGTGCAGGAGAACGCGCCGGGGATCTTGCCCTCGCGCTCGATCTCGCGGGGATCTCTGATGTCGACGATCACGATATCAGGGTCCTGCGCAGCCTTGATGGCGTCGGCGGCGCTGACGGTCTCGATCTCGGCATTGGCCTCGTCGATCAGAGCCTTGATGCCGCGGTGGATGGTCTGGGGCATTTGTTACCTCTTGTGTTTGCACGCGTGTCCCGGACGCGGTGCAGCACCTCTTCGGTAATGCACCGCAGAGCCGGGACCCACATCCCTGCCGATCGATGGGCCCCGGCTCTGCGGCGCACCGCTGCGCGCTGCGCCGCGTCCGGGGCACGAAATCCCCTACCGCACCAACTCCTTCATCGCGGCCTCCAGGCCCTCGATCGTGATCGGATACATGCGATCCGACAACAGCCGCCGGATGATGGTGGTGGATTCCGAATAGTCCCAGTGCTTCTGCGCCACCGGATTGAGCCACACCGTGTGCGGATAGGTGCGCGTGACGCGCTCCAGCCAGACCGCGCCGGCCTCCTCGTTGACGTGCTCGACCGAGCCGCCGGGCACCATGATCTCGTAAGGCGACATCGAGGCGTCGCCGACGAACACCACCTTGTAGTCGTGCGGGTATTTATGCAGCACGTCCCAGGTCGGCGTGCGGTCGGTGAAGCGGCGCTTGTTCTGCTTCCAGACGCCTTCATAGAGGCAGTTGTGAAAGTAGAAATACTCCATGTGCTTGAATTCGGACTTCGCCGCCGAGAACAATTCCTCGACCTGCTCGATGTGCGAATCCATCGAGCCGCCGATATCGAAGAACACCAGAACCTTCACCGCGTTGCGCCGCTCCGGGCGCATGACGACGTCGAGATAGCCGTGGTTGGCGGTCTCGCGGATGGTGGTGTCGAGATCGAGTTCGTCAGGTGCGCCGGTGCGGGCGAACTTGCGCAACCTTCGCAGCGCGACCTTGATGTTGCGGATGCCGAGCTCGACATTGCCGTCGAGATCTTTGAACTCGCGCTTGTCCCACACCTTCACGGCGCGGTTGTTGCGGTTCTTCTCCTGCCCGATTCTTACGCCTTCCGGATTGTAGCCATGGGCGCCGAACGGCGAGGTGCCGGCGGTGCCGATCCACTTGTTGCCGCCCTGATGCCGGCCCTTCTGTTCTTCGAGGCGCTTGCGCAGCGTCTCCATGAGCTTGTCCCAGCCCATCGCCTCGATCTGTTTCTTCTCTTCCTCGGTGAGGTATTTTTCGGCGAGCTTCTTCAGCCACTCTTCCGGGATCTCGGCCTTGTCCATCGCGTCCAAAAGGCTTTCCAGCCCCTTGAACACGCTGCCGAACACGCGGTCGAACTTGTCGAGGTTACGCTCATCCTTCACCAGCGCGGCGCGGGACAGGTAATAGAAATTCTCGACCGTCTGATCGGCGAGGTCGGCGTCGAGCGCCTCCATCAGCGTCAGATATTCGCGCAAGGTCACCGGGACCTGGGCATCGCGGAGCGATGTGAAGAATTGCAGGAACATGGATGACAGATTGCCCGCTGGACAGCGCGCGTCAAGGGCTGGCGCATGCCAAAGGCCGGCGCATAGCTGTCAGGCCTAGACCGGGAGGCTTTTTCAATTACAATTAAGCCGTAAAGGGTTTATTCCGGCAGGGGAAATTCGATGGGCATCATTGCGGCGCTGATCATCGGCGGTATTGCGGGCTGGCTTGCCGGGCTGATCGTACGCGGTGCAGGCTTCGGAATTGTCGGCAATATCGTGATCGGCATCATCGGCGCGCTATTGGCGAGCTGGCTGCTGCCGCAGCTCGGCGTCAGCCTCGGCTATGGCTGGATCCGCGACATCATCAACGCCACGATCGGCGCGGTGATCATCCTGGTGATCCTGTCGCTGATCAGACGCTGAGGAAAGCATACTAACTCAATCGCGACCGCCGGACCGGCGGTCGTTTACTGTTCAGGCCAAATCGGCTGACGGACCAAGAGAACAACAAGGCAAACGGATAGATGAAATTTACCGGCACCAAGGACTATGTCGCCACCGACGACCTCAAGGTCGCCGTCAACGCCTCGATCGTGCTCGAGCGCCCGCTGCTGGTGAAGGGCGAACCCGGCACCGGCAAGACCGTGCTGGCGGAGGAAGTCGCGAAAGCGCTCGGCGCGCCGCTTCTGACCTGGCACATCAAATCGACCACCAAGGCGCAGCAGGGCCTCTACGAATATGACGCGGTGTCGCGCCTGCGCGACAGCCAGCTCGGCGATCCCCGCGTCTCCGACATCTCGAACTACATCAAGCGTGGCAAATTGTGGGATGCCTTTACCCATGAGAAGCGCCCGGTGCTCTTGATCGACGAGATCGACAAGGCCGACATCGAGTTTCCGAACGACCTGCTGCTCGAACTCGATCGCATGGAGTTCTTCGTCTACGAGACCGGTGAGAACATCAAGGCGAGCCTGCGCCCGATCGTGATGATCACCTCCAACAACGAGAAGGAACTGCCGGACGCGTTCCTGCGCCGCTGCTTCTTTCACTACATCAAGTTCCCCGACGCCGACACCATGGGACGGATCGTCGACGTGCACTTCCCCGGCATCAAGAAGCGCCTGGTGGAAGAAGCGCTGCGCATCTTCTTCGAGGTGCGCGAGGTGCCCGGCTTGAAGAAGAAGCCCTCGACCTCCGAGTTGCTCGACTGGCTCAAGCTGCTGCTCAACGAGGACATCACGCCGGAAATGCTCAGGGAGCGCGACCCGCGCAAGCTGATCCCGCCGCTGCATGGCGCGTTGCTCAAGAACGAACAGGACGTGCACCTGTTCGAGCGGCTGGCGTTCCTCAGCCGCCGCGAAGTGTAAGCAGTGACGGCTACGGCGCCAGAACCCAACGGTTCTGGCGTTTCGTTTTTCAGAACAACAAACCAAAAAAGAACAGGGAAGATGAACGTTCAGGCACAGATCGATGCGACTTCGCCCCGCACCACCGAACATTTCGACGTCCTGATCGCCGGCGCGGGCATCTCGGGCGTCGGCGCCGCCTATCATCTCACCACGCAATGTCCGGGTACGACCTTCGTGGCGCTGGAAGCGCAAAAGACGTTCGGCGGCACCTGGACCACGCACCGTTATCCCGGCATCCGTTCCGATAGCGACCTGCACACCTTCGGCTACCGCTTCAAGCCGTGGACCTCAGCGCCGATCGCGAGCGCCGAAGAAATCCTCAAATACATGGGCGAGGTGATCGAGGAGAACGATCTGGCGCCTCACATCCGCTATCAGCACACCATCACCTCGGCCTCATGGTCGAGCGAGGAGAACCTCTGGACCATCGAGGCGACGCGTACCGATACCGGCGAGCAGCTTCGCTTCACCACCAATTTCTTCTGGATGTGCCAGGGCTACTACCGCCACACCGAGGGCTACACGCCGGAGTGGAAGGACATGGCCAAATTCAATGGCCGGATCGTGCACCCGCAGAAATGGCCCGAGGATCTCGACTACAGGAACAAGCGCATCATCGTGATCGGCTCGGGCGCGACCGCGGCGACGCTGATCCCGGCGCTGGCGCCCGATTGCGCCCATGTCACCATGCTGCAGCGCTCGCCGACCTATTTCCGCACAGGGCGCAATGCGATCGAGATCGCCGAGGAGCTGCGGAAACTGCAGGTCGACGAGACCTGGATCCACGAAATCACCCGACGCAAAATCCTGTTCGACCAGGACGCTTTTACGCGCAAGACGTTCAATGAGCCGGAAGCGGCCAAGAAGGACTTGCTGTCGGCCGTCGAAGCCTATCTCGGCAAGGATTACGACATCGCGACCCACTTCACGCCGAGGTATCGGCCGTGGCGGCAGCGCATCGCCTTCATTCCCGACGGAGACCTGTTCCAGGGCATCAAGTCCGGCAAGGCCTCCGTCGTCACCGACGAGATCGAGAGCTTCACCGAAAAGGGCATCCTGCTGAAGTCCGGCAAGGAGCTGGAGGCCGACATCATCGTCACCGCGACCGGCTTCAACCTCTGCGCCAATGGCGACATCGAATTCGCAATCGACGGCAAGCCGCTCGACTTCGCCGATACCGTGACCTATCGCGGCATGATGTTCACCGGCGTGCCGAACCTCGTCTGGGTGTTCGGCTATTTCCGTGCGAGCTGGACGCTGCGCGTCGACCTCGTCGCCGACTTCGTCTGCCGGCTGCTCACGCACATGAAGGAAACGGGTGCGAAAAAGGTGACGCCGCAGCTTCGCCCCGAAGACCATAACATGCCGCTATTGCCGTGGATCGATCCGGAAAACTTCAATCCCGGCTACATGATGCGCGGCATGCATCTCTTGCCCAAGCGCGGCGAAAAGCCGGAATGGCAGCACAACCAGGATTACTGGGCGGAAAAGGACGAATTCCCGGCGATCGACCTGAAGGATAAGGCGTTCGTTTACGGTTGAGGTTGGAAGGGGCTGTCGCCTTGTCGCAGGTGCGCCGTCATGGCCGGGCTTGTCCCGGCCATCCACGTCTTTGGCTCCCACGAAGAGGAAGACGTGGATGCCCGGGACGAGCCCGGGCATGACGGAGAGAAAGTTGAGCGCCCTCGCCCAGCAGTCTTCACGCAGGCCGCGCCTCGATCACGTTGAAGCGGCCGGCGGGATGAACACCGGTCAGCGCGAAGCCGCTTTGTTCGAGCAGTTCGCGGTACTGCCGCTCGGTGCGCTCGGCCCCGCCGGGCCCGCGCATCATGTTCAGATCGCTCATCGCGTGCGCCTTGTCCTCGTCTGTAGCAGACGGCTTTTCCGGCATCAGTCGTTCGACGAGTAGCAGCTTGCCGCCATCCGGCAGCGCCTTGCGGCAATTTTGCAGGATCGAGATGCTGCGCGTGTCATTCCAATCGTGGATGATGCTCTTGAGAATGATCGCGTCCGCAACCGCCGGCACCGAGGAGAAGAAATCGCCGGCGACGAATTCGACGCGATCGCTGACGCCGATCTGCCGAAGATGCTTTCCGGCGGCCTCCGCACATCTTGGGAGATCGAAAACGGTGCCGCGCAGTGTCGGGTACTGCTGCGCGACGGCGCCGAGCAATTCGCCGGAGCCGCCGCCGACGTCCATCAAATGGGATATGCCGCTGAAATTGTAGGAGCGCAGGATTGCCGGCGTGACCAGCCGCGTGAGCTCGGTCATCGCAGCGTTGAACTTCTCGACCTCGTCAGGGGCCCGCCCCATCAGTTCGAAGCTGCTGGAGAAGCCCTGCAGTTCTGCCGCCGTCTTGCCGGTCATCACGGTTTCGAGCAATCCACTCCAACGCTTCGCAAGCATTTCGGCCTCAAGGATTGCCCACGCCTTGAACGATTGCTCAGCTGCGCCGTCCAGGCCGGCACCCATTTCCGTCAACGCGTAAACGTCCTTGCCAGACCTTTCGCATATGCCGATGGTTGAAAGCGCGGTGAACAGACGTCCAAGCGCGGGCTCATCCGCGCCGGTCGCCTTGGCGAGTTCAGCCAGCGGTCGCGGACCGTCGCGCAACAATTCGGCAATGCCGAGCTTGACCGCCACATGGATGACTGCGGTTACGCGGTGCGACTGGATCAGGTCGAAAAGCCTGAGCGCCGATACTTGCGATGCCATCGTGCCTCCTAATGCTGCGTCATTGGGGATTTCGGATATCGATTATCTTCGCCAGTTCGTTCATGGCTGACCGCTGCTTCCCGATCCCAGTCGTCAGTTCCTCGGTCGTGCCGCTCAATACGATGTGGCCGCCGGCCTCGAGTTTGCGGCGAATGTCTATATCGCTGCAAATAGCCGCGAGGTCGGCGGCGACTTTGTTGAGCACCGCCTGCGGCATGATCCTGCTGCCGAAGATTCCTGCCAACCCCTCGATTTCGAGCTCGGGATATCCGAGTTCGCGCACGGTCTTGACGTCAGGCAGTGTGGCAGCGCGGCCCGGATTGAGGACAGCGAGGAAGCGCGCCTTTCCGGCCTGGACGGGCGAGGAGGACGCCGCCCATGAAGTCACGAGCGCCTGGATGCGGCCCTCCCCGAGATCGGCCTGCGGCTGGGATGCGTCGCGATAGCTGACGAAACTCATCTTGAGATCGTGTCGCTTCAGGAATGCCGAGAATACAAAACGTGGCAGGGTCGGCCCCGACGTCCAGGCATATTTGCCCGGATTGGCCCGCAACGCCTCGATCAAGTCGGGGATGCTGCTCACGGAAAGCTGGTTGCTGACGGTGAGCGTCAAGGCGATGGCGGTGGTCGCGGAAATCGGCACCAGGTCGCGGTTGACGTCGTATGCCAGCTTCTCGACCAGGATCGGCGCGACGGTGATCGAACCGCCCACGGTGTACAGCAGCGTATGATCATCCTGGCTTGCGATGAACGACCCGACGCCGATCGTGCCCTCGCCGCCGGGGCGATCCTCCACGATCACCGGCTTGCCCCATTTTCTGCCAAGCGCGTCGGCAAAAATGCGGGCCGCCGCGTCGTTGGCGCTGCCGGGCGGAAACGTCACGATCAGCTTGACCTGCCGTTCGGGCCAATCGGCGCGCGCGGAAATCGGCGCAACAAGCGCCATTACGGAAGTCGCAAAAGCCACGAACGATCGCAGCCGCCGCGCACTGCGCCGGGCAGATTTTCCGGACGCTGAGAGACGGGTGATCCATGTTGAACCGCGGGACCTCTGCGAGAACATCGTCACGGCTGCCTCCCACTGAGCGCTGGTTCGGATTGCCTTGCGATTTTCGTCGACCATTCAGGCGAGTAGCATTTGCTTCGATACTGCTCGTAGGCGCTCCGCGCCGCCTCCCGATCATGGTGACGGGTAATCGGATCAAACAAAATGATCGAGTTCACAGTGTATATGTATACCTTATAGGTATTATATAGCCGTTATTTTGCGTAATTTGCTTAATTATCGCGAGTTCTGTATACATACTGCACTCAACACGGAGTGCAGAGCCATGCCGTCCTCATTCCCGCTCAACGCCTGGTATGCCGCCGCCTGGGACGTCGACATCAAGCACGCGCTGTTTCCGCGCACGATCTGCGGCAAGCATGTCGTGATGTACCGCCAGTCCAACGGGCAGGTCTGTGCGCTGGAGGACGCCTGCTGGCATCGGCTGGTGCCGCTTTCGAAGGGACGGCTCGACGGCGACACCGTCGTCTGCGGCTATCACGGGCTAAAATTCAACGCGCAGGGCCGCTGCACCTACATGCCCTCGCAGGACACCATCAACCCTTCCGCCTGCGTGCGCTCCTACCCCGTCGTCGAGCGTCATCGCTTCATCTGGCTGTGGATGGGCGATCCGGCCCTCGCCGATCCCGCGCTGGTGCCCGACATGCACTGGAACGACGATCCGGCCTGGGCCGGCGACGGCAAGACCATTCACGTCAAATGCGATTACCGCCTCGTGGTCGACAATCTGATGGATCTCACCCACGAGACCTTCGTGCACGGCTCCAGCATCGGCAACGACCACGTCGCCGAAGCGCCGTTCGACGTCACCCATGGCGACAAGACCGTGACGGTGACGCGCTGGATGAAGGGCATCGACGCGCCGCCGTTCTGGGCCGCGCAGTTGCAGAAGGCGGGCCCGGTCGACCGCTGGCAAATCATCCATTTTCAGGCGCCCGGCACCGTCAATATCGATGTCGGCGTCGCACCCGCCGGCACCGGCGCGCCGGAGGGCGACCGCTCGCAGGGCGTCAACGGCTTTGTGCTCAACACCATGACGCCGGAGACCGCGACCACCTGTCACTATTTCTGGGCCTTCGTCCGCAATTACCGGACGACTGAGCAAAAGCTGACCACCGATATCCGCGAAGGCGTTGCCGGCATCTTCCATGAGGATGAAATCATCCTCGAAGCGCAGCAGCGCGCGATGGACGAGAATCCGGACCGTACCTTCTACAACCTCAATATCGACGCTGGCGCGATGTGGGCACGGCGCGTGATCGACCGTATGGTCGCGCGCGAGGCCGCGCCGCAGGCCATGCAGGCCGCGGAGTAAGGCCATGAGCGGAGCGGAGTAAGAACATGAGCGAGCGTGACGCCGAACGCTCCGTCTCGCAGACTGTGCGGGCGCAACTCGCGCTGCGCGACATGATCCTCTCGGGTCGGCTGCGCCCGGGCGAGCGCATATCGGAATTGCAGGCGGTCGATATCACCGGCGTGTCGCGGACGCCTGTGCGGCTCGCGCTGGTGCGGCTGGAGGACGAGGGCCTGCTGCAGGCGATCCCCTCCGGCGGCTTCATGGTAAAGGCGTTCACTGAGCGCGACATTCTGGATTCGATCGAGCTGCGCGGCACGCTGGAGGGCCTCGCCGCCCGCTTCGCCGCCGAGCGCGGCGTCAGCGCGCGCAGCCTCGAGCCGCTGAAGGAATGCCTTGCCGATCTCGACCATCTCGTTCGCCAGGACCCGATCTCGGTCGAGGCTTTTTCAGCCTATGTGACGATGAACGCGCGCTTCCACGCGCTGCTCAATGAACTCTCCGCCAGCGCGCCTGTTATCCGCGAGATCGACCGCGTCTCCGCACTGCCGTTCGCTTCCCCGAGCGCGTTCGTGATGGCGCAGTCGGCGCTGCCGGAGGCGCATCAGATCCTGCTCCTCGGACAGGACCATCACCGCATCGTGCTCGACGCCATCGAGAACCGCGAGGGCGCGCGGGCCGAAGCCGTGATGCGCGAACATTCGCGGCTGGCCGCGCGCAATCTGCGCCTCGCGGTCCGCAACCGCACGCATCTCGAACTGATGCCGGCGCTCGCTCTGCTCAAATCGTCAGCCGAATAGGTTTTGCCATGCGCTTTGCCGAGCAATGGAGCTGGTGCACCGTCGAATCGATCCGCGATCTGACACCGACCATCCGCGAATTCCACCTGCGCCCGGAAAGCGGCCGCGTCGCACCCTGCCCGCCCGGCGGCCATGTCACGGTCTCCCTCTTAATCGACGGCCAGCCGGCGCGGCGCTCCTATTCGCTGGTGGAGAATGGCGATGCCGGCACCTATCGCATCGCGGTGCGGCTGGCACCGGATAGCCGCGGCGGCTCGCGCGGCATGTGGAATTTGCAAGTGGGCGCGCGGATCGAGGCAACCAATCCGACCTCGTTGCTCGACATCGATTGGACCCGCAAGAATTACTGCCTGGTCGCGGGCGGCATCGGCATCACGCCGATCACGAGTATCGCCGCCGCGCTGCGCCGCCGCAACATCGATGCGCCCCTGCACTACGCCGTGAAGTCACGTGGCGACGGAGCGTTCCTGGACGAACTCGCAGCGCTGCTCGGCGAGCGGCTGACCGTTCATGCCTCTGACGAAGGCGCGCGGCTCGATCTCGACGCCGCCTTCCGCGCGCTGCCGGATGACACGATCGCGATCATCTGCGGACCACTGCGAATGCTGGAGGCGGCGCGACGCGCCTGGAATGATTTGGGCCGCGCGCCCGCCGATCTGCGCTTTGAAACCTTCGGCTCCAGCGGCTTGATGCCGACGGCGGAATTCCGTGTCCGGCTGAAGGATACCGATACCGAGCTGGTCGTACCGCCGAACAGCTCGATGCTGGATGCGCTGAACGGCGCCGGCTTTGAGGTGATATCGGATTGCCAGCGCGGCGAATGCGGCGTCTGCGCGGTCGATGTCGTCGCCGTCGAAGGCGAGATCGACCATCGCGACGTGTTCTTCAGCGATCAGCAGAAGCACGAGAACCGCAAGATCTGTCCGTGCGTGTCGCGGGCAATCGGCGTCGTGACGATCGACACGCTGTACCGGCCTGAGGCTTTCTAGCGCCTGAGACGGGTTTTCGCGTGCGATGTTTAGCCAACCGGTCCCGGGATCCAATAGTCTCCCAAGAGCGGCATTACCTTTACGCCGTTAATTACTCCGCGCTGCAGGCTTGGATCGAAATAGCGCATCGTCCGCTCATTGAGGTCAATGATGCGGCCCGGCGTTAGTGGCCCCACGTCGTTTATCTTCACGATGACCTTCTTGCCTACAGCCTCAACGAGGGCGTACTTCGCTCTCGCGCCATACAGGACCCCACCAAATTTCTGGCGCAAGCTCGTCTTGATGGCAGCCGCCCAGACAGAGGGATCATAGCGCTCGCCCGAGGCTGTGTTCGGGCCGCCCTCGCGCCATCCGGGCTTGAACGGATTGTACGTGGATGCTGCACCAACGATCGCATCCCCCGAAGCGGCCATAACGACAGCGATTGAATGAACTGCAACGATTTCACTTCGAGCAGTGGAAACAGAAATGACAAGCGCAACCAGGGCGCCGCAAAGTGCGGCGCTCGAGCGGAACAGCATCATAGCTCCTTTGATTTTCTTCGATCGGCCGGTTCCCGATGCCGCAAAACATGGTCAAGCGAACGCGGAAGCGTTCTCTAACTTGTGCCAATTTCTTTGCGGATTCGCGCCAACCCGGGCGCCGGGAACCGTTGTGGGAACCGACGATGGTCCCTGCACAGCGTTCTTAGTTCTCACCGACTAAGACAGAGAATGCGTCAGCAACATGACTGACGGCGCCTCGCGTAGGAGCAACCGTGTAGGCGATTCCGGGGGATTCAGGGGGCGCCATCGTGAGCGCCCCAGAAGAATGCGCCGAGGAACACCGCCGCTTCGTCCGAGATGCCGACGATCTTGTTCGTTGCCTGACGATAGAACTTGAAATTGAGCTCGGTCTCGGGCTGGCCGTCATTCCAGTCGGTGAAATGCTTGAGCTCGCGCCGTCCCAGCGGCCGCTTCGCCAGCGCGGTGCGTCTGATGGTGACGCTCACGCGGGGTGTTTGCCTGACGATGCCGCGCTTCCTGGCGACCGCTTCGGCCGAGATAACGACGCCACGCGCGACGAGGCCCTGCCCGCCCTCGTTCTCACTTGCGAACAGAAAAACCGTGTCGCCCTTGGCAATATGCTTGCCGCCGTACATGGTCTTTTGCGCTGACAACGCGAACGTCTTCCGCCGCGGATCGGAAATCTCGGCCTTGATCGCGAACGCCATACGCCGCGAGCCGATGCTAGGCCGACACCGGGAACCGTACCGCCTCCAGCGCGGTCTTGCCGCGGATCATGTCGGAGGCCTTGTCGGCGATCATCAGCGTCGAGGCGTTGAGGTTAGCGGAGATCATGCGCGGCATGATCGAGGCGTCGACGACGCGCAGGCCCTGCAAGCCGTGCACGCGCAACTCATCGTCGACCACAGCCCATTTGGCGTCGGCCGGCCCCATCCGGCAGGTGCAGCCGGGATGGAAAGTGGTGGTGCCGCGCTCGGTGGCGGCGGCGAGGAATTCGTCGTCGCTCTGCACCTTCGGCCCAGGGAAATCCTCATAGGCGTAATAGGGCGCCAGCGGTTTTGAGGCGAGCAGCCGGCGCGCCAGCTTCATGCCGGCGACGACGACGCGGCGATCGAGCTCCTCGACGAGGTAGTTGGTCTGGATGATCGGCGGCGCGAACGGGTCGGCCGAGCGGATCCGGACATAGCCGCGGCTTTCGGGCCGCTGCTGCCAGGAGGCGACCGTCATGCCGGGCTCGTCCTCGAGCTGGCCCTGCACACCTTCCTTGTAGCTTGCCGGCGTGAAGGTGAGCTGCAGGTCCGAGCTTTCCGTGGTCTCGCCGGAATGCCAGAAGCAATAGACCATGGTCGGCGACAGCGACAGCAGGCCGCGCCGTGTGGTCGCCCATTTCAGCGCCTCGACCCAGAGGCTGAGGCCGCGCCTGAGTTCGTTGATGGTCTTGATGTTCTTGACACGCGCGACCGAGCGCGGCGCGTAGTGGTCCTGCAGGCCTTCGCCAACGCCCGGCAGCGCGTGACGGACCTCGATGCCGTGCGATTGCAAGAGGTCCGGCGAGCCGACGCCGGACAGTTGCAGCACCTGCGGCGAGTTATAGGCGCCGCCGGAAAGAATGACTTCCTTGCTGGCGCGCACCTCGACAGGCGTGCCGCCCTTGCCGCCCCGGAGATAGCGCACGCCGACCGCGCGCTTGCCTTCGAAGATGATGTTGGTGACATGCGCATGGGTGCGCACGTCGACATTGCCGCGCTTGCGCGCCGGATGCAGGAACGCCTTTGCGGCGCTCATGCGCAGGCCGTTCTGGATGGTGCGCTGGCAGTAGGACACGCCCTCCTGGGTCGAGCCATTGTAGTCAGGATTGCGCGGAATCCCGAGGCTGACGGCGCCCTCCATGAAGGCTTCGCACAGCGGATCCTGCCAGTCCATGGTGGTGACGGTCAGGCTGCCGTCACGGCCGCGATAGGTTTCGTCGCACTCACCGACACGGCGTTCCAGCCGCTTGAAATAGGGCAATATGTCCGGATAGCCCCAGCCGCGATTGCCGAGCTGCGCCCAGGTGTCGAAGTCCTGGCGCTGGCCGCGATTGTAGATGTGGCCGTTGATCGACGACGATCCGCCCAGCGTCTTGCCGCGCGGCGCATAGATGCTACGCCCGCCGGTCCACGGGCCCACCTCCTGCTGATAGGCCCAGTTCACGCTCTTCATGTGGAACGTCTTGATGAAGCCGGCCGGCAGGTGGATGTAGGGATGCCAGTCCTTGCCGCCCGCTTCGAGCACGCAGATGCGGCTCGTGGTGTCCTCACCCAGCCGGTTGGCGAGCACGCTGCCCGCGGAGCCCGCGCCGATAATCACATAATCGAACGTTTCCATCGTCTCGCTTCTGGCGCGGCTTCGTTACCGCGGCTTGTCGTTGAGTTGGTAGTTCAGATGCGCCTTTACCGTCGGCCATTCGCTGGCGATGATGCTGTAAACCACGGTGTCGCGCAACGTGCCGTTCGGCGCGATCTGGTGGCTTCTCAGGATACCATCCTGCTTGGCACCCAGGCGTTCGATGCCGCGCCGGCTCTGGTGATTGAAGAAATGCGTGCGGAACTCGACCGCAATGCAATCAAGCTCCTCGAAGGCGTGCGTCAGCAAAAGCAGTTTGCACTGCGTATTGAGCGCGCTGCGCTGCACGCGCTTGGCGTACCAGGTCGAGCCAATCTCGACGCGGCGGTTGGCGGCATCGACGTTCATATAGGTCGTCATGCCCGCGATCTTGCCGTCGGCGTCGAACACGGTGAACGGCAGCATCGAGCCCGCCGCGAAAAGGCCGAGGCGGCGGTCGATCTCCTTCTTCATGTTTTCGGCGGTCGGAATCGCGGTGTACCAGAGCTTCCACAGCTCGCCGTCCGACACCGCCTCGACGAGACCATCGACGTGGTCGTGCGACAGCGGCTCGAGGCGGGCGTGTGCGCCTTGCAGGGTTACCGGTTCAAGAAAAGCCATTTAATTCTCCAGTGCCATCCGCGTCATTGCGAGCGCAGCGAAGCAATCCATCTATCCTCACGTGGCGGCATGGATTGCTTCGCTACGCTCGCAATGACGGGGTTAGCATCTGCCGCGTACTATCTGTTCAAAAAATTCAACGCCAGCCCCGGCCGCGGCCAGTCCATCGCGACCAGCTCGCCTTTGCCCGACAGCGTGATGTACGCCGTCTTCAGCTCCGGCCCGCCGAAGGCAATGTTGGTGGTGACGCGGTCGCCGGTCGGCACCTGCTCGACCAGCGTGCCATCGGGCGCGATCACGGAGATGCAGCCCGACACCAGCGTCGCCACGCAGACGTTCCCGTTCGCCTCCACTGCCAGCGAGTCGAACATCTGGTAGCCGCCGAGGCCCGCGATCGGCTTGCCGCGCTCGCCGCGATAGATCACCTCGCGTGGCTTCAGCGTGCCGGGCGCGGATAGATCGTAAGCCCAGAGACGCGCGGTCGGCGTCTCCGCGATGTAGACGGTGTTCTCGTCGGGCGACAGCCCGATGCCGTTGGCGGGCAGCACGCCGTGCACGACCTCGACGATCTCCTTCAGGCCGGGCCTCAGATAGTACATCCCGCCGACATCCATCTCACGGGCGCGTCGCTTGCCGAGCTCCGAGAACCAGAGCCCTCCATGCTTGTCGAACACCAGGTCGTTCGGCCCGCGCAGGCCGTGCTCGCCGCATTTGTCGACGACGGTCTCAACCTGGCCGCTCTGCAGATCGACGCGCTGGATCGAGCCGCCCTGATAATCGTCGGGTTGCGGCCCCGGCATGATCATCTTCCCGGTGGGAATCCAGCTAAAGCCACCATTGTTGCAGATGTACATCTTGCCGTCGGGGCCCAGCGCGGCGCCGTTGGGTCCGCCGGGAATCTGCGCCACCACCTCTTTCCGCCCGTCCGGATAAACCCGTGTCAGCCGCTTCCCGCGGATTTCGACCAGCACCACGGAGCCGTCCGGCATCACCACCGGCCCTTCAGGAAACTCCAGGTCAGTGGCGAGAACGCGGATATCGGCCATGAAATCCTCCCGGCTGGCTTGGCTGCAGGAGGATTTTGGCCCGGTCCCCGCACGCGCAACGTTTCTTGTCGCGCTGGTTATGGCAAAGCTGGTTTCGCTTGCCAAGCAACAGCAGGCACCCGCCGCGCAGGGCAGCATTGCGGAAGCGGTGCAATCGTGGGCCTCGGTGCAATCGCTATTGCACCGGCACCCAGATCTCCAGCCCGCCATTGCCGGTGGCCGGATCGAACTTCTCGTCGTAGCGCTCGAAGTTCGGTGCGTCGGCGACCTTAAGGCCGGACTGCGGCAGCCAATGATTCCAGATCGCGCTGACGGTGCGGCGAATAGTCGAGATGTGCTCGGCGTGGCTGAACACTGCGTACTTCTGCTCGGGTATCCGCACGCGCGAAAACTCGCGCGGCAGGTCGGAGAAATCGGCGACCTCGACGCCGGCGATGTAATCGAAATTGCCGGAATCGTCACCGTTGCAGCAGACGCCATAGGCGATGTTGCCGACGCGGTCGGGAATATTGCCGACCTTCTGGTGGAACTGATGCCACTGGTTGGGAATGTTGGCGCCGCCATTGTCGCAGTGATTGTAGCGCTCGCCGACGCCGGCAACGAGCAGGGCCTTGGCGGTCGCGAAGCGCGGCGGTTGCAGGTTGGTCGCGGGGGTCGAGTCCATCATGATCGGCTCCTGTAGTCTGAGCTTGTCGAGGCACGTTGCGGCGCGCACCGATTCAGGCGTGACGCCGAAATGGTCGCGGAACGCGCGGGTGAATGCCTCGTGGGAGCCGTAGTCCGCATCCAGCGCCAGCGTGAGAATGTCCGGCGCCCCCTTGGCGAGCGCGCGGGCCGCCTTGGTCAGGCGACGGGTGCGCACATAGCGCATGACCGGCATGCCGGTCGCCTCGGCAAACGCCCGCACCAGGTGAAAGCGCGAGACGCCGGCGACGGCTGCGATCTCATCGAGCGTGAGCGCATCCGAGAGATGGCCCTCAACGTACCAGAGCGCCTTCTGGGCTGGATTCATGACTGGCAGCCTTCCTACGAAGCCACGGCATCATGAGCTGACGTCGCGCGCTTCGTTTGACAGTCCTTGCTCTCACCTTGCCGCACACCATGACGCTCATCGAGCCATATCGGGAACCGGCGATTTTGTTATGATGCCGCGGTCCTCCCACCATCCTGGGGAACCCCATGCTGATCACCAACGTCCGGGCGCATCATATCCGCATTCCCTACGATGCGGGGGTCGCGAGCTTCAAGCAGGGAGCCTCTGCCATCTCGGCATTGGAAATCGTCATGGTCGAGATTTCCACCGATGCCGGCATCACCGGCTGGGGCGATGCCTTTGCCTATGTCTGCCCGCGGACAAGCTATGCCGCGATCGAGGAGATGATTGCGCCGCAGGCGCAAGGTCAAGAGGTCCCGGATGCAGCAGGTATCCCCGCCTTCATGGAGCAGATCCAGCGCAACCTGCATCTGTTCGGCCGCTATGGCATCACGATGTTTGCGATATCGGCGCTCGATATCGCCTTGTGGGATCTTGCCGCCAAGGCGAAGGGCGTGCCGTTGCACCGATTGATCGGCGAGATCAAGCGCACGCGGATTCCCGCCTATGCCAGTCTGCTCCGGATCGGCAAGCCCGAGCTGATCGCGCGCGAATGCGAGACGGCGCTGCGGCAGGGCTACAAGGCAATCAAATTGCATGAGACGACGACGCCTGCGGTGTTCGCCGCGCGGCAGGCGATCGGCCCCGATATTCCGCTGATGGTCGACATGAACTGTCCGCTAAGTGGCGATGAGGCGATCGCGTTTGCGCATTCCTGCCGCGATGCCACGCCGCTGTTTCTCGAGGAGCCGGTGTGGCCCCCGGAAGATTTTGCAACGCTGGCCGAAGTGCGGAGCAAGGGCGGGCTCAACGTGGCAGCCGGCGAGAACGCCTGCACGGTCCACCAGTTCAGGCAGATGATGCAGGCCGGTGCCGTAAGCCATGCGCAGCCCTCCGTCATCAAGGTTGGCGGCATCACGGAGTATCTGAAGGTCGCGGATCTCGCCGACCAGCTCGGCGTCAGGCTCGCGCCGCATTCGCCATATTTCGGGCCGGGCTTTTTGGCGACATTGCAGTTGATGTCGCTGCGCGACGATTCAAGCTTCGTCGAGGTGTTCTCGATGAAGCGCGCCGCGTGCCTGTGGCGCGGCCGCATTGACGTCGATGCCAATGGCGATGTCGAAATGCCCCAAGGACCGGGTCTCGGCTACGAGCCGGACATGGCCGTGATGGAGCAGTACCGCGTGTCGTAGCGCCTTCTATCTTCGCTCGTGCCCCTCATGGTGAGGAGGTGGAGCGGCGCGGACGCAGCAGCACTACTTCGCGCTGTCCTTTGCCGGCGCGCCATCCTTTGCGGCTGGCGTTACATCCTTTGCCGCGGGCGCGGCGGCTTTCTTCGCGTCTTCCGCCGCCTTGTTCTGCGCCGCCTGCAATTCGCCGACGACCTTTTGCAGGCTTATGACCGCGGCCTTCAGCGCCTCGATCTGCCGATTGGCGGCATCCAGCTTCTGCTGATGCTCGGTCGTAAGCTTGGTGATCGTCTTCTGCAGGAAATCGACATTGCTCTGCAGGCACGAGGTGCGCCGTTCCATGGTCTTTTCGACGGTGCAGATTTCGATGCCGGGAACGTCCTGCGCATCAGCGGTCGCTGGCATCAGGACGCTCAGCAGCGCGAAAGTTGAGAAGGTGATCCTGGCGGGCGGGGCAATCATCAAAATCCTCGTTGCAAAGCGTCGGATTCCGGGGCGGAACGCCTATCACAGCAATTTGCGCGAAGCAGGTTTCCGACCCCAGAGATACCATACTGATACCTCATTCAGGCGTTGTGCTTCATCCCCTTAACGGTGGATGGATTTAGCCGCGGGCCCAGACACATTTGGGCGTCCGCGGCAGTGGAGATTGATTGTATGGCAACGCGTGAAAAGCGGCTGGCGCAGTTCGATGGCAACGGAGACCCGCCGCCGGACCTGCCGCTCGAGGTACTTTGCGAGGATCACAGCGGAACCTATCAACTGCCCTTTGCCTGCCGCTGGATCGATGGACGGTGGCGCAATGACAGGACCGGCGGGATGGTCGAGGCTACGGTGGTCGGTTGGCGGCTGCCGCGCTCCGGTGCGGCCTGAAGCATCGCAGGCTCAGCCCGATTTGAGCTCGCATTGTGCCAGAATGCGACGGGAATGCGGTCGATTGTTAAGGTTCGGAACGCGGGCGGAACGAACCGCGCCCGAATCAGTGATCGAGCGCCGTACGCTGCTGTTCACGGCTAGATGTCGGCCGCCAGCCGAGCCAACGCACAACATCAAGGATGAGCACGATCGGCCGCAGCCAGCGGCCGAGGACAAGCGTTAACTCCTCGGGGGACGACATGTCGGTCACCTCCACGGCGTCGGCGGCGGCACCTTGTCGACGGCCGGCGGCACGTCGACGGTCTTGAAATCGGCCGGGCTGACGATCTCGAGGTACTCCATGTCCTCCGAGTAGTCGTAGAGGTCATGCGTGATACCGGGCCGCTGGTGCACGACGTCGCCGGCCTGCACCAAAGTCGAATTGTCCTCATACATGAAGCGGGCCCAGCCCTTGGTCATGATGACGATCTGGAATTCGCAATCGTGGCGATGCCAGCCGGTGCCCTCCTCGGGAGGCAGATCGGGGTTTGCCCTGACCAGATGGCAGATCACCTGCCCGCCGGTGGCATCCGCAATGCCGAGATCGCGATACAGGAAGAGGTCGCGCAGACCTCCGCCCTTGAACTCGGTATCGCCGGGTTTGACGTGGGAGAACTTACTGACGACGGCCTGCTTGTTCATTGGAGCCTCCACGGTTCTCGCTTGCGAGAACGCGGACCACGCGCGAAGTGCGTCCAAATTTTCGGCAGCCTCGCATCGTCGCGTTCACGCCTGCATGCTGCCATGCGAAATCCGCGCCAGCCGCGGCCCGTGGTGGCGACGACATCGGCGCCGATGCGCTGAACGGTCTGGCCGGAGACAGGAATCGGGATCTGATGGCATGTGGAAAGCCACCGGCAGACCCGGCCGCACGCCGTTGGCGGCTGGCACCGGTTTGAGCAGGGCCTGCTTGCTGGCTGAGCCTCTCAGACGGGCAAGGCCCGCCAAGCATGCCTAATATTCGACCTCGAGCTCTTCAATCTCGCTCGGCTCGGCCTTGGCGGCCGCAATCCATTCCTGCATCTCGGGCATCGCCATGATGGTAGCGGCGTAGGCGGCAAGGGCAGGTTCGAGCTTCACGTCATAGGTCATGAAGCGGGTAACGACGGGTGCGTACATTGCGTCCGCCATGGTGCGCATGCCGAACAGGAACGGCCCGCCCGACACCTTGAGGCAATCGTGCCAGATGGTGCAGACCCGGTCGATGTCGGCCTGCGCGCGCGACCAGATCTTGAAGCCCGGGAAATGGCCCTTCAGGTTGACCGGGAGTGAGGCGCGCAGCGTGGTGAAGCCGGAATGGATTTCGCCGCAGATCGAGCGGCAATGCGCGCGCCGGATGCGGTCCGCCGGCAACAGCCCAGCCTCCGGCCTGATCTCGTTGAGATATTCCGCGATCGCCAGCGTGTCCCAGATGGTGGCTCCGTCGTGGCGCAGACAGGGCACCAGGATCGACGAGGACAGCAGCAGGATTTCCGCCCGCGCCGACGCATCGTCCGGGGCGGTGACCACCTCCTCGAATTCGAGCCCCGCGAAATTCGCCAGCAGCCAGCCGCGCAGCGACCAGGACGAATAGTTCTTGCTGCTGATGGTCAGTGTGGTCTTCGCCATATGGCCTTCCCTCAAACGCGAAACGTCCCCTGCCCCCCCTGGGCAGCCGGCCGCACCGCGCCGCTGAAGCCCTGTGCACCGGGCCATTTTACCAGCAAGCCACGTGCCAGTTTAGGAGGCAGTGTGCCCCGCTCTGGCGTCGATATTGCATGGCCGAGGGCGACAGGGGCTGATGTGAATGATGTCAATGATGTACCAGGCCTACCAGAACCACATGGACCTCACGGCGCCATGGCGGACCGGAGCGTCGTCGGCGTTGAAATATCTCAATCTGGTGCCGCAGGGCGTCTCCGACCGGCTGTTCGGCCGGCTTTCCGCCGCGCTCGAACTGATCTCGCGCTCCTCCCTCACCTATGACCGGCCAGCCTATGGCATCGACAGCGTACTGGTCGGCAACCGGGAGCTGGAGGTGACCGAGGAGGTCAGCTTCGCCACGCCGTTCGGCTCGTTGCTGCACTTCAAGAAGGAAAATGGGCCCGAGCAACCGCGCCTCTTGCTGGTGGCACCGATGTCCGGCCATTTCGCGACGCTGCTGCGCGGCACCGTGAAGACGCTGCTGCAGGACCATGACGTCTACATCACCGACTGGCACAATCCCCGCGACATTCCGCTTGGCCATGGTCGCTTTGGCCTTGAGGACTACACCGATCACCTCATCACCTTTCTCGACAAGATCGGGCCGCGCGCGCACATGGTGGCGATCTGCCAGCCATCGGTCTCGGCGCTGGCTGCCGCCGCCGTCATGTCCGAGGATAATCACCCCGCCCGCCCGGCCACGCTGACCTTGATGGCCGGGCCGATTGACACCCGGGTCCAGCCGACCAAGGTCAACGAATTCGCCAAGAGCAAGCCGCTCCGATGGTTCGAAAGAAACCTGATCAACTACGTGCCGGTGCAGTGCAAGGGCGCTTTCCGCCGGGTCTATCCCGGGTTCGTGCAGCTCACCGCCTTCGTCTCGATGAACCTGGAGCGTCATATCAAGCAGCACATCGACCTAGCCAATCATCTGGCGAAAGGCGAGCGCGAGAAGGCCGCCATCATCAAGAACTTCTACGATGAATATTTTGCGGTGATGGACCTGCCGGCGGAGTTCTACATCGAGACGGTACGCGACGTGTTTCAGGAGCACCTGCTGCCGCAGGGCAGACTGATGCATCGGGGACGGAAGGTCGACCCGGCCTCGATCCGGCGCATGGGCCTGATGACGGTCGAGGGCGAGAAGGACGATATCTGCTCGATCGGCCAGACGCTGGCGGCGCAGGATCTCTGCACCGGGGTGCGCGCCTATCGCAAGGTGCACCACATGCAGGCTGGCGTCGGCCATTACGGCGTGTTTTCGGGGAAGAAGTGGAATAACGAGATCTACCCGCTGCTGCGGGATTTCGTGCATGTGAATTCGTGAGGGGTGCTTCGCGCGCGACGCCGTAGGGTGGGCAAAGCGTAGCGTGCCCACCACATGCATCAGCAATCGAAGCGATAATGGTGGGCACGTCGCTTCGCTCCTTTGCCCACCCTACGCACGGCCGACGCGCGGCACTAGCCGCCTTCCCCCTCCCGCTGTAAAACCCTCCCAAGGCCGACCGCTCAAGAGTCGTCCCGGGAGGAATCATCATGCGGCTTTCGAAAATTCGTCACACCCTCGCGCTCGCCATTGTCGGCAGCTTGCTGCTATCAGTCACGGCCACTGCCGCCGAGGTGCGGGTGATGATCTCGGGCGGGTTGTCGGCCGCCTATAAGGCGCTGGTGCCGGAATTCGAAAAGGCCACCGGCCACAAGGTGTTGACTGCCTATGGGCCCTCGATGGGCACGACGACCAACGCCATCCCGGTGCGGCTGGAGCGCGGCGAGCCGGCAGATGTGTTGATCATGGTCGGCTATGCGCTCGAAGATCTCGCCAAGAAAGGCAAGGTGACCGCCGGGACCAGCGTCGATCTCGTCAAATCGCCGATCGCCGTTGCCGTGAAGTCGGGTGCGCCGAAGCCGGATATCTCGACGGCGGATGCGGTGAAGCGGGCGCTGCTCGCGGCCAAGACCATCGCCTATTCCGACAGCGCCAGCGGCGTCTACGTTTCGACCGAGATGTTCGATAAGCTCGGCATCAAGCAGGAGATGGAGGGCAAGGCGCGGAAAATTCCGGCAACCCCGGTCGGCGAGATCGTCGCACATGGCGAGGCCGAGATCGGCTTCCAGCAGATGAGCGAGTTGAAGCCGGTGGAAGGCATCGACATCATCGGCCCGCTGCCGGATGAACTGCAGAAGATCACCGTGTTCTCCGCCGGCATCGCCAGCGTCTCCAAGGAGCCTGAAGCGGGCAAGGCGCTGATCAAGTTTCTTGCGTCACCGGCGGCGCGCGGCGAAATCGTCAAGAGCGGGCTTGATCCGATTGCGGCGGGCGCGACGAACTAACCAGCGATGTCATCGCCCGACTTGATCGGGCGATCCAGTACCTCGTAGCCGGTATTGTGAAAGAAAACTGACGACTCGGAGTACTGGATGCCCCGCCTGAAGCGGGGCATGACAGCAACTACCGATGCATGTGCTGCATGGCCAACAGCACGATCAGTGCGAGCGCCAGCACGACGGTCGTGCTTTTCCAGAACAGCAGCGGATTGCGTTCGATCAGCGGGGTCGACGAGGTCGAGACGTAATTCGCGTTGGGATGACGCAGGTCGAACAAGAATTCCGAAAAGCTGTCATAGCGCTTGAGGGGATTAGGGTGCACGGCTTTCTCCAGCGTGCCGTCGATCCATTGCGGGATGTCGCGATCGCCATGCGAGGCCGGGCGGTAGACCAGCTTGTTGAACTGCGAGCGCGTCCGTGCGTTGGCGATCTGCCCGCCATAGGGCAATTTTCCGGTCAGCATCTGATAGGTGATGACGCCCAGCGAAAACAGGTCGGAGCGCGTCGTCGCCCGTTCGCCGACAAAATATTCGGGCGCGGTATATTGCTGGGTGCCGAGAATGTCGCTGTGCATGCCCGACGGCTCGGCCTCGATGACGCCGGTGATCTTCGTCGAGCCGAAATCGATGATCTTCACGGTGCCCGTGCCGTCGATCATGATGTTGTCGGGCCGGATGTCCTGGTGCAGCATCTCCTTGCGGTGAAAGGCGCGCAGGCCCTTGGCGATCTGCTCGACGATGCCGCGCACGGTTTCAAGGCTCGGTTTCGGATTGTCGATCATCCACTGCGTCAGCGTCTGCCCGTCGATATATTCCGTCGTGACATAGAGGAAATTGCGCTTGCGCTGCAACAGGCAAGGCTTGAGCACATGCGGACTGTCGATCCGCCGTGCCACCCACTCCTCCATCATGAAGCGCTTGAGGTAGGCGGGGTCGTCGCGCAGGTCGATCGAGGGAATCTTGATGGTGACGACGGCGCCGGTCTCGATGTCGACGGCAAGATAGATGTGGCTGCGGCTGGAGCCGTGCAGCTCCCGGACGATGCGGTAACCGTCGAAAACCTGCCGCGCTTCCAAGAGCGGCGGCAGCGGCAACTCGGTGGCCTGCGCGAACACTTCGGCTGCGGCGCCGTCGGGCACCTCATCGACGCGGACGATCTGGACGGTGAGATTGTCCGTGCTGCCGGCGTCAAAGGCCTGCTCGACGATCGCCTTCGCGGCGGCGTCGAGATCGGCGCCGCCTTCGTTCACAGCCTTTGCAATGCGCCGGGCGCTGAGATGCTCGTAGATGCCGTCGGTTGCGAGCACAAAGACATCGCCCGGCTCGATCCGCAGCATCTGGTAGTCGATCTCGATCTGCGGATTTACGCCGAGCGCGCGGCCGAGATAGCTCTGCTGTGAGGAAATGACGATGCGGTGGTCGTTGGTCAGCTGCTCCAGCGTGTTGCCGGAGAGACGATAGATGCGGGAATCGCCGATGTGAAACAGATGCGCCGTGGTCGACTTGATGACCAGGGCGGACAGCGTACAGACGTAGCCGCGGTCCTTGTCATAGGCGTACTGGCTGCGTGTCTGCGAATGCAGCCAGGAATTGGTCGCCTCCAGCACGCGCTGCGCCGAGGTGCGCACCGACCAGGATTCCGAGGTGCAGTAGTAGTCGGTCAGAAACCCCTTGACCGCCGATTCCGCGGCGATCCTGGAGACCTTGCTGGTGCTGATGCCGTCGGCCAGCACGACGGAAATGCCCTTGAGACTGAGCAGCGGCTCGTCCGGGATGAGGACGCCATGGAAATCCTGATTGGTTTCCTTGGCTCCCTTATCGGAGAATTGTCCGACCGATATTTTCAGCTCGCGCGGCATTCCCGGCTTTCACGGCAATGGGCCTCTCCCGGTGACGAGAGGAGGCCCATCCGGATCGAAAGATCAAGCCGCCAAGCGCGAAGAATTCGCCTGCTCCGAGGCAGCGCGCTTCGGAGCTGTTTTGACGTGGGTCGTGTACAGCGTCAGTCCGGTGAAGGCGAGGCCGCCGACGAGGTTGCCGACGACGGTCGGGATCTCGTTCCAGAAGATATAGTCGAACCAGGTGAACTTGCCGCCGAGCAGCAGGCCTGCCGGGAACAGAAACATGTTCACGATCGAGTGCTCGAAGGTCATCGCAAAAAACAGCATGATTGGCATCCACATCGCCAGCACCTTGCCGGGGACCGTGGTGGAGATCATCGCGCCGACGACGCCCGCCGACACCATCCAGTTACAGAGCATGCCGCGGACGAACAGCGTCAACATACCGGCTGCGCCGTGCGCGGCATAACCCACCGTGCGACTTTCACCGATATGGCCAAGCGCGATGCCGACCTTGTCGGGCGGCGCCGAGAATCCGAAGGTAGTGACGATCGCCGCCATCGTCGCGACAGTAAAAGCGCCGCCGAAGTTGCCGATGAAGACAAGACCCCAGTTGCGCAGTACGCCGCCGAGGGTGACGCCCGGGCGCTTGTCGATCAGCGCCAGCGGACACAGAACGAATACGCCGGTGAGCAGGTCGAAGCCGAACAGATAGAGCATGCAGAAGCCGACCGGGAATAGCAGCGCGCCGATGATCGGCTGTCCCGTGTTGACGCTCATCGTGACGGCGAACCAGGCTGCCAACGTCAACAGCGCACCGGCCATGTAGGCGCGGATGACCGTATCGCGCGTCGACATGAAGATCTTGGATTCTCCGGCGTCGACCATCTTGGTCACGAATTCCGAAGGCGCGAGATAGGCCATTCCTGTGTTCCCTTGTTCGAGACAACGTTGAAGCGCGCCGGATGCTGCACAGCCGTGCACCGATTGACTGAAAAAATCTTGCCGTCCAAACGCGCGACGAAATTCCGCGCCGGCTTTGCACGGCACAGAATGACGCGAGGTCACGCCCGATCAGGGACTTTGGGATGCGCGAGCTATCGTAGGTGGCCTCGAAGACTGCTCGAAGCGCCTCATCTGAGGCTGCATAATCCCAGCACCATCGGCCAACGCTGGCCGTGGCAGTCCGAACGGACGGCAGTCGTCATTGACTGAGATAGATTAAGCAATCGATGTGCCAACACGACGATGCAGAAATCCTCCATTATTCCCGTGGCTTAGCCATTGGGCCGTAAAACATCGGGGTTTTGTGAGGTGCCCTGAATTTGTGCAGTTGCACAGATGCCGCGCAATGCTCTCCTGTGTGCATGCTTCCCCGTCATTGCAATGATGGCGGCGAGTTCTTGAAATCTGAATCCGCAAACTCGCTGTCGTCCCGGACAAGCGAGCACAGCGAGCGCCGATCCTGGACCCATAGCCACAGGACAAAGTTTTGCGAACGCTGGGACTCCAGCTTCTTCTAACAACATACCCCTGTGGTTATGGGTCCCGGCGTTCGCCGGGACGACAGCGGAGCAAGCTTCTAATTCGTCTGCGTCCGCACCGGCCGGTCCTTCAGGCCGTTATTGTCATAGGCCTTGCGCAGCGTGCCGTTGGCGATCGCCTCGTTGAGGAATTTGACCGCGAAGGCGAGCGACAGCGGACGGTTCGGCGGCACCGCAACCGCCGTCACCGTTTGCTTGAACGTTTCGTCCAGCACGCGGGTGCCCGGGATCTGCTTGGCCATGGCGTTGAGCTGGTCGCGCGACAGCGCGAACGCATCGATCTCGCCGTTCTTGAGAAGACCAAAAATCTCGTCGTAGGTCTGATAGCCCGTCACCTTGGCATTCTTCAGATGCGCGATGGCGCCGCGCATCGTCGTCGTGTTGTTGACGGCAGCGACCTTGACGCCCGCTTGGTCGAGCGTTGCAAAATTAGTAACCGCCGAGCCGGGCTTGACGATGTAGGTCGCGTCGGCGACTTCGTAGATCGGCCCGAACGCCATCCTGCCCTCGCGCTCCGGATCTTTCGGCAGGAAGGTGATGTCCCAGGTGCCCTTGGTTACCGCATCGACGATCTGTCCGGAATTGTTGTGCGGCACATATTCGACCGAGACGCCGAGCTGCTCGGCCATCGCCTTGCCGAGATCGACCGGCACGCCGGCAAAGCCGGTTTCGGTCTTGGTCGACCAGAAGGCGCCGCCGGCCGGGCTGATCGCAATCGCCACCCGCAGCTTGCCGGTCGGCGCGATCTCATCCTTCAACGCATCTGCAGCGGCGGGCGCCGTCATCATCACTGTCCATCCCAGGAAGACGCCGGCCATGCGCGGCGCGAGTTGATTGAACATCAGGTGCTCCTCCCCCAGCCGGTCGCTGGCGTCGCATTCATCCTTGTCGCGGATGATTCAGCGCTTCTTCTTTGCCGCCCCGCTCTTTGGCGCCGCCGCCGGCGTTGCCGGCTTGGGCGGCTCGGTTTCGAACTTGCCGATCGCGATGATCTGGACGCGCGCATTGGCCGGCGACGGCGGACGGTTGACATCCTGCAACTGTTCCTCGCCAAGCCCAAGCGCCAGCAGACGCTTTGGCGAGACCTTGAAGGTGTTGACCAGTACGTCGCGGATCGATTCCGCGCGCCGCTGGCTCAGGATCAGATTGTGGTCGCGCCGGCCGGCCGATTCGACATGATCGACGATCAGGTAGCGGTAGGGCCGCGTTTTCGGATCGGTCAGCGCGTCGGCGATGCTGCCGATGGTCTGGTAGGATGCCGGCCGGATCAGCGAAGAATCCTGGTCGAACACGACATCGAAACGGACCTGCGGCAGCTTCGTGAGTTGCGGCGCGATCGGCGGCCGCTTCTGCGGCTGGGCATCCGCCCTCGCCTTGATGCGATCGGCGGCTTGCTGGCGCAAGGCGGCGATGTCGATATCCGCCTCGCCGTCGACGGCGAGCTTTTCGATGATGTCAGCCGTCGAGGTCGCGGTCTGCGCATCCGCCGCCGCGATCGACAAGACAGACAGGGCCGTGACGCCCAGCAAGAGACCGAGGCCGCGCAACTTCCTTACCCCCTGCATCAGCGATACCCCGCTGCGCTGATCGCCTTGTTGCAGTTCGGGGTCGCCTTCTTGGTGGAATCCAGGAGGCATTGCAGGCCCCTGACGGGATCGGTCCGGACCTCGCCGCACAGCTTGTTTAACTCCCAATTGCAGAGCTTGACGAGCGAGGTGCGCGCGGTGATGCGCGCCTGGATGGCACCGAGCGCCTGCGGATAATCAGCCTTGCACTTCGCCGACACCACGTCCTGGTTGCGGCCGAGGCACTCCCGCAGCCGCGTCGCGTCGAGATTGACGCCACGGCAGTTGTCATCGATGTCCTTGCCGCAGCTCGCGGCCAGCATGGCCGCAGCCTCTTCGAACTTCATGGCCTGCTGCGCGGCGGCCAGCGACGGCATTGAGATCGCAATGATGCAAAGGAAAAGCCGGATTCGGGTCATGGGCGCACCTCACACAAGGAGGGTAGCCATGGTCAAGTGCTCTGTTTGATCTAGTTACGTTCTCTCTGGCTATTGCGCCGCAACAAATCGTCGCGGGCAGCTGCCGATGACAATCTGATGACACCGCCGGCCGGCCATCAGGGCGCCGATCGCACCGCCGGCACCTTGATCTCCTGCGGCAGGATGAGCGCCGCGACGATCACGAGCAGGCACAGCGCCCCGAACGCCTGCAGCATGGTGACGAAGCCGCCCCGTTCGTAAAGCCATGCAACGAGGCCGACGGAAGCGCCAGCCGCGGTGAAGCCGACGAAATAGCGCACCGAATAGGCGCGCGAGCGCCATTCCTCTGTCGTGTATTTGCCGACCATGGCGTCGTTGACGGTGACCTGGCCGAACGCGCCCATCACGATGCCGATGGCGGCGATGATTAGCGGCAGGTTGGACAGCGTCGCCGCAAAATACATGAACGGCGCCAGCAGGAACGACAGCGGCAGCATCACGGTCTTCAGCGAATAACGATCGATCAGTTTGCCGATCGTGTATTGCGTCATCGCGCCGAAGACATAGACGCCGGCCGCAATGATCCCGAGCATTGCCGGGCTGTCGGTCAGGCCGGCCAGCCGCTCGGCGAACAGTTTTGGCATCGCGACCGTGATGGCGTTGAAGGTCGTGGAGATCGCGATCACCACGATCAACAGCGCCAGCAGCACCCGCCACATATCCTGCTTGGCCACGCGCGCCTGCGCCGCGGCCTGTTTGGTGCCGGTGCGGTCCTCATGCACCACCATCAGCGCGAAGGCGATGCCGAGCAGGATCGTGATGATCCCCGGGATGATGAAGGCCGCGCGCCAGCCGAGATATTGCCCGATTACGCCGGTGACCAGCGCGGACGATGCGACGCCGAGATTGCCCCAGACGCCATTCAACCCCATCTCGCGGCCGAGCTTGTCGGCATAGGATACGATCATCGCGGTGCCGACCGGATGATAGATCGAGGCGAACAGGCCGATTGCGAGCAGCGCCGCGCCGAGCTGCAGCGGGCTCGAGACGAAGCCGACCGAGATCATTGAGGCGCCGATGCCGATGAAGAAGATCACCATCATGTGGCGGCGGCTCCAGCGGTCGCCGAGCCAGCCGGTGACGAGCGAGCCGGCGCCGAAAGCGACGAAGCCCGGGGTGGCGTACGGCAGCAGTTCCGAATAGGCCATGCCGAGCGCCGGCCCCATGATGATGACAGCCGCGGCAAAGATCAGCATCGCATAATGGTCGATAAAATGGGCGGCGTTGACAAAGGTGATCACCCTGGAGGGGCTGTTCATGGTCGATTCCCGAATCCCGCTATGTTGCGAATTAGGTTATACGGGGTAGTCCTGACGGGATGTCGCCAATGAATATCGCCGAAAAGCCAATTGCCGCAATTATCGGGCGCCGCACCTCGACCGGCGACGGCATCCACATGATCGCCCACAGCTATCGGAAGGGCTTTCGGATCGAGACCCACATGCACCGCGAGGCGCAGCTGGTCTATGCGGCCAAGGGAACCATGCAGGTGACGACGCCGAAGGGCCGCTGGCTGGTGCCGCCGGACCGCGCCGTGTGGGTCCCCGCTTTATCCGAACATGCGATCGACGTGCTCGCCGATATCGAGATGCGGACGCTCTATTTCGAGCTCGACTGGCTGCGGCGCGAGGCGCGCAGCCACAGCCTCGAAGCGGAATTCGTGGTGCGGGTGTCGCCGCTGCTGCACCAGACGATCCTGGCCCTGTTCGACGACCGCAGCCACGGCGAGCGGACCGCGCTCTTGCTCCGGCTCGCCATGATGGAGCTCGACCGCGCCGAGGACTCCGCAACCTTCATCCCGCTGCCGCGCGAGCCGCGGTGCCGGCGCGCGGCCCATATCGTGCTGGCCGACCCGACCGCAGACCACGAGATCGAGAACTTGGCAAGCGAGGTCGGCACCTCCGTCCGGACGCTGTCGCGGCTGTTCTCGTCGGAGACGCAATTGAGCTTCAAGAGCTGGTGCCAGCGCGCGCGGATTGCCGCGGCCATCGAGAAGCTGTCGACCGAGGCCGGCGTCTCGGTCAAGCAGCTGGCCTCGGATCTCGGCTATGCCAGTGTGCCGGCGTTCTCCCATGCTTTCCGCCAGGTCACCGGCAAGACCCCGACGGAATTCGCCGGCAAGACGTGAGGTAAGGACATTCCGAGGTAAGGACATCCTATTGTCGTCATTGTCAGCGAAAGCGGGTAGTCCAGTATCCTAGAGCCGTTAACGATGAAATCGAGAGGCCGCGGCGTACTGGATACCCCGCATGCGCGGGGTATGACGACCCGGGAATCTTGATTGTGATCGGCACCGCCTTAAATTCCATGTAAGTTTCCGCAAAGCATCAGCTGGATTCGACCCGCCTCATGGCCAATGCCTTCTTCTCCGACCTGTTAGCCACGATATCAGAACGCGGCCGTACCTTACTGCGGCGTGCCGGGCCGTCCGATGACGGCCAGGATGCATCCGAATTGATCGAGTTGTGCGAGGCGCTGCTGTCGGGTCGGGGCGAAGCGTCCGGCACGGCGATGGCGCGCGAGGTGCTCGATCGCTACCACGATCTCGACACCGCCGGACGCGTCACCTTCTTCGAGGCGATCGCCCGCGATTTCGGTCCCGACCGCGAAAAGCTGTCGCAGGCGATCGAGAGCTGGCGCAACCAGCCGAACGACTCCGACGCCAGCGACCTTCACTTCGCTTCCGAGCCGCGGCGGCAGGAATTGATCCGCCGGCTCAACCGCGCGCCGGGCGGCACCAGCGATCTGGTGGCGATGCGCGCCGACCTGCTTTCGCTGATGAAGGCCAACAAGGACGTCGCCGCGCTCGACCGCGACATGGTCCATCTACTGTCTTCTTGGTTCAACAGGGGATTTCTCGTGCTGCGGAGGATCGACTGGTCGACGCCCGCCAATATTCTGGAACAGATCATTCGCTACGAGGCGGTGCATGAAATCCGCGACTGGAACGATCTGCGCCGCCGCATCGATCCGGTCGATCGCCGCTGTTACGCCTTCTTCCACCCGCAGCTCAACGACGAGCCGCTGATCTTCGTCGAGGTCGCGCTGACCGAGGCGATCCCGACCGCGATCGCGCCGCTGCTCGCCGCCGAGCGACAGCCGGTGCCGGTCGAGCGCGCGCGCACCGCCGTGTTCTATTCGATCTCGAACACGCAAAAGGGGCTCGGCGGCATCTCCTTCGGCAGCTTCCTGATCAAGCAGGTGGTCGAAGAATTGCGACGGGAACTGCCGAAGCTCGACACCTTCATTACGCTGTCGCCGGTACCGGGCTTCATGCAATGGCTGAAGAAAGCCGACGATGTGCCGCTCAGCGACGAGGAACGGACGCTGCTGGAAGCACTCGACAAGCCGGACTGGTTCGAGAATGCGGAACTGACCGCGCAACTTCGGGCCGTGCTGGAGCCGCTGGCCGCGCATTATTTCTTGAAAGCTCGCACCTCGAAGGGCCGGCTGGTCGATTCGGTGGCCCGCTTCCATATCGGCAACGGCGCGCGGCTGGAGAAGATCGACTGGCTCGGCGACCTCTCGCCGAAGGGCCTGCGCGAATCCGCCGGCGTCATGGTCAACTATCTCTACCGGCTCGAGGACATCGAAAAGAACCACGAGGCCTATGCCAACCAGGGCGAGATCGCCGCGTCCACCACGGTGAAGAAGCTGCTCAAGACCGAAAGCCGGCGGCTGCTCGACATGCGGCTGTCGTAGAGCGGCGCGTTTCCCACGCGCCGGCTTCAACTGGATTCATCGCGCATGACTTCCGACGACGTCGTGCCTTCCAGCGATCAAGGCATCACGGTGCCGAAGCCGGTCGACCCGGCCCGGCGCATCGACGCCATCGATGCCTTGCGCGGCATCGCTTTGTTCGGCGTCCTTGCCATGAACCTCGTGATGGGATTCCGCGTCTCCATCTTCGAGCAGTTCCTGATCGCCAAAGCCAGCGGGTCATCGATCGATCGCATCGTCGAAACGATCCTCATACTTGGCATCGACCTGAAAGCGTTCGCGCTGTTCTCGCTGCTGTTCGGCGTCGGCCTTGCCATCCAGTTCGAACGGCTGGCCGCGAGCCCCTGGCGCCCGCGACTTATGGTGCGCCGGCTGGCGGTGCTGCTGGCGATCGGCCTTATCCATCTGTGCCTGATCTGGCACGGCGATATCCTCACCGAATATGCGCTGGCTGGATTGATCGTGCTGCCGCTGTTGTGGGGGCCGCGCTGGCTGCTGGCATGCGGCGCGATCGCGTTTCTGACGCTGTATCTCCTAATGCAGACCTATCCGCCATATGGCCTGCTCCCCGACACGTCGACGCTGGCGCGCGCCGTCGCCGACGAACACCGCATCTACGCCACGGGCGGATATGCCGATGTGCTGGCGTTGCGGCTACGCGAAATGCCTTACATCCTTTCCCTGCACGCCTTTATTTTCCCGCGCACCATCGGGCTGTTCCTGCTCGGCGCCTACGCCTGGCGCAGCGGTATCCTGCGTACGCCGCATCAAGGCCTGATGTTCGTTATCGCCGCCGCCGGAATTCTCAGTGGCGCGACCCTGACCATCCTCGGCTTTCTCAAGAACCCCATGTTCGCAGATCCCTCGGGCACCATCCTGCTGGCGCTGGGTTATGCTGCGGCCATCATCGGCATTGCCAATCTCGCAAGCGGCAAGACCTTGCTCGGCTGGGCCGTGCCGCTCGGACGTATGGCCTTCACCAACTACCTGATGCAATCGCTGATTTTCAGCTCGATATTCTACGGCTATGGACTCGGACTGTTCGGCCGTCTCGGCGCCACGAGCACGCTTGCGATCGGCATTGTCGTCTATGTCGCGCAGGTACTGTTCAGCAAATGGTGGCTCGGCCGTTACCGCTACGGCCCCGTTGAATGGCTGTGGCGCACGCTGATGTATGGCGCGGCACAGCCGATGTTGCCTTTGAAAGTTGAGATGGTGCGATGACGATAGACTGGACCGACGACTGGGCGGGCGTGGACTGGCAGGAACTCGAAGCGCTCTATCGGGCCGCGCCGCTCGGCAACAAGAACGCCGATGATCTCAAGCTGGTGTTCGGCAACAGCATGTTCTCATGCTTTGCCCGCGACGACGGCCGCCTCGTCGGCGCCGGCCGCGTCCTGGCCGACGGGCGCGATTGCGCCTATCTCTGCGACGTCGCGGTGCTGCCGAACTATCAGGGAACGGGCGTCGGGAAGCAGATCGTCGAACGGCTGCTCGCGATGGCGCAAGGACACAACAAGATCATTCTCTACTCGGTCGCCGGCCGCGAGCCGTTCTATGCGAAATTCGGCTTCCTGCGGATGAAGACCGCAATGGCGATTTTCAGGAATCGGCAGTCGGCGATCGACAAGGGATTGTTGTCCGAGGACTGATCGTGAGCGAACGATCGCGCCTCACCTCTCTCGTCATGCCCGCCACCGGGCCTCGTCTTCGGCGAGCCCGATGACAGGCTCCGGCGGGCATCCAGTATCCACCGACGTCGGAGATAAGCCGAGAAGCCGCGGCGTACTAGATCGTCCGCCCCAGTGCGCAATTGCGCACAAGGCGGACGATGACACTGTGTGTCAAACCCCAGCCCTTCAGGCCTTGTACTCGTAGAGCAGCCGGGCGCGAATGGTGCCTTCCAGTGCCCTTATGTCCGCGAGCACACGCTGGCCGTCGGCGGCGGAGGCATCTGCGTCGAGCACCACGTAGCCGACGTCATGCGCGGTCTCGTAATATTGCGCGGCGATGTTGACGGCATGACGCGCCAGCACTTCGTTCAAGCGCCCGAGCATGCCCGGCAGGTTACGCTGCACCTGGATGAACCGCGTGCCCATCGGCCGCGCCGGCAATTGCACCTGCGGGAAGTTGACGGCGCCCATGGTCGAACCGGAATCGCTGTAGTCGACCAGCTTGCGCGCGACTTCGGCGCCGATGCGCTCCTGCGCCTCCTCGGTCGAGCCGCCGATATGCGGGGTGAGGATGACGTTGTCCAGCCCCTGCAGCGGCGAGACGAAGCGCTCGGCGTTGGAGCGCGGCTCGACCGGAAAAACGTCGACGGCGGCGCCGCGAAGCCTGTTCTCGCGCAGCGCCTCGGCGAGCGCCTCGAGGTCCACCACGGTGCCGCGGCTGTTGTTGATGAAATATGCCCCGTGCTTGATCGCGCGAATCTCCTCGCGCCCAATCATCCCGTGCGTGGCGGGCGTTTCCGGTACATGCAGGCTCACGACGTCGCTTTGTGCCAAAAGCTCATGCAGGCTCGCGGTCGGCTCGGTGTTGCCGTGACGAAGCCTGTCGGTGTGATCGTAGAAGATCACCCGCATGCCCATCGCTTCCGCGAGGTTGGAGAGCTGCGAGCCGATATTGCCGTAACCGATGATGCCGAGCGTCTTGCCCCTCACCTCATAGCTGTCGTTGGCCGACTTGTCCCAGCGCCCCTCATGGGCGGCATTGGAGCGGGCAACGATCCGGCGCAGCAGGATGACGATCTCGCCGATCACGAGTTCCGCCACGCTCCGCGTGTTGGAGAACGGCGCGTTGAACACCGGAATTCCGCTGCGGCGCGTGGCGTCAAGGTCCACCTGGTTGGTGCCGACGCTGAAACATCCGACCGCGATCAGGCGGTCCGCGGCATCGAGAACATCCGTGGTGATCTGCGTGCGCGAGCGGATGCCGAGCAGATGCACACCCTTGATCGCCTCTTTCAGCGCATCGCCCTCGAGCGCCTTGGACAGGCGCGTCATGTTGGAATAGCCGGCAGCCTCGATCATCTGCGCGGCGCTGTCGTTGACACCTTCCAGGAGCAAGACCCGGATCTTGTCCTTTGCGAGCGAGAGTTGGGGAAGCGTGGTGGCCAAGTGAGCAGCGTCCTTCAGCGATGGGAACGGTAAGCGGCGGCCCGGATATCCACGTTGGGCGGGGCGAATGCCGAGTCCAGGCCGCCATTTCCGGCCTTTCCTATGGCATCAGGCCCTACGCCGCCAGTGCCTTCATCTCCTTATAGAGGTCGGATTTCCCCTCGAAACCGATGCCGGGAAGCTCAGGCATGGTGATGTGGCCGTTCTCGACCCGGACGCCATCCGGGAAGCCGCCATAGGGCTGGAACAGGTCGGGATAGCTCTCATTGCCGCCGAGACCGAGGCCGGCCGCGATGTTAAGCGACATCTGGTGGCCGCCATGGGGGATGCACCGGCTCGGCGACCAGCCGTGCGTCTTCAGCACCGCCAGCGTGCGCTGGTATTCGCATAGGCCGTAGGACAACGCGCAGTCGAACTGCAGCCAGTCGCGGTCGGGGCGCATGCCGCCATAGCGGATCAGGTTCCGCGCGTCCTGATGGCTGAACAGATTCTCGCCGGTCGCCATCGGCGCCGGATAGAACTCGGCGAGCGCGGCCTGCAGCGAAAAGTCGAGCGGATCGCCGGCCTCCTCGTACCAGAACAGCGGATATTCGCGCAGCATTTTTGCGTAGGCGATCGCTGTCTCCAGATCGAAGCGACCGTTGGCGTCGACGGCGAGCTGCGCGTCCTTGCCGATCTCCTTCAGCACGGCCTCGATGCGCTCGCGGTCTTCCGCGATTCCCGCACCGCCGATCTTCATCTTCACGACGTTGTAGCCGCGGTCGAGATAACCACGCATCTCGCCGCGCAGCGCCGACAGATCCTTGCCGGGATAATAATAGCCGCCGGCGGCATAGACGAACACGCGCGGATTGGCTTGCAAGCCATGACGCTCGGCAAGCAGGCGGAACAGCGGCTTGCCCGCGATTTTCGCCACCGCGTCCCATACCGCCATATCGATGGTGCCGACCGCAACCGAACGCTCGCCATGACCGCCGGGCTTTTCGTTCGCCATCATCGCGGCCCAGACCTTGTCCGGGTCGAGATTGCCGCCGGAGGCATCGAGCAGGCTGTTCGGATCGGCCTCCTTCAGCCGCGGCGCAAAGCGTTCGCGGATCAAACCGCCCTGCCCGTAACGGCCGTTGGAATTGAAGCCGTAGCCGACCACGCGCTTGCCGTCGCGCACGGCGTCGGTGACGACGGCGACGAGGCTCGTCGTCATCTTGGTGAAGTCGATATAGGCGTTGCGGATCGGCGAGGAGATCGGCTTTGTGATTTCGCAGACGTCGACGATGCGGACGGACATTGGGGTTTGGCTTTCGTTTGCTGCCGTCATTGCGAGGAGCGAAGCGACGAAGCAATCCATCTGTCCCCCAGCGGAGATATGGATTGCTTCGCTTCGCTCGCAATGACGGTTGATACAGTTTCGCCTTAAGACTTCGGCTTATCCCGGAAATACGGCTCGACCGCGCCGTGGACCTTGATGGTCAGCGGATTGCCGTGGCGGTCCTTGGCGTTGCCGGCGGTGACGCGCACCCAGCCCTCGCTGATGCAATATTCCTCGACATTGGTCTTCTCGACGCCCTTGAAGCGAATGCCGACGTCGCGCGAAAGGACATCGGCGTTGTAGTACGGGCTGTTCGGATCGACCGAGAGGCGGTCGGGAAATTGGTCGCTCATCGCTTTGTCGTTCTCGCTCACAACAGTGCCTCGATTTCTTTTCTCAATCCCTCTGGGGTGGCGGTCGGCGCATAACGCCCAACCGCCGTGCCCGACCGGTCGACCAGGAATTTGGTGAAATTCCATTTGATCGAGGGACCCAATAATCCCGATTTCGCGTTCTTCAGATGGTTGAACAACGGATGCGCATTGCTACCGTTGACGTCGATCTTGGCGAACATCGGGAACGTCACGTCATACTTGCTCGTGCAGAACTCCTCGATCTGCCGCGCATCGCCCGGCTCCTGGCCGCCGAACTGGTTGCAGGGAAAGCCCAGCACCGTAAATCCGCGCGGCGAGAAATCACGATGCAACTGCTCCAGCCCCTTATACTGCGGCGTGAATCCGCAGGCGCTCGCGGTGTTGACGATCACCAGCACCTGCCCCTCGAACCGCTTCAGCGGAACCTCGTCGCCGGCGAGCGACTGCGCCGTGAAATCATAAACGCCTGGCATGATCCTCTCGATTGTTACCGGAGCATGATCTTATCCGAAAACTAGTACCCACTTTTCGGGATCATGCTCTAGCCCGCCGGATCGATTGCCGCCGACGGCGTTCCGCCGGCTTCGATGGCCTCGCCCGCAGCAAGGCATAGATCTTCGCGATAGCGCCCGGAGACCAGTTGCACGCCGACGGGAACGCGCCCGACCAATCCGGTCGACACCGTTAGCCCGGGCAGCCCCATGAAGGGAATGGCGATCTGCGGCAATTGCGCATGCCAGACACGCGCAAACGATGCCTCGTCCTTGCGGTCGAGCTGATCGGGGAACGGCAATTCGCCTGACACCGGCATCAGCAGCACGGCGTAGTTTTCGAAGAATGACAGCCACTCGCGCGTCAAGGTCGCACGGCGCGTCAGCGCCTTCGACAGGTCGAACGGATGCACTTTGGCGCGGTTGCCGCGCAGGCAGGCCAGCGCGCCGGGATCGCCCTCGCGTTCGGCGGCTTCCAGCTGCGCCTCGTAGCCGTCGCCGAGCCAGAGCTTGGTCTGCAGATCGGCGGCCTCGCGCAGCGTCGGCGTGTCGGCGATTTCCTCGACGATCCACCCCGCTCGCTGCAGCCGCTTGCCGGCATCGGCAACGGCGGCCTTCACTTCAGGTACGGGATCGAGGCCGTCCGGATTGAGGCACATCGCGACACGCTTCGGCATCGCCGGGCCTTCCAAGGGCGCCGGCACCCACCAGGGATCGCGATAGTCCTTCGCCGACATCGCGGCCAGTGCGATCCTGATATCGCCGATGGTGCGCGCTAGTGGGCCGGAGACGGCGCTGATCTGCGGGCCGATCGGCCGCTCTGGGAGCGCCGCGTTGAACGCGGCGATGCGGCCCATGGTCGGCCGCAGGCCGTGCACGCCGCAGGCATAGGCGGGATAGCGGATCGATCCCGCAATGTCGGTGCCGTGCGCGATATGCCCGATGCCAGCCGCGACCGCAGCACCGGCGCCACCGGACGAGCCGCCCGGCGTGAGCGCGGGATCGCGCGGGTTCTTGGTGTCGCCATGGATCAGGTTGGAGGTGAACCAGCGATAGGAGAAGGCCGGGCAATTGGTACGCCCCAGAATGACGGCGCCGGCCTTGCGCAGATTGTCGATCACCGGGCTGTTGCTTTTCGCGATGGCGTCGCGCTGCAGGTTCAAGCCGTTGGTGGTGGCATAGCCCTGCTGGTCGATATTGACCTTCACGGTGACGGGCACGCCGCCCAGCGGGCCCGCATCCTCACCGCGCCCGATCGCGGCATCGATGGCGGCAGCCTGCGCCAAGACGTCTTCGGGCCGGTGCTCGACAACGGCATTGATTTTCGGATTGACCGCGTCGAGCCGCGCCAGCGCGGCCGTCGCCGCCTCCTTCGCCGAGACTTTTTTAGCCTTGATCAGCGAGGCCATTTCCGCCGCCGACAGACGCCATAGATCCTGCATGCAAAACTCCATCCGATTGCCGCCCTTTTAGCGCCGGGCGCAGGGCAATGCCAGCGGGGGATCTTGCACCGAGCGCGAGGCTCCCTCGCCCCGTTCTTCACGGGGAGAGGGCTGGGGTGAGGGGCTCTTTCCGCGGGCACGAAAAGCAGTGATGATGCGGAGGCAGCCTCTCACCCCGACCCTCCGCCCGCCAAGAGCGGGGAGAGGGAGAAGGCGTTAGCCCTTCTAACGCATCCGGGCGATGTAATAAGCGAGATCGCCAATCTGCTCCGCCGCGATCGGCGCCATCACGTCGGCCATGCTGGCATCATAGCCGTGGCGGCTGTTGTCCTTGTACTCGGCGAGGGTCTTGGCGAGGTAATCCTCCCGCTGGTTGGCGATGCGCGGGACGTTTTCCTTCCCCGACAGATCGGGATTGTGGCAGGTGTCGCAGCGGTGCTGCTGCACCAGCGCCTGCCCGCGCTGCATCCGCGCCGGATCGCCATTTTCTGCTGGCGGCGCAGGCTTGGGCATTTTGGCGATGAAGTCGGAGAACGTGCGAAGATCATCGTCGGTCAGCGGCTTTGCCATCTCGTTCATCGGCTCGAAGACGCGCAGCCTATCGCGGAACATGAAGAGCTGGATCAGCGCATACGGCGCCTGCTGGCCGCCGAGCGAGGGCGTGTTCTCGGTCTGCGACTGGCCGTTCTCGCCGTGGCAGGCGAGGCATGGCGCGATGCGTTGTTCGATGGTTTGGGTGTTGGCCTGTGACGCGATCAACGCGAACGCCAGCACCATTATTGTCATACGCATCGGCTTACTCCGGGCACTCGCGTCATTGCGAGGAGCGCAAGCGACGAAGCAATCCATCTATTCCCGCGTTGAGGAATGGATTGCTTCGCTGCGCTCGCAATGACGATTGTTGCTGGACTACGACTTCCCCGCCACCTTCTGCTTGCCGTAGGTGATGCGGTAGACGGCGCCGTTGTAGTCGTCGGAGACCAGCAGCGAGCCGTCCTTCATCTGCAGCACGTCGACTGGGCGGCCGATATACTTGTTGTCCTCCAGGAAGCCGGTGAGGAACGGCTCCAGCGACTTCATGGTGCCGTCCTTGTTCAGCTTGGCGATAACGACGTCGCCGCCGACTTTCTTGGAGCGGTTCCAGGAGCCGTGCCGCGCGATGATGGCGACGTTCTTGTAGGCCTTCGGGAACAGGCTGCCGGTATAGAAGCGCATGCCGAGCGACGCCGAATGCGGTCCGAGCAGCCCAACCGGCGCCGTGAACTCGCTGCAGGTCTTGCCCCAGCCGAATTCGGGATCGACGATATTGCCCTGCAGGCAGTAGGGCGCGCCGAAATGCTCGCCCACCTTGGTGATGCGGTTGAGCTCGTCCTCGGGCACGTCTTCCGACATCCAGTCACGGCCGTTATCGGTGAAGTAGAGCTGCTTGGTCTCCGGATGCCAGTCGAAGCCGACGGTATTGCGAACGCCGCGGGCGATCACTTCCGCGCCGGAGCCGTCGAGATTCATCCGCCGGATCAGGCCGTGCTCGTCGTCATGCAGCACGTTGTTGCCGGGCTGGCCGACCGGAACATAGAGCTTGTTGTCGGGACCGATGCCGATGAACTTCCAGCCATGGGCCTCGTCCTTCGGCAGCTTGTCGAAGATCACGGTCGGCTTCGGCGGGTTGTCCAAGACATCCTCGACCTTCTCGATCTTGGAGACCTTGGAGAGTTCGGCGATGTAGAGCGTGCCATCCTTGAAGGCGATGCCGTTCGGACGGTAGAGGCCGGAGGCCAGCACCTTGACCTCGCGTTTGCCGTCCTTGTTGATGATGGCATAGACCTTGTCGACCAGCCGGCTGCCGACGAACACGGTTCCCTTGTCGCCGAGCGCGAGCGAGCGGGCGTTCGCCATGCCGGCGGCATAGACCTCGATATTGAAGCCGGCCGGCACCTTCAGCTTGGCGGTCGGCAGCTTGTCCGGCGCGGCGGGGATCGGCGGCGGCGCGATCGGCGCGAGCTTGGCCGCGGCCTCATTGCCGGCAGGACGGCCGATCAACGGCGAGCCGGGGGGAAGCGGCGCAGCCGCAGCAGGCGTGGCGGCAGCGGGTGGCGCGGCAGCAGCGGGCGGCGCCGCGGCAGGCTGTTGCGCCGCGGGCGGCGTGGCGGCAGCCGGTGGATCGGCCGCCTGCTGCGCAGCAGCGCTGAGCGTAAAGGCAGTCAAGAAGGCACCGGACAGCACCAAGCTGCGCGGCACCGGCAAGTAGTTCACCATGGGCGTTCTCCCTGACGGAAGCCTTTCTCGCCGCGCAGGTTCACATGATGCCCACGCCGGAGGCTTTCCCGGCGGGCACTCTCCATATTTGTATACCGGTGCGCAATCGGAAAACGTCGCGCCTGCAAATTGCACCCACAACGGACACAGCAGGCGCTCGGCTCCTACGGGCCGTCAGTGTCTTGTAATGGGACCGCCGGGCGCGTCGAGGATCGCTTCGGAAAACGGAAACTCCAGCACGATCTCGCCGTCGTCGTCAGTCACCTCGATGGTCGCGCTCAGCAGGGCGCCCTCGACGCCGTCGGTCTTGAGCAACTCGCGGATCATGGCACGCGCCATCTCCCAGGCGCGATCGGGATCAACCAGCACTTCGCCATCAGGGTCTGAGATCAGCTCGTCGCCGATACGGGTGTTGAAATAATATCGTGGCATCGGCTCGAACCTGGCTCCGGTTAGGGCCTCCGATAGAGGGAGGCCGAATGATCACATTGCTACTTTATCCGGAGCCCATAGCGCTCCGTCCCAGCCCAGAATCGTCATTCGCGGCGGTCCCAACAACCGTGAAGGGCTTGATCCCACGTTGTTTTGACCGGCGCTCTCCGCACAACTCCGTGACACCCCTGTGCAGCGCAACATAAACAATGCAGGTTCCGGGCAAAAGATTTAACTGGCGAACTTTTCGATCCACGCTACCTTAACTGCAAGGGCGGAGTTCGTCCGGTAGCAAAAAGGGAGAGCATAATGGCCTGGAAAGCACCGAAAATCGTCGAAGTGTCAGTGGGCATGGAAATCAACATGTATATGTGCGCCGCCCGCAGGTAAGCGGTAGCGCAATTTCACTTTTCGCGCAGGTGGACCACCGGGCTGACATCTTCTTCCCGAACGGGGAGATATGTCGCCAGGCTGGAGTCCACCGCGCGCCGTTTCTCTCGCCGGGCTTAGCAACCCGGATTTGTTTCTAAGGTCTGAAGTCTCCAGGAGACGGGATCATGCTTCGCGTCGTCGTCCTGGGCGCCGCGGCGGGCGGCGGTATTCCGCAGTGGAACTGCGGTTGTCCGGTATGCCGGAAAGCCCGAAGCGAAAACCGGGAATTGCAGAGCACGCAGGCGTCGATCGCGGTCAGCGCCGACGGCGAGCACTGGTATCTCGTCAACGCCTCTCCGGACCTCCGTCAGCAGCTTATTGCGACGCCTCAGCTTTATCCAAAGGCTGGCCAGCTACGTCACAGCCCGATCGCCGGCGTGATCCTGACCAACGGCGAAGTCGATGCGGTCGCCGGGCTGTTGTCGATGCGCGAGGGTTCGCCGTTTACGCTCTACGCGCATGAACGAGTGCTTGCGATTTTGCGTTCCAACAGCATCTTTAACGTGCTGGGCGAAAACAACGTGAAGCGCCGGCCGATCGCGGCGGACGTCGCCTTCGAGCCGGCCCTGCCCGACGGCTCGCCGTCCGGCATGGAAGTCCTCCCCTTCGCGGTTCCCGGCAAGGGCGCGTGGTACCTCGAAGGCAAGGCGCATCCGGAAGGCGGCGACGCCGCCGGCGACACGCTCGGGCTTCGCATTCTGGACAAGACAAGCGGTAAGTATTTCTATTTCCTGGCCGCCTGCGCCAGGTTGACCGACGATCTGAAGTCGCGCCTTGCGGGCGCAGCGCTGGTCTTCTTCGACGGCACGGTATGGCGCGATGATGAGTTGATCGTACAGGGCCTCGGCACCAAGACAGGACAGAGCATGGGCCATATTTCGATGTCAGGCGAACACGGGGCGCTCAAGGGCCTTGCCGGTCTCGATATCGGCCGCAAAATGTTCCTGCATATCAACAACTCCAACCCTGCCTTGCTCTCCGGCTCGGACGAGCGAAAGGCGTTGGAACAGGCGGGCTGGCAGATCCCAGCCGATGGAACGGAGATCACGCTGTGAATGTCGTCCCCACCAGCGGAATGACCGCATTGTCGATCGGCAAGGGCGTCACGCTAAACAACGCCGAGGAACTCGAAGCGATGCTCCGCCATATCGGCGCGACGCGCTATCACAATTTGCATCCCTTCCACCGCCTGCTGCATGGCGGCAAGCTCAACAAGGGACAGGTGCAGGCCTGGGCGCTGAACCGCTATTTCTACCAGAGCACGATCCCGCTGAAGGATGCCATGGTGATCTCGCGGTTCCGCGACCGCGCCACCAGGGTCGAATGGCGGCACCGCATCGAGGACCACGACGGCGATATCGGCAGTGAAGGCGGCATCGAACGCTGGCTGAAGCTCACCGAGGGCCTCGGGCTCGACACGGCTTACGTGGAATCGACCCAAGGCATTTTGCCCGCGACGCGATTTGCGGTGGAAGCCTATGTGCATTTCTGCCGCGACCGGACGCCGCTGGAGGCGATCGCCTCCTCGCTCACCGAATTGTTCGCGCCGAGCCTGCACGAGGAGCGTATCTCCGGCATGCTGGCGCATTACGAGTTCGTCAATCCCGACATCATGAGCTATTTCAAGCGCCGCCTGACCCAGGCTCCGCGCGATGCCAACTTCGCGCTCGACTATGTCAGGAAGAACGCAAAGACGCCGGCGGAGCGCGAGGCCGTCGCCAACGCGCTGATCTTCAAGACCAACGTGCTATGGGTTCAGCTCGATGCGCTGTACCATGCCTATGTCGACGGCCACATTCCGCCTGGCGCGTTCGTACCCAAAGGGGACTAACCATGGCGCTCAGCCGCAACATCAGTGTCAGCGAGGCGAGCCGGCCGAAATTGCCGCGCCACGCCCGGCTGAAATTCGATGAGACGCGGCAGGTCTGGGTGATCCTGGCGCCGGAGCGCGTGCTGGCACCGGACGAAATCGCGGTCGAGGTGCTGCAGCTTTGCGACGGCGTGCGTAGCGTCGCCGAGATGGCCGACCAGCTCGCGGCGAAGTACGCCGCCCCGCGCGAGGCGATTTTGACCGACGTCGTCGCGATGCTGCAGGATCTCGCCGACAAGGGTTTTCTGACTGAAGCGCGTGAGAAGACGTCATGAGCGACATTCTCGCCGACAGCAAGACAGCCGGTACCGCCGTACCCAGCGACGGGCTGGCCGTGCTGGAGTCGCGGCGCTCGACCGCGGAGACGTTCGGCATTCCGCTCGCGGTGCTTGCCGAGCTGACGCATCGCTGCCCGCTGCAATGCCCCTATTGCTCCAACCCGATCGAGCTCGACCGCGCCAGCGGCGAATTGACGACAGAAGAATGGAAGAAGGTCTTGAGCGAGCTCGCCGAAATCGGCGTGCTGCAGATCCATTTCTCCGGCGGCGAGCCGACCGCGCGCAAGGACTTGGTGGAACTCGTACAGCATGCGACCGATGTCGGGCTGTACAGCAATCTCATCACCTCGGCGGTACTGCTTACAAAAGAAAAGCTTTCAGCGCTAGCCGATGCCGGGCTGTGCCATGTGCAGATCAGTTTCCAGGGCAATGAGCCCACAGTGGCCGACCGCGTCGCCGGGCTGAAAAACGCGCATGAGAAAAAGCTTGAAGTCGCTAAATGGACACGCGAGCTCGAGCTGCCGCTGACGGTGAACGCGGTCATGCACCGCCAAAACCTGCACCAGCTCCCTGACATCATTCAGATGGCAGTTGATCTCGACGCCGACCGGCTCGAGGTCGCCAACGTCCAGTATTACGGCTGGGCCCTGAAGAACCGCGCTGCGCTGATGCCGACGATCGAGCAGATCGACGAGACCAGCCGTATCGTCGAAGAAGCGGCAGCTCGCCTGAAGGGCATTCTCGCCATCGATTATGTGGTGCCGGACTATTACGCGCTGCGTCCGAAGAAATGCATGGGCGGCTGGGGCCGGCAGTTCTTCAACATTTCGCCCGCCGGCAAGGTGCTGCCCTGCCATGCCGCTGAAAGCATCACCGGGCTCGAATTCGAATCAGTGCGCTCGAACCATTCGATCGCCTGGATCTGGCAGAACTCCGAAGCGTTCAACCGCTACCGCGGTACCGGCTGGATGCCCGAGCCGTGCAAGAGCTGCGAATTCCGCGAGGTCGATTTCGGCGGCTGCCGCTGCCAGGCCTTTGCGCTGACCGGCGATGCCGGCAATACCGACCCGGCCTGCACGCTGTCGCCGCGGCATGAAGAGATATTCAAGACAGCCGAGCGCGAGGCGGCCGCGCACCAGGACCGCTTCCTCTACCGCAATTTCGCCGGCGGCACGCTGGAGACGGAAGGCGAGCATGGCGCCTGACGCCGACGCCGGCAAATCCATCAAACGCGACGACCCGTTTGCCCCGCTGACCTCGGAGCAGCTTGCGGTCGGCGACGGCCACGACATCTATGTCGAAAGCGTCGGCCGGAGCGGCGGCATTCCCGCGGTCTATCTGCATGGCGGACCCGGCAGCGGTTGCCAGGCGGACCATCGCCGCCTGTTCGATCCGGAACGCTTTCACGCCGTGCTGTTCGACCAGCGCGGCGCGGGCCGCAGCCGCCCGAAGGGTAGCCGGCAAGCCAACACGCTACAGCATCTGATTTCGGACATGGAGGCAATCCGCGAGAAATTCGGCTTCGAGCGCTGGATGGTCGTCGGCGGCTCCTGGGGTGCGACGCTGGCGCTGGCCTACGCACAGGCCCATCCGGGCCGCGTCACCGGCGTCGTGCTGCGCGCGACCTTTCTCGGCACGATGCAGGAAATTGAAACTGGATTTCTCAACACGCTGCCAAGGTTTTATCCTGGCCTTTACGACGACTTCATTAGCGTGTTGCCGAAGGACGAACGCGCGCAGCCAATCCAATCCTACTTTCGCCGGATCCTCGATCCCAGCGCCGACGTGAACATTCCGGCAGCGCGGGCCTGGGGCGAGACCGAGCGGATACTTTCCGAACACATACCCAACCGCACGCGTCTCGACATGGCCGCGCTGAGTTCATCGCGGAACCTGCCGGCGACACCATTCATGGAAGCGCATTATTTTTCCCGTGACAGCTTCATGGAGCCGAACCAGTTGATGCGCGAAGCGGGCAAGCTGGCCGGCATCCCCGGCATCATCGTGCAGGGCCGCTACGACCTGCTGTGTCCGCCCGCGATCTCGCATGCCCTCGCCGCCGTGTGGCGCGAGGCCGAAGTCCGCTTCGTCGAGGGCGCCGGCCACACGCTATACGACCCCGGCGTCCGCGACGCGGTGATGAAGGCCATCGCTGACATCGCTTCCAGAACGCAAAAATAGGAAACAAGAACATGCCGATGGCCGGAAAAGGCATGCTGCTGACGTCGATGAACATCGATGCGGCACATGAGGCCGAGTTCAATCGCTGGTACGACCGCGAGCATCTCGAAGAGCGCGTCGCCATCGACGGCTTCCTCGAAGCTCGCCGCTATGTCGCCCATGACGGCAACCCGAAATACCTCAGCCTCTACTCCACCGAAACGTTCGAGGTGCTGGACAGCCCGGCCTATCGCACGGCGCTGGCGAACCAGACGGCGTGGTCAAAGACCAACATCGCCCGCTTCCAGAATATGATTCGCGCGGTGGCGCGCATCACGGTGAGCCGCGGCACCGGCCGCGGCGCGGCGCTCGGCATTGTGCGGCTGCGTCCACCTGATGGCGGCGAGGACAAGTTGCGCGGGGCGCTCAGCGAGCAACTTGATCCCGTCAAGCTCGACGGCATCATCTCCATGCACCTGATCGAGAGCGATCCGGCGCTTTCGAAGCCGATCACCGATGATCCATCGGCTCCCAATCCCGGCGCCGGCGACTGGTTCGCGCTGATCGACGCGACCGATATCGGCGCGGTGCCGGCAGCCATGCTACGGTTTTCCGGAAATATCGCATTGAAGCCGCTGCTTATCTCGAGCGGAATTTATCGTCTGATGTGGGATATTGCGAAGAGCGATATCGGCTAGGCGCCCTCACCGCTGCCGACCGGCGCGGACGGCTTGAGCGGCCAGCCGAACCGGCTGGCGCGGCCCGACAGGAAATCCCTCGCCCAGCGCTGCGCCGGCCGTTCGACATAGCGCCACACGATCCAGGCAAGCAGCGTCATGCCAATGGCGATCGCAATCACCATGGCCACCGGGTTGGCCGATGCGTGGGTGAACAGCACGTAGCCGAACTGCATGTGCAGGAGATAGAGCGGATAGGTCAGGCCGCCGGCCGCCAGCACGAACGCCGGCGGCAGCGGAACGTGACGAATTCGCGTTGCCACAAAAATGACGGCGATCGAGATAAGGCAGATCGCCGCCACCGTCCATGCCTCGAATACGCCGCCGGTATGCGGCGCCAGCTTCACCGCCTTTTGGATGGATTGAAACACGGCCGTGCCGATCGACAGCGCCAGAAGGCCGTACAGCATACGGCCGCGGCGTCCGCGGTAGAATTGATAGATCAGGAGCCCGACGGCAAAGAAGCCGCTGTCGTCGGTCAAGAACAGCTTTTCGACGAGCGGCGAGTTAACGCTCAGCTTGTTGGCGAAGGTGATGCCAAGGCCACCCAGAATAATCGCATCTATCCGGCGCGGAAACAGTCCAGCCGCGATCAGGAGCGCGATCCAGGCATAGAACATCACTTCGATCACCAACGACCAGTAGGACGTATCCATGTAGGGCTGGCCGAGCGCAGGCGCTGCGATGAACAGATTGGCGAGCCATTGCTTCAAGCTCGTATCGAAGTGCGGCGCCCCCAGAAACGCGATCGCAATGAATGTGAGCGTCATGCAAAAGACAAAGGTGGGATAAATGCGGCTGAAACGGGCGATGGCAAAGCCGGTTGCCGTGCGACCCTCGGCCGAATAGGCGATCACGAAGCCAGAGATAACAAAGAAGGCAGGTACGCCGAGATAGCCGTATTTGGCAACCGGTGCTAGCCAGGGCAACGCCACCTGCGGCACGCCATGCGAGGCCGGGCCCCAGAAACCAAAATGATAGAGAAGGACGCCAAACACGGCCGCAAGGCGGAGCAGATCGAGCGCTTCCACGCGCGACGTTCGATGCGCTTCTGGCGGCATGGGCTGAGGTGTTCCTGCACGGGAACTGCAATTGCGGCAACGTATCGGTGACGGGTAAAGGCGCGATTAACGAATGCCTAACACTCGGGCTCCGCGCGACAAGCAACCGTTGACCCTACACCGCGCGAAACTTGCCAAGCTTGGCATGCCTACCCTGCTCGCATTCATACCAGGAACGGATTACCGCGCCTGCCGTTTGGCTGAAGACGCGGAAATCGCCACGTCCGGCAATCGACGATCACAACACGAACGGCCGGAGACTTCTCGAAAGAGCAGGCCACCATGTCCGCAACTCGTCTCACGACCGGATCCTCGCCCGCCTTCACCTTCGTGCTGACGATGGGGATCGTGAACCTGTTCGGCGATATGACATACGAGGGCGGCGGAGCAATCAACGGCCAATTCATGGCCTCATTGGGAGCCAGCGCAGCCATCGTCAGCATCACGGCGGGTGTCGGCGAATTCCTGGGCTATGCGCTGCGCTCCGTCTCCGGCTACATCGCCGACCGAACGGGTCGATACTGGCTCGTCACTTTCATCGGTTACGCCATAAATCTGTTCGCCGTTCCCGCGATGGCGCTGGCTGGAAACTGGCAGATCGCAGCGTTGCTGATCCTCGCCGAGCGCATCGGCCGCGCACTGCGCAAGCCAACCGTCGAGGCCATGCTCTCCTATACGACAGGCAAGCATGGACGGGGTTGGGTATACGGCGTCAACACCGCGCTTGACGAGACCGGCGCGACGCTCGGTCCGCTCATCATCGCCCTCGTCCTGTTCTTTCGTGGCGACTACCGGAGCGGATACGCGCTGCTGCTGATTTCGAGCGTGCTGGCGCTTGGCGCACTGATCGTCGCCCGCATCAACTTTCCGGTCCCGGAGCGGTTGGAAGAAGGACGAACGGCGCCCGCGCGGGAATTGGGCCGGTCATATTGGCTTTATATGGTGGCCGCCGCCTGCTTCGCGGCCGGACTGATGAGCTATGAGCTGATCGCCTATCACCTGGCCACGGCCAAGATCGTCACTGAGAACTGGATACCGGTCTTCCTGGCTTTCTCGACAGGTTGTGGCGTGATTGCCAGCCTTGTTCTCGGCAAGCTGTACGATCGGGCCAGACTACCGACATTACTGTCGGCCGTCTTTCTGTCGGCGTTTTTCACGCCGTTTGCCTTCCTCGGCAATTACGCCGCGATTCTGTTCGGGATGGTGCTTTTGGGCATTGGCTACGCAACGCAGGACACGCTGCTGAAGGCCGTGGTCGCCAACGTTCTGCCTGAGGGAAAACGCAATCTGGCTTTCGGGCTCTTCTATGCCGGATATGGCGTCGGCTGGTTGATCGGCAGCACCGCGACGGGCCTGCTCTACGACCAGTCCCGATCTGCGCTCATTGCGTTTGCGGTCGCCGCCCAACTCGGTTCATTGCCGTTATTCGTAATTGCCAAACGGCATGAGCCTCGCTCGCACGAGGCGGCATAGCGAAGCGAAATTATCCGGGCGTGAATTGACTGAGATCGGAGATGCCGATCGCCTTCTCAAGCTCCGCAACGCGATGGGCCATCTTTTCAAATCCATCCTCGCCGAAGAGCTGATGCTCCTTCTTCTCGAAATCCTCCGCCATGGCGTCGTATTCATGGGGTGACACCACGTCCTTTAGAAGCGGGAAAAGATCCGTATCCTCTCTGGCGGCATGCGGCCGGTACATCCTGACGAACGAATGAATGGAGCTTATCAGCTCCCGACGGTCGTCGCCGTCCTTGCGGCTGCCAGGCGCACGCTGGAGAATGACCTGGGTTACCCGTCGCCCGGCCTGGTGCTGTGCCTGAAGCGTATCGACCAGTTCGACCATCTTTCTTGCTTTTCGAAAGCGCGGAAACACCGCCTGCTCTTCCGATTTCTCGTGATAGTCTTCGATGAAGTCGCGCACGATCTCGGCCGCGTTGACGAGATGCGCGGGATCGAATTCCTGATTTGCGGCAAACCGTTCCAGGCCCGCTTCATAGACCAGCAACACGCGGTCGAGCACGCCATGTTCACGCATCAAATCTTCCGGCGGCGTGACTTTGGTCTCGGCTTCGCGTTCCTTTTCGTGTTCTTTGCGACGCTTAGCTGCCCTCGCGAAGGAAGCCGGCAGGATCAATCCGCTGGACGCGACTGCTCCGGCCGCGACTACCATCAGTTCTCGTCTTCCAGGAGAATAATTGCCAGTCATGACGGAAAATCCGGTTAGGTCGCAAATAGGACCGCGCTGTTCACGTCGATACAGAGATCAACTCTTGCGCCAGGGTTCTGGATGCCTGGTGCTGGATGCCAGGTTCTGAATGCCTCGGGTTGACGAGGGCAAACACTTGGCGACATCGTCGGTTCCCGATACCGTCGGCCCACAACAGAGCCCCGATCACATGACGTTGACCAATGAAGTTTCAGGACCTCGTGAGCGGTCTGCGAGAGGTCCTGTCCAATGAACGAAGAAAAACCCGCGGGCAATGTCGCTGAAGTTTTCTTCGCCTTCCTCAAACTGGGACTCACATCGTTTGGCGGGCCGATCGCGCATCTCGGTTACTTCAGAGCGGAATTCGTCGAACGCCGGAAATGGCTGAACGAAACCAGCTACGCCGACATCGTCGCGCTCTGCCAGTTCTTGCCGGGGCCGGCTTCCAGCCAGGTCGGTTTCACGCTCGGCATCCTGCGCGGCAACGGCCTGCTTGGCGGCGTGGCGGCGTGGTCCGCCTTTACCCTCCCCTCCGCCCTCATCATGTTCGCTTTTGCGCTCGGCGCGACCATCTTCAGCGGACCCTTCGGCGAAGGCGTGCTGCATGGCCTCAAGCTGGTCGCGGTCGCGGTGGTCGCGCAGGCGATCTGGGGGATGGCCCAGAGCCTGGTGCCGGACCGCGCGCGGGCTGCCATCGCGCTCGCCGCCGTTGCGATCGTGGTTTTCATCGGCGGGTCGTTCGGCCAGATCGGCGCTATCGCCCTCGGCGCCCTGGCCGGGCTCGTTCTATGCCGCGGTGACGGCCCGGCCGCGACCGGTCAGCTCGGCTTTTCGGTGTCGCATCGGCACGGCATCGCCGCGCTCGTGCTGTTCGCCGCTCTGTTCCTGATCACACCGCTGGTGGCGGCCAGGACCGGCTCCCAGGGGCTTGCGCTGTTCGATGCGTTCTATCGTTCCGGCGCGCTGGTGTTCGGCGGCGGCCACGTCGTGCTGCCGCTGCTGCAGGCGGAGGTCGTGACGCCGGGCTGGGTCAGCAATGCCGATTTCCTCGCCGGCTACGGCATGGCGCAGGCAGTCCCCGGGCCACTCTTCACCTTTGCGGCCTATCTCGGCGCCGTAGGCCCCGCTCCCAATGGTCTGGCCGGAGCGGTGATTGCACTCATCGCTTTGTCGCTGCCGGGGCTGTTGCTGGTCTACGGCATGCTGCCGTTCTGGGATGCGCTGCGCCTGCGCCCGGCGGCCCAAGCCGCCATGCGCGGCACCAATGCCGCCGTCGTCGGCATTCTCGGCGCCGCGCTCTACAATCCGGTGTGGACCAGCGCCGTGCTCAGCCCGCGTGATTTCGCGGTGGCGCTGGCCGGTTTCCTGCTGCTGACGGTCTGGAAGCTGCCGCCATGGATCGTCGTCGTCCTGCTGGCCCTGGCCGGTGCCATCCTGCGGCTCGCCTGAGCACGGCGCCGAGAATGACTAGGCAGACAGCACGGCCTCGGCGCCTCGCACCTCGTCCGCAAAGCCCCGCATCTCCGCGATCTCGTCGAACGGAGCGCGCTCGGTAACGAGGCCGTTGATCGGCTGCGAGGGGTCGGCATAGCCAAGTGAAATGCCGCAGAACACGATGTATTCGTCCGGCAGCTCAAGATGCGCGCGAACCGTCTTGTGCATCGCCGCCCAGGCCGCCTGCGGACAGGCCGAAAGGCCGCGCTCGTGGGCAAGCAGCAGGATCGATTGCAGGAACATGCCGACATCGGCCCACTGCCCCTGCTCCATGGTGCGGTCGATCGACAGGATCATGCCCACAGGCGCGCCGTAGAAATCGAAATTCTTCGCAAACTGCATCAGCCGCGCCATCTTGTTGTCGCGCGATATGCCAATCGTTCCATAGAGATCCTCGGCGCATTTAATCCGGCGACGGTTGTAAGGGTCCTTCAAATGGGGGGCGTAGATCTTGTACTCCGATCCCTCGGCGGCAGGATTGGCCGCGAGACTCTGCCGGACCGCGCTCCGCAGCCGGTCGAGGTCGGGGCCCGCCATCACGCTCAGCCGCCATGGCTGCATGTTGCTGCTCGACGGTGTACGCCGCGCGATCTCGATGATGCCACGGATAAGGTCGACCGGAACGGATCGGCTCAGATACGCCCGCGCCGATCGGCGCTCGGAAATCGCCTGTGTCACAGTGGTCATGAATGCAGCCTCGCGAAAGCTGTCGGCCGCATTGGCTTATTCTGGCTATTGCCGGATTAATATGGCATGCTTCCGATAACATAAATCCGGTGTTCGCATGAATAAGGCCAGCTTTTCGGAAGCGGAGGCCTATCTCGCCGTCGTCGATCGCGGGGGCTTTGGCGCCGCCGCGCGCGAGCTCGGCGTCACCCAATCCACCATCAGCCGGCGCATCGCCGCGCTGGAGCAGCGCATCGGCAAGCGCCTCGTCGAGCGCACCACGCGCCGTGTCACCCCGACCGAGGCGGGCCTCGCATTCGCCAATGACTTGCGCGACGTGCTGGCCCGGCTCGCGGACGCCGAGGGCCGCGTGCAAGCCGAAGGCTCGGAGGCGGAAGGATTGCTCCGCGTCACCATGCCGACAGCCTACGGCCGCACCGCGGTGCTTCCGCACCTCGCCGTCCTTGCCAAGCGCCATCCGCGGCTGCGCTTCGAACTCGATCTATCGGATCGTTATGCCGACATTCTCGAGGAAGGATATGACCTCGCCATCCGGATCGCCGAGCCGACGCAGTCCGGCCTGGTGTCCGAACGCATCGACCGCTTCACGCTGCACGTCTGCGCTTCGCCCGACTATATGGCGAAGCATCCTCCGATCGAACGACCGCAGAACCTTGCCGCGCATGCCTGTATTGTGCAGCGGACCTATGCGCCACGCAGCAAATGGCGCTTCGAATGGTCGGGCGACCTGATCGAGATCGAAATCGCGCCGCGCATCATCGCCAGCGACATGATGGCAGTGCGATCGCTTGTGCTTGATGCAACGGGTGTCGCGATATTGCCGTCGTTCCTCGCGCGCGATGATCTCGCATCGGGCAGGCTCGTCGAAGTGCTCGGCGAGGCCGGCCTGCCCGCGATCAACGTCTACGCCAGCTTTCCGCATCACCGCGCCGGACTATCCAAGATCAGGGTGGCGGTCGAAGAGCTGCGGCGCGGTTTAATCAAATAATACGCATCTGGCTGCACCGCACATGCTGCACTGCCACATCGATAGCTGCGACACCAGGTTTCACGTCTCCATGCAATTGAAAACGGGAGATCGCGCAAAATTGCCTTTGTGCCTGATATGGAATGGCTCTAATAAGATAAGCCTATGATCCAATTCAAAAACCACAAGAACGCTCGCTAAGGCGTTCATAGGCAAAATAAGGCCGCGTTGCGGTTATCGGCGCGGGACAAGGTAGGAATGAAACCGACTGATATCTCGGCGCCAGACTACTTTCACAAGGTGGTCGATTGCCAATGGGCCTGCCCCGCACACACGCCAGTTCCCGAATACATCCGTCTGATTGCCGAAGGGCGTTATAGCGACGCCTATATGATCAACTGGAAATCGAACGTGTTTCCCGGAATTCTGGGACGTACGTGCGATCGTCCATGCGAGCCGGCATGCCGCCGTGGCCGTGTCGAGGAAACCCCGGTTGCGATCTGCCGCCTGAAGCGCGTCGCTGCCGACTTCAAGGACGACGTCAAGCACCGCATGCCAAAGCCGGTTGCCAAGAACGGCAAGCGCATCGCGCTGGTCGGCGGCGGTCCCGCCTCGCTTGCGGTGGCGCGCGACCTGGCGCCGCTCGGCTATCATTGCACCGTGTTCGATTCCGATCCGAAGGCGGGCGGCATGATGCGGAGCCAGATTCCGAAATTCCGCCTGCCCGACACCGTGATCGACGAGGAGACCGGCTACATCCTGAACCTCGGCGTCGAGTTCAAGGGCGGCCACCGCATCGACAGCCTGAAGAAGCTGCTTGACGAAAATTACGACGCGATCTTCATCGGCTCCGGCGCGCCGCGCGGCCGCGAGCTCGATATCCCCGGCCGCAAGGAAGCCGCCGCCAATATCCACATCGGCATCGAGTGGCTGGCGTCGGTCTCGTTCGGCCATGTCGAGAAGATCGGCAAGCGCGTCATCGTGCTCGGCGGCGGCAATACCGCGATGGATTGCTGCCGCACCGCGCGCCGGCTTGGCGGCGAGGACGTCAAGGTGGTCGTGCGTTCCGGCTTTGAGGAGATGAAGGCGAGCCCCTGGGAGAAGGAGGACGCCCTCCACGAGGACATTCCGATCCTCAATTACATGGTCCCGATCGCCTTCAAGCACGTGGCCGGCAAGCTGATCGGTGTCACCTTCCAGAAGGTGAAGGCCGAATACGACGCCAAGGGCCGCCGCAATCTGGTGCCTTCCGGCGAGCCGGACCAGACCATCCCCTGCGACGACGTGCTGGTCGCCGTCGGCCAGGAGAACGCGTTCCCCTGGATCGAGCGCGACTGCGGCATCGATTTCGACAAGTGGAACATGCCGCAGGTCGATCCCAAGACCTTCGTGTCGACCAATCCGAAGGTGTTTTTCGGCGGTGACGCCGCCTTCGGCCCGAAGAACATCATCTGGGCGGTGGCGCACGGCCATGATGCCGCGCTGTCGATCCACAAGATGATCTCGGGCGAAGACATCAACGACCGTCCGCTGCCCGAAGTGCAAGTCTCCTCGCAGAAGATGGGCATCCACGAGTGGAGCTACGACAACGACATCTCCGGCGACAAGCGCTACAAGGTGCCGCATCGCGACAAGGTGATCGCGCTGAAGGACATCAAGGCTGAGGTCGAGCTCGGCTATGACGTCAAGCTCGCGCTCGGCGAGGCGCAGCGCTGCCTGAACTGCGACGTGCAGACCATATTCTCGGCGCCGGCCTGTATCGAATGCGATGCCTGCGTCGACATCTGCCCGATGGACTGCATCACGTTTACGGAGAACGGCGAGGAAGCAGACTTGCGGCAGCGGCTGAAGGCACCATCGCCGCATCCCGACCAGGCGCTCTACCTCGCCGAAGGACTCAAGACCGGGCGCGTCATGGTCAAGGACGAGGACGTCTGCCTGCATTGCGGGCTGTGTGCCGAGCGCTGTCCGACCGGTGCCTGGGACATGCAAAAGTACCTCATCGATATGACTCACGCAGGTTCGACATGCCAGACCAAAGCCCGATCAGCAGCGTAAACGACTTCGTCGTCCGCTTCGCCAACGTCAACGGCTCGGGTTCGGCGAGCGCCAACGAGTTGTTCGCGCGCTCGATCCTGCGCCACGGAGTGCCGGTTTCCCCGCGTAACATCTTCCCCTCCAACATCCAGGGACTGCCGACCTGGTACGAGGTGCGCGTCACCGAGGCCGGCCATCTCGGCGCCCGTGGCGGCGTCGACATGATGGTGGCGATGAACCCGCAGACCTGGGACAAGGACGTCGCCTCGATCGAGCCCGGCGGATACCTGTTCTACGATTCCACCAAGCCGATGCCGTCGTCGAAGTTTCGCAGCGACATCACCGTGATCGGCGTGCCGCTGACCGCGATCACCAACTCGACTTATACCGACCCGCGCCAGCGCCAGCTGTTCAAGAACATCATCTATCTCGGCGCGCTCTGCGCCCTGCTCGACATGGATCCGAAGCTGATCGAGCAGCTGATCGGCGAACAGTACAAGGGCAAGGAGAAGCTGCTATCGTCAAACGTTCACGCGCTGCATCTCGGCCGCGACTGGGCGTTGCAGAACCTGAAATGCCCAATCGGGCTGCAGGTGAAGAAGGCCGACAAGGTCGGCGACCGCATCTTCATCGAAGGCAACAGCGCGGCGGCACTCGGCGCGGTCTATGGCGGCGCCACCGTCTGCGCCTGGTATCCGATCACGCCGTCCTCGTCGGTGGCGGAGGCTTTCACCAGCCATTGCAAGAAGCTGCGGCACGACCCCAAGACCGGCAAGGCGAAATACGCGATCGTGCAGGGCGAGGATGAGCTCGCCTCCATTGGCATCGTGATCGGCGCCTCCTGGAACGGCGCGCGGGCCTTCACCGCGACCTCCGGTCCCGGCATCTCCTTGATGACGGAATTCATCGGCCTGTCCTATTTCGCGGAAATTCCGGCCGTGATCATGAACATCCAGCGCGCCGGCCCCTCGACGGGCATGCCGACGCGCACCCAGCAATGCGACATCATCGCCTGCGCCTATGCCTCGCACGGCGATACCAAGCATGTCCTGTTGTTCCCGGAAGACCCGGCCGAAGCGTTCGAGTTCGCGGCGCAGTCGTTCGACCTCGCCGACCGCCTGCAGACCATGATTTTCCTGATGCTCGACCTCGACATCGGCATGAACAACCGCCTGTGCCGGCCGCTGAAGTGGGATGACGCGCGGCAGTATGACCGCGGCAAGGTGATGACGGCGGCCATGCTCGACGAGCCCGGCCGCGATTTCGGCCGCTATCTCGACGTCGACGGCGACGGCATCCCCTACCGCACCTATCCCGGCACACATCCGACCAAGGGCTCGTTCTTCACCCGCGGCACCTCGCGCGACCGCTACGCCCGCTATTCGGAAGAAGGCGCCGTCTATGCGGACAACATGCAGCGGCTGGTGCGCAAGTTCGAGACCGCACAGGACATGGTGCCGCGGCCGCTACAGGCCAACGCCGCCAAGCCGACCAAATACGGCGTGATCTATTTCGGCTCGACCTCGCCCGCGATGGACGAGGCGATCGGGCTACTCGAAGCGCGCGGCCATCAGCTCGACCGCATGCGCATCCGCGCCTTCCCGTTCCACTCCAGCGTCGCGAGCTTCATCGCCGACCATGATTTCGTTTATGTCGTCGAGCAGAACCGCGACGCCCAGTTGCGGCAGTTGATCGTCAACGAGAATGGCATCGATCCGGTCCGGCTGGTGCCGATCCTGCACTATGACGGCACCCCGATCACCGCGCGCTTCATCGCCAATGCCATCGGCGACCATCAGGACCATCTCAAGGTGACCCCTCTCCGCAAGGCCGTGTCATGACCTACATTGCAAAGCCAAAATTTCATCATCCCGGCCTGAAGAAGAACGATCTCGGCTACACCCATCGCGACTACGAGGGCAAGATCTCGACGTTGTGCGCCGGCTGCGGCCACGACTCGATCACGGCGTCGATCATCGAAGCCTGTTACGAGCTGTCGATCGAGCCGCATCGCGTCGCCAAGATTTCCGGCATCGGATGTTCGTCGAAGACGCCGGACTATTTCCTCGGCAACTCGCACGGCTTCAACTCGGTGCACGGCCGTATGCCGTCGGTTTTGACCGGCGCCAACCTCGCCAACCGCGACCTCATCTATCTCGGCGTCTCCGGCGACGGCGATAGCGCCTCGATCGGCTTCGGCCAGTTCGCGCATTCGATCCGCCGCGGCGTCAACATGACCTACATCGTCGAGAACAACGGCGTATACGGCCTGACCAAGGGCCAGTTCTCGGCCACCGCCGACCGCGGCTCGAAGTCCAAGAAGGGCGTGATGAACACCGACAACGCCATCGACCTGGTGGCGATCGCGCTGCAGTTAGGGGCCAGCTTCGTCGCGCGCAGCTTCTCCGGCGACAAGACCCAGCTGGTGCCGCTGATCGCGGCGGCGATCCGCCACAAGGGCGCATCCTTCATCGATGTCATCAGCCCCTGCATCGCCTTCAACAACCATGCCGGCTCGACCAAGAGTTTTGACTATGTCCGCGAGCACAATGACGCGGTGAACCGGCTCGACGTGCTCACCGGCCGTGACCCGATCACGGTCGATTACGCGCCTGGCACGGTGCAGGTGGTCGAGCAGCATGACGGCACGCGGCTGGCGCTGCGCAAGATCGACGCCGATTATGATGCCAGCGACCGGCTGGCGGCGATGACCTTCCTGCAGAAGCACGCCGCCAAGGGCCAGGTGGTGACCGGGCTGCTCTACGTCGATCCGGACGCCGAAGACCTGCACACCCATCTCGATACCGTCGAGACGCCGCTCAATACGCTGGAAGCCGAGGATCTGTGCCCGGGTTCGGCGGCGCTGGAAAAGATCAACGCCAGCCTGCGGTAGGTCTGCGGCTGATGATGCTTCAGTCCTCATCCTGAGGAGCAGGCGAAGCCTGCGTCTCGAAGGATGAAGGCCACCAGCGGGGCCACATGGTTCGCCCGGCGATGCGAGAGCATCGTCCGGAGACGCCGCTGACGCGGCTCCTCACCATGAGGCATCGGCAGCCTCGCTACGCCACAGCGGCAAGGCTCCGCGGGTGCGCGACATACTCCTTCAGCACCGTGCCGGACGTGTCGCTCTCGACGAGCGAGACGTCGTAGCTCCAGAGGTCGGCGAGGTGCTGCATCACGCGCTTGGTGTCGGCTTCGCTGAGCTGGGCCCCCTTCACCACGGTGTGGCGCAGCATCAGGCGGCGGTCGCCAGCGAGATCGACGTCCACGACTTCGATGTTCGCGTCGATGTAGCCGACATCATATTGCCGCGCCAGCTCGCGGCGCAGCCGGCGATAGCCGCGCTCGTTGTGGATCGCGTCGACCAGGATGCCGGTCCGATCCTCCGGATCGTCGTGCAGGTGGAACATGCGGAAATGCCGCATCAGGCGCGGCGACAGGAACTGGCTGATGAAGCTCTCGTCGCGATAATTGGCCCAGACGTCGCGCAGCACGCCCATCGCGTCGCCCTTCCCGGCGATGTCGGGGAACCAGTCATGGTCCTCGGCTTCCGGATTGGTGACGATGCGCTCGATGTCCTGCATCATCGCAAATCCCAGCGCATACGGATTGAAGCCGGAATAGCGCGGGTCGTCGAACTCGGGCTGGAACACGACGTTGGTGTGCGACTGCAGAAATTCGAGGAAATTGCCGTCGGTCAGCCGCCCCTGCTGGTGCAGGTGATTCATGATGCGATAGTGAACGTAGGTTGCGGTGCCCTCGTTCATCACCTTGGTCTGGCTTTGCGGATAGAAATACTGCGCGATGTGCCGCACGATGCGCAGGATTTCGCGCTGCCAGGGCCGCAAGCGGGGGGCTGTCTTTTCAAGGAAGTACAGCAGGTTTTCCTGCGGCAGGCCGAGCATTTGGCGGCGGCGCTCGACGTCGAGTATCGCGCTGGTCTTTGCCGGGCCGGTCGGCACGGTGCGCCACAAATCGTTGAATGCGGCCTCCTCGTGGGCCCGGCGCCGGCCGGCCCGCTTTTCCTCGGCCCGCAGATCAAGACTCTTCTTGCCGGGATAGCGATCGATGCCGTGCGACATCAAGGCGTGGGCGGCATCGAGCGTATGCTCGACTGCCAGACGGCCATGACGCTCCTCGCAATGCGCGACGTAGCGCTTGGCAAATTCGAGATAATCGAGAATGCCGTCGGCGTCGGTCCACTGCTTGAACAGGTAGTTGTTCTTGAAAAAATGATTATGGCCGAAGGCGGCATGCGCGATGACCAGCGTCTGCATCGTCGCGGTGTTTTCCTCCATCAAATAGGAAATGCACGGCGAGGAGTTGATGACGATCTCGTAGGCCAAGCCCATCAGCCCCTTGCGATAGGAGGCCTCCTGGAAGGCAAAGTGCTTGCCGAACGACCAGTGCTTATAGAACAGCGGCATGCCGACCGACGAGTAGGCGTCCAGCATCTGCTCGGCGGTGATGACCTCGATCTGGTTGGGATAGACGTCGAGCTTCAGCTCGTCCTTCGCCACCTGCTCGCAGGCGTCGCAGATGCGTTGCAGCGTCCGGAAGTCCCAGTCAGCGCCCTGAAACAGCAACTGGTCGGTCGCGCTCATCATGCGGTCCTCTCCTGCGGGCCACGACGCTGGAAGAGATCGTGAAATACCGGGAAGATCTCGCTGCGTTCGTTGACCTTGCGCATCGATAGCGGCGCGCCGTTGGCGCGCAGGCCCTCATAGAGGGTCCAGAGCGCCGAGTTGGGCATTTCGTAGCTCAAGCCATGCTCCTGGCCGACTTCCAGATAGGCAAAGAACTGGCTGACCGGCAAGATCATGTCCGTCAGCAGCCGGCCCGTGACCTCGCCATCTGCGTAGGAATTGTCGCCGTCGGAGGCCTGCGCAGCATAGATGTTCCAGTCGGCCGGGCGGAAGCGCGTGCGCACGATGTCATGCATCGCCTGCAGCGCACTCGACACCAGCGTGCCGCCGGAAGCCGGTCCGTAAAAGAACGTCTGCTCGTCGACCTCCTCGGCGCGGTCGGTGTGCCGGATGAAAACGATCTCGACATGGCGGTAGCGCCGCTTCAGGAACACGTAGAGCAGCATGTAGAAGCGCTTGGCGAGATCCTTCATGTGCTCGGTCATCGAACCCGAGACGTCCATCAGGCAGAACATCACTGCTTGCGCCACCGGCTTCGGCACCGTCTCGAAACGCCGGTAGCGGATGTCGATCGGATCGATGAAGGGAATCCGCTTGATCTTCGCCTTCAAGGCCTCGATCTCGGCCAGGATTTCGATGCGGCGCGCCTCGCTGCAATTCTCCAGCTCTGCTTCCAGAGCCTCCAAGGCCTCGGGCCTCGGTCGCCGCAACGCCACGCGCCGCGCCAGCGCGCGACTTACCGTCCGGCTGACCGAAATATTGGCTGGAGATCCCGATGTCGAATAGCCCGCGCGGCGAATGCCTTCGCTTTCGACTTCGGCCAGCTTGCGCTTGGCGAGGTCCGGCAATTCCAGATCGTCCAGGAACAGGTCGACGAACTCTTCGCGGCTGAGCACGAAGCGGAACGAATCCTCGCTGTCGCCCTCGCCGGCCTGCCGCCCGCCTTTGCCGCTGCCCCCACTCGGCCGCGGCAGGACATCGCCTTCGACGAACTTCTTGTTGCCGGGCAGCACCATGTCGCGCGTGCCGCCTTCGCGCCGGAAGCGCGGCTCGTCCATGCCGTCGATGGGGACGCTGACCTCGCCGCCTTCCAGAACATCCTTGATGTCCCGTTCCTGCGACGACTTCTTCACCGCCCCTTGAACCAGCGCCTTTGCTCGACGCAGAAAGCGCTGGCGATTCTCCAGACTCTTGCTGCCTGGGTTCAGGCGCCGGTCGACGATGTGAATAGCCACGGCCTCATCCGCCTCAGCCAGCCTGTTTTACGCGCATGTACCACTCGACCAACCGGCGGACTTGCCGCTCGGTATAGCCGCGCTCGACCATGCGCGCGACAAACTCACCGTGCTTCTTTTCGGTCTCGCCATCCTTCTTCGAGCCGAACGAGATCACGGGAAGCAGGTCCTCTACCTGGGAGAATATCCGCTTTTCGATCACTTCGCGAATCTTCTCATAGCTGGTCCAGGTCGGGTTTTTGCCGCTGTTCTGGGCGCGCGAGCGCAGCGAGAACTTGACGACCTCGTTGCGGAAGTCCTTCGGATTGGCAATACCGGCTGGCTTCTCGATCTTGGTCAGTTCCTGATTGAGCAACTCGCGATCGAGCAGCTGTCCGGTGTCGGGATCCTTGAAGTCCTGATCCTCGATCCAGGCATCGGCATAATCGACATAGCGATCGAACAGGTTCTGGCCATAGTCCGAATAGGATTCGAGATAGGCCTTCTGAATCTCGTTTCCGATGAACTCGGCATAGCGCGGCGCCAGTTCGGCCTTGATGAATTCGAGATAGCGTTTCTCGACTTCGTCGGGCAGCTGCTCGCGCCGGATCGCCTGCTCGAGCGTGTACATCAGGTGGACCGCGTCGGCGCCGACCTCATTGGTGTCGTGGTTGAAGGTCGCCGCGAGCACCTTGAACGCGAAACGGGTCGAAACGCCGTCCATGCCCTCGTCGACGCCGGCCGCGTCCCGGTATTCCTGGACGCTGCGCGCCTTCGGATCCGACTCCTTCAGGCTCTCACCGTCGTAGATCCGCATCTTGGCGAACACGGTCGAATTCTCATGCTTGCGCAGCCGCGACATCACCGAGAACCGCGCCATCGTTTCTAGCGTGGCTGGGGCGCACGGCGCGCTGGCAAGCTCAGAACCTTGGATCAGTTTCTCGTAGATCTTCTGCTCTTCAGCGACACGCAGGACGTACGGCACCTTGATGACGCAGATGCGGTCGATGAAAGCTTCGTTGTTCTTGTTGGTCTTGAAGCTCTGCCACTCGGCCTCATTGGAGTGGGCGAGAATGATGCCGTTGAACGGGATCGCACCGATATTCTCAGTACCGATATAGTTGCCTTCCTGCGTCGCCGTCAGCAGCGGGTGCAGCATCTTGATCGGCGCCTTGAACATTTCGACGAATTCGAGAATGCCCTGGTTGGCGCGATTGAGACCGCCCGAATAGCTGTAAGCATCGGGATCGTTCTGGGCATAGGTCTCCAGCTTGCGGATGTCGACCTTGCCGACCAGCGAAGAGATATCCTGGTTGTTTTCGTCGCCGGGCTCGGTCTTGGCGATCGCGATCTGGCGCAGCCGCGACGGCTGAATCTTGGCGACGCGGAATTGCGAGATGTCGCCGCCGAAGGATTCGAGCCGCTTGTAGCACCACGGGCTCATCAGCCCGGTGAGACGACGGCGCGGAATGCCGTACTTCTCTTCGAGCATCGGACCAAGCGATTCCGGATCGAATAGGCTGAGCGGGCTTTCGAACACGGGGCTGAGTTCGTCGCCGGCCTTGAGCACGTAGATGGGGTGAACCTCCATCAATGACTTGAGGCGCTCGGCGAGCGAGGATTTTCCGCCGCCAACCGGCCCGAGCAGATAGAGGATCTGCTTGCGCTCTTCGAGGCCTTGGGCCGCGTGGCGGAAGAATCCGACGATGCGCTCGATCGTATCTTCCATACCGTAGAAGCCAGCGAAGGCCGGATAGAGGCGCATCGTGCGATTCAAAAAGATACGGCCAAGGCGTGGGTCCTTGGCCGTGTCAATCATCTGAGGCTCGCCGATTGCAGCTAGTAGTCGCTCTGCAGCGTTGGCATATCGCATCGGATCGTTTCGACACGACTCCAGATATTCCGCCATCGACATGTCGGTCTGGCTTCGAGCTTCGAAGGACCGGGCGAAAGCATTGAACAGAGAATCGTTGTACATGATCCGTCTCTCCATGGTCACCTTGTCAATGCCGGACGCACCGCACGGGTTCCAGTTTTCGGAGCGTCACAGCTTCCGTTCGCGAATCACCATCAGCACATGCACTGATTGGACACGCGAGCGACTTCCCAATGCAATGCAATAGTCGTGCAAACTGGCTCTTCCTCGTAGTGATACGGTGCCATTCCAATCTGGTTGTAGCCGTGCTGCAACATTTTCACCGGTTTAGTACTGAGCAAGATGTAAGGGATTTTTTAAGGATTCCGAGTGGCGGCTCCGTTCGATTCTGCGGCGGTTTGGCCAGCTGACGCCGCAATTCCGCATTCTGGACGGCCCAAACGTGGGAGAATGTGGCTTTTGTCACGTTCGGCGGGCGTGCCAGGCGCAGAACGGGCCAATATTAACAGCCATTCATTTCATGGGCCGGGCGTTGAACGCACCCCGTGCCACCTGCAACTAAAGTTACATGCCGCGCGTTTAATCCGAGTCTGCCATGAAATTCACCTAGATCGTTGCTGCCATTGCGCCTGTCCTCCGGGGCCGGCGTCTGTCCCGCCCAGGAAAGCGTCGACAAGGCGAAGGCAGCGGCCTTCGATGGTCGAATGTTCGGCGGCCCGCTCAGCCAAAAGACCTATGCCTGCTTCGTGCGTCGTTATGACGCCAGCCATCTGGCGCAGCATCCGAAGCAGAAAGTCAGCGCGATGAAGCTGCTGGTAACGGCCGAAGAGGCGTCCGAAGACAAGACCATCAACTACTCCTTCCGCCTCGGATTCAAATATCGGCATCGCGCGGGCAAGTTCGATTCCAGCGGCTTCTGCAGTCACACGGTCGCCGAGAACAACGGCGGTGAAATCAGGCTCGGCTGCGGCGTCGATTGCGAAGGCGGCGGCATCGAAGTGGCGATGAAGGACGACAGATCCGCGCTGATCCGTCTGGAGCGCATCAGGATCTGGGAGGCCGACGACGACGCCAGCAATGACCTGGTGGGCGGTGCTGACGACAAGATTTTTCGCGTCGATCGCGCCGATCTGCACGAATGCTCCGAATTGGTGACTGATCGCAAGGAGCTTGCAGCGCTGAGGCGCAAGTGAGCCATTCTACATGAGTTGGCAAGCCACCTACTTAGGTTTGTGACCCACACTACTTAGGCTGAAAGGACGCCATGCATCGCCGAAACATCCTGTGGGTCGCGCTTTCCGCCTTTGGCGCAGCCCTTGCCACCTCTCGCGCCGGCGCAGCCAGCGAAGCGGCGCCGGCCGCAAAACTGAAAGTGGTCTATCACCTCAGCGATCTCGACAAGGTGAATTTCGTCATCGGCAACATCCAGAACCATCTCGACGGCGTCGGCGGCTCTGAGCACGTCACGATCGCACTGGTGGTGCACGGTCAGGCGCTGCGGGCATTTCATTCGGCTTCCGCCAGCCCTGACCTTTCAAAGCGTGTCGGCCAGTTCTCCAAGGCGGGCCTCGAACTCGCCGCCTGCGGCAACACCATGAAGTCACAGAATGTCGCGCTGAAGGATCTGCTGCCGGGGTTCGTTGCCGCCGAGCGCGGCGGCGTGGTGCGGATCGCCGAACTCCAGTCGCAGGGCTATCTTTATCTAAGGCCGTGAAGCGCTGAAGGTTGACGCGAACTGGTCGTGCCGAGCGCTCATTTGAGCGATGTGGTCGCCGCACTTTCGCCCGCCCCATCGGGCTGAATGCTTCTGGTGTTCGGAGCCGTCCGTGACGGCGACCGCGCGCCGGCTCCCACGCCGACATGCGGATTGTGCGTCCCCGCAACCGCCCGCGGAATGTTTTGCGTATGACCTCTCAGCTGAATGCCGACGCCGGCCGCCTCCGCCGTGGCCAAGCCGATCGCCATCAAACCGCACGCGATCACGAGGCAGACCGGGGGCTGAAAATGACGACTCATGACGCACTCCTTCACGACTTCGTGCTTGTGCCGTTGGTATCGCCGTCGCGCAGGCCGGTTCGACAGATCCCGTAATCTAGAGGCCGCCGAGACTGGCGATTTTGGGGGATCGAACCGGCGCCAATAGCGTTATCGTTCCGCACCGCCCCATTCCGCCCGGCAGCTTGCCTAACCAAATATTGACTTTCCGGCCCTGCCCCCGAAAGCTGCCGGAGACCCAAAAATCGACCGCGCAAACAGAACAGGCATCATGAATCCCGTCAAAGCACTCGAAAACCATGGTCAGGCCGTCTGGCTGGACTTCCTCGCCCGCGGCTTCGTCGCCAAGGGCGACCTCAAGGCGCTGATCGATACCGACGGCGTCAAGGGCGTCACGTCGAATCCCTCGATTTTCGAAAAGGCGATCGGCAGTTCGGACGAGTATGACGGAGCGATCCGCCACACCCTGCAAGGCGGCGACCGTCCGGTGGCCGACCTGTTCGAGGCGCTTGCGGTCAAGGACATTCAGAGTGCCGCGGACGTGCTGCGCCCAGTCTACGACAGCCTGGACGGCAGCGACGGTTTTGTCAGCCTAGAGGTCTCGCCCTATCTGGCGATGGACACCAAGGGGACGATCGCCGAAGCCGAGCGGCTCTGGAAGGATGTCAGCCGGCAGAACCTGATGGTGAAGGTGCCGGCGACGCCCGAGGGCCTGCCCGCGATCGAACATCTGATCGGCGAAGGCATCAGCATCAACATCACGCTGCTGTTCTCGCAAGGAGTCTATCGCGAGGTCGCGGAGGCCTATATCGCCGGGCTTGAAAAATACGTTGCCGATGGCGGCGATCCCGCGCCGGTTGCGAGCGTTGCCTCCTTCTTCGTGAGCCGCATCGATACCGCCGTCGACAAGCAGCTCGACGACAAGATCGCCAAAGCGAACGACCCGAGCGAGAAGGAGCGGCTGAGCGCGCTGAAGGGCAAGGTCGCGATCGCCAACGCCAAGCTCGCCTATCAGGACTACAAGCGCCTGTTCGCTGGCCCCCGCTGGGACAAGCTCGCCGCCAAGGGCGCCAAGCCGCAGCGGCTGCTCTGGGCATCCACCGGCACCAAGAACAAGGACTACAGCGACGTGCTGTATGTCGAGGAGTTGATCGGCCCCAACACCGTCAACACCATGCCGCCGGCAACGCTGGATGCCTTCCGAGACCATGGCAAGCTGCGCGACAGTCTCGAGGAAAACATCGACGACGCCAGGCGCGTGCTGGAAGAGCTCGAAAAATCCGGCATCTCGCTCGATGCCATCACCGACGAACTGGTCAAGGACGGTGTCAAGCTGTTCGCCGACGCTGCAGATAAGCTCTATGGCGCGGTGGCACAAAAGCGCGCGGCCTCGCTCGGCGGCGGCATCGACCGGCAGCAGCTCGCGCTCGGTGACGGCATCAAGAAGGCAATCGAGAAGAACTCTGAGGACTGGCGCGCGGCGGCCAAGGTCCGCCGTCTCTGGCAGAAGGACAAATCGGTCTGGACCAATGACGATGAGAACAAATGGCTGGGATGGCTGAACAGCCCCGCCGCAGCCAATGTTGCCGACTACGAGGATTTTGCCCGGCGTGTGAAGGGGCAGAATTTCAGCGACGCGGTCGTGCTCGGCATGGGCGGATCGAGCCTCGGTCCCGAAGTGCTGGCGGAAACTTTCCCGAAGAAGTCGGGCTTTCCAAAACTGCATGTGCTCGATTCAACCGATCCGGCGCAGGTGCGCGAGATGGAGGACACGGTCGATCTCACCCGCACGCTCTTCATCGTCTCCAGCAAATCCGGCGGCACCACCGAGCCGAACGTGATGAAGGATTACTTCTTCGATCGCGTGGCCAAGAGGGTCGGCAAGGACAAAGCCGGCCATCGCTTCATCGCGGTGACCGATCCTGGCTCGTCGCTGGAGAAGACGGCGATCAAACAGGGCTTTGCCCGCATCTTCCACGGCGATCCCACGATCGGCGGCCGCTACTCCGTGCTGTCGCCGTTTGGCCTGGTGCCGGCGGCTGCCGCCGGCATCGATGTTGGTGGCCTGATCGCCCATACGCTGGCGATGGTGCGCTCCTGCGGCGCCGACGTGCCACCGCACGAAAATCCGGGCGTGCAGCTCGGGCTCGCGATGGGCCTTGCCGGCCTCGAAGGCCGCGACAAGGTGACGATCACCTCATCCGAAAAGGTCGCCGATTTCGGCGCCTGGGCCGAACAACTGATCGCCGAATCCACTGGCAAAGACGGCAAGGGCCTCATCCCGATCGACGGCGAGACGCTGGGGGCTCCCTCGCTCTATGGCGATGATCGCTTCTTCATCGATATCCGCACCGAAGGCGAAGACGACGCCTCGCATGACGACAGGCTGAAGGCGTTGGAAGCCGCCGGGCATCCCGTGGTTCGCATCGTCATGAAATCGATCGACCATATCGGGCAGGAATTTTTCCGCTTCGAGATGGCGACCGCCGTCGCGGGCGCGATCCTCGGCATCAATCCATTCAACCAGCCTGACGTCGAGGCGGCCAAGATTAAGACCCGCGAACTGACCGGCGCGTTCGAGAAGACCGGCTCGCTCCCTGAGGAGACGCCGGTCGTCTCGACCGACGAGGCCGATCTCTATACCGACGAGCACAACGCGGCCGAATTGCGCGAGGCCGGCGCCGACGGCACGCTCGGCTCCTGGATCAAAGCGCAGCTTTCGCGCTCGGGCAGTGGCGATTATATCGCTCTGCTCGCCTATATCGCGCGCAATCCAGGCACCATCGGGTCGCTGCAGAAGATGCGGCTCGCGGTGCGCGACACGCATCACCTTGCGACCTGCGCCGAATTCGGGCCGCGCTTCCTGCACTCCACCGGACAAGCCTACAAGGGCGGGCCCGACAGTGGCGTGTTCCTGCAGATCACCGCAGACGACGCCGAGGATCTGCCGGTGCCGGGCCAGAAGGCGAGTTTCGGCATCATCAAGGCCGCGCAAGCGCGCGGCGATTTCGACGTGCTCACCGAACGCGGGCGGCGCGCGCTGCGCATCCATCTCAAGGGCAGCCTTGGACCGGGACTTGCTGCGCTCGACGCCGCGATTTCGGAAGCGCTCAGTTAGGAAAGTTCAGGGATATGCAACTCGGCATGATCGGCCTCGGCCGGATGGGCGGCAACATCGTCCGCCGGCTGATGAAGAACGGCCACACCGCCGTGGTCTATGACAAGGACGCAAAAGCGGTGGCTGGCCTTGCCGGCGAAGGCGCAACCGGCGCCGGCTCGCTGGAAGATTTCGTCGCGAAACTCGAAAAGCCGCGCACGGCCTGGGTGATGCTGCCAGCAGGCAAGATCACTGAGGCGACGATCGACGCGCTGGCAAAACTGATGGAGCCGGGCGACGTCATCATCGACGGCGGCAACACGTTCTGGCAGGACGACGTCCGCCGCGGCGCCGCGCTGAAGGCAAAGGGCCTGCATTATCTCGATGTCGGCACCAGCGGCGGCGTCTGGGGCATCGAGCGCGGCTATTGCATGATGATCGGTGGCGACAAGGCGGTGGTGAACCGCCTCGATCCGATCTTCAAGACATTGGCTCCAGGCGCCGGCGACATCCCGCGCACGACCGGGCGCGAGGGTCGCGACCCCCGCGTCGAGCAAGGCTACATCCATGCCGGCCCATCCGGCGCCGGACATTTCGTCAAGATGATTCACAACGGCATCGAATACGGCCTGATGCAGGCCTATGCCGAAGGTTTTGACATCCTGAAGAACGCCAATATCGACGCGCTGCCGCCGGAACATCGCTTCGACTTCGATATCGCTGACATCGCCGAGGTGTGGCGGCGCGGCAGCGTGATCCCGTCATGGCTGCTCGACCTGACCTCCTCCGCGCTCGCGGAAAACCAGACGCTCGATAACTATTCGGGCTTTGTGGAAGATTCCGGCGAAGGCCGCTGGACCGTCAACGCCGCGATCGACGAGGCCGTGCCGGCGGAAGTGCTGACGGCGGCGCTCTACGCACGCTTCCGCTCGCGCAAGGATCACACCTTTGCGGAAAAGATCCTGTCCGCGATGCGGGCCGGCTTCGGCGGCCACAAGGAGCCTCCGACGAAACCAGACACGAAGGCCTGAGCTACAATGGCGGTCGGTCAAGCAATCCAGAAGAAGCCCGATCCCTGCTCCTTCGTCATTTTCGGCGTGACCGGTGACCTCGCGCACCGGCTGGTCGTCCCTGCCCTCTATAATCTGGCGGCCAGCGATCTGCTGCCGGACGCCTTCTGCCTGGTCGGCGTCGCCCGCAAGGGCATGACGACCGACAGGCTGCGCGACAGCCTGATGAAAGGGCTGCGCCAGTTCGCGACCCGGCCGGTCGATGACGCCATCGCAAAACGCCTGTTCGGCTGCCTCACCTGCATCGAGGCCGATCCGAAAGATCCCCCTTCCTTCGATGCGATGAGCAAACAGCTTGGCGGGCTGGAAGCCGCGCGAAACACCGGCGGCAACCGGTTGTTCTATCTGGCCACACCGCCCGTCGCGTTTCTACCGATCAGCCGCGAGCTCGGCCGCACCGGCATGCTGGCCGAGAACGGCGCGTGGCGTCGGCTGGTGGTGGAAAAGCCGTTCGGCACCGATCTCGCCTCGGCAAGGGCGCTCAACGCCGAGCTGCTCAAGCTCGTCGACGAGCACGAGATCTACCGGATCGATCACTATCTCGGCAAAGAGACGGTGCAGAATATTTTGGTGCTGCGCTTCGCCAACGGCATGTTCGAGCCGATCTGGAACCGCAACCACATCGATCATGTCCAGATCACAGTCGATGAACAACTCGGCGTCGGCCATCGCGGCAGCTTCTACGACCAGACCGGCGCGCTGCGCGACATGGTGCCGAACCATTTGTTTCAACTGCTGTCGCTGGTCGCGATGGAGCCGCCGATCCGCTTCGATGCGCATTCGGTGCGTACGGAAAAGGCCGACGTGCTTGCGGCAATACAGATGCAGACCGAGGCTGACGCGCTGCGCAACTCGGTGCGCGGCCAGTACCTCGCGGGCCGGATCGGCGATAGCGACATCGTTGACTATCGCAAGATCGAGGACGTCGCGCCGACAAGCACGACCGAAACCTATGCGGCGCTGAAACTGGTGATCGACAATTGGCGCTGGGCCGGGGTTCCCTTCTACCTGCGCACCGGCAAGGCACTCGGCGTCAAGCGCACCGAAGTGGCAATCAAGTTCAAGCAGGCACCGTTCGCGATGTTCAACTGCACGCCGGTGGAGCGGCTGGCCCAGAACTATCTCGTGATCGGCGTCGCGCCGAACGAGGGCATCGCCCTGCAGTTCAATACCAAGGTGCCGGGCCCCTCGATCCTGATCGACGGCGTCGAGATGAAGTTTCGCTACAAGGACTACTTCAAGGCTGCGCCCTCCACCGGCTACGAGACGTTGATCTACGACTGCATGATCGGCGACAACATCCTGTTCCAGCGCGCAGACAGCGTGGAAGCCGGATGGAAAGCCGTGCAGCCGTTCATCGATGCCTGGAAAAAGGCCGGCGCCGATGGCCTGAAGACCTACAAGGCCGGCAGCGAAGGCCCCGAGGCGGCCAACGAGTTGCTGGCGCGCGACGGCCGAACCTGGCGAAAGTTCGAGTAGCCCGATGCCAGGTCGCGGCAACCGAGAACTGATTACGGTCGCCGATCCAACGGCGCTGGCGGCAACGGCTGCCGAACACCTGCTGGCGAGAACGGCTGCCAATAGCGGCCGTATCGCGATCTGCCTGACCGGCGGCTCAAGCCCGAAGCGGCTCTATCACTTGCTGGCAACCGAACCCTATCGCAGCCGCATTCCGTGGCAGCGCGTGCACTGGTTCATCGGCGACGAGCGCTTCGTGCCGGCGGACGATCCGCTCAACAATATGGGGATGGCACGAGCGGCGTTCCTCGATCGATTCGCCCCGGCGTCGAATATCCATCCGATTCCGACCGCGACCGCCGACCCCGCCGATCCCGACAGGAGCGCGGCGCTGTACGAACAGGAGCTCCGATCATTTTACGGGGCGAACACGCTCGATCCCGCAAAACCCCTGTTCGATCTCGTGCTGATGGGCGTCGGTCCCGACGGTCACACCGCCTCGCTGTTTCCCGATGGTCCCGCGCTCGATGAGCAAGCGCGCTGGGTCATCGGCGTGCCACGGGCGAATGTCGCCCCGTTCGTCCCACGCGTGACCCTCACGCTGCCGACGCTTGCCTGCTGCCGCCAAATGCTGTTTGAGGTTTCCGGACGGGACAAGCGGGCGATCTTGACGCGCCTGTTTGCAGGCGAGAACCTGCCCGCCAACCGCGCGCGATCCATCGGCGAGACCGTCTGGCTGGTGGACCGGGAAGCGCTTCCGGAGAATTTTGGTGGGCAGTAAGTTTCCTTGTGCGCTGGTGGTGATGGGCGTTTCCGGCTCGGGCAAGAGCACCATCGCCGATCACCTCGCCCGGCGGCTCGGCTGGGCTTACGAGGACGCCGACCGGTTTCATCCGGCAAGCAACGTCGCCAAAATGAGCGCCGGCCATCCGCTGACCGATGAGGATCGCTGGCCGTGGCTGCAGGCGATCGCCGACGAGATCGACCGCCTTGCCGCATCCGGCGAGCGCGCCGTGATCGCCTGCTCGGCGCTCAAGCGCGCCTATCGCAACATTCTCGTGCATGGCCGCGACGATGTGAGGATCATCTTTCTCGACGGTGCCCAGGATCTGATCGCTGCCCGGCTGGCCGCCCGGAAGGGCCATTTCATGCCGCCGGGCCTGCTCGCGAGCCAGTTCGCGACGCTGGAACGGCCGGGCACGGATGAGCGGCCGATCATCGTATCGATCGACGCGCCAGTCGGGGCGATCGTCGACGATATCGTCAATCAATTGAACCTGGTTCCTCAATGACCCGTATCAAGCTTGTGGTTTCCGACGTCGACGGCACGCTGTTGACGCATGATAAAGTCCTAACCGATGGGGCGAAGGCGGCCGTCGGCAGGCTGCATGCGGCCGGCATCGGCTTCACCCTCGTCTCCAGCCGGCCGACCATTGGCATGAGATTTCTGATCGAGCCGCTTTCGATCACGCTTCCCATCGGCGCCTTCAACGGCAGTTCGATCGTCGATGCTCACCTCAAGCCGATCGAACAGCATCTGATCGATCCTGCGGTGGCACAGCGCGGCCTCGACGTGCTCCATGCCTTCGGTGTCGACATCTGGCTGTTCACCAACGACCGCTGGTACACGCGCAATCCCGACGGCGAATACGTCCCGAACGAAAAGCGCGCCATCAAGGCCGATCCGACCATCGTCGATGATTTCGCCCCGTATCTCGCGGAGGCCTGCAAGATCGTCGGCGCCAGCCCGGATCCGGTGCTGCTGCAGCGGTGTGAGGCCGCAATGAAGGAGGCCGTCGGCACCGAGGCCACCGCTGTCCGCTCGCAGACTTACTACCTCGACGTTACGCCGCCGGGCCACGACAAAGGCACCTTCGTGGACGCGATGACCCGGCGACTTGGCATGTCGGCCGCAGAGGTCGCGACCATCGGCGACATGGAGAACGATCTGCCGATGTTCGCCCGCAGCAGCGTTTCGTTCGCCATGGGCAACGCGGCTGATGACATCAAGCAGCGCGCAACGCATGTGACCGAAAGCAACGAGCGCGACGGCTTTGCGCGTGCGGTCGAGACGATGCTGCAGCTTGGATAGGCCCGACCGGATATCAAGCCAGCGTGAAGGAGAAATCGAGAAATTCTCAAAGTCTTCGGGTGGCGAATCCGCTTCTGTCGGCCTGCGCGAGCCGATGCTCGATCGCCGTTTCCTCCCATGAAGGCAGGCTCACCCCAGCCCGGGCCCGCCGCGGCGAAGAAGGGCGCCAGCTCGCGCGACTGGCGCTCCCGCATACACGACTGTCATCCCCCGCGGGTGACGACGAGCAAATATGGGGCGTTCTCTTGGAAAGACCGAGAGAGTGTGTGTCTTATTTCGACCTCTGCATCGCCGGCTTCTCGGTCGGCCTCTTCGCGGCGCAGAGATTATGCGCGGTATTGATCAGCGCGATATGCGTCAGTGCCTGGGGGAAATTGCCGGTCTGGCGGCGAGCCTCCGTGTCGTACTCCTCGGCCAAGAGGCCGAGATCGTTGGCGACCGCGACGACGCGGGTAAACAATTCCTCCGCCTTGCCGAACTCCCCGGCCAGCACATAAGCATCGGCGAGCCAGAGCGTGCAGGCGAGGAACGCGCCTTCCGCCGGCTGCTTCTCGACTTCGCGGGGATCATGCCGCAGCACGAATCCGTCGCGCATCAGATGCCGTTCGACCGCAACGAGCGTGCCGCGCACGCGCGGGTCGTCCGGCGGCAAGAAGCCCACTGCCGGCAGCAGCAGGATGCTGGCGTCGAGCATTTTCGAGCCGTAGGATTCGACGAAAGCGTTCATTTCGGGATCAAAACCTTTGGCGCAGACGTCAGCATGAATGGTGTCGCGTAACACGCGCCATTTTTCGAGCGGCGCCTTGAGGCCGAATGTTTCGGCACTCTTGATGCCGCGATCGAACGCGACCCAGCTCATCACCTTCGACGAGACGTAATGCTTGCCTGCGCCGCGGCGCTCCCAGATGCCGTGATCGAACTGGTCCCAGCGTTCGGCAAGGTGCTCCAGCACGACACATTCCATTGCCCAGCTGGTGGCGTCCATCTCGAGCTTGGCCACCCGCCACTGGTGAAAGGCGTCGATCAACTCGCCATAGACGTCGAGCTGCAACTGCGCATGCGCGGCATTGCCGACCCGCACCGGCTGCGCGCCCTCATAGCCTGGCAGCCAGGCGGCTTCCCACTCCAGCAGACGGCGCTGCCCCATGATGCCATACATGATCTGCATGTTGGCAGGAGAACCGGCTGCGGCCCGCAACAGCCAGCGGTGCCAAGCAGAAGCTTCCTCAGTATAGCCCGAGTTCATCAGCGCCAGCAGCGTAAACGTTGCGTCGCGCAACCAGCAGAAACGATAGTCCCAGTTTCTGGCACCGCCGAGCTTTTCAGGCAGCGAGGTCGTCGGCGCGGCGACGATGCCGCCGGTCGGCGCATAGGTCTGCGCCTTCAGCGTGATCAGGGAGCGCATCACGAGGTCGCGATATTCGCTCTGATAGCTGCAGCGGCTGCACCATTCGCTCCAGAACGCTTCGGTATCATTGAGCGCATAGGAAGGGTCGATCGGCTTCGGCACCGGCAGATGCGAAGGACCGTAGGTGAGCACGAAGGGAACGGTATCGCCCTCGCCGACCTCGAAGTCGGCAACCGTCGTCAAATCCTCGCCGCGCGTCTCGACCGGCGTCCGTAGCACCGTCATGTCTTGGCCGCAGATCGCGAGCAGTGCCGAACCGTCCTCGCTCTTCTTGACCCACGGAATATCGGCGCCGAAACCGAAGCGGATCACGAGCTGCATGCGCATCTTGACCCGGCCGCTGATACCGCGCACCAGCCGCACCACGTCGGAGGCGTTACCGCGCGGTGGCATGAAATCGATCAGGTCGACAACGCCGCCGGCTGTCTCGAACCGGGTCTGCAGGATTAGCGTGTTATCCCAATAGCGGCGCGAGGTGCCGGTTATCTCGGCCGCGGGCGCGATCAACCAGCGGCCGTGCTTTTCGGTGCCGAGCAGCGCGGCAAAGCAGGCATCGGAATCGAACGTCGGCCAGCACAGCCAGTCGATCGATCCGTCGCGGCCAACCAATGCCGCTGTCTCGCAGTCACCGATCAGCCCATAATCTTCGATACGACACGGCACGGTGCTTCACCGCTCTCCTCAGATCGCAGCGCGCGACCGCTCATGTGTTGCCCCCTTGAGCGCGGCAACGTCGACCACGGACGTCAACTTCTCGATTGGCACCGGCAGCCGCCGCCGCCAGTTCGGATGCTCATGGACCGTGCCGGGGATATTGGGCTGCTCGACCACGCTGAGCAGATCTTCCAGCGACACCGCGAGCAGCCGCGATTTGGTCCGCGCCAGGAAACTCGTCACCGAATAGAGATCATTGCGATCAATCGCGTGATGACGCAGCACATCGTCCAGCATCGCAAGCGCATGCCAGCGCGCACCGTCCGTCTCGCCGGGATCGATACCGAGCCCGCGCTTGGTCGTGAGATCGCCGAACGAGCGCCAGCCGGCGTACGTCGACAGATCGTGGGTGTTGAGGGTGACGAGCGCGTTGGTCAGGTAGTGATCGATGTTGCGGAACGAGCCTTGGTCGTCGCGCTCGAACATCATCACGAGATACGACCAGATGCCCCAATCGGCGATCTGGTCGCGAAACCCTTCCGGAACGGTGCCGAGGTCCTCACCAATCACGACGCAGCGATTGGCGACACTTTCCTGCGCCGTGACCGCGAGCAGCGCCTCGAACGGCATCTGCACATAGACGCCGTCGCGTGCGGTGAAACCCTGCGGCACCAGATAGAGCCGCTTCAGCCCGAGCACGTGGTCGAGCCGGATCGCGCCTGCATGTCGCATCGCGGCGCGCAGCATGTCGCGGTATGGCGCAAAGGATTCAAGCTCCAGTCCCACCGCATTGAAGCCGGCGAGACCCCAGGTCTGGCCGGCGGTGTTGAGCGGATCGGGCGGCGCGCCGACGCCAAGATGGCGGGATATCGCGACCTGTTCGTTCCAGGCGTCGAACCCATCGGCCTGCACGCCGACGGCAACGTCGAGATAGAGCCCGACCTTCAAGCCGAGCTTCTTCGCCAACTCGGCGGCGGCGCCGAGTTGCCGGTCGGCGGTCCATTGCACGAATTCGACGAACTCGATCTCGCCGCCATCCTCGCCCGCGCGCAACGCGGCGCATCTGGCGTCGTCGGGCTGCCGCCACTCGTCCGGCCATTCCCACCAGGGCTTGCCAAATTTGTGCCGGAGCACCTCGAAGCAGGCAAAGTGCGACAGCAGCGTACCGCGCTCGGCGCGGAACTTATCGAAATCCTGCTGACGCTGCGGTTTTGTGCCAGCCTTGAAGGCGACAAAGGCCGCGCGAAGCGCCTGCCACTTCAGACCCGCGACGCCGACGTAATCGACCAAGTCGGCTGCCCGTAACGCTGCCAGCGCCTCGCGGATTTCGGAATCAGGCTGAAATTCGGGAAGCTTTTCGACGTCGATATAGAGCGCGTTGAGAAACAGCCGGCTGTTTGGCGAATAGGGGCTGCAATCGCCGGGCCGATCGTCAAACAAAGCATGCAGCGGATTGAGACCGACGCCATCGGCGCCGAGCTGATCGGCCAGTTGGACCAGGTCGGCAAGGTCGGTGAAGTCGCCCATGCCCCAATTACGCGCCGAGCGGACGCTATAAAGCTGGGCCGCAAGCAGCCAGCACCGGTCAAATTCGCCGCCAAACGCCCGCTCCGGTGCCGAAATCAGCGGCACGTCCTCTGCCGCCGCGGTATCATTCACCTGCAGCCGGTAGATGCCTATTGGCAGATTCGTCGGCCAGTCGATGGCGTGATCCGAACTCTTGCCCTCGGCGATAACCCTCGCATCTACAACGATTTTCCACGCGACCGGAAGCACGGCCGTGGCTGGCAGCTCGGTACGCGATGGCCGCCCGGAACGGACTACGACGGGGTGGCCGATCAGCGGCTTTGGGGCCTCCGGCGGCAGCGCATCCAGGATAATTTTGAGCGCGGTGGCGTCCGTCACACGGCGGTGACCCTGACCATCCAGGAATTCGGTCTGAATCCCACGGGCTTTAGCTTCTGCAAAAAGGTCCATTCGGCACGTACTTTGCACGCAAACATCAAACGGATGTCGCGAAATTGTCCAAATACCGTAAGGGGATAGAGGGTGACTAACGCGCAGCCGCATCATCGGTTCCTGGGGAACCAAAGTGCGGCTGGCGGATTCTATCTTCCGTCCGGAACGTCTCCGTTTCTGCAAACGAAACGGGGACGTCATTTCCATGGCAATGGCATCACCGTGAACAAAAAAGCGCAAACCGCCGAGAGCTCCAACGCCGGCGTTTCCCTCCCTATCGACGCTGCCTATCCGCTGGATAAAGGCGGCGGGCTGTTGTCCGACGCAAAGGAGGCGCCGACCGCCGAGGCCACCGACGAGCTCTGGTACAAGGATGCGATCATCTACCAGCTCCACGTCAAGGCGTTCGCGGACAGCAACAATGATGGCATCGGCGACTTTGCCGGGCTGACCGAGAAACTGGGATACCTGCAGGATCTCGGGGTCACCACGCTGTGGCTGCTACCTTTCTACCCCTCCCCCGGCCGCGACGACGGCTACGACATCGCCGATTATGGCGACATCAATCCCGATTTCGGGACGATGAAGGACTTCAAGCGCTTCATCCAGGAGGCCAAGAAGCGAAACCTGCGCGTCATCACCGAACTCGTCATCAACCACACTTCGGACCAGCACGACTGGTTCAAGCGCGCCCGCCGCTCGGACCCGAATTCCTCCGCCCGCAACTGGTATGTCTGGAGCGATACCGACCAGAAATATCTGGGCACGCGGATCATCTTCACCGACACCGAGAAATCGAACTGGACCTGGGACCCGGAAGCCGGCCAGTTCTACTGGCACCGCTTCTTCTCACATCAGCCGGACCTCAATTTCGACAACCCGCGGGTGGTGAGCGCGCTGGTGCAGGTGATGAAGCGCTGGCTCGACACCGGTGTGGACGGCTTCCGCCTCGACGCCATTCCCTATCTCTGCGAGCGCGACGGCACCAACAACGAGAACCTGCCGGAGACGCATGCCATTATCAAGCGGCTGCGCGGCGAGCTCGATGCCTACGCCAAGGGCAAAGTGCTGCTCGCCGAGGCCAACCAGTGGCCGGAGGACGTGCAGGAATATTTCGGCCGCGGCGATGAATGCCACATGGCCTATCATTTCCCGCTGATGCCGCGCATCTACATGGCGATCGCCCAGGAAGACCGCTTCCCGATCACCGACATCCTGCGCCAGACGCCTGACATCCCGGCCAACTGCCAGTGGGCGCTGTTCTTGCGCAATCATGACGAGTTGACGCTGGAAATGGTCACCGATGTCGAGCGCGACTATCTGTGGTCGACCTACGCCAACGATCCCCGCGCGCGCATCAATGTCGGCATCCGCCGCCGCCTGGCGCCGTTGATGGACAATGACCGGCGCAAGATCGAGCTGATGAATTCGCTGCTGTTCTCGTTCCCGGGCACGCCGATCATCTATTACGGCGACGAGATCGGCATGGGTGACAACATCTATCTCGGTGACCGCAACGGCGTGCGCACCCCGATGCAGTGGACGCCGGACCGCAATGGCGGCTTCTCCCGCGCCGACCCGGCCCGGCTTTATGCGCCATGCATCATGGACCCGGTCTATGGCTATGAGGCGGTCAATGTCGAGGCGCAGTCGCGGAGCCTGTCTTCGCTGCTCTCCGCCACCAAGAAGCTGATCGCGGTGCGCAAATCCACGATCGCTTTCGGCCGCGGCACCATGACCTTCATCCGCCCGGAAAACCGCTCGGTGCTGTGCTATGTGCGGCAGTATCAGGGCGAAATCATCCTGTGCGTCGCCAACCTGTCGCGATCGGCGCAGGCGACCGAACTCGACCTTTCCGCCTTCAAGGACCGCATCCCCCTGGAAATGCTCGGGCGTACCCGCTTCCCGGCGATCGGAGAGCTGCCCTATATGATCACGCTCGCGCCGTACGGCTTCTACTGGTTCGAGCTGCAGGAGCGCGATAAATCGGTGCCGGCGCCGCCGCGCGCGGTGCCCGAATTCGAAACGCTGGTGGTGCCGCTGAACTCGACCTGGGTCTCGCTGGCGCGCGAGCGCGGCGTATTCGAGCGCGACGTGCTGCCCGGCCATCTGGCGCGTAGCCGCTGGTATCCGGAACGGTCGGCCAAGGCGATCCGCCCGACGCTGACCTCGGCGATTCCGTTCTGCGATATCGGCGACAACCGGCCATGGCTTGCCTTCTTCGAGACCGCCGAGCGCGGCGTAGCGACGCGCTACGTACTGCCGATGCAGATCGAATGGGTGCGCTTCGACCGCGAGCGTTATAACCCGCAGGCGCTGGCCGCTGTCCGCCAAGGCGCCCGCGAAGGCACGCTGCTCGACGTCGCCACCGACCAGATCTTCATCTCGCTCTTCCTGCGCAACCTGCAGCAATCGCTGACCGTCGATGAAAGCGAACAGGGCCTGCAGCTCGAATTCCGGCCGACCAGCCGCTTTGGCGAAAAGCCGATCCGGCAGCCCGAGCACATTCGCATCGTCGAATCCGACCAGCCGCGCAGCACCGCGCTGGTGGACAACGACTATGTCGTCAAGATCTACCGAACGCTGCAGGCCGGCCCCAATCCCGAGATCGAGATGGGACGTTTCCTGACCGACGTCGTCAATTTCGCCAATACGCCGGCGTTGCTCGGCAGCGCTGAGCTGGTCGAAGGCAATGAGAAGAGCGCGATCGGCGTGGTTCACGCCTTCATCGCCAATCAGGGCGACCTCTGGACCGTCAGCGCGGCATATCTCGACCGTTTCGTCGAGGAGCAGCGCCTGCTGGCCGATAGCATCCATCCCGGCGAGCGCGAGGAAGAGATCCCCTATCTGCGCTACATGGCGCAGGCCGGGCGGCGCGTCGCGGAATTGCACGCCGCCCTCGCCAGCAACGACGAGCTCCCCGAATTCGCGCCGGAGCCGACCGGCAGCGATGATGTGCAGCGCTGGATCGACGATCTGATGCTGTGCGCCGGCCGCGTGTTCGATGCGCTCCGGCAACGGCGCGAGACGCTGAAGGAGGCCGACCGCCCGCTGGCCGACCAGGTGCTGGCACTGCAGCCCGCTCTGCCCGATCTATTGGAAACGCTGGTGTCGCGCGAGGCGCAAGTGGCGAACATTCGCGGCCATGGCGACCTCGATCTCAGGCAGCTATTGATCGTCAAGGATGACATTTTCATTACCGATTTCGAGGGCGCGCCGCGGCGCAGCATCGCGGAGCGCCGGCGCAAGACGCCGGCGGCGCGCGACGTCGCCAGCCTGATCCGCTCGATCGACTATTCGGCCACCGCCGCCCTTGAGCGCGCGCTCAAAGTGGCTCACGATGAGCAAGGCAAGCTCGGCGCCGCGCTTGCCGAATGGCGCGACCGGGCGACGGCCGCATTGCTAGCCGCCTACCACGAGGCGCTGACCGACCAGCGGCTGTGGCCGGCCGATCCGAGGGCGGCAGACGGGCTTTTGACCTTCTTCCTGCTCGAGAAGGTAATGAACGAAATCGAGCACGAATTGTTGTTCCGTCCAGAATGGCTGCGCATGCCCCTGACCGGAATCCTGCGAATGTTGTCACAACCATCCTTCGAGGCCTCATGACCAAGCTGCCCGCCGAGGCCTATGCCATCATCGAAGGTAAGCACTCCGATCCTTTCCGTTACCTCGGCTTGCATAGCGAGGGCGGCCACAGCGTGGTGCGCGCGTTCATTCCCGAAGCCTCCAACGTCGAGGCTGTCGGCGAGCATGGCGAGACGGCGCAGCTTGAGCGGCTTCACGATGCCGGGCTGTTTGCGGGCGCGCTGCCAAACGGCTCCAAGCGCTACCAGCTTCGCGCCCGCTTCGGCGAGAACGTGGTCGAACTCGACGACCCCTACCGCTTCCCGCCCGTGCTCAGCGACTTCGATCTCTACCTGCTCGGCGAAGGTACCCACCGGCGGATCTACGACAAGCTCGGCGCCCATCCGATGACGCTCGACGGCGTCGAGGGCGTCGCCTTCGTGGTGCTGGCGCCGAACGCCAAGGCCGTCAACGTGGTCGGCGATTTCAACTTCTGGAACGCACGGCGGCATCCGATGCGCGTGCGCGGCGTCGGCTATTGGGAGTTGTTCGTGCCGCACGCCCGCGCCGGCGACCGCTACAAGTTCGACATCACCGGTCCCGACGGGCGGCATCTGCCGCTGAAATCCGATCCGGTCGCCTTTGCGGCCGAGCTCCGCCCCTCGACCGCCTCGGTCGTCGTCGATGAAACCAGAATTCCGAAACCGCGGCCGGCGCCATCAGGCATCAACGCACAGGAGGCGCCGATCTCGATCTACGAGGTTCATCTCGGCTCCTGGCGGCGCAAACATGGCAATGAATGGCTGAGCTATCGCGACCTCGCCGAGCAGCTTCCGGCCTATGCGAAGGATATGGGCTTTACCCATATCGAGTTTCTGCCCGTCAGCGAACACCCGTTCGACGGCTCCTGGGGCTATCAGCCGACCGGCCTCTACGCGCCGACCAGCCGGTTCGGCACGCCGGAAGATTTTTCCGCGCTCGTCGACGCCTGCCACCGCGAGGGACTTGGCGTCTGGCTCGACTGGGTGCCCGGACATTTCCCCGACGATCCGCACGGGCTCGGCTATTTCGACGGCACCGCGCTCTACGAGCACGCCAATCCAATGCAGGGCCGCCACCTCGACTGGGGCACGCTGATCTACAATTACGGCCGCACTGAAGTCGTGAATTTCCTCGTTTCCAACGCGCTGTTCTGGCTCGATCGCTACGGCGTCGACGGCCTGCGCGTCGATGCGGTCGCCTCGATGCTCTATCTCGACTATAGCCGGCCGGCCGGCGAATGGATTCCGAACCGCCATGGCGGGCGGGAGAACCTCGAAGCGATCGAATTCCTGCGCCGCTTCAACATCGAAGTATTCGGGCATTTTCCTGATGCCAGCACGGCGGCGGAGGAATCCACCGCGTGGCCGCAGGTGTCGCAGCCGGTCGAATATGGCGGGCTCGGCTTCGGCTTCAAATGGAACATGGGCTGGATGCACGATACGCTGAAATATATCGGCAAGGACCCGATCTACCGGAAGCATCATCACGGCGACGTGCTGTTCGGTCTGCACTACGCGTTTTCGGAGAACTTCATCCTGCCGCTATCGCATGACGAGGTGGTACACGGCAAGCGGTCGATCCTCGGCCGCATGCCGGGCGACGAGTGGCAGCGCTTTGCGAACCTGCGCGCCTATTACAGCTTCATGTTCGGCCATCCCGGCAAGAAGCTGCTGTTCATGGGCTGCGAGTTCGGCCAGGAGCGCGAATGGAATCACGATCAGTCGCTGGACTGGCATCTCCTGGCGCAGCACCGGCACACCGGCATCCAGAACCTGATCCGCGACCTCAACCGCCTCTATCGCGCCGTGCCGGCGCTGCACCAGATGGACTGCAACCAGGCCGGCTTCGAATGGGTCATCACCCACGATTCCGGCAACAACGTCTTTGCCTGGCTGCGCAAGGGGCTCGATCCGCATGCGCGCTGCCTCGTGGTGGTGAACTTCTCGCCGAACGTCTATCGCGACTACCGCGTCCGGGTGCCGTTCGCCGGCAATTGGAAGGAAGTGCTCAATTCCGACTCTGCGCATTACGGCGGCAGCAATGTCGGCAATGTCGGCACCGTCCACCCCCTGGAAGGCAGCATCCCCGAGCTCAGCCTGACCATTCCGCCGCTGGCTGCGATCTTTCTCGTACCTGAAAGCTGACGCATGCGTTTGTCCGCGGGAAGCCCCGCCCGCTTAGGTGCAAGCTGGGACGGCAGGGGCACCAACTTTGCGCTGTTCTCGGCCAATGCGGAGAAGGTCGAGCTCTGCCTGTTCGACGGCCAAGGCCGCCGCGAAATCGAGCGGATCGAACTGCCCGAGCGCAACGAGGACGTCTGGCACGGCTACCTCAACGACGTCTCGCCCGGGCAGCTGTACGGCTATCGCGTCCATGGACCCTATGCGCCGGAGCGCGGCCACCGCTTCAATGCCAACAAGCTGCTGCTCGATCCCTACGCCAAGCGGCTCGCCGGTCGGCTGGTGTGGAGCGATGCGCATTTCGGCTATCGCACCGGCAGCGCGCGCGAGGATCTTTCGTTCGATCGCCGCGACAATGCCCGCGGCATGCCGAAAGCCGTCGTCGTCGACGAGAGCTTCAATTGGGGCCGCCGCGAGATCCGGCCGAACATTTCCTGGGAAGACACCGTCATCTATGAGGCTCACGTCAAGGGCCTGACACAGAAGCGCAGCGATGTTGCGCCGGCCTGGCGCGGCACGTATGGCGGGCTGTGCGCGCCGGCGATGATCGACCATCTCAAGCGGCTCGGCGTCACCACCATCGAGCTGCTGCCGGTCCACGGGCTGATCGACGACCGCGTCCTGGTGGAGCGGAAGCTCGCGAATTATTGGGGCTACAACACACTGGCCTTCTTCGCGCCGGAGCCGCGCTACGCGCAGGACAACGCGCTCGACGCCTTCCGCACCACGGTGGCGCGGCTGCATGACGCCGGTATCGAAGTAATGCTCGACGTGGTCTACAACCACACCGCCGAGGGCAATCATCTCGGCCCGACGCTATGCTTCCGCGGCATCGACAACGCGTCCTATTACTGGCTCAGCAAGGATAATCCACGCTACTATGACGACTTCACGGGCTGCGGCAGCTCCGTCAATCTGACCCATCCGCGCGTGCTGCAGATGGTGATGGATTCGCTGCGCTACTGGGTCGAGGTCTGTCATGTCGACGGTTTCCGCTTCGACCTCGCCACCACGCTGGCGCGGACGCCGACCGGCTTCGACCGGAACTCTTCGTTTCTGACGGCCGTGCGGCAGGACCCGGTGCTCGCCTCCGTCAAGCTGGTCGCCGAGCCGTGGGACCTCGGCTTGGGCGGCTATCAGGTCGGGGCATTTCCCTCGCAATGGTCGGAGTGGAACGACCGCTATCGCAGCGCGCTGCGGCGCTACTGGAGCGGCGAAGGTAGCCTGATCGGCGAAGTATCGCGCCGCATGACCGCTTCATCCGACCTGTTCCACCACGACAACCGCGCAACCCGCGCCAGCATCAATCACATTACCGTCCATGACGGGTTCACGCTGGCCGATCTGTTCAGCTACAACGACAAGCACAACGAGGCCAACGGCGAGGACAATCGCGACGGCTCCAACGACAACCACAGCAACAATTGCGGGCATGAGGGCCCGACCACGGACGCCGCGATCGTCGCGCTGCGCCGGCAACTCCGAAAGAACCAGCTTGCCTGCCTGTTCCTCGCGCAGGGAACGCCATTGTTGCTGGCCGGCGACGAAGTCGGCAATTCGCAGAACGGCAACAACAATGCCTATTGCCAGGACAACGAGATCGGCTGGGTCAACTGGGACAATCTCGGCAAGCCGGGCGACGATCTCACCGATTTCGTCGGCCACATGACGGCGCTGCGCCGCCGCTTTCCCCAGCTCCGCTCCCAACGCTGGCTCTCCGGACGGCGCAAGGATGGCTCCTTTGACGGGCTGTGGCTGACACCGGCGGCCGAGGAGATGCAGGAATCCGACTGGAATTTTCCGGAGGGACGCTTCCTCAGCTACGTGCTGGCACCATTGGAACAAGGCCAGCCGCCGATCTTTATCGTGCTGAACGCCGCCCCCGAAGAGATCGCTTTCACCTTGCCCAAACTACCCGAATACAAGAACTGGCAGCAGGTGCTGAACACGACGGAGGCCAGCCAGGGCTTCGCCGAATTCGCCTCCGGCGCCGAGAGCAGCGCACCGCCGCGGTCGGTGCTTGCCTTTGCAGGCGCGACATGAATGTCCGTCAATTTGGTCCGTCCCTGGCCGACTACGGCACGCGGTTTCGACTGTGGGCACCGGCCGCGAAACGCGTCGACGTGATGCTGGAGCGGCCTCACCCGATGAAACGGGGCGAGGACGGCTGGTTTACCGCAGACATCGCCGGCGTGAAGGCGGGCGCACGCTACAAGTTTCGCATCGATGATGACATCGACGTGCCGGACCCGGCATCCGAGTTTCAGCCCGACGACGTGTTCGGCCCGAGCGAAGTGATCGACCACAATAGTTTTTCATGGCGCGCCGCAAGCTGGCGCGGGCGGCCGTGGCAGGAAGCCGTCATCGTTGAAGCGCATGTCGGCACCTTTACCAAGGAAGGCACCTATCGCGCGATGATCGAGCGGCTCGATCATCTCGTCGAGACCGGCATCACCGCGCTGGAATTGATGCCGCTGGCGGATTTCGCCGGCTCCCGGAACTGGGGCTATGACGGCGTCCTGTGGTATGCGCCCGACAGCGCCTATGGGCGGCCGGACGACCTAAAGACGCTGATCGACGAGGCGCATCTGCGCGGGCTGATGGTGCTGCTCGACGTGGTCTATAACCATTTCGGCCCCGAAGGAAATTATCTCGGCCGCTATGCGCCGTCCTTTTTCACGGACGCCCACACGCCCTGGGGCAGCGCGATCGATTATCGCGTCAGCCAAGTCCGCGCCTTTGCTATCGAGAACGCCGTGCACTGGCTGCGTGATTATCGCTTCGACGGCCTGCGGCTCGATGCCGTCAACTCGATCGTCGAGCCGGGCGGGCTGTCGCTGCTGCACGATATCAGCGCCGCCGCAGGCCGGCTTGCAGCGGAGACCGGCCGGCAGATTCATCTCGTGCTGGAGAACGGCGACAACCGCGCCAGCATCCTCGATCCCGTTCAGGATCCGCCACAAGGCAAGTACCGCGCGCAATGGAACGACGACTATCACCATGCCTGGCGCGTGATGATGACCGGCGAGAAGCAAGGCTATTATGTCGACTACCAACGCGCGCCGAAATCCGACATTGCGCGCGCGTTGTCCTCCGGTTTCGTCTATCAGGGTGAACCATCGGAATTTCGTCGCGGCAAGCGCGGCGAGCCGAGCGGACATCTGGCGCCGACCGCCTTCATCAACTTCCTGCAGAACCACGATCAGATCGGCAACCGCGCGCTGGGCGACCGTCTCGAAGGCAATGCGGACGCGCAGATGATCGAGGCGGCGCTCCAGGTGCTGCTGATAGCGCCGCACATCCCCATGCTGTTCATGGGCGAGGAGTGGGGCTCGACCGTGCCCTTCCCGTTCTTCTGCGATTTCGAAGGTGACCTTGCCGACGCCGTCCGCAAGGGCCGCCGCGTCGAACTGGCCTGGGCCTATGCCGAATATGGCGACGAGGTCCCCGACGCACTGGCCGCCTCGACCCGCGACTCCGCCGTGCTCGACTGGGACGGCCGTGAGGCGCCGGCGGGGAGGAAGCGCCTGACGATGGTGCGCGAGTTGTTGCAGGTCCGGCGGCGAGAGATCGTGCCGCGGCTGACAGGCTCCGCTTTTGGAAAAGCAGACGCGGCCGAAAACGGCTTGCTGACGGCAGACTGGCGAATGGGCGATGGCACGACCCTCCGCCTCCTCGCCAATCTCTCGGAAAAGTCCGTCAGCCATAGCCAAGCCGTGGGAACCCCGATCTGGGGAAACGAGTTGGGCAATAGCGTCCCGCCATGGTCGGTGCACTGGCGCATCGGATAGGAAAATGCCCCCGGCAATCCCGATCGCGACCTACCGCCTGCAATTGTCGGCGGACTTCGATTTCGATGCCGCAGCTTCCGTAGTGCCCTATCTGAAGGCGCTCGGCATCACCCACCTCTATGCCTCTCCCTTCACGCGCGCCCGCAAGGGCTCAACGCACGGCTATGACGTGACCGACCACGCCGAGTTCAATCCGGAGCTCGGCGGCGCAGCCGGCTTCGAGCGGTTGAGTGCCGCGTTGCGGCAGCATGATATGGGATTGATCCTTGATTTCGTGCCCAACCATGTCGGCGTGCATTGCGCCGATAATCCGTGGTGGCTCGACATGCTGGAATGGGGGCCGGCGTCGCCACACGCAGCCTCCTTCGACATCGATTGGGATCAGTTGCCCTATCGCGCCCGTGGCGGCGTGCTGCTGCCGATCATCGGCTCATCCTACGGACAGGCACTGGAGAATGGCGAGATCGAATTGCGCTTTGATGCCGGCGAAGGCAGCTTCTCAGCCTGGTATTATGAGCACCGGCTGCCGATCGCGCCGGAACGTTACGGCGAAATCCTGCGGATGGTCGTCAAGGAAGCCGGCTCAGAAGAAAGCACGGCCGGCAAGGCGATGCTGGCGCTGGCGCTGCGCTATCAAGGCCCGCGCCGTCCCAATCGCAAGGAAGCACCGGGCTTCAAGGCCGAACTGCAAAGCATTGCTGGAGCCGCCGGCATCATCGCGCGGGGGCTGGATGCCTACCGCGCCGGCGCGGACCACGCCGCTCAGACGCAGGCCCTGCATCATCTGCTCGAGCGCCAGCACTACAAGCTCGGCCATTGGCGGCTTGCTTCCAGCGACATCAATTACCGCCGCTTCTTCGATATCAACTCGCTGGCGGGCCTGCGCGTCGAGGATGCCGGCACCTTCGCCGCGATCCATCGCCTGGTCAAACGGCTGATTGCTGAGGACAAGCTCCACGGGCTGCGGCTCGACCACATCGATGGCCTGCGCGATCCCGTGCAGTATTTCCAGCGCCTGCGCCGGCTGATCCGCGATGCGCATGGCGGCCATGTCAGGCCATTCTATGTGGTGATCGAAAAGATTCTCGGCGAACACGAGAAACTGCCGTCATTTGCCGGCGTTCATGGCACCACCGGCTATGAGTGGATGAACACGATCACCCACGTGCTCACCGATGGCCGCGGACTGGAGCCGCTCGACGAGGTCTGGCGGCAGATCAGCAACCGCTCGCCGCAGCTCGAGCCGATCCTGCGGGAAGCCAAGCGCCGCGTTCTGGAAACGCTTCTCACCAGCGAGTTCACGGTGCTGACGCGCCTCCTGGCGCGCATCGCCAATGGGCACTACTCGACCCGCGACTATTCCGCCGACAGCCTGCGGCAGGCGCTCGAACTCTATGTGCTGCATTTTCCGGTCTATCGCACCTATCTGACGTCCTCGGGGCCATCAGAACATGATCGCCAGTTGATCTCGCAGACGATCGAGCGGGCCCGCGCCGACTGGTTTGCTGCTGATGACGGCATTTTTGATTTCCTGCGCGACACCCTGACGATGGACCTGATCAAGCCCGGCCGCGCACATCACAGCGCGCCGCGCGTGCGCCGGTTCGCTCTAAAGGTTCAACAGTTCACCGGGCCGATGATGGCAAAATCGCTGGAGGATACGACGTTCTATCGCTACCACCGCTTGCTCGCGCTCAACGAGGTCGGCGGCGATCCCGCCGCGAAGGCGTTGTCGGTCGACGACTTTCATCAGATCATGCGGGCCCGCGCCAGGGAATGGCCGCACGGGATGACCGCGACAGCTACCCATGACACCAAGCGCGGCGAAGATGCCCGGGCGCGCATCATGGCACTTTCGGAAATTCCGGGCGAATGGACCAGCGCGGTGGCGCGATGGAAGCTGCTCAACGCACCGCATGTGGTGGCTGACGGGGATCTGCGGGCGCCGTCTGCAGCTTTCGAATACATGCTCTATCAGGCGCTGCTCGGCGCATGGCAGCCGGACGACGCGTCGTTCGTGGAGAGGATGCAGGAATATGCGCTGAAAGCCGCGCGCGAAGGCAAGCAGGAAACCAGCTGGCTCAATCCCCACGCGGCCTATGAAGAAGGCGTGAAAGATTTCATCGCAAAAATTCTCGACCCTTCGCTCTCGGGCGAATTTCTCGCTTCCCTGCAGACGCTGGCGCAGCGGCTGTCGCTCCTGGGCGCCTTGAATTCATTGAGTCAGATCACGCTGAAGGCGACGATGCCGGGTGTGCCGGATTTCTATCAGGGCACCGAGCTATGGGATCTCTCGCTGGTCGATCCCGACAACCGGCGTCCGGTGGACTTTGCAGAGCGCGCGGGCCGCCTCGATGCGCTCAAAAATCCGGACTGGAAACGGCTCGTTGAAAAGTGGCCAAGCGGTCATCTGAAGCTCGCCTGGACACGGCATCTGCTCGAGCTTCGAACCGAGTTCGCCGATACCTTCACGAATGGCGATTATGAGCCCTTGGAGGTGAGTGGGCCGAGCCACGACCATTTCATCGCATTTGCGCGGCGCCGCGGCCGCGAGGCAGCGATCATCGTCGCCACGCGCTGGTTCGCGCCGTTCACCGATGGCGGCAGACACTGGGCCAGTCCGGAGGCGTATGAGGCCGTGCTGAATGTGGCCGGCTATGCGGTCGAGGGCTTTGCCGATGCCGATGCCACGCAACTGCGCCTGTCCGACCTGCTGGCGCATCTGCCGGCGGCCGTGCTGAAAGCGAGGTTCAATGGCGCGGCGAAACCGACACGGAAGCGTGAGCGCCTGGCGGCTATTTCTTCGTAAGCAACAGCTTGCCGCGGCTCTGAATCGCGGCCTGGGCCGCCTCGGCAAAGCGTTGCAGCAGCCATGGCAGCACGACTTCCACCTGCACATGATCCTCGGCGACGTCGACATGGCCCGCGGCGGCCTGACCGAGGGCGCGGACGCGGAAGATCATGCGACTGTCTTCCCACCGCTCCTCGTCGACGCTCAAGACCGGCACGCTGGAAGCGGCACGCGAAAGCCCGGTCTTAAGCCGGCGCATCGCCTCTTCGCGTCCAAGACTATGCGGGATGGAAACCACCAGCGGCTTGGTCATCGCAAGACTCCTCCTCACCTTAAGCGCATGTAATTGCTCGCGGTTCGAAAAGAAGAGGCGCCGTGATTGTCGCGGTGCAGTTCGGAACTTAGCTGACTCCCGGTTGTTGTTCCACGCAAAGGGCAGAACGTACAAAACGCCCCGTTCGGGCTGAGGAGAGATTCATGTCTATCGGCACTATTATCTTGATCATTTTCATCATCGCGCTGCTCGGCGGATTCAGCGGCATCGGCGGCGGACCTTTCTATGGCACCGGCTATTACGGCGGCGGCGGACTGGGTCTTGTGATCGTGATCCTGCTGATCCTGCTGCTGCTCGGGAAGCTGTGATCGGCTTTCAGTCTGCACCACACAAAAGTTGTCATCACCCGCCTTGTGCGCAATTGCGCACTGGAGCGGGTGATCCAGTATTCCAGAGACGTTCGTGATGAATCGAGAAGCCGCGGCGTACTGGATACCCCGCCTTCGCGGGGTATGACAGTGAGGGTTGAGGTTAAATCTTGCCAGCCAATTTCTTCATCGCCGGCTTGATCGATGCCGCCGCATCATCATAACCATCCCACGCCTTCGTCTTGCTCAGCAATCCCGGCACGGTGCGGACAGTGTACTTCTTCGGATCGAGGTCGCCGCGTACCTGCGTCCAGGTCAGCGGCATCGAGACCGTGGCGCCCTCGCGCGCCCGCGGCGACAAGGCGGCGACCGCCGTCGACATCCGGTCATTGCGGAGATAATCGAGGAAGATTTTTCCCTTGCGCAGCTTCTTCGACATGTTGAGCAGATAGCGCTCGGGATCATCGTTCGCCATCCATTGGCAGATGCCTTGCGCGAACGCCTTGGCCTCCTTCCATGACACCTTGTCCTTTGCGCCATGGAGAAGCGGCGCCACCACGTGCAGGCCTTTGCCGCCGGTGGTCTTGCAGAAGCTTTCAAGGCCGACGGCGGTCAGTCGCTCGCGCATGTCCTTGGCCGCCTCGATGACATCGGAGAATTCGACGTTCGGCGCGGGATCGAGATCGAATACCAGCCGGCCGGGCGTGTCATAGGCGTCGGGCGCGCAATTCCAGGGGTGCAGTTCGAGCCCGCCGATTTGCGCCACCGCGGCCAGCGCTTCGACCCTGTCGATCTGCAAATAGGGTTTGCGGTCGCCGGACACCTTGGCCAGCTCGAACAGGCTGGATGCGCCCTGCATGGCGTGACGCTGGAAGAATTTTTCACCGTGAATGCCGTCGGGTGCACGCACGATCGAGCATGGACGGCCCTTGATGTGCTCGATCATCCACGCGCCGACCGCCTCGAAATATTGCGCAAGATCGAGCTTGGTGACGCCGTCGCCATCGCCGGCATCTGGCCACAGCTCCTTGTCTGGCTTGGAGATCACCACGCCCATGACCTCTCCGGTCTTGCTGCCGGCCGGTTTTGCGCGGCTCGCCACGGCCTTGCCCTTGCCGGGCTTCGGCTGCGTAACGCCTTTCGTCGAGGGTGCCTCCGCTTCTACCTCCTCGGCCGGCTTGTCCTGCCGCAGTCCCTTGAACGCCGCCTGGCGGACGTTTCCGTCGGCGGTGAAGCCCGCGAACTCGATTTCCGCGACCAGTTCGGGCTTCAGCCAATGCACGTCGCGGGTTTTCTTCGGCGCGTTCTTGCCGCCGAACGGGCTCTTGTCGGAGGCCGCGGCCTTCAGCGCCGGCATGATGCGACGGACCTTGTCCTGCCCGAAACCTGTCCCGACCATGCCGACAAAGGCGAGATGGTCGCCGCGATAGACGCCCGCCATCAGCGAGCGGAATTTGCCGTTGGTGGTCTTCCAGCCGCCCAGCACCACCTCATGCCCGGCGCGGCATTTCGCCTTGGTCCAGCTCTCCGTGCGGCCGGAGCGATATGGCACGTCGAGCTTCTTGGAGACGACGCCTTCCAACTCGAGCTTGCAGGCCGATTGCAGGACGGCGTCACCGCCGCTTTCGAAATGCTCGACATAGCGGATCTGCTTGTCCTTGCCCTTGCGCGCCTCCAGCAGCTTCTTCAGCCGCGCCTTGCGGTCGCCGAGCGGCAGATCGCGAAGATCTTCGCCATCGGCGAACAGGAGATCGAACGCATAGAAGATCAGGCTTTCGCTGTCGCCGTCCGACAGCGCGGCCTGCAGGGTCGAAAAATTGGGCGCGCCGTTGTGATCGAGCGCGACGATCTCGCCATCGATCAGCACATCGGAAAGCGATTTCGCTTCATCCGCAATCGATTTGAACTTGTCGGTCCAGTCGAGACCCTTGCGCGTCTTGAGCACAGCGTCGCCGTCCTCGACCCGCAATTGCACGCGGTAGCCGTCGAACTTGATCTCATGGCACCAGCCTTCGCCGCCGGGCGGCCGCTCGACCACCGTGCAGAGTTGCGGCGCCACGAAATCCGGCATCGCGGTGACTTTCTTCGGCTTGGCCGACGCTGCCGGTTTGCGGGTCCTGGTCTCCGGGGTGGCACGCAGGGCCGCGGTCTTTCTGGCGGCGCGTGCCTCGGCGGCGTCGCCCCGGTTCGACTGCCAGACCGCGTCAGCCTTGGTCTTCGTGGCCAGCATGAACGGTTTCGGCGCCTTGCCCTTGCCTTGCGCGATCTGGTCCATCGTCCGGCCCGAGGCGACGGAGCGGTCTTCTTCCAGGACGTCGTTGGCCTCGCCCTCTTTGACGAATTCGTCGCGGTGCTTGATCAGCAGCCAGTTGGTGCGCTTGCCGCCGTAGCGGTCGCCGCGCATCCGAACCAAAACCCAGCTGCCATGCAGCTTACCGCCGTGCAGGGTGAATTTCAGGTCGCCCTTCTTGAAGCCGCGCTCGGGATCATCGGATTCCCAGAAGCCGCGGTCCCACAGCATCACAGTGCCGCCGCCATATTGTCCCTCGGGAATGGTGCCCTCGAAATCACCGTAGTCGAGCGGATGATCCTCGACCTCGACCGCGAGCCGCTTGTCGTGCGGATCGAGCGAGGGGCCCTTGGTGACGGCCCAGGACTTGAACACGCCGTCGAACTCCAGCCGCAGGTCATAGTGCAGCCGCGTCGCGTCATGCTTCTGGATCACGAAACGGCGCCGCGCGGCCGGCGCGACCTTGACGTCGCCGGACGGCTCGGCCGTCTTGCCGAAGTCGCGTTTCTTCCGATACGTGCTGAGCTTCTTCAACGCCACGGCAACCTCGCGCCTTGGGGCCGCTCGCAGGGCGGCATCCGGAACGAAAACCCATACTAACCGTTGAAGTTCCCAAACCCAACCTTTGCCGGAGATCGTCAATGGCCCCCCGCGCCTATTGGAAAGGCTCGCTGAAGCTCTCGTTGGTGTCATGCCCGGTGGTGCTGTATCCGGCCTCGACATCGGTCGAGAAGACCCGGTTTCACATGATCAACAAGGAAACCGGTAACCGCCTCAAGCAGCAGATGATCGATGCCGAGACCGGCGATGTCGTCGAAAGCGACCAGAAGGGCCGCGGCTATGAGCTGAAAAAGGGGCAGTATGTCGAGATCGAAAAGGAGGAACTCGAGGCCGTCCAGATCGAGAGCAATCACACCATCGAGATCGACAGCTTCGTGCCGCGGGACGAGATCGACAAGCGCTTTTACAACCATCCCTATTACATCGCGCCCGACGGCAAGGCCGCCGTCGATGCCTTCGCCGTGATCCGCGACGCCATGAAGGATGAGGACCGCGTTGCACTGGCGCGCATCGTGCTGACCAACCGCGAGCACGTCATGGCGATCGAGCCGCTGGGCAAGGGCCTGCTCGGCACCACGCTGCGCTACCCTTACGAGCTGCGCGACGAGGAAGACTTCTTCGATGGCATCAAGAGCCCGAAGATCACCAAGGACATGGTCGAGCTCGCCGGTCACATCCTGCACAAGATGGCCGCGCATTTCGATCCATCGAAGTTCAAGGACGAATACGAGGACGCGCTAAAGGCACTGGTGCGCCGCAAGGCTTCCGGCAAGCCGATCAAGATGCCCGAACCTGAGGAAAAGCCCGACAACGTCATCAATTTGATGGACGCGCTGAAGGCGAGCCTGAAGGGCAAGCCGGCGGCGAAACGGCGGGCGCATGGCTCAACCGCAAGGCGGGCGCCGGCACGCCGGACGGCAAAGAAAGCGCACCGGTCGACCGCGAGGCATCGGAAAGCGAGTTAGACTCGCTCTATCCACGTCATTGCGAGCGCAGCGAAGCAATCCATTCTCACCTCACGCGCTGATAGATGGATTGCTTCGTCGCTGCGCTCCTCGCAATGACGGGGCTACTGCCGCAGCCCTCCTAACCTCCCCTCTCTTCGGCCTCCTCGCATCCCGCTTGCATTACCTGAAACCGGAAGGCATTTTCCCCGGAACCTGACGCCACCGACAACAACGGCGCCGCCCCCGGGGAGGATTTGATGGCATTGACGAAGTCGCACGTAGCAGGACCGACCACGCCTGCGGTGCGGGAAATGACATTCGGCGATCTCCTGCGCAAGGCCGTCGAGGAAGCGCCCGATCGCCTGGCCCTGATTGCCGGCGTGCCGGATCCGACGTTGCGGCGGCAATGGACCTACGCAGAATTTTACCGCGAGTGCCAGCGCACCGCGCGTGCGCTGCTGTCGCGCTTCAAACCCGGCGAGCGCATCGCCGTCTGGGCGCAGAACATCCCGGAATGGATGATGCTCGAATTCGGCGCCGGGATGGCGGGTATGATCCTCGTCACTGTGAACCCGGCCTTCCGCGCCCGGGAGGTCGAATACGTGCTGAAGCAGTCGCGTTCGGCCGGCGTCTTCGTGGTCGACGGCTTTCGCGGCAACCCGATGCTGGAGACAGTGCGGGAGGTCAAGCCGAACTGCCCCGAATTGCGCGAGATCATCTGCTTCGACGATTGGAATGCGTTCATCGCTGCCGGCGACGACGAAGATATCAAGCTGCCGGCCGTCAGCCCCGACGATCCCGTCATGATCCAGTACACCTCGGGCACCACGGGCTTTCCGAAGGGCGCCCTGCTGCGTCACCGCGGCCTGCTCAACAACGGCGCCGACACCGCCGACCGCATGGGCGTCGATCCCGGCGACGTCTTCGTCACCACGATGCCGCTGTTTCATACCGGCGGCTGCGTCTGCTGTGTGATCGGCGCTGTATCCAAGGCCGCGACCACGGTGCTGGTCGAAGCCTTCGAGCCCGGCCTCGTGCTGGAGATGCTCGGGACCTATCGCGGCAACGCCATGCTTGGCGTTCCCACCATGCTGGTGGCGATGATCGAACATCCGACATTCGCCACCACCGATCTATCTTCGGTGAAGGCGATCTGCTCGGGCGGCTCCACGGTGCCGGCGGCGCTGGTGCGGCGGCTGGAAGAAAAGCTCGGCGCGCCTTTCACGATTGTCTTCGGCCAGACCGAATGCTCTCCCGTGGCGGCGCAGACCCGCACCACCGACAGCGTGGAGGACAAGGCCAACACGATCGGCCTGCCGCTGCCCAACATGGAAACCAAGATCATCGATCCCAACACCGGCGAGACCGTGCCGATCGGCACGATCGGCGAATTCTGCACCCGCGGCTACCACGTCATGATCGGCTACTTCGAAATGCCCGATGCCACCGCGGCTGCGATCGATGCCGAGGGCTGGCTGCATACCGGCGATCTCTGCGCGATGGATGAACGCGGCTATTGCACCGTGGAAGGCCGCCTCAAGGATATGATCATCCGCGGCGGCGAGAACATCTATCCGCGCGAGCTGGAAGAGCTGCTGTTCAGGCATCCCAAGGTCGGCGAGGTCGCGGTGATCGGCGTTCCCCATGAGAGATGGGGCGAAGAGGTTGCGGCCTTCATCCGGCCGGCGCCGGGTGCAGTCATCGAAAAAGAAGAACTGATCGACTACATGCGCGCCTCGCTCGCCCCTCACAAAACGCCAAAGCACTGGTTCGTGGTGGAGGCATTCCCGCTGACCGGATCGGGCAAGATCCAGAAATTCAAGCTGCGGGAAGCATGGACCAAGGGCGAGATGACGGCGATCTGAAGCGCGAGGTGCCATTCCTATGCAACCGCAACGATGATAGCTTGGACGGGCACTGGGGGCCATCAATGCCGTATCTGAATTCGACCTTGATGCGCGAGTCACCACGTCCAAGCATCACCTGCCGTAATATCACTCGGCGTGCGAGCAGATAGGCCGTCATCATGTTTGACCGCGCCTATCGGCAGCGCCTCGAAGCTGACTTAGTGCGGTGGGAAGCCGATGGCGTGATCACGCCCGCGGTTCTCACTTCCATCCGCGCCGCCCTTCCTCCGCTCGCGCCCGGCGTCAACATCGCGATCATGGTCGCCATTGTCGGTGGCCTCTTGATCGCTGCGGCATTCCTGGCGTTCGTTGCGGCCCACTGGACCGAAATCCCGCGCCTGCTCCGTCTGGCCATGCTGTTCGCCGGCATCCTCATTTCCCATGGCCTCGGCGGCTGGTTTGCGCGGTCCGGCCAGCCGGTCCTCGCTGATCTCAGCGCCGCCGTCGGCGCGCTGATCTTTGGCGCTGCGATCGCGCTGATCGGCCAGATGTACCACCTGGGCGGCGACTTCGCCGGCGGCATGCTGCTGTGGGCGATGGGCGCGCTCGTGGCCGCAGCGCTGACCGGCTCGCGCGGCGCGCTGGCGGTAGCGCTCGCCGCCGCGACCATCTGGAGCTGGATGCGCACCTACGAAATGGGCGATCCGCATTTTGTGTTCGCGGCGTTCTGGCTGGTGGCCGGCGGCCTCGCGCTGGCCTGGAATTCTCGCGTGGCGGCTCACCTCGTCGCGGTTGCCGCAATTCCGTGGTGGATGTCGTCTGCATTTCAGCTCCATGCCGATTTCCGCGCGTCATTCGCGCTCGCCAACGGTGCCGCATTGATCTTCGGTGGCGGCCTCGCACTTGCCGCATCGCCGCAGCCGCGCGCGAACCAGGCCGGGTCCGTCCTCTCCACCTATGGCGCATTCTCGCTGGCAGGCGTCGCCATCCTGGAGGCGATCATGGCCAACGAGGTCTTCCGCCTCCGCGTGGGACTAGCAAACCAGCCACTTTGGATCATCGCATGTGGCGCCGCGGGCGTGATCCTCGCCTTTGCCGCCGCGGCATCAACGCGCCGGGCCGGCACGGCCTTCGCGGCTATTGCGATCGGGCTGGCCCTTGCGGCCACCGCCCTGTGGACGCCCCGGCAAACGGGCGATCCATGGCTGGTCTATGCCGCCCTGCTCTGCGCCATGCTCAGCCTTGTCGTTTCCGGCATGCTCGACGACGTCCGTCCGCGGATCGTCGCCGGATGGCTCGGGATCGCGGGCGTCATCGCCGCTATTACCTGGGCGGTGAAGGGATCGCTGCTCAAGCGCTCCATCTTTCTCGCGACATCAGGCATTGTCGCCGTGGTGCTTGCATTCGGGCTCAATCGCTTCGTGCCGAGGAGCCGCGAATGACCGAGATATCAGCTGCATCCCTCGCCGAACGCCTGGCGCGCGTTCCAAAGCTGGTGCTGTTCGGCGTTGCCGCACTGGTTCAGATCGCACTGCTGGCGGTGATGATCATCGACCGCGTTCAGGTTCTGCGTGACGGCACTGAGGTCACCTTGCAAACTCGACCGATCGATCCCAGGGATTTTTTGCGCGGAGACTACGTCGTCTTGGGTTACGACATCACGCAACTGCCGGCGGGCGCGCTGCGAAACCAGCCCTCCGGCGAACGCCATCCGTTGGTGTACGTGAAACTCGCGCCCAATCCCGACGGCGTCTACCAGGCGGTTTCGGTCCATGCCGCGCCGGTCGCAGTGACGAGCCCGGAGGTGCTGATCCGCGGCCGGGCCACCTATGGCGCTACCTGCGGCGCGAAGTCAGACCTCTTCTGCGAAACCCTGACGCTTCGCTACAATCTCGAAAGCTATTTCGTTCCCGAAGGTGAGGGCCGCAAGCTTGAAGATATGCGCAACCAACGCAAGTTGCAGGTCGTCGCGGCCGTCCTGCCCTCCGGGCGGGCCGCCGTCAAGCGCCTCCTGATCGACGGCAAGCCGGTCTATGAGGAGCCATGGTTCTAGCGCGCGCGTCCGTGGCGTAGCGTTTCACGAACCGGCGCGGCCCTACCCCTTGAACATCGGCTGCGGATGGATGCAATCCCTGAAATCGGCAAACTCCTTCCACGCCGGCTCCGGCGGGTCCTTTCCTGCGACCGGCGCGTAGATTGACGGCTCGATCAACGCCAGCCGTTGGCTCTGATTGGCTGGCTGGGGCCGGTAACCCCAACCGAGACCGTGTTTTTCCGGACGCAAACCGGTACCCACCCTCCTCGAGACGGTATAGAATATCAACGCCGAAGATCCGGCGGACGGGTGATTATCATGACTGCCATACCGGCAAGCCGAACCATTATTGCCATCATCGCGCTTGTTGCGGCGTGCGGCGCGGCGGTTGCCTTTGCCATTTTCCACGTGCGCAGTGAGGCGCCGGCTGATGCTGTCGCCGCAACAAGTGCACCGGCGGCCCCCCATCCTGCGGACGGACGAGATCAGAATGCGACCCCGCTCGCGACGGCCAAGGCGGAAACGAATGCCGTCGTCGATGGGTTGATCGGACGTCCCCCGGCGCCAGAGAGCAGCGATGGCGTGCCGACGTTCGACGTGGCCCGCATCGAGCCGTCGGGCGAAGCCGTCATCGCCGGCCGGGCAGCGCCGGGCGCAACGGTGGAACTGCTGCGTGACGGCGAGGTACATGATCGTGCAGTTGCAGATTCGTCTGGGCAATTCGTCATTGTCCCGCCAAAACTCCCTTCAGGCACCTATGACCTGACGCTGCGCTCGAAACAGGCTGACGGTACGGTGGCGACGTCCAAGCAGCGCGTGACCGCCGCGCTGGAACCGAAATCAACCGAGCGGCCGATCGTCGCGCTGGTCACCCCGGACAAGCCCACCGTCGTGCTGTCGCAACCGGCCGGGCCGAAAGCAGCGGCTGGTGCGGTGGTCGTGGAAACCGTCGAGATCGAAAAGAGCGGCAAGTTCCACGTCAGCGGACAGGCACGCCCCGGCGCGGCCTTGCGGCTTTATCTCAACGACAGCTTCGTTACGTCGGTAACGGCCGGCACGGATGGGAAGTTTGCAGTCACCATCAATGAAGGCGTCGCGCCGGGCAATTACCGCGTCCGGCTGGACGAGGCGTCGAGCACCGGCACGGTGCGCGCCCGCGCCGAGGTGCCGTTCAGTGCGCCCGATACCACGGCCTCCGTGTCGGCACAGGCCGCAGCATCCAAGCGCGTCGACCCGGCACAACAGCCGCAGCTTGCGGCCGCGGGGGCGACGGTCTTGCCGGACAGCGGCTCGTCGCCTTCCGCCGTAGTGGTGCCGAAGATCACTACCACGACGGTCTCGCGCGGCGACAGCCTCTGGCGCCTCAGCCAGCAATCATACGGCGCCGGCACGCGCTATGCCGTGATTTACAAGGCGAACAAGGAACAAATCCGCAATCCCAACCTGATTTATCCCGGCCAGGTGTTTGTGGTGCCCGCGCAGTGAGTGTATCGCTGGCTCTGGATACCGCTGGCTCGTAGGACCGCGACGGCCTCCGTTCCCCGGACGCAGCGCAGCACGTAGTGATGCGCTGCAGAGCCGGGGTCCATGATCGAGCTAAGCGAATGGGTCCCGGCTCTGCGGAGCAGCGCTCCGCGCTGCGCCGCGTCCGGAACACGCGAGAGCACCAAGGGCCTTGTCGGCTCGTAGCGAGTTGCCCGTCCCTACTCCGCCGCCGTTTGCAGCGCCACCTTTTCCGCGCGCACGGCGCAGAACTTGAATTCGGGAATCTTGCCGAACGGATCAAGCGCAGGGTTGGTGAGCAGGTTCGCCGCCGCCTCCGCGTAGCAGAACGGCATGAACACCATGTTCTCGGGCACGTCGCGGTCGGAGCGCACCTTGATCTCGACGGCGCCGCGGCGGGTCTGCAGGCGGATGAAATCGCCGGGCCAGACGCTGAGCTTGCGCATGTCCTTCGGCGACATGAACGCCACCGCCTCCGGCTCGATCTGGTCGAGTACGGACGCGCGACGGGTCATCGACCCCGTGTGCCAATGCTCGAGTACGCGCCCCGTGGACAGCACCATCGGATAATCGGCATCGGGCACCTCGTCCGGCGCGATTACCTTGGCCGGTACGATCTTGCCGCGGCCGCTTTCGGTCGGGAATCCCGTGGTGAAGATGATCTCGTTGCCGGGCTGATTCGGGTCGTCGACCGGATAGGTCACCGCGCCCTCGCGGACCAAGCGATCCCAGGTGATGTTCTTCAGCGACGGCATCACTTGCGTCATCTCGGTGAACACGTCGGCCGGGCCGTTGTAATCCCACGGCAGACCCATGCGCTTGCCGATCTCCTGGATGATCCAGAGATCCTGCCGCGCGTCGCCCGGCGGCCGGATCACCTCGCGCGCCAGCTGCACGCGGCGATCGGTGTTGGTGAAGGTGCCGCTCTTCTCTGCGAAGGCCGAAGCCGGCAGGATGACGTCGGCGTGGAACGCGGTCTCCGTGACAAAGAGATCCTGCACTACCAAATGATCGAGCATGGCGAGCGCTTCGCGCGCATGCTGCAGGTCGGGGTCCGACATCGCGGGGTTTTCGCCCTCGATATACATTCCCGTGATCTGGCCGGCATGGATCGCGTTCATGATCTCGACCACGGTCAGGCCGCGCACGGGATCGAGGTCCTGATGCCAGAGCTTTTCGAAGGGCTCGCGCAGATCGGTGCGGCCGACCGGCTGGTAGTCCGGCAGGAACATCGGAATCAGGCCGGCGTCGGAAGCGCCCTGCACGTTGTTCTGGCCGCGCAGCGGATGCAACCCGGTGCCGGGGCGGCCGATCTGCCCGGTGGTCAACGCCAGCGCAATCAGGCAGCGCGCATTGTCGGTGCCATGGACGTGCTGGCTGATGCCCATGCCCCAGAAGATGATCGAGGCCTGCGAACGCGCATAGGCCCGCGCCACTTCCTTCAGCGTCTCGGCCGGAATGCCGCAGATCGCTTCCATCTTCTCCGGCGGGAACTCCTTGATGCGCTCGGCAAGCTCGTCAAAGCCTTCGGTGTATCCAGCGATATATTGCTGGTCGGTCAGCCCCTCCGTGATGATGGTGTGCAGCATCGCATTCAGCATCGCGACGTCGCTGCCGGGCTTGAAGGCGAGATGCTTCCAGGCGTGGCGCGACAGCGCCTGCTTGCGCGGGTCCATCACGATCAGTTTTGCGCCGCCCTTGACCGCGTTCTTGAAGAAGGTCGCGGCAACCGGATGGTTCACGGTCGGATTGGCACCGATCACGATGATGACTTCGGCGTCCATCGCGGCGGAGAACGGCGCCGACACTGCGCCGGAGTGCAGGCCTTCGAACAGGGCCGCTACCGAGGAGGCATGGCACAGCCGGGTGCAGTGATCGACATTGTTGGAGCCGAAGCCGGTACGCACCAGCTTCTGGAACAGGTAAGCCTCTTCGTTCGAGCCCTTGGCGGACCCGAAGCCGGCCAGCGCCTTGACGCCCTTCTCGTCGCGAATCTTCAGGAGACCCTTGGCCGCAATATCCAGCGCCTCTTCCCATGAGGCTTCGCGGAAATGCGTGAACGGATTGGCTGGATCGACCTGGTCGTTGGCGTCCTTTTTCGCGTTCGGCAGCCGCACCAGCGGCTTGGTCAGCCGATGCGGATGATGGATGTAGTCGAAACCGAAACGGCCCTTGACGCAGAGGCGATTGTGGTTGGCGGGGCCATCACGGCCCTCGGCGTAAATGACCTTCTCGTCCTTGACCTGATAGGTGACCTGACAGCCGACGCCGCAGAACGGGCACAGCGAGTCGACCTTCTTGTCGGCGTAGGTGACGCGGGTCTGCTTCTCGTCCAGCATCACCGATGGCATCAGCGCGCCGGTCGGGCAGGCCTGCACGCATTCGCCGCAGGCCACGCAGGTGGATTCACCCATCGGATCGTCGAAGTCGAACACGATCTTGGCGCCGGCATTGCGATAGGCCATGCCGATGACGTCGTTGACCTGCACCTCACGGCAGGCGCGCACGCAGAGGCCGCATTGGATGCAGGCGTCGAGATTAACACTCATCGCCGGATGGCTGGTATCGCTTGTCCAGCGCTCAGCGGCCGGAAAACGGCTCTCGGTGACCTCGACCTTCTCGGCCCAGTGCCAGAATTTCGAATCGGGATCGTGCGAGGTCTCGCGCGCGGGCTGGTCGGCGACCAGGAGTTCCATCACCATTTTCTGCGCGGCGACGGCGCGGGCACTCTCGGTCTTCACCTTCATGCCGACGCTCGGCGTGCGTTTGCAAGACGCCGCCAGCACGCGCTCGCCCTCGATCTCGACCATGCACGCGCGGCAATTGCCATCGGGCCTGTAGTCAGGCTCCGGCGAGTAGCACAGATGCGGGATTTCCTTCTGGTGGCGTTTTGCCACTTGCCAGATGGTCTCGCCCGTGTTGGCCTCGACCTGCTGGCCGTCGAGTTCGAACTTGATCTTGGTCATTCCGCGGCCTCTTTCGGCACGAATTCTTCCGGAAAATATTTAATGACTGACGTCAGCGGATTCGAGGCGGCTTGTCCGAGACCGCAGATCGAGGCATCGCGCATCGCCTGGCTCAGCTGATCGAGCAGTTCGCGGTTCCACACCGGCCGCTGCATCAGCAACGCGGCCTTCTGCGTGCCGACCCGGCACGGCGTGCACTGGCCGCAGCTTTCATCCTCGAAGAACTTCATCAGGTTGAGCGCCGCATCCTTCACGCTGTCCTGCTCGGACAGGATGACGACGGCGGCGGAGCCGATGAAGCAGCCGTATTTTTCCAGCGTGCCGAAATCGAGCGGGATGTTGTCCATCGAGGCCGGCAGGATGCCGCCCGACGCGCCGCCCGGCAGATAGGCGCGGAAGGTGTGGCCGTCGGCCATGCCGCCGCAGAACTCGTCGATCAGCTCGCGCACGGTGATGCCCGATGGCGCCAGCTTCATGCCGGGATTTTTCACGCGGCCGGACACCGAATAGCTGCGCAGGCCGTGACGGTCGTTGCGGCCGTGGCTCTGCCACCAATCGGCGCCCTTCTCGACGATATCGCGCACCCACCACAGCGTCTCGATATTGTTGATCAGCGTCGGCAGGCCGAACAGGCCGACCTGGAACGGGTAAGGCGGCTTGTGCCTCGGCAGCCCACGCTTGCCCTCGATCGATTCGAGCAGCGAGGATTCCTCGCCGCAAATATAGGCGCCCGCGCCGCGGCGCAGGTGCAGCACCGGCCCGCCCCCCGGCAGCTTGGCGATCTCACGGCTGAGGATTTCGCGCGCGGCCGGATATTCGTCGCGGATGTAGATGTAGACGTCGCTCGCCTCGACCACATGTGCGCCGATCAGCATGCCCTCGATGAAGCGATGCGGATCGGTTTCGAGATAGTAGCGATCCTTGAAGGTGCCGGGCTCGCCCTCGTCGCCATTGATCGCCATCAGCCGCGGACCGGGCTCTCCGAGCACCGCGCGCCATTTGCGCCCGGTCGGGAAACCGGCGCCACCGAGCCCGCGCAGCGAGGCATCGTCGAGCGCCTTCAGGAGATCTTCCTTGCTCATCTCGCCCGAGCGAAGCCGGCTCAGAAGCTTGTAGCCGCCGTCGGCGACATAGGCGTCGTAGTCGACATAATCAGGCAGATGCGTATGGGTCTCGCCGGCCTTGGCGGCAGCGAGCACATTCGTCACCGTGGCATGGTCGACGAAGTGATGGCCGACTTCGGCAGCGGGCGCCGTATCGCAGCGGCCGACGCAGGGTGCGCGCACCACACGAATGCCGGGGCCGGCCTTGTCCTGCAGTTCATGCAGCAGCTTTTCCGCGCCCATCATCGCGCAGGTGAGCGAATCGCAGACGCGGATGGTCAGCGGCGCGATATCAGGCGCGCCCTCCTTCACCACGTCGAAATGCGCATAGAACGTCGCGGTTTCGAACACTTCCGCAAACGACAGCTTCATCTCGTCGGCCAGCGCCGCCAGATGCGCAGCCGAGATCTGGTGGTACGTGTCCTGGATGAGATGCAGGTGCTCGATCAGGAGATCGCGGCGCCGCGGGCGGTCGCCGAGCAGGAGCTCGATCTCGTGGGCGGCGGTGGGGTCGACCTGGCGGCCCTTCGGCGTCGCCTTGGCCCGCTTCCGGCCCGCGCCCGGATGCTCGAACGAGCGGACCTCGTGCACGTTATGGATGTTCATTGACAGCGTCTCGTTCTCTGAGCCTGAATTAGATCAACTCTAATGTCTGGTATGCCAGATGCCAAGCGAATTATGATGTCTTGCTAAGTATTTAAGTCGCTGGCGGAGGCGTGGTTCGGGCGTTCGAGCATCCTCGGCGATTTTAGCCGATATCGCCTTGCCCGACCCAGCAATGAGAACGCGAAACGACCGCAGGATCAATAAAGCTGTTCCATGCTGCAATAGCGAACGCCTATCGCCCTGCGGCCGAACCCGCGTTGGCGGGCCGCCGCGGGGTTTGATCCCGCACGGCGGCCAAACCGTCAGAGAATCTTGACGGCGCTTTCCAGCGTCTTCCAGACGCCCCAGGCCAGCGGAATGCCGACGAACGCCCAGAACAGCGCCGCCTTGGCGTCGAGGCCGCCGAAGCCGATACCGTAGGAGCCCGATGGCCCCGAGTTGCCGGCGCTCGCCGTCGCCGCCTGCAGCTTGGCGACCTCGGCATCGCTCATGTGCCACTTCTTGTCGACCGGCTTGATCAGGTAGTTGCAGATCAGGCCCGCAATCAACATCGCACACAGGATGTACATCGTGGTGTTGTAGAGCTGGTCACGCGGAACGCCGGCCGCGAGCTGGAATTCGCGGATGTAGTTCACCACCACCGGGCCGATAATGCCCGCGGTCGACCATGCCGTCAGCAGCCGGCCATGGATGGCGCCGACGAACTGGGTGCCGAACATGTCGGCGAGATAGGCCGGCACGGTGGCGAAGCCGCCGCCATACATCGACAGGATGATGCCGAAGCCGAGCACGAACAAGAGCTTCGAGCCCATCGCCGCAAATGTCGGCGCCAGCGCGTAGAGCGCGATGCCGAGGATGAAGAAGGTATAATAGGTGTTCTTGCGGCCGATCTTGTCGGACAGCGATGCCCAGAAGAAGCGGCCGCCGATATTGAACAGCGAGAGTAGCCCGGCGAAGCCGGCTGCGATGCCGGCAATCGTCGCTTTCTGCGTCGCGTCGAGCTGGTTGAAGCCGACGTCAGGCAAGCCGATCAGCTTGCCGGCGAAGATTTCCTGCAGCATCGGCGAAGCCATGCCGATCACGCCGATACCGGCCGACACGTTGAGGCAGAGCACCCACCAGATCAGCCAGAACTGCGGCGTCTTGTGCGCGTCCTTCAGATGGACGTGGTTCTGCGAGATCATCGCATTGGCCTTCGCCGGCGGCGTCCAGCCTTCGGGCCGCCAGCCCGCCGGCGGAAGCCGGTAGCGGAAGGCGCCGATCATCATGAACACGAAATAAATCACGCCCATCGCGACGAAGGTTTCCCAGACGCCGACCGAAGTCGGGGTCTTGAAATAGTTCATCAGCAGGTTGGCCAGCGGCGCGCCGATCATGGCGCCGCCGCCAAAGCCCATGATCGCCATGCCGGTCGCCATGCCGCGCCGGTCCGGGAACCATTTCACCAGCGTCGACACCGGCGAGATGTAACCGAGACCAAGACCGACGCCGCCGATCACGCCCGAGCCGAGCCACAACAGCCACAATTGATGGGTGTAGACGCCGATCGCACCGAGAAAGAGCCCGCCGCACCAGCACATCGCCGAGACGAAGCCGGCCTTGCGCGGACCGACGCGCTCGAGCCAGCCGCCCCACACCGCTGCGGAAATGCCGAGCAGCACGAAGAACAAGGTGAACATCCAGCCCAAGCTAGCGACCTTCCAGTCGCAGGTAGTGGTGAAAAGCTCCTGGAGCAGCGTCATGTCCGCGCACGCCTTCGGCGCATTCAGCCCGATCGCGCGCGACAATGGCAGCCAGAACACGCTGAAGCCATAGGCCATGCCTATGCAGAGATGGATGCAAAGCGCCGCCGGCGGCACCAGCCAGCGATTGAAGCCGGCGGTCGCGATCGTTCGCTCTTTGTCGAGGAATCCCGTTCCTGCACCGGGGATGCTCCCGGCGCTGCTGATTGTTGTCATCGCTATTTTCCCCTGCAGCCCGCGCTTGAGCGGGACTTTGTTTACTGTCTTCGATTCGTCATTCAGCCACGCAGTGGGGCAGCCCCATCCGCTGCTCCATGCGATTTCCGGAACGCGCGAAACCTGTTCGCGCATTCGAGAAAGTTCCACCCTGATGTTTTGATTGAGCTCGCAGCAGTGCCGGCCAATTGAGGTGAGATTTTGCCGACGTGAATAGCGGGCAGCAGTTCCATCCAACTGTGTACCCGTCTCATTGCCCTCCCTTTCATCTCGTTGAAAAGGAGTGAGCAATCCATGTGCCAAATCGCACGATGCCTGAAATCAATGACTTGTAAGGCAACCACCCTGCAACTCTGGACAAATTGTCCTGTTACTGCCGGACAAAATGTCCGCCCATCGGCGTCAGTCGGCCTCGGGAAGCCAAACGCGGAATGTGCTTCCTCGGCCGATTTCGCTCTCCACCGTAATCTGGCCACGCTGGCGCTTGATCAGCGTCTGACTGATGGAGAGGCCAAGGCCGGTGCCTTCCCGGCGCTTCGTCGTGAAGAACGGATCGAACACCTTCCCCACGACATCGGGTTCCATGCCGATTCCAGTATCGCCCACCTCGATGACGATGCCGGGCACGCCGTCTCGATCGGCGTCGTATGAGCGAAGCGTCAGGCGCCCGCCCTCCGGCATGGCGTGGATGGCGTTGACGATCAGGTTGATCAGCACCTGCTGCAGCTCGGTGCGATTCATCAGGACTAGGCGGCTGCCCCTGTCCTCTCTTGCAACCTCGATTTCCGTCTTGTTGAGGAGATGCTGCACCAGCGGCAGGCAGTCCGCCACGACGGCGCCGGGCGAATGACGCTCGACATAACCGGCATATTCCTCCGGCCGCGCGAACTGCAGCAGCTTGGTGACGATCTGGCTGATCCGGTAGATCTGCTCATCGACCAGACGGAATTCGACCTTGGCCTTTTCGACGTCGTCGCCGATCACGCTTCTGATAACGTCGAGATTGCCCTGCATCACCGCGATCGGATTGTTGATCTCGTGCGCTACGCCCGCGGTGATCTCGCCGATCGCCGCGAGTTTTTCCGACATGATGAGCTGCTTGGTGGTCGCCTCCAGCTTCAGATTGGCGAGTTCGAGGTCACGCGTCCGCTCGCGCACCCGGATATTCAACTCCTCGTTCCACTCGCGCAGCTGACGGTCGCGCTCCTGGATCTGGTCCAGCAATGTGTCGAGGTGAACCGCCACGCGGCCAATCTCGTCGCCCGACGCCGGCAGTTTGGTGCGCGCGGAGAGATTGCCGCTCTCCACCTCGCCGATCGTCGCGGTGACGCGTTCTAGCGGCATGAAGATCGATTGCGCCCAGCGCAGGAAGATCGGCACGGTAGCGACGGTGATCACGATGAAGGCGAGCGCGATGATCAGGAGCGTCTCGAGCTTGGCGTCGTTGAACGGCTTCTGCAGAAAGCCGACATAGAGCATGCCGACGCGCTTGCCGTAGGTATCGACGAGCGGCTCGTAGGCCGAGATGTACCAGTCGTTGACGACGAAGGCGCTGTCGAGCCAGGTGCGCCCCTCCCCTAAGACCGCGGAGCGCACCGCCGCCGACACCCGCGTCCCCAGCGCACGCCTTCCCTCGAACAGGCGGACATTGGTCGAGATCCGCACGTCATCCAGGAACAATGTCGCCGTGCCCTGGCTGCCCTCCGGCAGGCTCGCCGCCTGGTAGACGAGGTCGTTGATCGTATCGATGAATTCCAGATTCTGGTTCAGCAGAATCCCACCGACGAGCGCCGCCGGCCCGCCTCCGGGCGCCGTTGCGCGGCTCGCAGCATGCACCACCATGCCATGGGTTTCGGTGCTGCGGTCGGTCGGCACCGCATTTGGCGTCGGGACCAGATCGAGGCGCGCGCGCTCGGCAAGCGCAGGCGAAATCGCCGCAAGCTCGTCACCGGTAAAGATATCGACGCCCGTCGACGGCGATTGGCCCGACAGCGCAGAAGTGATGATCGGCCAGTCGGCCCTTGGCGCTCCCTTGAGTTGGGGTGACGAGGCCACGACCTTTCCGCTTGCATCCATCAAATAGAGGAAGTCGAGGCCCATCTCCTTGCGGGACTGCTCGAGCAAGGTCTCGACGGCCGCGAGCGTTTCCTGCTCTTCGACCTCCCGGAAGCGAAACGAGAGGCTGAGCCCGCGGATTTGAACGCCGGTTTTTTCCAGGATACGCGCCAGATATTGATGGGCGATGGTGAGATCGCCGTTCACCTTCGAGATCAGTGTCGCGTCGAACCGCGCATTCCAGCGATAGGCAGCGACGCCTAGCAGCAGCGGCAGGATGACCAGCATCGGCAGCAGCGCGATGGCAAGCAGCCGGAAGCGAACGGATTGTCCGCGAACGGGATCTTGCATGCTGCCCGCGCGGTCAGCCATTCCATAACGCGAGTTTGCGGTCGATGGTCTTGCGTGAAATGCCGAGCCGCCGGGCCGCTTCCTCGCGGTTGCCGCCGGCCTCCTTCAGCACCGAAAGAATATGCCGGCGCTCCAGGTCCGCCAGACTGTCGGCGGTGGCCGCCTGGCCGTCGTTTCGCGGACCGGCAAAATCGTCCGGGAATGCGCCGAGAATCAAGGTGCGCTCGATCAAATTGCGCAATTCGCGCACATTGCCGGGCCAGTCGTAGCTCGCCAGCGCAGCCCGCACGGCGCTGTCGATCGGAACCGGCGGCATGCCGAGCTGCATCGAGAGCTTGTTCATGAAGATGGCGGCGAGCTCCTGCACGTCGTCGCCGCGATCTTTCAACAACGGCAGATGAATCTGCATGACATTCAGCCGGTAATAGAGATCGGCGCGGAAGCGTCCCTTCTCTACCGCCTTCTGCAGATCGGCATTGGTCGCAAAGATGAAGCGAAGATCGACCGGTACTTCGCGTTCAGCGCCGACCGGACGAACGCGGCGGTCCTCCAGCACGCGCAGCAACTTACTCTGCATCGGCAGCGGCAGCTCGCCGATTTCGTCGAGGAACAGCGTGCCGCCATGCGCATAGAGAAACAGGCCTTCGCGGCCGCCTTCGGCGCCGGTGAAGGCGCCCTTGATGTGCCCGAACAACTCGCCCTCGATCATCTCGGGCGGAATGGCGGCGCAGTTGACCGGCACAAACGGCTTCTCGGCGCGATCGGACAATGAGTGGATAGAGCGTGCCGCGACCTCCTTGCCGGTACCGGATTCGCCGGTCAGAAGGATCGATGTCGGCAGCGGGGCGACACGCGCAATGGTCTCGCGCACGCTGCGGGCCGCCGGCGACTCCCCGATCAGATTGTCGCGCAGGAAGGTGCGGTCGGATGACGCGCGTAGCGCATAACGCAGCACATAGTTCTCGCGCTGCAGCCGGACGCGGTCGAGACAGCGTGCGACCGCATTGAGTATCTGGTTCGAGCGGAACGGTTTCAGCACGAAATCCACCGCGCCGGCGCGCAGCGCCTGAATCGCGGTATCGAGATCGGCATAGGCCGTGATCAGGATGGCGTCGGCAAAGAAACCGACGGCCCGCTGCTCCGCCAGCCAGTCGACGCCGTTCTTGCCCGGCATGATATTGTCCAGGATGACGATGTCGAACCGGCTCTTGTCGAGCTTGCGCGAGGCCTCGTCCGTATCGGCCGCCTCCTCCACATGCTTGCAGCGCGGTCCCAGCGTGCGCATCAGGAAATTGCGCATGCCCGGCTCGTCATCGATAATCAGGATCGAGGCCTGCGCCAGCGCGCTGAACTCAGGCGTGCCGGCCGATTTGCCGAGCTTTGCCGCCGGCTCATTGGCCGTGGCAGTGGGTGCCGCTGCGCTTGCCTTCGATGTCGGGAGGTTCATGCCGGGATTTCTAGGACCGTATGTCGCACCCGGCAATCGTACGTTTTAATGAGGTCGTTGTCCTACGCGGGGCTTGCAGACACCCATATCACGCATTCGCTTCTTCTATCGACCCATTTGTTTTTTCAATCAAAAATACGATGCGGTCCTGGCTGCGCTCGGTGATTTCGACCTTGTCGCCGGTCTCGCGAATGAGGTTCGGGATATCGATCACCGACAGCGGATCGGTGCACAGCACTTCCAGCCGGTCGCCGGGCGGCAGGTTCTTTAGCGCCTTGCGTGTTTTCAGCGCCGGCAAGGGGCATTTCAGCCCGGCCAGATCGAGTTTTGTCGTGGTCATGGTGCGACCATGGCGAAGCGGCTCGGCATCGTCAACGGACATCAGTTGATCAGCCCCGCGTAGGACAGAAACCCGACCATCTGCCCGGGCGAGACCTGCGTGACGTCTTCGCCGAGCTCGACGAGGCCATCGGTGTCCGTCAGCGAGGACAACAGGCCTGCGCCTTCGCGGGGAAATTTTTCCGCTTCCAGCGCGCCATCCGCGGCCTTGCGCAAGGTGACGCGGACATATTCGCGGCGCGAAATCTTCTTCTTGTAGGCGAAGGCCGCACGCACCGGCATCGGCGTCAGCGACTCCGGCCGCGCACCCGACAGCGCCAGGATGGTCGGCCGCACCACATGCACGAAGGTGACAAAGCTCGCCACCGGATTGCCAGGCAATCCGATGAAAGGCGTGCCGGCGATGATGCCCATCGCAACGGGACGTCCCGGCTTGATCGCCATCCGCCACAGCACCAGCCGGCCGACGCTCTCGACGCTTGCCTTGACGTGATCCTCCTCGCCGGTCGAAACGCCGCCGGTGGTGAGGATCAAATCGTGCGCGGCGGCCACCTCCTGCAGGGCGCGTGCGAGCGCGGCGCGGTCGTCCCTGATGATCCCGAGATCGCTCACCTCGCAGCCGAGGCGCGCGAGCATCGCCATCAGCATGAAGCGGTTGGAATCGAACAATTGCGCCGCAGCACGCGCTTCGCCGGGTGAAGCCAGCTCGTTGCCGGTAGAGAACACGGCGACGCGAAGACGTCTGACGACCTCGAGTTTGGTCAGGCCGAATGCCGCCGCAAGCGCAACGTCCTGCGGCCGCAGCCGCTGGCCGGCCGTCAATGCCGCAAAGCCTAAAGGAATATCTTCGCCCGCCGGCCGCACATTGGCGCCCGCCCTAAGGCCCGCGGGAAGGATCACCTTGTCGCCGTCGACGCGAACGTCTTCCTGCATGAAGACGGTGTCGGCGCCATCAGGCATCGGCGCGCCGGTAAAGATTCGCGTCGCCTGCCCTGCCCTGAGCGGCGCAGATGCGGTGCTGCCCGCCTGAACACGGCCGCTTACCGCAAATGTCTGCTCGTCCTTCTGCGACAGGTCGCAGCTCGAAACCGCATAGCCGTCGACGGCGGAATTGGTGAAGGGCGGCAGGGGCAGTGGTGCCAGAACATCGTGCGCGAGAACACGGCCATCGGCCTGCGCGAGCGCGACCGTCTCGACATCCACCACCGGCGTCACGCGGGTCGTGATGAGACCCACGGCCTCATCGACCGACATCATCGGGCCGCCGAAGGCAAAGCAATCGTCCGACAATTGCGCCATGGGTTCGATCAGCCCTCAGCTTCGCATTTGGCGAGTACCTCTTCGAGCGAGATCGCTGATTTCAGCATCATCGCCGTCACCGCCTCGATATCGTCGAGATGGGCGGTCGGCAGCGTGGTTTCAACCTCCGTGTCGGTCGCAATGCCGACGATACCGGGGTCGTCAGGGAACAGCAGCGGCTTGCCGTTGGCGGCGCGGTGAACCTCGATCTTGCGATGCGGTTCACGCTTGAATCCTTCGACGACGACGAGATCGACCGGCGACATCTTTGCCAGCAGTTCCGACAATCGCGGCTCGCTGGCACCGCGCAATTCGCGCATCAGGGCCCATCGCTGGCTGGAGGACACCAGCACCTCGGCCGCGCCGGCCTCGCGGTGCCGCCAGGAATCCTTGCCGGGCACGTCGACGTCGAAGGCATGATGGGCGTGCTTGATCACCGAGACGCGAAGGCCCTGTTTTGCGAATTGCGGGATCGCCCGCGTCAGCAAGGTGGTCTTGCCGGCGCCGCTCCATCCCGCGAGGCCTATTACTTTCATCATGCTCTCCGGAACCAAAACCCTCGTCCTATGCCGTCATGCCCGGGCAAAAGCGCGAAGCGCGTCTTTACCCCAGAAGTCCCGGGCATCCACGTCTTGATGCTGTCGCCAAAAGGAAGACGTGGATGGCCGGGACCAGCCCGGCCATGACGGGTAGACCGTGACTTGTTAACTCCGGTCCTTATATCAGCCCGGAGACAAAGTCATGCTAACCTGCGTCCTATGATGAAGATGGAAAAAGCCCCCGCTCCCCTGATCGTGCCGAATCCCGAGGATCCGCGGCTGACCGAGCGCGTCGCCGGGACCGACCAGACCGGCGCTTCAGTCGAAATCCGGGTGCCGGTCGAGCGGCCGCTGACCCTGTACCTGAACGCGCAGGAGATCGTCACCATGATGACGATCGGCGACTATCCGGAATATCTGGCGCTCGGCTATCTCCTCAACCAGAATATGTTGAGATACGACGATGTCGTCACCGAGGTCGAATACGACGACGATTTGCAGGTCGTGGTGGTGCGCACCGAGCATCACACCAATTTCGAGGCAAAGCTGAAGAAGCGCACGCAGACCTCCGGCTGTGCGCAAGGCACTGCGTTCGGCGACCTGTTGGAAGCGGTGGAAAGCGTGGCGTTGCCGAAGGCGGAGCTGCGCACCTCCTGGCTCTACGAAATGACGCGCACGATCAACACCATGCCCTCGCTCTACCTGGAAGCCGGCGCGATCCATGGCTGCGTGCTGTGCAAGGAAGGCACGCCGGTCTGTTACACGGAGGATGTCGGCCGCCACAACGCTGTCGACAAGATCGCCGGCTGGATCTATCGCCACGGCGTCGATCCCGCCGACAAGATCCTCTACACCACCGGCCGCCTCACCTCGGAGATGGTGATCAAGACGGTGCGGATGGGGATTCCAATTCTCGTCTCGCGCTCCGGCTTCACCGCGTGGGGCGTGGAGCTGGCGCGGCAGGTCGGGCTGACACTGGTCGGCCGCACGCGCGGCAAGCGCTTCATCGCGCTATCAGGGCAGGAGCGGATCGTGTTCGACCAGAACCTCGACTATGTCGAGGAGGAATCCGCGCGGCACAAGCGCAAGGGCGAAGAGCGTGACGACTAGAATTCCCGGCGTGCTCCTGGCAGGCGGACTGGCACGGCGGATGGGCGGCGGTGACAAGCCGATGCGCACCATCGCCGGCCGTACCATTCTGGATCGCGTGATCGCGCGGCTTGCGCCGCAATGCGATGGATTGATCCTCAATGCCAATGGCGATCCGGCGCGCTTTGCCACGTTCAACTTGCCGGTGATCGCCGACGGCGTCGCCGATTTCCCCGGCCCGCTCGCCGGCATTCTGGCGACGCTCGACTGGGCCGCGGCCAACCGACCTGATGTAAGGCTCGTTCTCAGCGCCGCCGCGGACTGCCCGTTCCTGCCGCGTGATCTGGTGGCGCGGCTACATGGCGCACTGGAAGCGGAGAATGCGGAATTGGCCGTCGCCGCTTCCGACGGCCAGTCGCATCCGGTGATCGGACTGTGGAGCGTCGGCTTGCGCGAAGAGCTGCGCCACGCGCTTGTTGTCGAAGACATCAGGAAGATCGACCGCTGGACCGCGCGATACCGACTGGCCACGGTGACATGGCCTGTCGAACCGCTCGATCCCTTCTTCAACGCCAACACCATGGACGATATCGCGGAGGCGGAACGGCTGGCGATGCTGGATGGCGACTAGGCGGCCAGATTGCCGCAGACCCGCCTTGAACCCCGCCCCGGCTGATGGCGACCACTGGTTATCCCAGGCGGGCAACTGCCCGCCCGATATCGAGAAACGCAGATGAGCGAACTTTCGGGTTTTCTGATCTTCATCGTCCGAGCGGTCAATTTTGTCTGGGATGCCGTGCTGCTCGTCTCGAACCTGCGCAAGCTTGCTGCGATGTGGACGGACGCCGACAAGCTCGTCGCCGTGCCGGCGGAAGCAAGAATCCTCTCTCCCGCAGCGCAGCGCGCACTTGCCGAGGCCGAACGGCGCAACCAGTTCCTCTACCTGCCCCGCAGGTGCGCCGCCGCCCCCCCTAGCTACCCGGACATTGACGAAATCGGTCGGGATTTCAGGATCAGATTAAATACGATTTAATGTGCCTGCCGGCAAAATGACCCTGCGGAATTAACGCGAGGCCGTCGCCATGTTTGGACGCAGGACAAGTTTCGACACGAGAAAGCCGACCGTTGCCGAAATTAGAGCAATGCCTCGGACACCTGACGCAGATGGCGTAACCCGCGTTATCCCGAAGGAAATTTGGGACGATCCGAAGATCGGCAACATGCTGCGGGAATGCGGCTTTGCTCCTGACGATCCGCGCAACATCCTGCCCACGGCAGACGATTATATCGCTCTGTTCGAGGCCTCCAGGAAGCGGCTGGGGGAGCGCACCGAGACCTTCAACCGCGAAATGACCGCCCGCCATGGTTATTGCCGCGCCGCGCCTTTTCTGGTCATCGACCACACCATCTGGGACGGCGAACATGGTGCATTCCTGTATGCCTCGATGAACCTCATAGGGTTCGACGAGTGGAACGTGCTTATGCTTGCCACGGATATGCGCACCAAGGAGGCCTGTGACATCGCTGGTCATCCCGGCTCGATACCAGCAGTCACGGAAGTCATGACCCAACGGGTTATCGATTGGAAGCGGCGTCACGAGACCGCGCTCGACGCGTACGGTGTCACGGCGTTGGGCGGCCAGGGCATGACGCAAGAGCAATACGAGGACGAAAAGGACACGCTGCGCCGAGAGATTGTGGACAACGTCGGCTGGATGAAGTCCCGGATCATCAGCGAGTTGCTGCGCGTTCAGGGCTAAGAAATTACGCGGCCAGCGCCACGCTCCACGCGTCGTAGCCGTAGACCCAGTCGGTATCCGTTCTCCCACTTAGCCAGGTGTTGGCGCGCGAGGTCGCCTGGACGCGCGCCGTCCGCTCCTTGCGTGTCGCTTCGAAACGGCGAAAGGCGTTCGCAACGCCTTCCCGCTCGACGCCGTCGAGGCAGCGCGACAATACGGCAGCATCCTCGATCGCCATCGCCGCGCCCTGCGCCATGTATGGCGTCATCGGATGGCAGGCGTCGCCGAGCAATGTCACGTTGCGATCCGCCCAGCGCTCCAGCGAATTGCGGTCGACGATCGCCCATTTGTGGACATCGGGACATGCCGCCAGCACCCGCTCGACCTGGTGGTGGAAGCCGGCGAACGCCTTGCGCAATTCCCTGACATCGCCCTTTGCCGACCACGACTCGATCCGGAATTCCGGCTCGGGCTGGCTGGTCACAAGGTAGATTTCGCTGCGGTCCGGCTTGACGTAATAGATGACGATGTGGCGGTCCTCGCCCCACCATTTGGTGCAATCGTCGATCTTTTCGCCGCCGAGCAGCGCGGCGGGATAGGTGGTGCGGTACGCGATCCGCCCGGTAAAGTTCACCGGCGAAGTACCGAACAGGATGTCTCGCACGACCGAGTGGACGCCGTCGGCGCCGATCACGGCATCGGCCACCACGGTCGTGCCGTTGCCGAAGGCAAGCCGAACACCCTCACCGGCTTCCTCCAGCCCGACCAGTCTGTGGTTGAGCCTGATGCATGCATCGGGCACGGCACCGGCAAGCGCCGCATGCAAATCGCCGCGATGCGCCAAAAGATAGGGCGCGCCGAATTTCTGCTCGGCGCTTTCGCCGAAGATCATGTCGAACTTGATGTCGCCACTGCGCCAGTCGCGGTTGTTCCAGGAGCGCGGATAGAAGGATTGTGCCCGTAGCCGAGACTCCAACCCTAGCTCGCGCAGCACCTTCATGGCGTTGCAGCCGATCTGGATGCCGGCTCCTAACCGCGCGAATTGCGTGGCCTGCTCGTAAACGGTGACCTCGATGCCCACCCGCCTGAGCGCCGCGGCGGTCGCAAGGCCGCCCATGCCGGCGCCGATGATCGCAATCGATAGCGGTCTTGCCATTCCATCCCTGCCCGAGCCGCTTCTGTTGGCGGCTTCGTCAATTCGCGAACGCTTCAGGCCGGCCGAAAGCCCGCCTGCGCCAGTGCGGCCCGCCCTGCTTCCGATGCGAGCGCGTCGAGAAATGCCTGCACCGCTGGCCGCTGCTTGCGCGCCTTCACCAGCGCAAAATCATAATGCTCTTCGGCAAAGGGAATGAAACCCAGGTTTGACGCATGCGCGACCGGCGCAATGGTCATGCCCCAGTCAGCGCGGTGCTGCGCGACGGCTGCCGCCACCGCATTATGCGAACGCGGCTGATTCCAGTAGCCATCCGGGCGCGCGCCGCCGAGCAGCCGGTCGATCAAAATGCGCGTACCGGCGCCCTGGTTGCGGTTGACCATGATGCAGGCGGAGTCGGCAAGCGCGGCGCGGACCGCGTCCTCCGCACTCAGCCCCTCGAAACGGCGGTCGCCCCTGCGGAACACGATGCCCTGCATGCGACGCCAGCCCGGCACCAGCTCGAGTCCCTCACTCAGATAGGGCGTGTTGTAGGTCTCGCTCTTCTCGTCGAACAGATGGATCGGCGCGAAATCGCACTCGCCGCGCTTGGCGGCGGCGAGCCCGCCGAGGCTGCCGACCGCGATCGAACGCACCACCAGCCCGGCATGCGCCAGCGGCGCGGTGACGAGATCGAGCCCGGTGCAGTGGCTGCCGACGATGACGAGATCGGGCACCCGCACATGCGGCGTGAACAGCGTGATCTCGGCCTCGCTGCCGGTCGGCATCTGGTCCGCCAGCGCATCGATGCGCAGAAAGCCGTCGGACTGCGCAAACGAAGTGATGGCGCCCGAGCCCTTGCCTGTCGGGTAAGCGATCAATCCATCCGCGCCTTCGACCAGCGACACCATCACGAACTCGGTGCGGCCGAGCTCGGAAGCAATCCGCACCGGCACGCGCGCATTGACCTTGGCGTCCGACCGCGGCGGCAGGCCGGCCATCCGCCGCAGCACCGGCACGATCATGTCGTGGAAGGTGAACATCGCGGAGGTCGGAAATCCCGGCAGGATGATGACAGGCTTGCCGTCGCACACCGCAAGGCACAGCGGCTTGCCGGGCTTGAGCGCTACGCCATGCGCGATGATGCCGGGTTTGCCGAGCCGGCCGATGATACGGTGAGAGACGTCGCCAGCCCCCTTCGACGTTCCACCTGACAGCACCAGCATGTCGCTGATCGCGAGCGCCTTGCGCATTGCTTCTTCGAGCTGCGCTTCGTCGTCAGGGATGGCGCCGAGAAAGTGAGCCTCGCCGCCATTCTCGGAAATCGCCGCGGTGACGATCGCGCCGTTGGTATCGTAGATCGCAGCCGGCCGTAACGGCTGGCCGGGCTGCACCAATTCGTCGCCGGTCGAGATGATCGCAACGCGCGGCCGGCGCGCGACGGGAACATTCGCGATACCGCACGCCGCCAGCATGCCGATCTCGCGCGAGCCGATGACCGTGCCGGCGCGCAGCAGCGCCTCGCCGCGGGCAATGTCAGAACCGGCATAGGACACGAATTGTCCGGGCGAAGCAGCGCGGCGGATTTCGATCGCGCGCGGTCCCGCCGGCTGCGTGTGCTCGACCATGACGACGGCGTCCGCCCCGCGCGGCACCGGACCGCCGGTCGCAATCGGCGTCGCCGTTCCCGACAGCACCGGCCGCGTCGGCGCGGTGCCGCAGGCGATCACCTCATCGTTCAGTATTACGCGGACCGGCGAAGCTTCACCCGCTGAAGCGAGGTCGGCCGAACGCACCGCAAAGCCGTCGACATTGGAACGATCGAACGGCGGCACGTCGATCGGCGCCACCACGTCCTCGGCAAGCGCACAGCCGAGCGCGCCGGCGAGCAGGCGCATTTCGCTTGCTACCGCATGTGGGAACAAGGCGGCTTCGAACCGCGCCAGCGCGTCCTCGCGCGAGAGGATCGTCAGGAACTGATCCTGCTCGTTCGTATCGCGATCTTTCGGCGAGGGCGTATTGGTCATTCCCGAACTCATATCACTCCCGAAGCATATAGGCGTCGACGGGGCGGCCTGCCGCAAATCCCTCCGAGCCGCCCGGCACGGCGAGCCAGGCCTCGGCGCGGGCAATCGCCTCCAGCGACAACTCGCCCACCGCCAGCGTGCTCCACATGTCCTGCTTCCGCTCCACCAGCACGATCTCGGCGATGCCGACCTGAGATGCAATCTTGCGCGCCAGCGGCAAATTGACCGTCTCGCGTCGGCGATGAACCGAGAGGCGATCGAGCACCGGCAGTGCCAGCGTCCACCATGCCGCAAGGGCCTGGTCCGGCGCCCCCGGCAGCACCACGACCGGCGTCTTGCCGATGCGTCCGATCGCCGAAGTGCGCCCGGGCTGCAGGGCAATGCCGTGGGCAAGCACCTCGCCGCGTGAAGCCAGTGCCGTTACTGCCGCATCGGTGCGACCGACGCCGGAGCCGCCGACGCTCAGGAGCAGATCGCAGGATCTACCATCGAGCGCTGCACCAATCGATCCGGCATCGCGTCCCGCAGCAGTAAAGGAGGTCGTTGCGGCGCCGATGGCGCGTGCGCTCTCCGCGATCAGATCCGCCGTCACGTCGCTACCGGGAATATTGACGACGCGCACCCGCGGACGGCGGACGTTCAAGTGCTGCAGTCCGGCAGCGCGCGCCATCAGAAGATCGCGCGGCCGCACGTGCTGCCCGGCCTCCACGACGAAGCGGCCCGCGGCGATATCGCTGCCGGCCCGGCGCACGCCTTGCCCCGGGATTGCTTCCGCCAGCACCTGCGGCATCGGCCCTGAGACATCGACCGAATCCGAATCCAGCACGCAGTCGCAACCATCCGGAATGGCCTCGCCGGCTTCGACCCAAACCGGCACGGCCATCAATGGCAACGGCGAATAGGAGGACGCGCCGACGAGATCGCGGGCGCAAAGCGCGTAACCGTCGACCGAGGCCGTATCGCGCTCCGGATAGGCCTTGAGCGGCGGCATCTCGGCTGCGACACAGCGCAGCGCATCCGCAAGCGCCAGTTCCGCCGGCGCGACGGCGTCGGCACCGTCGAGCAATGTTGCGACCGCCGCATCGAGCGGCGTGAGGGAGGCTGGCAGGCGCTGGGACGACGTCATGGCCCGGCTATGCCCTGAATCGGGCCGGAAATAAACAGAACCCGCTACTGTTCGCGTTTTCCCCTCTCCTTTCGGCTGGTTGACGATAGTCCAAAATAGTTGCAAATGAGACCAATTGGCGGAGCCAACCGCCGACCAATCGATACGGCCAATCGCGCCGATCCCTGAGGGAGAAAACGAATGTTCGCCAGGAACCTTTCCAGGCTGGGACTGGTCGCGGCTGCGATGCTGGCATCGACCGCAGCGCTCGCGCAAATTTCAGATGATTTGGTCAAGATCGGCGTCCTCACCGATATGAACGGCCCGGCGGCGACGCCGACCGGCCAGGGCTCGGTGACAGCAGCGCAAATGGCGATCGATGATTTCGGCGGCACAGTGCTGGGCAAACCGATCAGCATCGTCATCGGCGACCACCAGCTCAAGCCCGACATTGGCGGCGCCATCGCGCGGCGCTGGTACGACGTCGAGCAGGTCGATCTGATCGTCGACGTGCCGGTGTCGGCAGTCGGCCTTGCCGTGCAAGGCATCGCCAACGAGAAGAAGAAACTGTTCATCACGCATTCGACCCTCACCGCGGACTTCCACGGCAAATCCTGTTCGCCTTACGCGATGCAGTGGGTGATCGACACCCGTTCGCTCGCGGTCGGCACTGCGCAGGCCGTGGTGAAGCGCGGCGGCGACAGCTGGTTCTTCATCACCGACGACTACGCCTTCGGCCATTCGCTGGAACGCGACGCTTCCGCCGTGGTCACCAAGAATGGCGGCAAGGTGCTGGGCTCGGTCAGGCCGCCGCTCGCGACGCCGGACCTGTCGTCATTCGTGCTACAGGCCCAGGCCTCCAAGGCCAAGATCATCGGCATCGCCGCCGGTCCGCCCAACAACATGAACGAGATCAAGACGGCTGCCGAGTTCGGCGTGTTCAAGGGTGGCCAGCAGATGGCGGCGCTGCTCGCGCTGATCACCGACATCCATTCGCTGGGATTACCGGCAGCGCAGGGCCTGTTGCTGACGACCTCGTTCTACTGGGACATGGACGACAAGACCCGCGAATGGTCGAAGCGCTATTTCGCCAAGATGAACCGGATGCCGACGATGTGGCAGGCCGGCGTCTATTCCTCGGTGATGAGCTATCTCAACGCGATCAAGGAAGCCGGCACCGATGAACCGCTGAAGGTGGCGGCGAAGATGCGCGAAAAGCCGATCGAGGATTTCTTCTCCCGCAACGGAAAACTGCGCGAGGACAATCTGATGGTGCACGACCTCTGGCTGGTGCAGGTCAAGAAGCCCGAGGAATCGAAATATCCGTGGGACTATTATCAGATCCTCGCCAAGATACCGGGCGACGAAGCGTTCGGCCCGCCGGACCCGGCGTGCGCGATGGCGAAGAAGTAGGACGCGAATGGCGAGTAGCGAATAGCGAGTGGTCGAAGCGAACCATTCGCTACTCGCCATTCGCTATTCGCCTATTTCACCACCCCGACTTCCCGAAAATACTTCATCACCCCCGGATGAATCAGCTCCGCATTCGGCGCGGCCGCGATCGTATTCGCGGCCGTGGTCTCACAGGCCTGCGGCAGCTTCTTGCAGAGGGCAGTCTCTGCCCCGTGCAGGGTGCGCGCGAGGCGGTAGGCGACATCGTCCGGCAGGCTTTCGCGCGCGAGCACAAAACTCCAGGAGCCGATAGAATCGATGGCTGCCGGCTGGTTCGGATAGCTGTTGGCCGGGACCGTCAGCGGTTTCAGGAAGGTGTGCTTGGCGCGAACGCGCGCGATCTCGCCGGCATCGGGCGCGATGAACCGCGCCCCGCCCGGCGCCTGCGCCATCGTGGCAAAGCCCGGCCAGCCGATGCCGGCGCCCCACAGCGCGGCGGCGCGGCCGTCCTGCACCATGGCCGGGCCGTCGCCGGCGCGGTCGAGATAGATCGATTTGAAATCCTCGTCCTGCTTCAGGCCGATGCCGTCCAGGATATAGCGCGACAGGATCGGCAGGCCGGAGCCCTTGGCGCCGAAGGCAACGGGCTGGCCGACCAGATCCCTGATCGTCTTGTAGGGACTGTCCGCCCGCACCACGAACATGCCGGGGCTGGAATACATCGCGGTGAGGATCTTCAGCTTGGTCGGCGCCCGCCCGATGCCCATGAAGGCCTCATAGGCCGGCTCGCCCGCCACCAGGGCGATGTCGAGCTGGCCTGATTCCAGCAGCGGGATGTTCTCGTTGGAGCCCTTGGTGTTGCGCGGCTCGATCGACAGCGCCGGATCGGCTGCATTCATGATTTCCGCAAACGCGCCGCCGTAAACCGGGAAGCCGCCGCCCGGCGTCGCAGTCCCCAGGCTGATGGTGGTCTTGGTAATGGCCTTGCCTCCCTCCTGCGCCCCCGCGTTGCCCGCAAGCAGCAGGCCGATGCTGGCAATCCAAGCGAGTTTCATTGTTGGCCTCAAGCGTTCCATGACGAATGATGCAGCAGAGGTTGTAGGCAAGCCCGGGCGCTTGTGAAAGCGCGTTTTCCGCCTCAAACCCGGCATTGCCGTATCGCTGTCATGCCTGTAAACGATGGCGGCACCGTTGCCGGCCGCCCTCTTCCCGCGGCCGTCCCGCGGCGGGGCCTGTAGCTCAATGGTTAGAGCCGGCCGCTCATAACGGTCTGGTTGCAGGTTCGAGTCCTGCCGGGCCCACCAGCCTTCGCTCGCGAAGCGAGTGAAGGCGCCGTAGCCGAAGACCGGTTGCTCGGACCACGAGCTTCGGCTCGGCAAGCCAACCACCGCCGAAAGATCGAATCGCCACGCTCCAACAAAAATATCGAAAACAACCCCATGCAAAGTAGAAATGGACGCGGCTGGTCAGGATTCCGGGGACGCTGCGCCATTTGACATGTCGGGCAAATCAGCGGCATGGATACATTATCGGCCAATCCGCGAACGGCCACCGCCCGGTCGCTCCGTCGACTCACGACATGCTCCGCATGACGAGCTCAAAACCCGCCAGGCGCGAAATCGAAACTAATAGTTCGCGGTGTTTGGGGAAGCCCGTCTTCGCTCGCGAAGCGAAGGTGCCTATCTGACGCAATCGTCCGGAGGTGTTTTCCCGGCGAAGCGGTCAGTTATCCAGTTCACCGCCGCTATCGTGCTCGCTTGCGCGGCGCGTCCGTGGCCGATACCGGGCAGCATGACCATCCTGACCTTGCTGCCAGCCTTGCACAGCTTGTCCATGTAGGCCTGCGTAACCACGGGCTGGATGATCTGGTCGTTGGTCCCCTGCGCCAGAAGGATGGGAATCTCAGGAGAGAGCACGCCGGTGCTGTTCTGTTCGAGAAGCGAGCGCCATGGTTCGGCCTTGGTCGGATCTTGCACCGTCAGGAAATATTGATCGAGCGGCCTCCCTGTTCTTTGTCTGACGATCAGGTCGAAAGGCCCTTCGATGCATTCTTGCGCCAGCCTGTCGATGGCGGGCATGGCGCGCGGATCGACGACCTTGTCGATAGCGGCTCCGTAGACGCGGTGCCACGACCATAGCGTCATCGCCGTGATGTTCTTGCCACCGATCGAGTTGATGTCGTCACTCATCAGCTTCGCAAGATCCGTCGCTGGCGCCGCCGCAGCGACTCCAAGAAGTTTCAGCTCAGGGGCGTAGTCGTTTGCCATCATCCCAGCGAAGAGCGCAGCTTGCCCGCCTTGCGAATGTCCCCATACGATGAAGTCCTTGCCCTCGCCTACCCGGGGAAGGGAGCGTGCGGCGCGCACGATATCGATCACGGCGCGACCTTCGCTCTCACCCACCAGATAAGGATGCGGGCCCGGCGTGCCGAGCCCCGGATAATCGGTCGCCACCACGACGAAGCCACGGGCGATCATCGAGCGAAGGCCCTGGATCTGCTGAAACAGAAAAATCGCCAGCGACGGCGCGCAGCGCGGGACGATGCCCGATGTAGGATGCGCCCAAGCAACGATCGGACGACCGCCGGGCGGGGGCGCATCTTGCGGGACGATGACGACGCCAGACACAAAGATCGGCCGGCCGTTCAGCCCCATCGACCGATAGAGCACGCGATAGGTGGAGGCGCCGAGCGGAGCGCCGTCCATCGGCTCCTGCCGCACCAGGGTGCCCGGCGCACCAGCGAGCAATGATTCCGGCGCATCATAAAATGCCGTCTGGGCCGACGCTATCCGCGCCAGGCCAAAGATCGCTGCGGCGACGAGCGCATTTGACATCCATTTGCGCCGCCAGCTGCCGACGAAATTGAGGTACCGCATGGTCCAGCTCACGTGCTTACAAGCCGTAGAGTATCTTCAGACCGCCGCTGGCATGAAGAGCAATCAGGATTCCTTCGCTCAACATCTGCACTTTCTCGAGCCTTGCCGAGTCGAGGCGCCCCTCCATGCGAAAGCCATCCTTCAGTGGGCGCGTCAGGCGCTCGTTCGCCGCCATGAGCAGGTTCTGATAGGAGATGCCGTAGTCGAGATTAGCAACATTCTTCAGCTGCGCCGCCAGCTGTTGCACGGCAGATCGAATCTGGCTGTCATCTGACGAAGTTGTCAGGTCGATTTCGCCGAGACTGAAGGTCTTGGCGTTAGTATCGACTTTTGGCGTGGCGGAGAGATATGTCCATTGGCCTGCGCTGGAATCGGTGTCCGAACTCTTTGCGAGGCGCAGGCCGATCACGAGTTTACCCGATGACGGATAAACCTGAACCTCGCGCACGGAAGTGTCCTGGGCCGGCGCGGCTGCCATCGCCTGGCTGATCTTGTCCTTGAGCGTGTCGTAGTTGATGCGGATGGGAAGAATGACGTCGAAAGTTCCCGGCTCCGCCACCGCGGTGCCGAGCGGCGGCAGTCCTGTCGGCGTGACAGCCGGCGGCTGCTGCCCTATCACGGTTTCGGCGGAGCCGGTAAGTTCAAGCGATCCCCACAATAGCTTGACGTTGGCGCGGACCCCGGCGAAAGCCGCGCTGTGCGGGGTCAGCTGCAGCCAGGTCGGTGGATCCTCCGCGAGTTTGATGGGTTCAAACGCGTGACGCCACGCCATCTCGGCTTTGCCGTGCAGGTCGAGTGCGCGCGCCGCCGCCAGCGCGCGCGACCGGATGCGGCCAAGTTGCGTCCGGATGTTGGGCTCGACATAGGGCGCCAGGTCAAACTCGCGGCCGAGCACGTGAAGATAGGGATGTTCGCTCCAGTGGAAGAAGTCGCTGATGTTTAGCTGCAGCGACCCATCCCTCCGCAGCTCGGGGCGCGCTTCAACCTCGATCGTCGCGCGCGCCTCGGTGTCGCCGCGAATGCGCGCCGTGAAACGATTGGCTCCTTGGCCTTCGGCGGCGCCATATATCGAGACCGTTCCGAAGACGCGGTCGCCCCGGCCATACAGAGAGACCGGGCTGGTCCGGTCGACGAAACCCCAGACATCGCAGTTGGCGTTGACGCGGAAAATGAGAACACGACGATGAACGCAGTTGACGCGTTCGTCGATGGTGGCAAGCCGCTTTGGAATATCCCGCTCGATCACCGCAGCGAGCGCCGGCAGCCCGAACTCGACCGTCGCGGAGATGCGAGAGGTCGTTACGAGCGGTGTTGCTGCGTCCGGGCTCAGCGCCGGCTTATCGGCGCCGAACGCGATCGACGGGAGCGCTCCAAGAGCGAGTGCGGCGAGGCGGGCTATGCCCATGCGCGATCTATTCGCGATCGAATCGTATTCCGGTTGATATGTGCGTGATGGAGGAATCATTTCCGTGCTCCAGCTTCAAGCAAAACCAGAACCACAGTCGGTACTCAGTGCGGTCGCGAGCGATAACGGCACTATGCGTTAGGAGTGCATGAAAGGCGGAACCTGCTTTGCGATCCACGCTCGGCAGGTTGGCAACTCCGAAATCGAGCTACCGCCATTCCGTATCCGTCTTTGGCAAGTGCCGGGCGGATCCCCACGGTCTCTATCTCACGATGAACGCGAGACGTCCTGCAAGTCAAATGACAAATGACGCAAAACGATGGCCTTCAGCCCCTCGGCGAAATCGAGCGAGGCCAGAGAAATGAACGAACTGACCTCTATCCTCCCGCTCATAACGGTTTGTTTTTCGGTTTGAGTCCCTCTTGGCCCATCGATTCCCGCCGCTTCTCGAGCCTACGTTTGCTGGACAAGCGAATGCAACGCTTGGACCGCATCCTTCCGCTTCTCAACAGCAACAAACAAACTGACCGAATGCGGCGACAACACATACTTGTCAGGGACAATCCCGTGCTGTCCAAGAACCTGCAACGCCCTGAACGGCAACTCCGGTGAAATGCCGCCGAAGCAGGTGAGACTGACTGAGCTTGAAGCCTCGCGCTGCCTGCGCAGATCCTTGGCATGCTCCAGCGTGCGCAACAGGGCATCGAGCCACTCCGAATCGCAGGTCACCATCATGCCGGCTTTTCCTGCGGTGAAGTGTGATGCCAAGAGCTGCGGCCAAGACAGGCTGTTTTGCTTGAGATGGTGAGCGAATTTCTCAAAGCCATCATTGAGATCCTTGCAATCGATTTCCACGTACTCAACGCGAGCCATCGAGTTGACGGCCAGAACCTTTCCGTTTTCCATGCCTGCAACCTCTTTCATCACCAGCGTGCTACGCTTGGCGCCGTCCCACTGCTTGACAACCAGCCGCACATCCTGACTTTGCGCCAGCTCGACGCTGCGAAAATGCAGGACCTTTGCCCCCCAGAAGCACATCTCCGACAGCGATGCGAAGTCGACCCGCCGCAACGGCTTTGCATCCGTCACGATGCGCGGGTCGGCCGAACAAATCCCATCGACCTCTTTGATGATTTCACAGCGCTCGGCTTTCAGCGCTGCGGCCATCGCGACCGCCGTGGTGTCGCTGCCGCCCCGGCCGAGCGTGGTGATTTCCCGGGTCGCCGGGTTCACGCCCTGAAATCCCGCCAGCACCACGACGCGCCCACGATCAAGTTCCTCGCGCACGCGAATGGGCCGAACATCCACAATGCGTGCGGCGGAATGGGAGTCGTCGGTCATCACGCCGGCCTGACTGCCGGTGAAGCTGATCGCAGGCACCCCGAGATCGGAAAGCGCCATGCTCATCAGCGACATGCTGATGCGCTCCCCTGTCGTCAGCAGCATGTCGAGTTCGCGGCGGTTGGGACTAGGGCTTACCTGATAAGCCATCTGGATCAATTGATCGGTGGTCTTGCCCATGGCGGAGACGATCGCCACGACACGATAACCGCGGCCATGCAAGTCGGCGAGACTGCGCGCCACGGCGCGAATTTTCGCCGGCGTCTCAAGACAGACGCCGCCATATTTTTGCACGATGATGGGATGGTTGCGCATCTACCCCCGGTGGGAAGCCTCACTCGCCTCGTCCAGTGAACCAACGCCGCCTATCCACGTACCGACGACCTCATAGTTCGGAGTGAAAGCGACGAGGTCCGCGCGGTATCCGGGCGCGATCCGTCCAAACTCGGACTCAAGGCCCAGAAAGGCCGCAGGCGTCCGAGACGCCATCATGAGAGCATCGGCAAGGGAGATTCCGAGCAGCGCAACGGCGTTGCGCACCGCCTCGATCATGGTGAGGTGAGCGCCGGCGAGCGTGCCATCGGGGCCAGTCAGGCGATTTTCGTGCAACGTGATCCGCCTTCCCTGCAGCATGAATTGCCGGTCGTTGGTACCCACCAATGGCATGGCATCTGTGACCAGCATCAAACGATCGCGCCCCTTGCAGCGGAAGGCAACACGCAAACCGGCACGGTCAACATGGATGCCGTCGCAGATGATCCCTGCAAACAGCCGGTCATCATCAAGCGCGGCCCCCACCAAGCCCGGCTCCCTTGCGTTCAACTGCGACATGGCATTGAACAGATGGGTCACCCCGGAGACACCGCGATCGACCGCCTGCCCGATTTCGGGCGCGGTGGCGTCGCTGTGGCCGGCCGCGATACGCAATCCGGCGCCGATCAATTCGTCAATCACGGACGCAGGAACGCATTCCGGGGCCAGGGTCACGATGGAACGGCCGCAGCCTCCAAACCTTTTGATCGCGGCGAGATCGCGCCGATCGGGAACGCGTATCTCGGCTTCCGGATGAATGCCCTTGCGAGATCGGTTGAGAGCCGGTCCTTCCAGATGAAAGCCGAGCACGCCCGGGATTTTCGAACAAGTCTCAGCGACTGCCGCTAGCCGCTCCAGGACGTCGCTGCGATCGGTGATGAGGGTCGGCAAGCAGCCCGTGGTCCCCGCCTTGCGGTGCGCCTCAACGATGCATCGAACGCCGGCCTCTGTTGGCTGGTCGTTGAGAAGGACGCCCCCGCCTCCGTTCACCTGAATGTCGATAAATCCGGGTGCAAGGATCGAATCTGCGGGAAGGTGGATTGAGCCACGCGACTCTGCCTCGCCGTAACCGATGCTTTCAATCCGCCCCTGCGAGATCCTCACCGACCCCGGTCCGCGCATGTCCGTGCCATCGAAGATGTGCTGCGCGGCAATGATGAGAGAGACGGAAGACCCAGCGTGGCCCATCAGTGTTCATCCGAGAATGCAGTCACGGACTCGTGAGGCGAGCCCCATTTCCCCATAGAACTTCATATGTACGCCGAGGGGCGTGGGAAGGACCCGAAGCGAAACCCTGGCGTTAACGTTCCATGGGAACAAAAGGTACCACGTATCTCGGCATTGATGGCGGCGGAACCCGTTGCCGCGCCCGGATCGAAGACGAAAACGGCGGGGTGCTCGGTGAGGCGAACTCAGGGCCTGCCACGACGCGGATCGGCGTCGAGAAGGCGTGGCGGTCCATTATGGAGGCTACCGAAGCGGCAACCGCACTCGCCGGACTGACCCGCGAGGATTTCGCGCGGATGCACGCCGGAATTGGCCTTGCCGGTATTGGTCGCCGGGGCGCAGAAGCGGCGCTCAACAGGATCGCGCATCCCTTTGCATCCGTCACCTTCATCAGCGATGGCCTGGCAGCCTGTCTCGGCGCCCACAGTGGTGCGGACGGGGCCATCGTGGTTGCCGGCACCGGCTCGGTGGGGATCGGCCTGATCGGCGGCCGCGAAGTCCGTCTCGCCGGTTACGGCTTTCCTGTGTCGGACGAAGGCAGCGGCGCCGACATCGGCCTGCAGGTCGTTCGACTGGCGCTACGCGCTGCGGATCGTCGCAGCGAGCTGACCCCGTTGCTGTCAGAGGTGCTGGGCGCATTCGACCACGATCCCTACCAGGCGGTGGCCTGGTCTGAAGAAGCCAGGGCCACGGACTACGCTGCATTCGCGCCGATCGTGATGCGGCACGCCAATCAGGGCGATCCGGTCGGCCGGCGCATTGTCGAACGCGCGGCCGATGCGATCGGCGATCTGCTCGATCTGTTCCTGGCGAGAGGTATTGACCGCCTCTCCCTGGTGGGCGGGCTCGCGGATGCCGTCACGCCCTGGCTGACGCCCGACCTGCGCGCCCGCCTGAGGCGGCCTGACGCCGATGCGGCGGCCGGCGCGCTACTGGTGGCGCGAGGGCGGCTTGCCCTGCCCAAGAGAGAAACTGACCATGAACAGGCTTCGAAGTTCCGCGTTTGAGGGCGCTTGGATCAACAACATGGCCACCGAAGACGTCGACCCCCGCTTTGCCGATCTTGACGCATGGTCGCTCGCGTCAGCGATGGAAGCGATGTGGGAGGGCCAGCTTGCGGCAGTGGCGGCGATCGGCCATGCCCTTCCGGCGATCACCGCGGCGACCGAAGCGGCCAAGGCGGCTTTGGGCGACCGCGGTCGCATTGTCTATGTCGGCGCCGGCACTTCGGCCCGCGTCGCCGTGCAGGACGGCGCCGAGCTGACGCCGACTTTCGCCTGGCCCAAGGAGCGCGTCCACTTTGTTGTCGCCGGCGGCGACAGCGCCTTCGTCACCAGCATCGAGGGCGCGGAGGACGATGTTGATGACGCGATCGCGCAGATCAATGCCGCACAGCTCACACAACAGGACGTGGTGATCGCCGTTGCCGCCAGCGGGACAACGCCATTCACGGTGGCGGCGCTGCAGCAGGCAGGCTCTTTCGGCGCCGTGACGATCGGTGTCGCCAACAATCCCGGCACCGCACTGCTGGCATCGGCAAAGTTTCCGATCCTGATCGAGACCGGGCGCGAGCTGATCGCCGGCTCCACGCGGATGAAGGCCGGCACCGCGCAAAAGGTTGTCCTCAACCTGATCTCCTCAGGGATCATGCTGCGCCTTGGCCGGGTGTATCGCGGCATGATGGTGAACATGCAGCCGACCAATGCCAAGCTGAAGCGGCGCGCCGAGGCCATGGTGGCGCAGATCGCGCACTGTAATCCGTCGCACGCGGCACGCTCGCTCGAGCAGGCCGATGGAGACGTCAAGACGGCAGTCCTTCTGGCATTGGGACTAGACCCGGCTGATGCCGAGACCGTTCTGAAGGACGGCGACGGCAACCTACGCCGGGTGTTTGCCGAGCTCGCCAGGGATCGTGATTCGGATCGTGATTCGAATCGTGACCGGCATTCCAGGGAGGCAACAGCGCGCAAGCAAGGCGGAGGTTGAGCCGTGACAACATCCGCAATGGCGAGCGAAATCGCGGAAAGCGCAGATGTCGTCGATAAAATCGTTCGCAATCGCCCCGCCACGCGCGACATCGCACGGCGAATTGGGATTGGCGCCGCCCCCCTGTGCGTCGTGTGCGGCCGGGGAAGCTCCGGGCACGCCGGGGTTTTCCTGAGATACCTTATCGAGACGCGGCTTCGCCTTCCGGTTTCAGCCAGCGCGCCTTCGGTGATCACGGCATTTCGCACGCCCTTGATGCTGCCTCATGCGCTGTTCATCGTGATCTCGCAATCCGGACGCAGCCCGGATCTTGTCGCGGCGACCAGGTCGGCGCGCGCAGCGGGCGCCCGCACCCTCGCCATCGTCAACGCGATGTCCTCGCCCGTGGCTGACGAGGCGGAGTTCGTCGTTCCGATCGAAGCCGGCCAAGAGCACTCGGTCGCGGCGACCAAGACCGTGATCGGCTCGATGGCCGCTGGCGCCGCACTCGTTGCCGAGCTGGCGGGAGATCGTGCGCTGCAGTCGGCACTGGACCGACTGCCCGCGCGCCTGCACCGCGCGGTGGCGCTCGACTGGTCCGAGATATCAGATGACCTCGCCAAGGCGTCGGCCGTGTTCGTGGCAGCGCGGGGCCTGGGCCTGGGCTCGGCGCGGGAGATCGCGCTCAAACTTTCGGAAATCCTGCGCCTGCCGTCGATCGGCCTGTCCGCCGCCGAGCTGCAGCATGGGCCGCGGGCCGCGTTGTCATCGCGCACGCCTGTAATCATGATGCGCTTCATGGATGAAACGGCTGGTACGGTGGACGCCCTGGCGGAAGAATTGCGCGAGCAAGGGATCGCGCTGCATCTCTGCGGCGGACCGCAGGGATCGCTGCCCTGGTTGGCCGAGGATGATCCCACAACCGACCCGATCACCATGCTCGTTCCGGCCTATCGGATCATTGAGCAGACCGCGCGCGCCTGCGGATTTGATCCGGATCGTCCCCCTCGCCTGAGCAAGATTACCGAGACGTTTTGACACTGGAAGGTTCGCGCGACCGAGTCCGCATTCAGCGCAACCCTTTTGGTTCACGCCCTGCCCTTGATCTCATCGGGCGCAAACCGGCATCCCGGTGAACCGCGGCATGAAGCGCCCCAATCGCGTCCGCTTGAAATGACCTATCCCACGGCCCAGGCCGCGTGCCGAGGGACGACGACGGTCACATTGTCGCCGACCGAATAGCCGCCAAAGGCGGGCGCATCGACATTGAGGCGACCGTTCTCGATCTCCACCACGATCGACCTTGTCGGGCCGCGGAAGATCGTGTGGGCGATCCGTCCGGACCAGCGCAGCCCGTCCTTGTCGGTGCTTGCGGGTGCAATACGGATGTCTTCCGGCCGCACCATGACCGTGACGGTTTGTCCTGCCGGCACCTCGGTTGCAGCCTCGCATCGCCCCTGCCAACCGTGCCCGACGACGTCAAGCTGAACCCGGCCTCCCTCCAGGCGCGCACACGCCTCCACACTGGCGTTCAGGAGATTCGGGTTGCCGAAGAATCCCGCGACCGTGCGATTGGCCGGGTAGCGATAGATGTCTTCGGGGGCCCCCACCTGCTGAATTCGTCCCTGGTCCATCACGACCACGCGGTCGGAAAGCGCCATCGCCTCCGACTGATCATGCGTGACATAAAGGGTGGTCATGCCGAGCCGCCGCTGGATTGTGCGGAATTCGTCGCCCATCTGCAGCCGCAGCTTGGCGTCGAGATTGCTCAGCGGCTCGTCAAGAAGCAGCACTTTCGGCTCGAACACCAGCGCCCGCGCGATGGCCACGCGCTGCTGCTGGCCGCCCGAAAGCGCCGGCGCAGGCCGCTCGGCAAAACTTTCCATTTCCACCAGGCGCAGCGCCCGCAAAACCAGATCGCGGATTTCGGCGGCGCGACGCCGACGCACCCGCAACGGATATGCGACGTTTTCGAACACCGTCATATGCGGCCAGATCGCGTAGGACTGGAACACCATGCCGAGGCGTCGCCGCTCCGATGGAACAAATACGCCCGAAGCCGCATCGCTGACCACCTCGTTGCCGAGGCTGATCCGGCCACTGGTATTCTGTTCAAGGCCTGCGACCATCCGCAGGGTGGTTGTTTTGCCGCAGCCGGACGGTCCGAGCAGTGTTACGAACTCGCCTTCGGCGACGCGGAGATCAACGTCGTTCACGGCGGTAAACTCGCCGAATTTCCGGCTGACTTTCTCGAGGACGACATTTGACATCAGACACCTACCCTAGTCACAGGGCGCCAATCCACCGCTTGATGACGCGGAGCTGCACCCATCTGAAGATGATCACCATGGCCATCATGATGAGACCGATCACGCTCACCTGCTCCGCGCTGCCGTTGGCCCAGAGCTTCAGGAGGACCACCGAGAGAACCTCGGAGCCGACCGAATAGAGCAGCACGGAGGCGCTCAACTCGCGCATGATTCCGAAGAAGATCAGGACCCAGCCCACGGCAAAGGAGGGCCACACCAGGGCGACCATGATGCGCCACATCGTCTGCAGCCAGTTCGCCCCGTGCACGCGCGAGCACTCTTCGAGGTCGTAGGACAATTGACCGTAGGCGCTGGACATGACGCGCACCGACAGCGGCGTTCCCAGCGAGATGTAGGCGAGCAGCAGCGCCCAGATCGTCCCGTAGATCGGGATGGCGTGCGGCAGCAGCGCGAAACCCCACAGGAAGCCCACGCCCAGAACGATACCCGGCATCATCCATGGCAGCCAGGCCATGGTGTCGATCAGGCGGCGGCCGCGCCATTTGGTCCTGACCGAGACGTAGGCGACGATGCCGCCGAGCACCATGGTCAAGGTGGCGCCGACGAAGCCGAGCAGCATGGTATTGCCGAAGGCGCGCCAGAACTCGCTGCTGCCCGCCACCGCCTGATAATGCTCGAGCGTCAGCATGTCCCATTCGTAGAAGCCGAAGAACTTGAAGAACGATCCGATCAGGAGCTGGCTCACCGGCAGCACCACCGTGACGGCGAAGAACAGCGCGCAGAAGGCGAATGTCGCCCAGCGCCATTTGCCGAGCTTCATGACCGCGGGCGAATAGCCTTTCCCCGTGATGGTCTGGAAACTGCGGCCGCGCAGCATGCGCCACTGCATCAGGATGATCAGAAACATCAGGGCCATGATCACGAAGCTGATGGCGGTGGCATACTGATATTGCGGCGGCGAGCGCTGATTGATGGAGTCGTAGATATCGGTCGTGATGACGTGGATGCCGGCCGGCGAGCCGAAGAACAGCGGCGATTCGAAATTCTCGATGCCCCGGATGAAGCTGAGGATCGCCGCTCCGGTCAGCGCCGGCAGCATCAATTGCAGCGTAACGGTGCAGAAGGTCCGAAAGCGCGTCGCGCCGCACATCCGCGCCGCCTCCTCCAGGCTCGGGTCCATCGAGCGAAAGGCGTCGACGATCAACAGGAAAAGGAACGGCACCGAATATTGCATCATGTGCCAGATGACGCCGCCGTAGGAATAGACGTTGACCGGCGACGCGGTCGATCCGGTGGTCCACTGGTAGAGCTGGTTCAACAGTCCGACCTGCGGATTGCCCAGCATGCCCCATGCCATCGCGGTGAGGATCGGCGGAATGAAGAAGGGCAGCGTGACCAGCACCTCCAACGTGCCGCGAAACGGCGTATCGGTCCTCGCCAGGATCCAGGCGAGCAGCACGGCCAGGATCAGCGACGGAATCGTCTTGGCCAGCGCAATGCCGACGGTGTTGAGCAGCGTGAGCAGATTTTGCTGTGAAACGATTTCGCGGTAACCGTCGAGCGTGAATACGCCGGCAACGCCCGGCGGCGTCGAATGGAGGCTCCCATAGAGCAGCATCGACAGCGGATAGACCGACAGAAAGGCAAGAACCATCGCAAGCAGCGTCAGCCCGACGATGCGGCCGGCCGGCGCACCGTTCAGGAGGCGCCATGCGCGAGGCAGCCGCGTCCGTGCTGGCGCGATATCGGCTACGCGGTCGTCGGCCGAGAGAGCCATCTGCCGGCGCCTAGGGATAAAGTTTCTTGGCCAGCGCCATCATGTCCGGGCGCTCGGAGAGTTTCGCCATGCCCATCAGCTTGGCGTTGGCATAAGGCTGCGCGGCGGAATCGGCGCGCTCGGCCGCGCCGTTCACCACCGGAAGCATCCAGGCATTGGCATAGAGCGCCTGGGATTCGACGGTGAGGAAATGCTGCATGAAGACGCGCGCCGCATTGACGTGCGGGGCGTTCTTCAGGACCGCGAGATCCATCTGTGCATACGGCGCCCCCTCCTGCGGCACGATCACCTTCACCGGCAGGCCCTTGAGATCGGAGGCAAAGGCGAACACCTGCGTGATGTAGATTGGATATTCGCCGCGGGCGACGCGCCGGGCGTCGTTGCGCATATCGCGGCTGAAAACCGGTTTCTGCTCGGCGAGCTTTTCGTTGAATGCGGCACCCATGTTGTTCTGCAGCACCGCGAACAGGGTATTGCCGCTGCCGAGCGGACGCATGTCGTCGGACAGCAGCTTGCCCTTCCACTTCGGCGAATTCAGATCGTTCCAGCTCTTGGGAACATCGTCATCCCTAACCAGCCTGGTGTTGATCAGGATTCCCATGGGCTGGACGTAGGCGGGAATGCTGTGCTCGTTGGCCTTGAACGGCGGCCGCAGGTTCACGGCATTCGGGATCGGCGGCAGTTTCTGGATGAAATCGCCGTTCTTGAGCTGCTCCTCGATCATGGTCGTGGTGACCATTTCGACATCGCCGAGATATCGTCCCGCCGATTGCTCGGTCCTGATGCGCTCGACGAGTTCGCTGGCGCGCAGATCGAGGCTCTCGACGGTGATGCCGTATTCCTTCTCGAACGACTTGATCACCGCTGAGAAGTAGGGCGCGCCGAGCGCCATGTTGTAAACGACAACCTTGCCCTCCTTCTTCGCGGCGGCGACGACGGCATCCCAGGACGCATCCTGCGCGGACGCCGGACACGCAAAGCCGGCAGCAAGGGCAGCGAGGGCAATTCTCTTGAGCTTCAAGAACACGTTATCCTCCACGCGGTTTATTGTTTTGCCGATCGACCGCATCGATCAGGTGTCAGACTTCGATCACCACATATTGCTTCTCGATCAGGACCGGAAACGTTTGGGCCTGAAGCTCGCCTTCGACGAGGGCCCCGCCCGATTCCACCTTGAGGTCGTAGCTGCGAACCTTGGTGCGATCGGGTTCGCACCAGGATTTGCCGGTCCTTAAGTCAAACTCCCAGCCATGCCAGGGGCACCGCAACAACTCGCCGCGACGGCTGAACCGGTAGGACCCGGGCTCGCTGGATTCCACCAGACCGACGAGGCGCCCCTTGCACAGCGATGCGCCCTCGTGCGGACAACGGTTGCTAACGGCGAAATACTCTCCGCCGACATTGAAGATGCCGATTTCCCGCCCACCCACCCTCACCAGCAGCCGCTGGCCGGGAGGGATGTCATCGACGGTTGCAACAACATGCCGCGTCATCAGGACAGCCCGTAGAAAGCCTGCGCGTTGCCAAAGAGAATCTGATCGCGCTGCTTCTCGCTCAGGTTGGCGCGGAAGGCGTAACGTGGGTCGTCAAAGTCCCAATGCGGATAGTCGGTCGAGAACAGCAGGCGATCCCAGCCGATCCGGTCGAACAGATCGATCAGTTGCGCGGCGCTTCCCGGCTCTTCCATCGGCTGGGTCGTGAACCACACCTGCCGGCGGACATATTCCGACGGCGGCCGCTTCAGATGCGGCACCTCGCTGCGCAGGCGCGACCAGTGCTTGTCCATGCGCGCGGTCAGCGACGGGATCCAGCCGAGCCCGCCTTCCATGATCACCACGCGGAGCTGCGGAAAGCGTTCGAACACGCCTTCGAAGACGAGGCTGGTCAGAATCGCCTGCATGGTTTCCGCCACGGTATGGTGCTCTTCCATGTAATAGGACGCCCAGCCTCCGCCGGTAGAAGGATGGCCATTGGTGCCGCCGACATGGATGGCGATCGGCAGATTGTTGCGCACCGCCGCCTCGAATATCGGCCAGTAGCGGCGGCGGCCGAACGGCTCATCGGTCTTCGGCAATACCAGGATCTGGGTAAAGTTCGGATCGCCTGCCCGCGCGTCGATTTCGGCGACCGAAGCAGGTGTATCCTCCTGCGCGATCAGGACCGATGCCCGCAGGCGCGGCTCGTTCTTCACCCAACGTTCGACCTGCCAGGTGTTCATGGCCTGCGTCAGGGCCACGCCGAAATCCAGATTGCGCTGGCTGCCGGGATTCCAGCGCAGCGGAATCAACATGCCGGTCACGACCCCGTTGGGATCGAGATGCTGCTTGCGCATCAACTCGAGGCTCGAGCCCGGCGGGCCGCCCTCCTCCGGATAAGCATCGACCCGCGCCGCATCCGGCGACATTCGCGGATGCGACAGCGCTTCGGAGAAAGCGTGGCGCAGATGGCTGCCATAGATCGAGAGATGGTCGATCCATTGCTTGGCGAGGTATGGATGAACCTCGGTCCAGGAGGTCATCGCGGGATGGATATCGCAATCGATGATCCGGAGCCTGGATCTGGCGGCGCTAGTTCGCTCGAGGTCGACGGTGCTCATACGGCAATCTCCATGGCTCGATCGGCCTTCATCAGTCGCGGGTAGGTCGCAAGCGCATTATCACTGACGATCTTGCGGAGCAGCGCCGCGGAAAGTCCATCCGGCAACGCCGCATCGCCGTCGAATTGCCAGTGCGGATAGTCCGTCGAAAACAGGAATAGCTCGTCCGACCGCAGGTGATCGATCAGCCGCAGGATTGCCGCCGTCTCGTCGACGGCGTCGATTGGCTGGACAGTGAAGCGAACATGCTCGCGAACGATCTCCGATGGTGCGCGCGTCACCCAGGGCACTTCGGCGCGAACCCCCTTCCAGGTCTTGTCGGCGCGCCAGGCAAAGCCGCTCAGCCAGGTCAGGCCCGATTCGATCGCGACCACCTTGAGCCCCGGGAATTTGGCAAACACGCCCTCGGAAATCATGCTCTGCAGCTGATTTTCGAAGGCGGCCGATTGCGAGATATAGTCCTCGACAAAATAGGATGGCCATCCAACCGCGGTCGGCGCATAGCGGTAGGCGCTGCCGGCGTGGATTCCGATCGGCAGGCCAAGCTTCTCCGCTACCCGATAGATCGGCCACAATTGCCGCCGGCCGAGCGTAACTTCGCCGGACACGAGCATCAGCACCTGCACGAACCGCATGTCGTCCGCGCGCCGTTCGATCTCGGCGACGGCCAGCTCGGTGTTATGGGCCGCAACCACGATGGAAGCGCGCAGCCGGGAATCGCGGCTCAGCCACTCATCCCGGATCCAGTCATTGGTCGCCCGGCAGAACACCGCCGCCATGTCCTCGCTGTGCAGGACCTGGGCGCCGTAGAGGCAGTTGAGGATGCCAAACCGCTGCTGGTAGGGGTCCAGCACATGTTCCTGCATCGCCTGCAGCGAGGCGCCCGGTTTGGTGCCGTCCGGCAGCTTCCAGTCGGGACGGCACGACAATGGGACGTTCTGCGGATAGCAGGTGAGAGCGAGGTTGAGCCGATCGAGCGCGCGAACCGAGACCATTTCGCGCCAATAGTCGTCGAGATACGGCAGCAGCACGTTCATGCCGGGCACGGCCGGATGAAGATCGCAGTCGATTGCGCCGGCGTACCTGGCCGGGCGCTCTGCATTGGCCAACTCGCCGTTTGCCATGGACACCACCCTAATGCGTCGCCGGTTCTTGGTTTGCTTTTTGGGCCGGCGTCGGCTTTATGTTGATGCATCAATAAATGACATGTCAAGCAATTTGATATAGATCAATGCGCAGGGAACCGCCGCGTCGGGAGAGGTTCGCCGAGCTGCCAGGAGACTCCATTGATGCCTACGACCAAGCGATTGATGGTCAATGATGCGCCCTCGAAACGAACCCAACATGACGGCATGCTGGCGCAGGAACACCTCGCGATACTGGTGTCCACCATCGGGATGCGGCTTCTCCGGGGCACCACGGCCTACTACCGCGCCGCCTGGGATCTCGGCATGGCGGAATGGCGCCTGCTGATCGTCCTCAACAGCACCGAGTCACTCAATGTCAGTGAATTGTCAGGAGTGGCCGATCTGGACAAGGCCGCCGTAAGCCGCAGCCTCGCCGTGCTCGAGGAACGCAAACTGATTTCGGTCGAGCAGACCCGAACCCGCGGCCGCGCCGCGATCGCCAGACTGACGGCCGAAGGACGAAAACTGTCGGAAAAACTGCTGAAGGTCTCTCGCGCGCGGGAGGCGCGGCTGTTCAAGAATTTCAGCCGTGCCGACAGGGAACAGTTGAGAGCACTGCTTGAACGGCTGTCACAGGACTTGGCCGACGCCGATTGGGAGCACTAGTTCCCGGCCGGAGGCGACTTCGTCCGGGGGTCTCCGCCCGGGACTTGCGCACGGCAGCTATGCTTCGTTCAAGGCCTGCGCGATGTCTGCAATGAGGTCGGACGGGTGTTCGATGCCGATCGATAGCCGGATCGTGGAATCGAGGACGCCGATCTTGCGGCGGATTTCCACGGGAACACCGGAATGGGTCATGCTGGCCGGCAGGCTGGCCAGCGACTCTGTACCGCCCAAGCTCACCGCCAGCTTGAAGATTTGCAGCGCGTTCAGAAATCGGGACGCCGCTGCCTGGCCACCGACGATGTCGAACGAAAACGTGGAACCGGCGCCCAGGCATTGTCTGGCGAACAGGCGGCCGGCGGCCGAGGCCTCGTCGTGATGGGCGAGGTAATGAACCTTCTCCACCTTGGCGTGGTCGCGTAGATAGTCCGCCACCAGACGCGCATTCTGGTCGGCTTTTTCCATGCGCAGGCTCAGCGTCTCGAGCGACCGGCCAAGCATCCAGCAGGAATGAGGATCGAGCTGGGTGCCGATCGCGCCCCGCAGCGCCTTGATATCTTTCATCAGGGCTTTGGAGCCAAGCGCGGCGCCGGCGATCAGGTCGGAATGGCCGCCGACATATTTGGTCAGCGAGTACAATGAAATGTCCGCGCCATGCTCGATCGGCCGCTGGAAGACCGGCCCGAGCAGCGTGTTGTCACAGGCAACGATCGGCGTGTGGTCCTGCGCCTCGCCGATATTGTCGGCGATGCGGCGGACCATCGCGATATCGACGAGACCGTTGGTCGGATTCGCGGGAGTTTCGATCAGGATCATCGCAACCCGGCCCTTCTGCATGGCATCGTCGGCCGCCTGCTCGACCGCGTCCTCGTCGATACCGTCGGCAAAGCCTACCGCACGGATCGAAAAGTCAGCCAGCGTCTTCGCGAGCAGCGTTTCCGTCCCGCCATAGAGCGGCTGCGAATGCAGGATCACGTCGCCCGGCCGCGCGAAGGCCAGGATCGTGGTCGCAATCGCCGACATGCCGGACGAGAACAGCGCGCAGGATTCCGCGCGCTCATAGACGGCAAGGCGGTCTTCGACGATCTCGCTGTTCGGATGATTGAACCGCGAATAGACCAGGCCCGCGCCCATCCCCTCCGGCGGCTCGCGCCTGCCGGCGACATAGTCGAAGAAGTCCTTTCCATCTTCTGCGGTCTTGAAGACGAAGGTCGAGGTCAGGAAGACCGGAGGCTTGACGGCGCCTTCCGACAATTGCGGATCGTAGCCATAGTTCAGCATCAAGGTTTCCGGATGCAGCGTGTGGTTACCGATGTGGGTCTTCGACGGGAACGGTTTGACCATGGCCTCTCTCGCTGTCTTGAGGGAACATCGAGCCCGGCGCACACGGCGGCATCGAATCTTCCGGTACGCTAAAGCGCCAGACTGGGCAGATCGAGCCCGTTGGCTCGGGCGCAGTCTATCGCAGATTCGTAGCCCGCGTCGGCATGGCGCATCACCCCGCTCGCCGGATCGTTCCACAGCACGCGCTCGAGGCGGCGCGCGGCTTCCGCGGTTCCGTCGGCGACGATCACCATGCCGGCGTGCTGCGAATAGCCAATGCCGACGCCGCCGCCATGATGCAGCGAGACCCAGGTGGCGCCGCTGGCGCAGTTGAGCAGCGCGTTGAGCAGCGGCCAGTCGGATACGGCGTCCGAGCCATCGCGCATCGCCTCGGTTTCACGATTTGGACTTGCCACCGAGCCGCTGTCGAGATGATCGCGACCGATGACGATCGGCGCCTTCAGCTCGCCGCGCGCCACCATCTCATTGAAGGCCAGACCGAGCCGGTGGCGATCGCCAAGACCGACCCAGCAGATCCGCGCTGGCAATCCCTGGAACTTGATCCGCGCTTTCGCCATGTCGAGCCAGTTGTGCAGATGCTTGTCGTCCGGCATCAGCTCCTTCACCTTGGCGTCGGTGCGGAAGATATCTTCGGGATCGCCTGACAGCACCGCCCAGCGGAACGGGCCGACACCGCGGCAGAACAGCGGGCGGATATAGGCCGGGACGAAGCCGGGGAAATCGAACGCGTTCTTCAGCCCCATGTCCTTTGCCATCTGGCGGATGTTGTTGCCGTAGTCGAGGGTCGGAATGCCCTGCGCGTGGAAATCCAGCATGGCCTGGACATGGCCGACCATCGAGGTCTTGGCCGCGACTTCGACCGCCTTCGGATCGGCCGCACGCCGGGCCTCCCATTCCGCGAGCGACCATCCCTTCGGCAGATAGCCGTTGATCGGATCATGCGCGCTGGTCTGGTCGGTGACGATGTCCGGCCTGACGCCACGGCGAACCAGTTCGGGAAATATCTCGGCGGCATTGCCGAGCAGGCCGACCGAAACCGGCTTCTTGCTCTGCGCCGCCTCTGCCATGACCGCGAGCGCTTCATCGAGCGTCGCCGCTTGCCGATCGAGGTAACCCGTGCGCAGCCGCATCTCGATACGGCTCGGCTGGCATTCGATCGCCAGCATCGACGCGCCGGCCATCGTCGCGGCGAGCGGCTGCGCGCCGCCCATGCCGCCGAGACCCGCCGTCAGGATCCACTTGCCCGCAAGGTTGCCGCCGTAATGACGCCGCCCGACCTCGACAAATGTTTCGTAGGTCCCCTGCACGATGCCCTGGCTGCCGATATAGATCCACGAGCCGGCTGTCATCTGCCCGAACATCATCAGGCCCTGCCTGTCGAGTTCGTTGAAATGGTCGAGCGTCGCCCAGTGCGGCACAATGTTCGAATTGGCGATCAGCACCCGCGGCGCATCGGCATGGGTGCGGAAAATGCCGACCGGCTTGCCGGACTGAACCACCAGCGTCTGGTCGCCCTCGAGCTTGCGCAGCGCGGCGACGATGCGATCAAAGCTTTCCCAGTCGCGGGCGGCACGGCCTATACCGCCGTAGACGACGAGCTCGCTCGGCCGTTCGGCGACGTCGGGATCGAGATTGTTCATCAGCATGCGAAGCGGCGCTTCCGTCAGCCAACTCCTGGCGCTGATCTCGGAGCCATGGGGCGCCCGGATCACGCGTTCATTGTCCAGTCGGCGGTTCATGACAGATGACCTCTCTCGGCAAGGTTTGGAAACGAGTTATTCGCGAGCACCGACATCGCGGCAGCGGGCAATGCGCCGGCTTCGACCAGCGCAGCTGCCTTCTTGATATCGTCAGCCATGTAACGATCGTTACCCAGCGCCGGCACGTGCTCCCGCAGCACGGCGATGACCGCGGCCAGCGCAGGGCTGGTCGTATGCGGAGCACGCAGGCCGATACCTTGCGCCGCGACCAACAGCTCAATGCCCAAAATGCTGGCGAGATTATCTGCCATATCGGACAACCGCCGCGCCGCATGCGCGGCCATCGAGACATGATCTTCCTGGTTGGCGCTGGTCGGCGTCGAATCGATCGAACAGGCCGCGGCGCGCTGCTTGTTCTCGGCGAACAGCGCGGCCGCCGTCACCTCGGCGATCATGAAACCGGAGTTGAGCCCCGGATCAGGCGTTAAGAACGGGGGCAGGCCGAAGTTCAGCGCGGGATCGACCAGCGTCGCGATACGGCGTTCGCTGATTGCGCCGATCTCTGACAAGGCGAGCGCAATCTGGTCGGCGGCGAATGCGACCGGCTCGGCGTGAAAGTTTCCGCCCGAGACGATCTCGCGGGTGTCGACCAGCACCAGCGGGTTGTCGGTGACGGCGTTGGCCTCGATCGTCAACGTGCGGGCGGCCTGCGTCAAAATGTCGAGCGCGGCGCCGGCGACCTGCGGCTGGCAGCGCAGGCAATAGGGATCCTGCACGCGTTCGTCGCCTTCGAGATGCGACATGCGGATGTCGCTGCCATCAAGTAGCGCCGTCAGGGTGACGCCGGCGGCGATTTGTCCGGCATGTCCGCGCAGTTGCTGAATCTCCGGGCGAAACGGCGCCGTCGAGGCCATTGCCGCATCGACGGATAGCGCGCCTGTCACCAATGCGGCACAGGCGAGAGCATGGGCGCGCAACAGGGCGGAAATAGCATAGGCACTGGAAAACTGCGTACCGTTGATCAGGGCAAGGCCTTCCTTAGGCCCGAGCGTGATCGGCGCCAGATTGGCGACAGCCAGCGCCTCACGGCCCGGCACAATTTTTCCGCCGACCAGCGCCCGCCCCTCGCCGATCATGACGGCCGTCATATGCGCCAGCGGCGCCAGATCGCCCGATGCCCCGACCGATCCCTGCTGCGGCACCAGCGGACAAATGCCGCGCGCCAGCATCGCCTGGATCTGCTCGATGACCTCGCGCCGCACGCCCGAGGCACCGCGCCCAAGCGAGACGATCTTGAGCGCCATCATCAGGCGAACGATCGGCTCGGGCGTCGGCGGCCCTACCCCGCAGCAATGCGAAACGATGAGATTGCGCTGCAGCAGCGCCGTCTGATCCGGCGCAATGCGCCGCGACGCCAGTTTTCCAAAGCCTGTGTTGATGCCGTAGGCCGGAACGTCGGAGTGCGCCGCTTCCGCAACGATGACTGACGCCGCCTCGACGCGCGGCCAGAATGACGGATCGAGCACGACTGACGCGCCCGCCAGCACGTGCTGCAGATCATCGAGGCTGACCCTTCCAGGGGAGACGACAATGGAAGCGCGCCCCTCGCTCATAGCCCTCTCCACACCCGGCGGTGCAGTGGATTGAAACCGATCCGGTAGACAAGCTCCGCCGGCCGCTCGATGTCCCAGATCGCAAGATCGCACCACTTGCCGGCCGCGAGCGTGCCGGTCTCAGCGAGAACGCCAAGCGCACGCGCGCCTTCCCGCGTCACGCCGGCGAGGCATTCGGCGACGGTCATCCGGAACAGGGTCGCGCCCATATTCATGGCCAAAAGAAGCGACGTCAGCGGCGAGCTGCCAGGATTACAATCTGTCGCCAGTGCCATCTTCACGCCATGGGTACGGAACAGCTCGACCGGCGGCTTCATCGTCTCGCGAATGAAATAGAACGCGCCCGGCAGCAGCACCGCGACCATGCCGGCCCGTGCCATCGCCGCAACACCGGCCTCGTCCGTGTGCTCCAGATGATCGGCGGACAATGCGGAAAATTCCGCAGCAAGCGCGGCGCCGCCGAGATTCGATAGTTGATCCGCATGTAATTTGACCGGCAGACCAAGCGCCTTCGCCGCACGGAACACCCGCGCCGTTTGATCGCCGGAAAATGCGATCCCTTCCATGAAGGCATCGACCGCATCGGCGAGACCCGCCTGCGCCACCGCCGGCAGCATTTCGCGGCAAACCAGATCGATATATCGATCCTTGTCGCCACCGGCTTCCGGCGGCAGCGCATGTGCGCCAAGGAACGATGTCCGGATGGTGACCGCCCGGTTGTTCGCAAGCGCACGCGCCGCTGAGAGCTGACGCATCTCGGTTTCGGTGTTGAGTCCATAGCCGGATTTGATCTCCAGCATCGTGACGCCCTCGCCGATCAAGGCGTCGAGCCGCGGCAGCGCGCCGGCAACGAGTTCTGCCTCACTCGATGCGCGAGTCGCCGCGACCGTTGAGACGATGCCGCCGCCCGCGCGCGCGATCTCCTCGTAGCTGGCGCCCTGCAGTCGCAGCTCAAACTCGTGTGCGCGGTTTCCGCCAAAAACCAAGTGGGTGTGACAATCCACCAGTCCGGGCGTGATCCAGCGCCCCTCGCAATCAATTCGTTCGGCGGCGTCGGCATGCGACGGGAAGTCGGACCGGCGGCCCGCAAAGACGATGCGGCCGTCGCGCGCGGCGATCACGCCGTCCTCGACCTCACCGAGCCCGGGCATATCCTCCCGGATCGTCGCGAGCCGGGCGTTGAGCCAGATTCGATCGAAGCGCTCGGCCATGGAGCTCTCCTTAGGCGGCAGGAGCTTGACGTCTCTATATGTCTATACATAAAATCCGTCGGGTGTTCTGTCCAGACGGTTTTGAACCATGTCGACGCTGCATTTCGCATCAGCACTGCTCCCCTCGGGGTGGGCCGATGACGTGCAGGTGGAGGTGACGGATCAGACCATCACCAAGGTGACGGCCGGCGTGGCCCCTCGTCCCCAGGACGAACGTCACGATCTCGCAGTTCCCGGGATAACGAGCCTGCATAGCCACGCGTTCCAGCGCGGCATGGCCGGACTCGCCGAAACGCGCGGCAATTCTGCGGATACGTTCTGGACGTGGCGCGAGACGATGTATCGCTTCGCGCTGGAGATGACGCCGGAAGACACCCAAGCCGTTGCGACGCTGCTCTATGCCGAGATGCTCGAGCGGGGTTTTACGCGCGTCGGCGAATTCCACTATCTCCACCACGACCACGGCGGCGCGCCCTACGCCAATCCCGCCGAGATGGCGACGCGCATTGCGCGGGCCGCCGAGTTCACCGGCATCGGGCTAACGCTGCTGCCGAGCTTCTATGCGCACGGCTCGTTTGGCGGAGCCGCACCGCATGCCGGCCAGCGCCGCTTCATCTGCACGGTCGATCAGTTTGCCAGGCTGGTGGATGCCACGCGGATCGCGATACGCCATTTGCCCGGCGCCAATATCGGCATTGCGCCGCACAGCCTGCGCGCGGTGACGCCGGACGAACTGGCAGCCATCCTGCCGCTGGCGGAAGGTGGACCAGTACATATCCATGCCGCCGAACAGGTCAAGGAGGTCGAAGAATGCATCGCATGGTCGGGCCGTCGGCCCGTGGAGTGGCTGCTTGAGCATGCGCCGGTCGACCAGCGCTGGTGCCTGATTCATGCGACCCACACGACCCCGGCAGAAGTCGCCGCGCTGGCGCGCAGCGGCGCCGTCGCGGGCCTCTGCCCGGTGACCGAAGCGAGCCTCGGCGACGGCATTTTCCCGGCGCGTGAATTCCTGGCAGAAGACGGCCGGTTCGGCATCGGCACCGACTCCAATGTCCTGGTCGGTGTGGCTGACGAACTGCGCCAGCTCGAATATGGCCAGCGGTTGAAGCACCAGGAGCGCAACGTGTTGTCAGGTGGGCCCGGCATTTCGACCGGCCGCACGCTGTTCGATGCGGCGCTCGCCGGCGGCACTCAGGCGCTTATGCAGCCGGTCGTCGGCCTCCAGCCCGGCGCGCGCGCCGATATCGTGACGCTCGACACCACGCATCCCTCGCTCGTCGGGCGCCATGGCGATGCGGTTCTCGACGGCTGGATTTTTGCAGCGGGCTCAGATGCCGTCGCCTGCGTGTGGGCGGGCGGAAACAAGGTCGTCGAGGGAGGACGCCACTGGCTCCGCCAGCAGGCGCGCGACGCATTCAGCAAAGCCGTGCAAAGGCTCGTGACATGAGCCTTTCGATCGATCGCGACAAATTCCAGGCCGCCGACAAGCCGACGCTGTACAAGCAGATCAGGCTCGACATCGAGCGCCGCATCCTGACCGGTGAATGGCCGCCGGGCCACCGCATCCCGTTCGAGCACCAGCTGATGGCGCGCTATGGCTGCTCACGAATGACGGTGAACAAGGCGCTGTCAGAGCTGGCGCAGGCCGACCTCATCGAGCGGCGGCGCCGCGCCGGTACCTTTGTGCGCCGTCCCAAATTCCTGTCCGCGGTTTTGACGATTCCCGATATCCGCGCGGAGATCACCGCGCTCGGCCGCAGCTACGGCTATCAGTTGATCCAACGCGCGCGGCGGGCGGCCAACGCCGCCGACCGTGCCCGTCTCGGCATACGGAAGACCGGCAAGGTGATCGCGATCTCATGCCGCCACAGCGCCGATGGCGTTCCGTTCGCAATCGAGGACCGGCTGATCGATCTCGACGCAGTGCCGGAAGCCGCCACGGCGGATTTCGCGGTCGAACCGCCCGGCACCTGGCTGCTCCACCATGTCCCGTGGACGGAGGCCGAACATTCGATCAGCGCGATCGCGGCTGACGAGCAGACGGCAGCGGCCCTCGACATTGCGATCGGCGCCCCCTGCCTCGTGATCGACCGGCACACCTGGCGCAGCGCACGGACGCTGACCGCCGTGCGCCTTGTCTATCCCGGCGAATCCCACAAGCTGATTGCCCGGTTCAAGGGCGGTTAGGGGAAAGGATGTCGACACACGTGAACACGGCACAATTTATGCAGCATTGCCCACACAGGTTTGAAAGCGACGAAAAGCAAGCGATCCATCAAATAGCCAAGAGGATATAGCCATGCGTAATCTCAAGATATTTGCCGCAACCGCCGCGCTTCTGGCCTCCGCGCCAGCGCTGGCGCAGGATGTAAAGGTCAGCATCGGAATCTCCGGCTGGACCGGATTCGCGCCGCTGACGCTCGCGAGCCAGGCCGGCATCTTCAAGAAGAACGGCCTCGATGTGACCCTCAAGAAGATTCCGCAGAAGGACCGCCACCTCGCCATTGCCTCCGGCGACATCCAGTGCGCGGCCACCACGGTCGAAACCTGGATTTCCTGGAACGCCAACGGCGTTGCGACCAAGCAGATCTTTCAGCTCGACAAGAGCTACGGCGCGGACGGCATGGTGACGCGCAACGACATCGCGGCGATCAAGGATCTGAAGGGCAAGACGGTGGCCGCATCCGCGCCCGGCACGGCCCCCTATTTCACCCTGGCATGGATGCTCAAGAAGAACGGGCTCTCGGTCAAGGACGTCACGGTCGTGAACCTGGAGCCGGCCGCGGCGGCGCAGGCCTTCGTATCCGGCCAGAACGATGCAGCGATGACGTATGAGCCTTATCTGTCGACGGTGCGCGCCGCGCCGGACAAGGGCAAGATCATTGCCACCACGCTCGACTATCCGATGATCATGGATACGTTCGGCTGCACGCCGAAATTCCTGACCGACAACCCGAAAGCCGCGAAGGCGCTGGCCGATAGCTATTTCGAAGCCGTCGCCATGATCGAGAAGGACCAGGCCAAGTCCTATGAGATCATGGGCGCCGATGTGAAACAGTCCGGCGAGCAGTTCGGCAATTCGGCCAAATATCTGCGCTGGCAGGACAAGGCCGCGAACCAGAAGTTCTTCGCCGGCGAGTGGCAGGCCTTCACCAAGGAAGCAGCTGACCTGTTGCTCGAGATCGGCATCATCAAATCCGTTCCGAAGATCGACGATCTCGTCGACACGAGCTTCATCAAGTAGACCTGTCGCCGTCGCGTTGGTCCCGCTTCCCGTGAGGCAGCGGGACCGGCCGCGAGCGGCACTTTGAGGAGTTTTCCGTTGATACGTCCCCTCGATCCCGTGACGTCGAAGCAGCGCGCGGTCTATGGCTTCGCGTTCTTTGTGCTGTTCGTCGCCTTGTGGGCATGGGCGACCTTCGGCGGTCACGTCTCGAAGACGTTTCTCGCCAACCCGCTGACGATGCTGCAGGAGGGCTGGGAGCTCCTCACCAAGCACGGTTTCCTGTTCGACATCGGCATGACTATCTGGCGGGTCGTCGGCGGCTTCGTGCTGGCGGCGATCATCGCGGTGCCGCTCGGCGTTCTGATGGGAGCCTACAAGCCGATCGAAGCCTTCCTGGAGCCGTTCGTCTCGTTTGCGCGTTATCTGCCCGCTTCGGCCTTCATCCCGCTATTGATCCTGTGGGCAGGCATCGGCGAGCTGCAGAAGCTCCTCGTCATCTTCATCGGCTCGGTGTTCCAGATCATCCTGATGATCGCGGTGACCGTCGGCAGCACGCGGCGCGACCTCGTTGAAGCCGCATATACACTCGGCGCCAGCGACCGCGGCATCATCGGCCGCGTGCTGCTGCCCTCCTCCGCCCCTGACATCGCGGAAATCCTCCGGCTCGTTCTCGGCTGGGCATGGACCTACGTCATTGTTGCCGAGCTGATCGGTTCATCGTCGGGCATCGGCCACATGATCACCGACAGCCAGGCGCTGCTCAACACCGGCCAGATCATCTTCGGCATCATCGTCATCGGGCTGATCGGGCTGGTATCGGACTTTCTGTTCAAGGCGTTCAATGCCTGGCTGTTTCCGTGGAAATTGGCATGACCTTGCTGAAGATCGATCAGGTATCCCGCACCTTTCCCGCACGGCAGGGCAACGCGCCGACGCGGGCGTTGGAGCCGACCAATCTCAGCATCGGCAACAATGATTTCGTCACCATCCTCGGCCCCTCCGGCTGCGGAAAGTCCACGTTGCTGCGCATCATCGCCGGGCTCGATCGCCCGACGAGCGGCCGCGTCATCCTTGACGGACTCGAGGTGACCGGACCGGGCGCAGATCGCGGCATGGTGTTTCAGTCCTACACGCTATTCCCGTGGCTGACCGTGCGCGAAAACATCGCGTTCGGCTTGCGCGAACGGGGAATTTCCGAGGCGGAGCGCGGCAAGATCGCGGATGGGTTCATTCATCGCGTTGGGTTGACAGGATTTGAGAACCACTGGCCGAAGCAACTATCAGGAGGCATGCAGCAACGCACGGCCATAGCACGTGCGCTCGCCAACGATCCGAAGATTCTGTTGCTCGACGAACCGTTCGGCGCGCTGGACAATCAAACCCGCGCCTTGATGCAGGAAATGCTGCTCGGAATCTGGGAGCGCGACCAGAAGACCGTGCTGTTCGTCACCCATGATATCGAGGAGGCGATCTTCCTCGGCAGCCGCGTCATCGTGATGAGCGCCCGTCCGGGATGCATCAAGGCTGAAATATCAGTCGATCTGCCGCACCCACGATCCTACAAGATCAAGACCACGCCCGAATTTGTCGGCCTGAAGGAACGGCTCGTCGAAGAAATTCGCGCCGAGGCGTTGAAGGTGGCGGTTCACGGCTGACGGCCGTGCGTGCCGCCCACTTAGGCTTGTTGAGCACGACCGGCTGACGAGCTCCTCGAACTTGATGAGTTTAGATTTCATTGCGACCAAGAAGAAGGTGCGCTCCCTCTCCCGCTTGCGGGGGAGGGCTGGGGTGGGGGTGTTTCCGCAGGCGACACTGCCCGAGTTGAGAGAGCCCCCACCCGGCGCTTCGCGCCGACCTCCCCGCAAGCGGGAGAGGTGAAGAGCGTCTGCGGCTAAGTCGATCTAACCAAAAATCATCATGCTCCCAGCCTGATAATGCTTCAGGGCGAGGCGCAAGTCGTCAGGCAGCGCAATCGACTTGTGATCCACCAGCGAAGTCGTCACGGTCACGAAGGTGGCGCGTACGCACTCGATACCGTCCTTGAACGCGTGGACCGTCAGCTTCACCGAGGCGCGCCCGATTTCGCGTACAATGAGCGCAACGTCGAGAACATCTCCCATGCTGCTGGGCCTGGCGAAATCCGCCGAGACGTGCGCATAGCCGAGGCCGGTCCGCCGCATCCTGACCAGCTCATGATAAGGAATTCCCAGCGCAGCGCCGTACCAATCCTCGATGACGCCATTGAACAAATTGAGATATTCCGGCGTGTACACGATTCCGGCCGGGTCGCAGGAGCCGAAGCGCACCGGCAAGCGCGTGCGCCAGATCGAGTTCGGCAACTCGGATAGTGTCAGAGGCTCAAAACGGGCCATGCACAAGACTCATCCTGGTTTAGACCTAAAGGGGGCTAGCGGCGCAGCTTGTAGCCTGCGGCATCGCGGTCCCAGATGTCAGAAGTCTTTCCGGCCTCGCGCAGCGCGACCTTTTTGATCTTGCCGTTCTCGGTCAGCGGCAGTTCCGTGACGATCCGGACGTAGCGCGGCACCGCGAAATAGGCCATCTTCCCCTCGCAATGCCTGATGATCTCGGTCGCATCGAGCCCGTGGCCGGCTTCAAGCTGAACGGCGGCGGCAACCTCATCCTCGCCGAGTTCTGACGGCAGCGGATAGATGGCGCAGGCCGCGATGGCCGGATGCTGCAGCAGCACCTGCTCCACCTCCCAGGACGAAACATTCTCGCCGCGCCGCCGGATCGAATCCTTCATCCGGTCGACAAAGCGGTAGTGGCCATCAGCATCGCGCACGACGCGGTCGCCGGTATGAAACCACTGATCTCGCCAGGCTTCAGTGGTCTTGTCCGGCATCTGGAAATAGCCGGTCGAGAACGCGAGCGGCTCGCGCGCGCGTAGCAGCAGTTCGCCGGCTTCACCGTCAGGCAGAGCCACGTCGTCGGCACCGACGATACGGGCCTCGATGCCCTCGACCAGATGGCCCATCGTGCCCGGGCGATCGGACGGGATCGTACTGGCGAACACGAAATTGGTTTCGGTCGAGCCGTAGCCGTCGAGCAGCGGCACACCGAAGCGTTCGAGAAACGGACCGTGAAACTGACCGGGGACGCCGCCGCCGAGCGCAACGCGCAGGAAATGCGCGGTGTCATCGCCGGATTTCGGCTGCGCCAGCAGCATCACGGCCATCGCGCCGAGGAGATAGCCGACCGTCGCCTGATGCCGGCGCGCCGCCACCCAGAAGCCGGAGGCGGAAAATTTCGGCTCGAGCACGTAGGTACAGCCGTTCAGCAGCGCCTGATAGAACGCGTTCAGCGCATTGGTGTGGAATAGCGGCAGCGTCGTGAACAGCACATCGCCCTCGACGATTCCGAGCGCGCGCGCCGAATAGATGCCCCACCAGAACATCTGCGCCTGCGGACAGCAGACGCCCTTGGAAGGACCCGTCGTGCCCGACGTATAAAGGATCGCGACCGTGTCGCCCGGCTGCACCGGCCCGGGATCGGCTTTCTCGCCGAGTGCCGGGAGCGGCGAGATCGATGCCTGCGCGATCGCAGGCGCGGCGCCCTCCCCGATCGTCCAGATGATGTCTGGCAACGCGACGTCCCGTTCCAGCGTTTCGATCGCCGGGATGAAGTTTTGTTCGATCACCAGCAGCTTCGGCATCGAATTGCGCAGGATGTGGCTGAGCTGAATGCCGCGCAGCGCCGTATTGATCGGCACGGTGATGGCGCCGATCCAGGCGCAACCGAGGTAGATTTCCAGAAATTCCGGCCGGTTCGAGCACATCAGGGCGACACGGTCGCCGGCGCGGATTCCCGCCTGCATCAAGCGGGCGGCGGAAGCGGCGGCAATCGAGGCCGTCTCGTCGTAGCTCCAGCGCGTGTCGCCGAAGATAAATAACGTGCGGTCACGGTACTGCGCGGCCTGGCGCGTCAGGATGACCGGGAGCGTTCGCTCCGTCGGCGCGAAGCGCTCGATCGCCTCCGCCCAAATCGGCCGACGATGTCGCTGCCTGGACGTCCTGCCCTGATCTGCCCACACGCGCGCCTCCGCCGCTTCGCCGGGCCGATCTGCATCATTCGCTATTGGCCCACGAGATAGTTTAGGCTTAAAGTATTTCACGAAAGCTGCCGCCGCAGCAAGGCCTGCGTGTGAAGTTCCGGCCGTGATCGCCTGCAGCCGGAGGCATCAACAGGAGCGACGTCCGCAATGAACCGCGACATTCCCTACCGTTCGCCATCCGATGCGTTTGCGGCCACCGCCGAACGACGGCCCGACGCGCCGTTCCTGCTCGCCCCCGCCAGCGCCCAGCTTGCCTACGCGCCGGAGGGGTTCAACATTGCTTACGGAGCGTTCAAGGCCGAAGTAGACCGGCTTCGCGCCGAATATGCGGCCGCCGGCTATGGGCGCGGCGCGCGGGTAGCCCTGCTGCTGGAAAATCGCCCGGTCTTCTTCCTGCATTGGCTGGCGCTCAATGCGCTCGGGGTTTCGATCGTTCCGATCAACCCCGATGTCCGCCCCGACGAATTGTCCTTTCAGCTCGAGCTGTCGCAAGCCGACCTGCTGGTGGCGACGGCAGATCGCATGCTTGTGACCAGGGATGCCGTGCTCGGGCGCGTCCGCCTGATTGATACCGACAGCCGCATCCCGCCGTGCCAGACCGAAATTGTCGCGCAAAGCCCCGAGTTCAACGACGAATGCGCGCTGCTGTTCACATCAGGCAGTACCGGCAAGCCCAAGGGCTGCATGCTCTCGAACCGGTACTTTCTGCAGGTCGCCGACTGGTACCTCGCGCAAGGCGGCGTCGCCGAATTGCAGGCGGATCGCGAGATCAATCTGACGCCGCTGCCGATGTTTCACATGAACGCGCTGGGCTGCAGCGCGGTCGGCATGATGGTGCTCGGCGGCGCCGTGGTTCCGCTGGACCGCTTCCACGCCAATCGCTGGTGGCAGTGCGTGGCCGATAGCGGCGCCACCGTCGTGCATTGTCTTGGCGTCATCCCCGCCATCCTGCTGCAACTGCCGGTCACCGAGGTCGAGCGGCAGCATCGCGTGCGCTTCGCTTTTGCGCCCGGTGTCGACGTCCGCCACCGTGCCACCTTCGAGGAGCGCTACCGCATCCCGATCGTCGAAGCCTGGGCGATGACCGAGACCGGCGGCGCGGCGGCGACGACCACCGCGCGCGAGCCGGCCGGCTTCGGCGCCCGCTGCGTCGGCCGGCCATCTGATGGGATGGAGTATCGCCTCGTCGACGATCAGGGCGGCGATGTCGCGGTGAGAAAACCCGGCGAATTGCTGGTCCGCGCCAAGGGCAGCGACAAACGCGCCGGATTCTTCAGCGGCTATTTGAAGGACGAGCAAGCCACCGAAGCGGCGTGGCAGGACGGCTGGTTCCACACCGGCGATCTCGTCTTCGCCGACGAAGACGGGCTTTTGTATTTCTTCGACCGCAAGAAGACCATCGTGCGGCGCAGCGGCGAGAACATCGGCGTGCTCGAAGTGGAAAGCGCGCTGTACATGGATACGCGGATCGGCGGCTGCGCCGTGACGCCCGTGCCGGACGAGATCCGCGGCGAAGAGGTGTTTGCGTTCATCGTGCCGAACAAGGAGGTCGAAGACGCCGCTGCGCTGGCGGCCTCGATCGTCAAGACCTGCGCCGAACGCCTCGCCTATCACAAGGTGCCCGGCTATATCGCCATCGTCGCCGAATTGCCGCTGTCGTCAACGCGCAAGCTTGCCCGCGGCGAGATCAAGACGCTCGCGGCAGCTTCCGTCACCGACAACCGCGCGATCGACATGCGTGCGCTCAAGGCCAAGCTGCGTCACGCCTGAGCTGCGCGCATCACTTCAAGGCAGCAGCTTGTATTTCCCGTTTTCGATCTGCACCAGGATACGCGCGCGGCTGTCCACGCCGTGGCGATCGGCCGGCGTATAGCTGTAGATGCCGTGCGTGCCCACGACTTCCTTGGTCGTGAACAGCGCCTCGCGCAGCGCGTTGCGGAACGCCGGCGTTCCCGGCGCCGCCCCTGATGCCTTGGCGCGCTTGGCGGCATCGGTGAATACCAGCCAGCCATCGAATGCGTAGGGTGAGAACGCATCGGCCGGCGGCTCGCCATTGGCCTTCTCATAGGCGGCGCGAAACGCCAACGCGACCTTGCGGATCGGATTGTCATCGGGAAGCTGCTCGGCTGCGGTCACCGGGCCGGTCGGGCAGATGATGCCCTCGGCGGATTTGCCGGCAAGCCGCAGGAAATCCGCGCTGATCATGCCGTGATTGCCGTAGAGCGGGCCCTTGTAGCCGCGTTCGGACAGCGCGATCACCGGCAGCGCGCCCGGCGTCCCGGTCCCGCCGAGCATGATTGCATCGGGACGCGCGGAGATCGCGCGCAGCACCTGCGCGGTCACCGAGTTATCAGAACGCGCATAGCGTTCGTTTGCGATCACCTTGATGCCGGCCGGATCAGCGCTCTGCAGCAGCGAGTTGTACATGAGGTCGCCGAAGGCGTCGGAGAAGCCGATGAACGCCACCGTCTTCACGTTGCGGCTCTTCATGTGATCGACGATGCCCTGAACGAGCAGCGGCGTAGGCTGCGGCGTCTGCACCACCCACGGCCCGCCCTCGCCGGCCGCGACCGGCGCGATCGGCGAGACCGCCACCATCGGGACCTTCATCTCGATCGCTGCGGTGGCCATCGCCAGCGTCTGTGGCGCGCCCGATGTTCCGATCAGGAAGTCGACCTTCTCCTGCTCGACCAGCTTGCGGGCATTGCGCGTCGAGGCCGCCGGGTCCGAACCGTCATCGAGCTGAATGACGCGGACTTTCTCTCCGTCGATCTCGCCGACATAGGCCTGGCCCGTCGCCAATCCCTTGGCGTTCGGCACACCAATCGAGGACACCGGTCCGCTGAGGCCGGTGACGAAGCCGACGAGAATTTCAGCACGCACCGGCGCCATCGCGGCGAGCAGGAGCGCGGCGCTAATCAAGATCTTCTTCTTTTTCATGACGCCCCTCGATGTAAGCAAAAATGGCTAAGTCGCCGGCACCAGCGCAAGCACACGCAGCGGACTGCCGGAACCGTTCTGGATCTTGAGCGGCGCGGCCACGATCACCGCGCCGGTCGGCGGCAACTGATGAAGATTGCACAGACATTGCAGGCCGTAGCGTCCGCCACCGTGCAGGAAATGATGCGCCGGATAGGGCGGATCGAGATGACCGGCCTGGCCGGCATCCGTCCCGATCGTCTCGGTGCCGAAGCCGATCACGCCGCGCTCTTCGACGAGCCAGCGCATCACGGCGGCGTTCGGCCCTGGCGTGTGCGCGCCGTCTTCCTTCAAATTGGCGTAGTCGCGCCAGCCCCTCTTCGACCAGTCGGTGCGCAGCAGCACCCAGTGACGTTCCGGAATCCGCCCGTGGCGGCTTTCCCATTCTTCCACAACCGGGATCGTCAACAGAAAATCCGGGTCCTGCGCGGCCTGCGCCGAGCAATCGATCACGCAGGCCGGCGCGATCATGTCGCGCACCGGAAGCGTGTCGACCGAATTGTTCGGCAGGTCCTTGCCGGTGAACCAGTGGATCGGCGCATCGAAATGCGTGCCGGTGTGCTCGCCGAAGGTCAGATTGTTCCAATACCAGGCAGGACCACTCGCGTCATAACGCGAAATCTGCTGGATGCGTACCGGCGCGGCCTGGCCGAACTCCGGCGGCAGCACGATCACCGGAAAGTCCGGACTCAGCGTGAACGTCAGGTCGACGACGCGCACCGCACCGGATGCAACTGCGCCGGCAAACTGCATGAGACTGTTGCTGTCCATTGCGCTTCTCCCGCTTCCAACAAGCCGCTACGCCCCAAGCTCGCGCTCGACCGCCTTGGGATTGGCCGCAAGGCGCTGGCGAATGTCTTCGGCGACATCGCCCACGAACACATCTTCAAGTCCGCGCCTCAGCGCCGACACGATTGACGACGCCACGACGCGCGGCGCGACCTTCGGCGGCGGCACGGTCTGGAACCACTCGATATCGAGCGGACCGGTGAATACGTTCACCACCTTGACGCCGCCGGGCCGCAGCTCCGCGCGTAGCGAGTGCGACAATGAAAGACAGGCGGCCTGCGAGGCCGAATACGCACCGAAGGCCGGCCAGTTCGCCAACGCATAGACCGACAGGATATTGACCCAGGCCGCGGCGCTGTTGACGCCATCGGAGCCCCGCATTCGCATCGCCGGGCCGAACGCCTGCGCCAGATGCACGAAGCCGAGATAGCTTTGGTCGATCTCGTCGCGCACGACGCTGGTGCCTTGACGATCGAGCAGCCCGCCGGCGCGGACATGTTCGGTCGTGTTCACGAGAATGTCGACCTTGCCGCCGATATCGGCCGCCAGATCGGCGACGGATTTCTCGTCGCCGATGTCGAGCGGCACGATCTCGACGCCCTCGATCGCCCGCAGCGCATCCTCGCCGCGGAACGGCTTCCACGGTTCGGCAACGCCGACGAAGATGATCGACGCGCCGGCGGCCTTTAGCGCAGCCACCGTTTCCTGGCCGACGATGCTCCGCCCATTCGTCACCAGAACGCGCCGGAATTTTGGATCGGCCGTCATTTCGCGCCACTGCTTGTCGTCCGTCATGTTGGAAGTCTCCCGTTCGGGATGGGCGAAGGCCACGGCCTGCCCGCTTTTGTCCAATTGAAACGACATCACGACCGGCTGCCCCTCTTCGCAGTCGGCATGCAGGTGCGTCACCAGCTTCGGTCCGCATTCCATCGCGACCAGCCCGATACGCCATGGCGCGCGCTCGCGGAAGTGCACATCCGCTGGAATATGCAGCGTGGTTTCACTGAGCAGCGTGCCGCGCCGCGGCGCATCCGTGAAGACGAGATCGGCGGAAAGGCACGCAGGACAGGCATCGCGCGCCGGATAGCAGAACACCGCGCAGGCGCCGCAGCGCTGCAGCATGAAACGGCCTTCAGCGGCAGCCCGGGTAAAGCCGTGTGACGCGCGGCTGCGCGCCCGCGGCGGCGAGGTCGGCAGCCGCGTCCGCAAAAGCGGATTCTTCCGGCGCGGCTTGACGATCGGCTCGATCATGCGCCTGGTCCTGCAAGGATCGCCGCGCCCGAGGCGAGGCCGCGATCATAATTGATCATTCCGAACCCCGACGCCAACCCGATGCGCGCATCCCTCACCTGCGTCGGCCCCGCCTGCCCGAGCACCTGACGCAGCGCTTCGACCACGCCGAGATAGGCGCCGCCGGCGCCCGCCTGTCCGACCGAGAGCTGGCCGCCAGAGGTGTTGTGCGGGAAGGAGCCATCGATGGTCAGATCATGCTGGCGGACGAAATCCGGCCCCTCGCCCTTCCGGCAGAAGCCGAGGTCCTCGAACTGCATCATCGAGATGACGGGATAATCATCATAGGTCTCGACGATATCGAGATCATCGGGCTTGATGCCCGCCATCGCATAGAGCTCGTCGATATCCATGGCCCACCCGCCCCGCACCTGGACGGGATCGTCGCCGAACGCATTGTGCCGCTCGATCGTGGCGAGAATTTTGGCCGCCGGCAAATTCAGCGATGTGGCGACATCCTCGCCCATCACCAGAAACGCCTCGGCTCCGGCGCACGGCATCACGCAGTCGAACAAATGCAGCGGGTCGGCGATCGGCCGCGCCGACATGTACTGCTCGATCGTCAGCGGCGTCTTCATCAGGGCATGGGGGTTGCGCAGCGCGTTGCTGCGCTGAGCGACGGCGATCTTGCCAAAGTCCTCGCGCCGGGCGCCGAACGTCCGCATGTAGTTGCGCGCGATCAGCGCAAAGCTCGCATTGGCGCCGCCGGCGCCATAGGGATAGACGGCGTCCTGATTGAAGCGCGAAAAGTTCTCCAGCGTGTAGCGGAAGGAATCGACATGGTTGGTGTCGCCGGCGACGCACGCCACGATACGGGCATCGCCCGCCTGCACCGCCCGCGCGGCGCGGCGCAGTGCGGCAATCGCACTCGCGCCGCCAAGCGGAATGGTGTCGAGCCAACGCACGCACAGGCCGAAATGCTGGGTGAGGCCGATGCCGCTATCGAGCCCGGCCGTGAAGCTGGAGACACAGAACCCGTCGATATCGCGCGGCGTGATCCCCCCGCCATCGACCAGCGCCTTCAGCGCGCGGCCGATCCACCACTGCGCGCTCTCGATCGAGTAGCGCACATAGGGGATCGTCACCGGAACCGCCATCACGACCCGATCATATGGTGTTCGGATGGAGCTCTGCATCGGACCGCCGGATTCCTGTCTGCCGCCCTAGAGCACGGTCAGTTTCACGTCGATATTGCCGCGCGTCGCATTGGAATAAGGGCAACGTTCATGCGCGCCGGCAACGACCTCCTCGGCAGCGGATTTCTCCACGCCGGGGAGCTGAACCTTGAGTTCGACCGTCAGTGCATAGCCGACCGCGACCGGCCCCATGCCGACTCTGGCGGTGACGGTCGGCTCAGCCGATGGCGTGATCTTGCGCGTGCGCGCGACGAGCTTCACGGCGCCGAGAAAGCACGCGGCATAGCCGGCGGCAAAGAGCTGCTCCGGATTGGTTCCCGGTCCGCCCGGGCCGCCCAGCGGTTTGGGCAGCGACAGCGACACTGACAAAAGTCCGTCATCGCTCGCGGCCTTGCCATCGCGCCCGCCGCTCGCCGTCACTTCGGCCTCATACAGAATTTTTTCTGGCTGCAGCATGTCTGCTCCTCAAGATTTGTCGGCTTGCGTGCGCGCTACCAGCGCGCGAAAATCCTGTCGGGAGCGTTCATTGGCGAGCGCGAAGCTCGGCCCCCGGCTCGGCTCGGTGCCGTTGAGCCGCCGCAGTTGCACCCACATCTCAGCGCTCTTCAGCGCAACCGCCGCACAGTTCACCACCGGCGCATAGCCGACTTTGAAGCCGTGCTCGCCGGCAATGAGGAGACCGGGCAGCACCCCGGCCGGAATGATGACATCGGCGCCACGATCGACCAGCGGCTGTGCGCAGGCCGCGAAGTCGCTCAACATGCGCGCCTTGGCGACTGCATCGCCCGCGAACGCAGCGCTGAAATCTTCCGGACGGCAGCCCATGCCGGTGACATGCACGATGCGGCCGGACAATCCATAGCGATCGGCCTGCTCGTAGTGCCAGACCTCGAAAGCTGAATCGAGCGTGACGAGGCCAAGCCGGCGGCCAAGCTGCGAGGCGGCGAGCAGCGTGGCCTCACCGGCGCCGACGACAGGGATCGTCAGCGCCGAGCGCAGCTCGTACAGTCCCGGATCCTGGAAGTGGCCCATGACATAGGCGTCGAAGCCGCTCTCTTGCGCCGCGAGGCCGTTGTCGATGGCCTGAATTGCACAACGCAGCTCGCTGAGACGGCCGAAGTCGCGGTCGGCGGGGGTGATGCCTTCGACGTGCACGCTGGTGCCGGGCGCCGCGATCTCGTTCAGATAGGCAGCAAGCCGCGCCATATAGGGCGCGCTGGTGGCCTGGTCGACGAAGCTCTGCCAGAAGATGCGCACAGCAGATATCCCGTTCACTGGCGGCGCGCGGTAATCACCAAACCTTGCGGTGAAGGCCGATGACACGCATGCACCGATCGTTGTGAGGCGCCTCGCAGGTCGCGCCATTCGATCGACCGAAATATTTCAAGCACAAAATAATTTTGGCGTCAATTGAACGGCGCATCAGCGTTGCTGCGTACGGCCGGATCGCTTTGCCGAAACGACAGGCAGACGTCGCCTCACCCTTTCGCACAGGCGAATTCTGCTTTCGCGCCTGCACACGGTGCAGCAAACTTTTTCCGCGAAGCACGAAACTGGCATATTGACCTTCCGCCGATAAATACTTTAGGCTTTAAACAATTGGCGGGGCGCCGGAGCCCGACGGGCGCATGTCGCCTTGAATAGTTGCGTTGATAGAGGCTCATCAATCGTGGCTGAGATCTTCGACCTCGGAACAGGACGGGCTGCCGGCAGGCTCGCGTTCGCCGCGATCGAGCCGGGCGTTGCGTGTTCCGTTTCAATTTCCGGCTGCCTGCGCAGCGATAAAGTCGCTGATAAGGCCGGCGAAGGCCTCCGGCATCTGATCGGGAAGCGGCACCATGCCTCCTGAGAGCTCACGCAGGATGCTGCCTTCGATAGCTCCAGCCACCTTCGGAGCCACCGGATGAACGTGCGGGTCGCCCGTCGGAGCAATGACCAGCGTGGGGCACCGAATGTGCCCCAGACGGTCTTCCATCCGATAGCGATTCACCACCCGGTGGCCTTCCGCCGCCATCTCGCCGGCGCGCAGTGCGTCGATCATGAAGCGCTGCAGCAGATCGACATCGCCTTCCGGATAGAACGGCTGCCGCCGCGCCCACAGCTCGGCAAGATGAGCGCCATCGCTGCGCGCTTCCACCTCGTCGATGACGCGCATGCCCTCATGCCTGGCGCGGCGCGCCGCATCGACGAAGGGACAGGCCGAGAGCACCAGCGCACTCACTCGCGCCGGGTTAGACGCCGCCATCTCGACCGCAATCACCGCGCCGGTGTGATGACCGACGATCGCGGCGCGCGACACATCGAGCGCATCGAGCAGTGCGAACGCCCCTTGCGCCCACAATTCGATCGAGGGATCGCCGGCCGGCCGGTCGGAATCGCCAAAGCCGAGCGTATCCATGGCGATCGCACGGAAATCGCGGCCGAGCAGCGGCAGCACGTCGCGGTATTCGTCCCACGATCGCGGCGTCTGATGCAGCAGAAGAACCGGAACGCCGGTTCCCGCGGTCGCGACATGGATGCGCCCAAGAGGCGTCGTAATGAACCGGCGTTCGACGTTGGAACCGGCGCTGGCAGCGCTCATTTCATAACTCCATCCGGACGCAAGCACCCGGTCCATGTCGGCCTTCGGCGGCATCGATCGTGCTGGTCCGACCTCGATCCGTGCTGACATCTCGCTCAAGTCGCGGCTGTTTTCAACCAAGGGGAATCCAATGCGCAAGATGTTGAGTTTGACTGCACTCATCGGCGGCCTCATTGCGGCCCAGACCGCACAGGCCGACATCACGGTCGGATTCGTGACCTCACTCAGCGGGCCCGGCTCTTCGATCGGCATCCCCTATGGCCGCGGCATCCAGGCCGCCATGGAATACAAGAGCGAGGTCAACGGCGAGAAAATCCGGCTGATCCAGCTCGACGACGGCTCCGATCCTTCCGCCGCGACGCGCAACGCGCGCAAGCTGATCGAGGAAGAGAAGGTCGATGTCCTGATCGGCACCGCGACCGCGCCGTCGACCATCGCGATGATGGCGGTCGCGACCGAACTGAAGGTGCCGATGATCGCGGTCTCGCCGGTCACCGGCCAGCCGAATCCGGCGGACCAGTGGGGCATTTCTGTTCCGCAGCCCGCCTCACTGCTGGTAAAGGTCGTCGCGGACCGGATGAAGCGCGATGCGATGAAGAACATCGGCTATATCGGCTTCTCCGATGCCTGGGGCGACCTCGTCTATAACGGCGCCAAGGCGGTGGAAGCCGAGGACGGCATCAAGGTGCTGACCAACGAGCGCTACGCGCGCGTCGATACGTCGGTCACGGGCCAGATCCTGAAAGTTCTCGCGGCGCGTCCCGATGCCGTGCTGATCGGCGGATCCGGCACGCAGGGCGCATTGCCCTTGCTTGCGCTCGGCGAGCGCGGCTTCAAGGGCAAAACCTACGGCACGGTCGCGCTGGTCAATCCCGATTTCGTCCGCGTCGGCGGCAAGGCGGCGGAAGGAATTCAGGTCTCGGCCGGCCCGGTCATCGTCGCCGAGCAGCTTCCTGATGACCATTTCGCCAAGAAGCTGGCGCTGGAGTTCCGCGCCGCCTTCCAGAAGGCCAACAATCTGCCGACCACGGACGGCTTCTCGGCCTATTCCTTCGACGGTTGGCGAATCTTCACCAACGCCGCTGAGCGCGCGCTGAAGACCGCAAAGCCCGGCACCACCGAATTCCGCAAAGCGCTCCGCGACGAGATCCTCAACACCAAAGAACTCTCGGGCGTGCACGCGGTCTACAACTTCAAGCCCGGCGCCTATCACGGCGTCGATGAGCGCGCGCTGGTGATCGTCCGCCTGAACAACGGCGCCTGGACCTACCAGCCCTGAGCGAGCCTCTCGGCTAACACGGAAGGACGGCCGACGGCATGACGGCAGATATCGCAGCGATCCTTGCGATCGACGGAATAGCAACCGGGGCGGTCTACGCCCTGGTGGCGATCGGCACCGTGCTGATCTTCACGGTAACGCGGGTGATCTTCATTCCGTTCGGCGACATTGCTGCCTTCACGGCACTGACGCTGGCCGCGCTCGACGCCAGGCAGCTTCCAGGAACGGTCGGGCTGGTTGTCGTGCTGGCGTGCATGGCCTGCCTGATGGAAGTCGTCACGCTGTCGCGCGCCGGCGAATTTCGCGCGCTGCCGAAGGCCGTTCTCGGCTATCTCGTGCTGCCGCTGATCGTCGTCGGCATCGTCTGGCTGACGATGCGCTTCAATCCGCCGATGCCGGCCAGGATCGCGTTGGCGCTGCTCTTGATCATGCCGATCTCGCCGCTACTCGACCGGATCGTTTTCCGCCCAATTGCGGATGCCTCGGTTCTGCTGCTGCTGACGGTCTCGGTCGCGCTCCATTTCGCGCTGGTCGGGCTCGGCCTGTTGTTCTTCGGCCCCGAAGGCGTCCGGACCGAGCCGCTGACGTCGATGGGAATGGAAATCGCCGGCGTGCACGTGTCCGGGCAGACGATGCTGATCCTGATCGCGGCGCTGGTGTTCAGCGGTCTCCTGTTTCTCTTCTTCGACTTCACCCTGCTCGGCAAGGCGCTGCGCGCCACCGCATTCAACCGCACCGGAGCCCGCCTGATGGGGATCAGGCCCGCGCGCGCCGGCACCATTGCCTATCTCCTGGGATCGCTGATGGCAGGCGTCTCCGGCATCCTGATCGCCCCGGTCAACACGATCTTCTATGATTCCGGGTTCCTGCTCGGCCTGAAAGCCTTCGTCGGGGCCATCGTGGGCGGCATGACCAGCTATCCCGGCGCGGCGCTCGGCGCGTTCGGCGTCGGCATCCTCGAAAGCTTCGCCTCGTTCCAGAGCAGCACTTTGAAGGACGTCATCGTCTTCTCCCTGCTGATCCCCGTCCTGCTCTGGCGCTCGCTGGCCTCGCAGCATTCCGAAGAGGAAGTCGAGGAATGACGCTGCTCCAGATTCGCCTCATCGTTGCCGCGGCGATCGCCTGCCTCGTGGCGGCGCCCTTCGTGCTGAACCCGTTCAGCATCACCCTGCTGAACTATATCGGTATCTACGCGCTAGCGGCGATCGGGCTCGCGCTATTGACCGGCGTCGGCGGCATCGTGTCGTTCGGGCAGGCAGCTTTCGTCGGCGTCGCGGCCTATTCGACCGCATGGGCCACCGCCCTGAACGGCTATTCGCCCTGGCTCGGCTTGGTGCTGGCGGTCATCATGACCTGCAGCGTCGCGGCCATCCTGGGGTTCGTAACGCTCCGCCTCGGCGGTCACTTCCTGTCGCTGAGCACGGTCGCCTGGGGGCTGGCGATCGCGTTCCTGTTCGGCAACATCGATGGCCTCGGTCAGCATAACGGCATTTCGGGCATTCCGCCGATCTCGATCGGCCGGCTCGCTTTGGTCGAGAGCTGGCAGATCTATTTCCTGATCTGGGCCATCGTCGTCGCGGTTTTGTTGCTCTGCTACAACCTGCTCGATTCCCGCATCGGCCGGGCGATGCGCGCGCTCCGCGGCGGCAACACCCTGGTCGAAAGCCTCGGGATCAGCGCATTCCAGATCAAGCTGCTGACGTTCGTGATTGCCGCCTTTCTCGGCGCGCTGTCCGGATGGCTCTATGCCCATCTCGGCCGCTTCGTCAGCCCAGGCCCGTTCGAAGCCGGCATGGGCATCGAATATCTGATGATGGCGATGGTCGGCGGGGCCGGCAGCATTTTGGGCGGCGTGGTGGGTGCCGCGATAGTCACGCTCTTGAAGAATGCCGTGCAGGACTATCTGCCGCTGATCGCCAAGGGCGCCTCCGGCCAGCTCGAGATCGTCGCGTTCTCGGCGCTGTTCATCCTGTTCCTGCAGCGCGCGCGGCAGGGCATCGTCCCGTTCCTCGCGGGCTTTCTTCCCGACATCAAGCAGTCCCGTCCGCAAGTGGCCGATCCGCTGCCGCTCCGCGATCAGCCGAAACCCGGCACGCTCCTCCTGAAAGTGAACGAGGCGCAGCGGCGCTTCGGCGGCCTTGTCGCCGTCAACAATGTCAGCTTCGATGTGAAATCAGGCGAAATCCTCGGCCTGATCGGGCCGAATGGCGCCGGCAAGACCACGATGTTCAACCTGCTCACCGGCGCGCTGCGCACCAACAGCGGCGAGATCGCATTCGCGGGACGGTCGATCACCCGCGACCAGCAATTCCACATCGCCCGCGCCGGCATCTCCCGCACCTTCCAGCACGTCAAGCTGCGCCCGCGCATGACGCTGCTCGATAACGTCTTGCTTGGCACCTATTCGCGCACCAGGACCGGCCTGTTCGCCGGCGCGTTCCGTCTGAACCGGAAGGAAGAGGCCAGCGCCCGCTACGAGGCGCTGATGCAGCTCGAACGCGTCGGGCTCGGCGACAAGCCGTTCGAGCTCGCCGGCAATTTGCCGCTCGGCAATCAGCGCGTGCTCGAAATCGCCCGGGCGCTGGCCGCCGATCCGACGCTGCTCGTTCTCGATGAGCCGGCTGCCGGCCTGCGCCGGCAGGAAAAGCTCAAGCTCGCTGAACTGCTGCGCTCGCTGCGCGCCGAGCACCTGACCATCCTGCTGGTCGAGCACGACATGGAGTTCGTGATGTCGCTGGTCGACCGCATCGTCGTACTCGATTTCGGCTCAAAGCTCTGCGAAGGCGAGCCGGCGGCGATCCGCAGCGATGCCCGCGTTCAGGAAGCCTATCTTGGAGGTGTCGCGTGACGCAGATGTTCTCGATCGAGAATGTGTCGGTCGCCTACGGCAAGGTGGAGGCCGTGCGGAACGTCTCGCTGTCCGTCGAACGGGGGCAGATCGTGACCGTGATCGGCCCGAACGGCGCCGGCAAGACCACGCTGCTGATGGCCGCGATCGGGCTCTTGAAGTCCACCGGACGGATGATGTTTCAAGGCGCAGACCTGGCGCGCATCGATGTCGAGGGCCGCGTCGAGCGCGGCCTCTGTCTCGTGCCGGAAAAGCGCGAATTGTTCGCCGACATGTCGGTCGCCGACAATCTCCTGCTCGGCACCTACAGCCTGCGTGACCGCTCGACGACGCGCCATAGCCTCGACGAAGTATTCGATCGCTTCCCGCGGCTGAAGGAACGCGCCAGGCAGGCCGCCGGCACGCTGTCGGGCGGCGAACGGCAGATGCTGGCGCTCGGCCGCGCGCTGATGGCCAAACCAAAACTCCTGGTGCTGGATGAACCCAGCCTTGGGCTTGCGCCACTGATCGTCCGCGAAATCTTCCGCACCATCGCGTCGCTGCGCAGCCTCGGCGTTTCGGTCCTGCTCGTCGAGCAGAACGCCCGCGCCGCGCTGGAGACCGCCGATTACGGCTATGTGCTGGAAACCGGCGAGATCATCCAGTCCGGGCCGGCGGACACGCTGATCCACGATCCAAAGCTGATCGCAGCGTATCTCGGCGGCCACTGAAGCCCGGGCTCGTCCCGGGCATCCACGTCCTTCGCGGGTCGACCAAAGACGTGGATGGCCGGGTCAAGCCCGGCCATGACGGAGGATGTGGCTGGTATGTCCACGGCATCACACCACCGGTTCGCGCGCGAGACCCATCGCCCGCAGCGCCCTGGCAAAGGCCGCCAGCCGCTTCTCGCGATAGGCGGCCTGGTCGACGCCTTCATAGTTCATGAACCCCTGCCCGGTCTTCATGCCGATGCGCCCCTCGCGCATGTTGGTCGCAATGATGTCGGGCGCGGCGTACCTGACATCGCCGAGCGCCTCGACCAGATAGCGGCTGGCGTGGTGCAGGATATCGCCGCCGCCCCAATCGATGAACTCGAGCAGGCCGAGCACCGCAAATCGGAAGCCGAAACCGTAAATCACGGCCTTGTCGATATCCTCTGCCGAGGCGACGCCCTCCTCGACCATGCGCGCGGCCTCGTTCATCGCCAGCGACTGAATGCGCGGAACGATGAATCCCGGCCGTGCTGCGCACACGACGGGCACCTTGCCGATACCTTCGAGCAGCGCCCTCATCCGCGCGGTAATCTCCGGCGCCGTAAGCCGTCCGGGCGACAGTTCGATCAGCGGCACCAGATAGGCCGGATTGAGCCAGTGCGCATTGAGAAAACGTCCGGGATGCTCGATCGAACCTGAGAGATCGTCGACCAGTATCGTCGACGTGGTCGAGGCGATGATCGGCCCCTCGCCAGCCAGCCTTGAGGCTTCGGCGAGCGCCGCCTGCTTCAGCGCGAGAATCTCCGGCATCCCTTCGAAGATCACGTCACAGCGCGGCAGCGCTGATGCCGCTTCCTGCCGGGATACGATCGTGACCCGTTCGGCAATCGTGGTCACATGCTCCGGTGAGAGCAGGCCAATGCGGGAAAGGATCTCCAGCGTCGATCGGATCTCGGCCCGCGCCTCGGCGGCAAGTGCGTCGAAAGCCGCCGCATCGCGCTCCTTGAAGTCGACGACGATGACCTGGTGGCCGGCAAATGCGAATACGACCGCAATGCCGCGGCCCATGCGCCCGGCCCCGAGACAGCCGATAACCGGTTTCATCGAAAACCCTCGGCGAGATGATTTTGCAAGGCTGCCCGGTCGAGCCCGCCAAGGCCGAGCGACGCCAAGGTCCGTCCCTTCACCGCAAAGTCCTCGCCGGCGATGGCCGAGCCGATCGCGAGGAATGCGTTGACCAGCGGCGTTTGTATGTCCGCAAGGCCTGCGACCGAGGCGAGGAACGATAGTCCCAGACGTACATCCTCCAGCATGTAGCGGTGCTTCACGAGGATCAAGCGTTCCGACCAGTCGCCCGATTCCGTGAGTTCGTCATGGGCGTCGCGCGCATACATCCAGGGCTCGCTGTCCTTCGAATAGTGGTCGGCCAGGGGGAAATGCGGCTTTCCGTAGCCAAGCGCCTCGCGGATGGCGATGCGTTCGGCATCGAGCGCGTCCGTCACGCGGCGGATCGCCGGCTGCGTTCCTTCCTTGTGGATGTCCCACTTATCGAAATGCTCGATCGGACCGGCATTCATGGTGATCAACGGCGGATGGATGATCGGCCCGGCATTCATCAGCGCGGCCGAAAGCGCGTCGCCGCACGGCTCGATGGCGTTCGGAAAAGCGCGTTCGATCACGCCGAGCGCGTACGTTGCGAGACGCGACGGAAACACACCGGTCGGCAACCGCGCGCCCCTGCCCGAGATACGGACGGCATACGGACCCTGCTTGCGCGCCAGCCATGGCAGCGTTCCCGTCTCCGCCGTTGCGATCTCGGCGCGGTTGCCTGCGGCGCGGGCGGCATAGGCAAAGATGTAGGAGCCGAACGTGCCGGGCGGCAGGAACACGACCTGGCCGTCGCGCAAATGCGGCGCCGCCAGTTCGGCGATGGCCGGTTGCGCAAAGGCCGGTGCCGGACACAGGACAAGGTCGGCCGCCTCAATTGCCTCGGCAATGGAAGATGTGATCGCCGCAAGCCTGACCTCACGGCGGCCCAAGCGGTCGATGACCGTGATCGTGCCGCCCGCGACGCGGTGCGCCTCGACATCTGCCGGATTGCGCCGCCACAGCCGTACTTCGTGACCGGCCAATGTGAGATCGCCCGCCGCTGCGAACGAGCCGTTTCCTCCACCCAACACTGCGATCTTCAAGACTGTCCTCCGCTTTATTGCCGACCGGCTCGAATCAACCCCTCCGCGATGCACAAGCGATGCCGCGCCCAGGCGAGGATCGCTGTGCGCAACACCGTCGTTAAGCCGGTTCTGTCTTGGCGTTCTTTTCCTGCCACGCCGCCCAGCTCGGCCGATCGATCTGGAACAGGTCGCTGGAGCGCGCATACCAGCCGCTGCCGTGCATGCGGGCGATCAGGTGCAGCGCCTGCGTATCGATGTGGCAGCGCTCCTTGTCCAGGATCACGGCATCGTCGACATGGGCGCGAACGATACGACCGATCACGGCAGTCTGCCGCGGCCCTGTCACCAGCGACGTCAGCACGCGGCATTCGAACGACACCGGCGATTCCGTAATCCGCGGCGGCCGCACCGCATCCGAGGCGGCGGCCGTCAAGCCGGCGAGCGCCAGTTCGTCGATATCAGGCGGCGCATCGATGCAGGTGATGTTCATCGCCTCGGCATTGCGCTCGGCGACGAGATTCACGACGAACTCACCGGTATCGAGAATATTGGCGGCCGTGTCCTTGAAGCGGCCGGTGCCCGCCAGAAGTCCGATTGCGACGGTCGGCGGCTCATGCCCCATCACGTTGAAGAAGCTGAAAGGCGCGGCATTGATCACGCCACCGGCGGAAAGCGTGGTGACCCAGGCGATGGGGCGCGGCGTCACCGTGGCGGTGAGGATCTTATAACGGTTCTGCGCCTCCAGTGTCTCCATGTCGAAGATCATGCGAGGCCCCTCAGATCGCGACGACCGGATGGCGCAGCCGGCCGATGCCCGTCACTTCCGCTTCCACCACATCGCCCGGCCACAGCCATTCCTGCGGGGAGCGTCCGGCACCGACGCCTTCCGGTGTGCCGGTCGCGATGATGTCGCCCGGCTCCAGCGTCATCGCGGCCGAAATGTCCGCGATCAGCAGCGGCACCTTGAACAGCATATGACGCGTGTTGGAGCGCTGCTTCTCGACGCCGTTCACCGTCAGCCAGAGATCGAGCGCGTGCGGATCGGCGATTTCGTCCGCCGTGACGATGCATGGCCCGAACGGCGCATAGGTGTCCTGCCCCTTGGAGTAGATCCATTGCCCGGCGCGGCGGTTGTCGCGGGCGCTGATGTCGATCATCACGCTGTAGCCGAACACGAAGCCGAGCGCGTCGGCCTCCGACACCCGCCGCGCGGTCCGTCCCATCACAACCGCGAGCTCGACTTCCCAATCGAGCTGCTGCGTGATCTGTTTGTTGTGATGGATCGCCTCATCCGGCCCGATGACGCTGGTCGACGGCTTGGAGAAGATGATGGGCTGCTTGGGCAGGTCCTTTGCCGTGTCGAGGGCGCGCGATGACTCCGCGACATGCTCAACGTAATTGAGGCCGATGCCAAAAATGTTCTTGCGCGGGCGCGGGATCGGCGCCAGCAGCCTGACATTCGCCAGCGGCAAGGCGGCGCCGACGGGCCACTGGTCGTTGCCCTCGTCCAATATCCTTTTGAGCGCCGCCAACGCCGGCGGCCCGAGATCGATGAAATCGAGCATCGATGATGGCAAGGACACGCCAGCATTCCGGCCTGCTTTTTCGACGTCCACGACCAGATCATCGACGACAGCGCCCAGACGGGCAGCAGCTTCAACGGTGCTGCGATAGGTAACGAGACGCACTGGTTTTCTCCTAGGCTAGGAGCGGCTGCCGGCCGCCATTGTCGCCGAACGCTTCCTCACGATAGAGCCCAAGCGCCTGCATGACGGGCAGATCGTTGAATGTGAACAGGCAGGCGTCTTCGCTCGCGGACGCGTTGACATGCTCGTGCCAGGCCCAGGACGGCACGCAGAAGATGTCGCGTTCCTTCCAATCAAAACGCTTGCCGTCGATGATCGAGTGACCGCTGCCCTTGGCGACCTGATAGATGAAGCTGCCGGTGTGACGGTGCGCGCGCGTGGCCTCGCCCGGCCGCAGCATCTGCATCGATGCGCCGATCGTCTGCATCACCGGACCGCCGGTGACCGGATTGACGTAGTTCATGAGCACGCCGTCATAAAGCGAGCCGTCGGTTGCCTTGGCGTAGCGCTGCAGCGCCTCGTAAGTCGGGCCCCACTCGTATTTCAGCAGCGGCGAATAGCCCTTCGACCATTCGGTGCCGGCCGGGCGCAGACCGGGACTTCCCCAGGTATGCGTCATGTCGTCGACGGGATAGCCGACGCTCTGCTGCAGATCGGGATGAACCACGTAGAAGTTGGCCTCCAGCGTGTTGACCAGCGGGATATCGAGGCCGTCCTGCCAGATGCAGGGCGTGCCGTCACTGGAGACGCCGTGTTCGTGCCAGGTGCCGTTCGGCGTCAGCACAAAATCGTTGGCGCCGAGCGTCATCTTGTGGCCGTCGACGATGGTGTAAGCGCCCTCGCCTTCCATGATGAAGCGCAGCGCGGAGGCCGAATGGGCGTGGGCGGATGCGACCTCGCCGGGGTGCATGACCTGCAGGCCGGAATAGAGCCAGCCGACCGCGGCGGCGTGCTCGCGCCGGCCGGGATTGTTCAGATAGATGACACGGCGCCCGGCTTTTTCGGGCGATACCAGCTCAACCGAGCGCAACACATGCGCGCGAAGGTCTTCGTAGCGCCACAACACCGGAACGGAGGACGATTTCGGCTGCCAGGGCTCGATCTTGTTCGCCACCGTCCAGAGCGCGCCAGCTTCCAGTTTTTCGAGCTGGTCGTAATAGGCGAGCAGTTCCGGCGTGTCTTCGACATTGGCTCTTCCGGCCACGTCTTCCCGGTGGTTCTCACGAGCTTTCGTTGCCATGTCGCCCTCCTGTGAGTCGGCGCCGTGCCCGGCGCCATCTGTCAATTCATCTAGTCAGGGATCATCGCGATCGCCTGTATCTCGACCTTGGCGCGATCTTCGACCAGCCCCGATACCTGCAGCGCCGTCATCGCCGGAAAGTGCCGGCCCATGACGTCGCGATAGGCCACGCCGATTTCCTTCAGGCGGGCCGAGTATTCCTTGCGATCGAGCAGGAACCAGGTCATCGACACGACGTGCTCGGGCCCGGCGCCACCGGCGCGCAAGATGGCCGCGACGTTTTTCAGGGTCTGGCCGATCTGCCCCACCAGATCATCTGAGACAAACTTGCATTGTTCGTTCCAGCCGATTTGGCCGGCGACGAAGATCATCTTGCCGCGGGCAGCGACGCCGTTCGCGTAGCCGCTCGGCTTGGCCCATCCCGGCGGCTGCAAGACTTCGAACATTTTGATGCTCCCATGACAGGACGCTGCCGGACGGCGGCTAGGCTTTCAGGATATCGCGCCCGATGATGAGTTTTTGGACCTCGGTCGCGCCTTCATAGATGCGCAACGCGCGGATCTCGCGATAGAGCTGCTCGACCATCTCGCCCGAGCGCACGCCGCGGCCGCCGAACATCTGCACCGCGCGGTCGATCACCTCCTGCGCGGTTTCGGTGGCGACCATCTTCGCCATCGCCGCTTCGCGCGTGGTGGAAGCCTTCTGCACATCGCGCCGCCAAGCGGCACGGTAGGTGAGGAGCGCGCTGGCATCGACGCCGGCGGCCATGTCGCCGAGTGCCGCCTGCGTCAATTGCTGGTCGGCCAGCACGCCGCCAAACATCCGCCTGCTACGGGCATGCGCGGTCGCTTCATCCAGCGCGCGGCGGGCAAAGCCCAGCGCGGCGGCGGCGACCGAGGCGCGGAAAATATCGAGGGTGCGCATCGCGATCTTGAAGCCTTCGCCGGGCGAACCGAGCAGCCGCGCCGCCGGAATCCGGCAACCCTCGAAACGCAACGTCGCCAGCGGGTGCGGCGCCATCACGTCGATGCGATCAGCAATCGAAAAGCCGGGATCGTCCGGCAGCACCACAAAGGCCGAAATGCCCCGTGCCCCCGGCGCTTCCCCGGTTCGCGCAAACAGCGTGTAGACGTCGGCAATGCCGCCGTTCGAAATCCAGGTCTTCTCGCCGTCGAGAATATAGTGGTCGCCCTCGCGCCGGGCGCAGCAGGCCATCGCGGCGACATCGGAGCCGGCGTCCTTCTCCGACAGTGCAAATGCGGAAACCCATTCGCCACGCCGCGCCTTCGGCAGCACCAGCGCGCGCAGTTCGGGTGAGCCGGCAATTGCCACCGCGCCAGTGCCCAGTCCCTGCATCGCAAAGGCGAAATCGGCGAGCCCGCTGTGCCAGGCCAGCGTCTCGCGCGCCAGGCAGATCAGCCGGGAATCGATCACCGCATCGGGGCGATCGCCCGCGACCGACGCCTTGAGCAGTCCCGCGGCGCCGAGCCTGCGGACCAGCGACCGGCAGGTTTCGTCGACATCGCCACCATGCGTATCGCCGAGACCGGCTGCAAACGCATCGAGCGCAGCGACATATTCGCTGTGACGGGAATCGAAGAACGGCCACGCGAGATGTTCGCGCGACGGCCCGCGCAGCTGCGAAACCGGGGTCATATCAGTCTCCCGCAAAGGCCGGCTTTGCGCGCGCTACCCGAGCGCAGCGCGCACCAATAATGTTTCATGGCTAAAATATCCTGTCAAGCGAGAGACTGCCCTCCTCGGACCGGCTGCGATGCAGAAAGCCTACGAAATAGGCTGAATAACGCGCAGAATGGCGCTCGCAGTGTTTTGCAGCGCGCAGGCCGCAAGTTCGATTGACATCATTTTTGTTTGATGTCTAAAATTATATTCGGTCGTCCAGGGTTCCCCGCAAGGCCGAGGAGGCGAGCATGGCAGAACGCTCTTTCGCGCGCGAGGTGGAAGACCTGAAGCTCGGCGCCGGCGAGGAATTTCGCGGTGAAGGCATCCTCGCCATCACCAAGGCATTGCTCGAATGCGGCGTCAGCTACGTCGCCGGCTACCAGGGCGCGCCGATCTCCCATCTGATGGATGTGCTGTCGGACGCCCAGGATATTCTCTCCGATCTCGGCGTACACTTCGAATCCAGCGCGAGCGAGGCGACCGCGGCGGCGACGCTAGCCGCTTCCGTGATGTATCCGGTCCGCGGCGCCGTCACTTTCAAGGCGCCGGTCGGCATCAATGTTGCGTCCGACGCGCTGGCAAACCTCACATCGGGCGGCGTCACCGGCGGCGCGCTGATCATCATCGGCGAGGATTATGGCGAAGGCTCTTCCATCATGCAGGAGCGTTCGCATGCCTTTGCGATGAAGTCGCAGCTCTGGCTGGTCGATCCGCGACCCAATGTCGCCTCGATCGTGAATGCCGTGCGCGATTCCTTCGAGCTGTCAGAGGCCTCCAACACGCCCGTCATGCTGGAGGTGCGGATTCGCGCTTGCCATGTCCATGGCCGCTTTTCCACGCGCGACAATGTCCGCCCCACCTTTCCGCTGGCCCGCGCGCTCGAACAGCCGTCGCGCGATACCAACCGGATCGTGTTGCCGCCGGCCTCGTTCCTGCACGAGAAGGAAAAGGTCGAGCATCGGTGGCCCGCGGCGGTCGAGTTCATCCACGCCCGCGGCATGAACGAGACGTTCGACGGCGATATCGACGATATCGGTATCATCATGCAGGGCGGTATGTACAACGGCGTCATCACCGCGCTGCGCGAGGCGGGCCTTGCAGATATCTGGGGCGAGACACGGGTTCCGCTCTATGTGATGAACGTGACCTACCCGATCGTCGACCGCGAGGTGATCGACTTCTGCCGCGGCAAACAGGCCGTGCTGATGGTCGAGGAGGGACAGCCCGAATTCATCGAGCAGGCGCTGCACAAGATCCTGCGTAACGCCGACATTCCGGCCAAGCTGCACGGCAAGGATCTGTTCCCGATGGCCGGCGAATACACCGCGCAGGTCATGGGCGAAGCGATCGGTGCCTTCATCCGCCGCTGGCGTCCCGACGCGCTATCTGATTCTGCCCGCGCACCGAACATCGACCGCGTCGAGGTCGACGACAAGATCCGCGCATTGGCCGACGTGGTGCCGCCGCGGCCGCCGGGTTTCTGCACCGGCTGTCCGGAGCGGCCGATCTTTTCCGCCATGAAGCTGGTGGAGAAGGAGCTCGGCCCGCACCACATCGCCGCCGATATCGGCTGCCACTTGTTCTCGATCCTGCCGCCGTTCAATATCGGCGCGACCACGATGGGCTACGGGCTCGGTCCGGCATCGGCTTCGGCGTTCAACGTGCCTGCGGGAAAACGCCCGATCTCGATCATGGGCGACGGTGGCTTCTGGCACAACGGGTTGACCAGCGGTGTCGGCAACGCCGTATTCAATCAGCACGATGGCGTGATCGTCGTGGTCGACAATTATTATTCCGCCGCGACCGGTGGCCAGGACATCCCCTCCTCGCGCGCCGACAATCGTTCGCGCTCGACCAAGCATCCTATCGTTCAGGCCGTGAAGGGCATCGGCGCCAAATGGGTGCGTCAGATCGACCGCACCTATGACGTCACGCGCATGCGCGACACGCTGCGCGAGGCGCTGACGACCGAGGAGAAGGGCCCGAAGATCATCGTCGCCTCCTCCGAATGCATGCTGAACAAGCAGCGGCGCGTTAAGCCGCTGGTCGCAGCGGCCACCAAGCGCGGCGAGCGCATCGTGCGCGAGCGTTTTGGCGTCGATGAAGACGTCTGTTCCGGCGACCACGCCTGCATCCGCCTGTCCGGCTGCCCGTCGCTGTCGGTGAAGCCGACCAGCGATCCGCTGAAGGACAATCCGGTCGCCGCTGTCGACAACAGCTGCGTCGGCTGCGGCCATTGCGGCGAGGTCGCCGATGCCGCCGTGCTCTGCCCATCCTTCTATCGTGCCGACATCGTTTCCAATCCGACGGCGTTCGAAGCCCGGCTCGACCGCGTCTGGCGGCAGGTGATCAGCGCGCTGCAGCGCTGGCGCGCGGGCCGGCGCGTCATGTTCGAACAGGGTGCGGCATGAACGTCTCGATCGCGTCCTCCTCTGTCGGCCTCAGCCAGGCACGCCCGATCAGCATCGCGGTGCTCGCGATGGGCGGCCAGGGCGGCGGCGTGCTAGTCGACTGGATCGTGGCACTGGCCGAACAGCGCGGCTGGTTCGCACAATCCACCTCGGTCCCCGGCGTCGCCCAGCGCACCGGCGCCACGATCTATTACATCGAGATGATCGCGCCAGATGCCAGCAAGCCCGGCCGACACCCCGTGCTGTCGCTGATGCCGGCGCCGGGCAAGGTCGATATCGTGATCGGCGCCGAATTGATGGAAGCGGGCCGCGCCATCCTGCGCGGCCTGGTCTCGCCGGACCGCACGCTGCTGATCGGCTCCTCGCACCGCTCGCTGGCGGTGATCGAAAAGACTGCGCCCGGAGACGGCACGGCGGATGCGGCGCAGGTCTTCGATGCGGCGAATGTCGCCGCCAATCGTTTCATCGCCTTCGACATGGCCGAGATTGCCGATGCCACCGGCAGCGTGGTTTCGGCCGTGCTGTTCGGCGCGCTCGCAGGCTCCGGCACCCTGCCCTTCACGACCGAGGATTTTGAAACGACGATCCGGGCCGCTGGTGTCGGCGTCGACGCCAGTCTGCGTGCTTTTGCGGCCGGCCGTGAGCGGACGATCGCCGAGCTCAAGCAGGATCCCAAGATCAAGCCGACGGCGAAGCCGCCGCTCGCAAAACGTTATCCGCGCCTCGAGCCGATCGGTCATGCTGGCTATGACGCGCTGGTCGCGCGGGCGCGGCTGTTGCCGGAAGAACTGCACGGCATCATTGCCGCCGGCCTGCAGCGCGTCGTCGATTTCCAGGACGTCGCCTATGGTGGCGAATATCTCGACCGGCTGGAGACGATGCCGCGCCAGGCCACCGGCCTGCTGCAGGCCTTTGCCAAATATCTCGCGGTGGCGATGGCCTATGACGATGTGATCCGCGTGGCGGATCTCAAGACGCGCGCGGGACGGCTCGACCGGGTGCGCCGCGAGGTGCGCGCGGGCAACGGCCAGATCCTCGCGATCACGGAATTCTTCCATCCGCGGATCGAGGAAATGGCGGGGCTATTGCCGCCGTGGCTTGGCGAGAGGGTCGAGCGCAGCGCGCAGCTCGGCAAGCTCATCGATCGCGGACGGAAACTGCGCACCACCGCGCCGCCGGCATTCCTGCTGCTTTACGGCGTCGCCGGCCTACGCCGATTCCGCCGCGGCACGCTGCGGCATGCCCGTGAGATGCGTCATCTCGACGAATGGGCGCAGCGTATCAAGAAATTCGCCCTGACCGATCCTGCACTGGCGACCGCGGTGTGCGAGGCGCGCCGTCTCGTCGGCGGCTATTCCGATACGCATTCGCGCGGCGAATCGAAATTCGAAAAGGTGACGCGCGCGTCCGATCGCCTGGCCGGCCGGCCCGATGCCGCCGAATGGGTGCAGCGGCTGACCAAGGTGGCGCTGAAGGACGCCGACGGCGCCGAGCTCGACGGCGCGTTGCGCACGGTCGAGAGCCTGTTCGAGGACGCCTGAGGATGGATCAATTCGAAGTCGTGGTGTCGAAGATTAAAGCGCTGACGCCGCGCATTCGCGAATTCGTGCTGGCGCGCCCCAACGGCGCGCCGATGCCGGGCTGGGCGGCGGGCGCTCATATCGATGTCCACCTGCCCGATGTTGGCCGCCGCTCCTATTCGCTGATCGAGACGGTTTCGCCGCGCGCGGCCGCTGAGCATCCCGCCGCCTATCGCATCGCTGTGCTCCAGGAAAGCAAAAGCCAGGGCGGTTCGACCTACATGCACGGCCTCAAGGCCGCCGACCGCCTGACGATCTCGCCGCCGGCGAACAATTTTCCGCTCGGTGCCGGCAGCGGCGAAGTCGCGCTCGTCGCGGGCGGCATCGGCGTGACGCCGCTGCTGGCGATGGCCTGCGAACTGAACGCGGCGAAACGCCCGTTCTCATTCTATTACGCCGGCCGCAGCCGCGGCGAACTTGCCTTTGTCAGCGAGATCGAACGCCTGACCAACGCAAACGCAGCCATCCACGCCGACGACGAAGCCGGGCGTTTCTTCGATCTTGAAGGTCTGATGAGCCGGCTCGCGCCCGAGGTGCCGCTCTATCTCTGCGGGCCGCTGCCGATGATCGAGGCCGCCATCGCGCTGGCGAAGCAAATGAACTGGCCGCCGGGCCGGCTGCACTTTGAGATATTCACCGCGCCCGAGGAGAAGTCCGGGGACGCCGCCTTCGAGGTCGAACTCAAGAGCAATGGGCGCGTTTACGAAATCCCCGCCGGCAGGACCATTCTCGACGTGCTGATCGGAGCCGGCGAAGACCCGATGCACGACTGCAAGCGCGGCGATTGCGGCATCTGCCAGACCACGGTGGTCGAGGGCATCCCCGATCATCGCGACTACATCTTGAGCGACAGCGAGAAGGCTTCGAACAAGGTGATGCAGATCTGCATCTCGCGCGCCAAAACCAAAAGACTCGTGCTCGACCTGTGATGGAGGAACGCATGACCCGATATGCCGGCAACGCCGCGGCCATTCGCGCCCTGGTCCGCGAACAGGAGGTTCACCGCGACGTCTATGTCAGCGAGGAAGTGTTCCAGCTCGAGATGGAGCACATGTTCCCGAACAGCTGGGTCTATGTCGGCCACGACAGCCAGGTCCCCAATGCCGGCGACTATTTCGGCACCACGATCGGCACGCAGCCGGTGCTGCTCGTCCGCCACACCGACGGCATGGTGAAGGTGCTGCACAATCGCTGTCCTCACAAGGGCACCCGCATTACCTCAGAGACCTGCGGCAACACCGGAAAGTTCTTCCGCTGCCCCTACCATGCCTGGAGCTTCAAGACCGACGGCTCGCTGCTCGCGATTCCCTTGAAGAAGGGTTACGAGAACACCGGCTTCGAGCAGAGCCACGCTGCAACCGGCATGGCCCCGGTGCGCCATGTCAAAAACTATCGCGGCTTCGTGTTCGCCAAGATCAACGACAGCGGCCTCGGCTTCGAGGAATTCTTCGGCGAGAGCCTGTCGAGCTTCGACAACATGATCGACCGCTCCCCGGTCGGCCAGCTCAAGGTCGCCGGCGGCGTGCTGCGCTATATGCACAACTGCAATTGGAAGATGCTGGTCGAAAACCAGACCGACACCTGCCATCCCATGGTCGCGCACGAATCCTCGGCCGGCACCGTCATCGAGGTCTGGAAGAAGGCGCCGCCCGGCACCAAGAAGCCGATGGCAGTCGAGATCATCGCGCCCTTCATGAGCCCGTACGAGTTCTTCGAGAACATGGGCATCCGGATCTGGGACAATGGCCACGGCCACACCGGCGTGCACCACTCGATCCATTCCGACTATTCGGCAATCCCCGGCTATTTCGAGAAGATGACGGCGGCCTATGGTGAGGAGCGCGCCAAGGCGATCCTCGGCGAGAACCGGCACAATACCGTTTATTTCCCCAACATCATGATCAAGGGCCCGATCCAGCTACTCAGGCATTTCAAGCCGATCGCGGCGAACAAGACGCTGGTGGAATCCTGGACGTTCCAGCTCGTCGATGCGCCCGACATGCTGCTGGAGCGCACGCTGATGTACAACCGGCTGATCAACGCGCCGACCTCCATCGTCGGCCACGACGATCTCGAAATGTACGAACGCGCGCAGGAAGGCCTGCATTCGAACGGCAATCAATGGGTGAACCTGCAGCGTCTCTATAGCCCTGACGAAGCCGGGCAGACCAATGTGGCGGTCAACGGCACCAGCGAGTGGCCGATGCGCCATCAGTTCCGGGCATGGACCAAGTTCATGACGATGGGGATGTGACATGACCATGCTCGCCGAAGCCCCCCTCAAGAATGCTATCCCGACCGACCAGGAGTTGATCGATTTCGTCGTCCGCGAAGCACGCCTGATCGATCAGCAGCGCTTCGACGAATGGCTCGATCTCTACGCCGACGACGCCTTCTACTGGATGCCGCTGGAATGGAATCAGACCGATCCACGGCTGACCTGCTCCTTGATGTACGAGGACAAGCTCCTGCTCTCGATCCGGGTCGAGCGGCTCAAGGGCGCGCGGACTTTTAGCCAGAAGCCGAAAAGCCGCTGCCATCACGTGCTGCAGACGCCGCAGGTGGATTCGCGCGACACCGCCGCCAACCGCTACGTCACGTGGACCCCGATGCATTATGTCGAGACCCGCCTGGACGAGCAGGCGCTCTATGCGGCGTGGGCCACCCATCATCTCTGCGTCGAGGACGGCCGGCTGCGGATCAAGCTCAAGCGCGTCGACCTGATCAATTGCGATGCTGCCTTCGGCAACATCCAGCTCTTCATGTGAGGCAGGATAGCAATGGCCCATCACACGGCGATCGTGAGCGGCGGCAATACCGGCATTGGCGCTGCGATCGCGCGCAGCCTGCTCGCCGAAGGCTATGACGTGATTTCGCTGTCGCGGCGAAAGCCGGACTGGAGCCACCCAAAACTGTCCTCGCGCGAGGTCGACCTGCTCGATGCCGCCGCAACCCGCCAGGCGGCGGCTGAGATCGCGGCGAAGGTTGCAATCACCCACGTCGTTCACAATGCCGGCGCGATCAGGCCGAAGCTGTTGGAAGAGGTCGCTGACGAGGATGTCGGCGCCTTGGCGCAACTGCATTTCGGCGCCGCGATTGCGCTGGCGCAGGCGGCACTGCCGGGCATGAAACAGGCGCGCTTCGGCCGCATCGTGCTATTGTCCTCCCGCGCCGCGCTGGGAGCTGCCACCCGGACCGTCTATTCCGCCACCAAGGCCGGCATCATCGGCATGGCCCGCACCTGGGCGTTGGAGCTTGCCCCCTTTAACATCACCGTCAACGTCGTCGCGCCCGGACCGATCGGAGATACCGAGATGTTCGAGAGCGTGATGTCGCCGGAATCCGAGCGTGCGAAGGCGCTAGCGCGGTCGATCCCGCTTGGCCGGCTCGGCAAGTCCTCCGACGTGGCCCGCGCGGTCGCATTCTTCAGTTCGCCGGATGCCGACTTCATCACCGGACAGACGCTCTATGTCTGTGGCGGCGCCAGCATCGGATCAATTTCCATCTAGCCCGTTTCTTTCCAGCTATTCGAGATGCCCGCCATGGATGCCACCGTCAAACGCAAGACCAGATCCGCAAAGGGCGCGCGCGTGCAGCCGCCGCCCCCCGCCGAGCCGGCGCATGAATCCGACGGCGCGCATCTCGAACTGCGGATCTGGCTGCGGCTGCTGTCCTGCGCCACCAGAATCGAGAAGGCTCTGAACGCCCGGCTGCGCAAGGAATTCAACACCACCCTCGCCCGCTTCGACCTTCTGGCGCAGCTCGCGCGCCGGCCCGCCGGGGCGACCATGTCCGAAGTCTCCGAACTGCTGATGGTTTCGAACGGCGCCATCACCGCGCTGGTGCAGAAGCTGGAAGCCGACGGCATGATCCATCGCGAGGTCGATTCGGAGGATCGCCGCACCTTCCGCCTGCGCCTGTCGTCGGAAGGCGCCAGGGAATTCGGCCGCATGGCGCGGCGTCACGAGGAATGGGTGATTGCCTTGATCGGCGAACTGTCACCCGCCGCGCAGTCGGACCTGTTGCAGCATCTGACCCTGCTCAAGCGTCGCCTCGACAAGCACAGCTGACGCGCACGCCGATGCACAATCACTTCATGCCGGACCGGGCGGCACCTCGCCTTTCCGAAAGACCCGGCTGGCGAGCACATCCGAGGCCTCCAGCGACATGATGTCGTCGGCCATCAGAACCCGGTCGAGATCGGCGACCAGGCGATTGGCCTGTCGCAGCCGCATGCGGTCGAGCGCGTTCCGGATCGAGCGGGCGTTGGAGAACAGCGGCTGGGTCCTGCGCAGCGCAATGTAACGGATGAAGGCCGCGCGCGCGTCCGCGGTGAATTTGTAGTTCATCTCGCGCAGCATCAATTCGGCGATGGCAAGCAATTCGGGTTCGGAATAATCAGGAAAATCGATGTGATGGGCGATCCGGGAGCGGAAGCCGGGGTTGCTGGCAAAGAACTTGTCCATCCGGTCGCCATAGCCGGCGAGAATCACCACCAGATCCTCGCGCTGGGATTCCATCACCTGCAGCAGGATCTCGATCGCCTCCTGGCCGTAGTCGCGTTCGTTGTCCGGCCGGTAAAGATAATAGGCCTCGTCGATGAACAGCACGCCGCCCATCGCCTTCTTCAGCACCTCCTTGGTCTTGGGCGCGGTGTGGCCGATATACTGCCCGACCAGTTCGTCACGGGTCACCGAGACGACGTGGCCACGGCGCACGAAACCTAGTTTATGGAGAATGCTCGCGATGCGCAGCGCCACCGTCGTCTTGCCGGTGCCGGGATTGCCGGTGAACGACATATGCAGTGTCGGCACTTCCGTTGTCAGGTTGAGGCGCTTGCGGATGCGTTCGATCAGCAGGAGCGATGCGATCTCGCGGATGCGGGTCTTGACGGGCACCAGCCCGATCAGCTCGCGGTCAAGCTGCGTGAGCACGTCCTCGATGCCGACAGCTTCGAGCTCCTCGCGAAGGTTGACCGTATCAGTCATGTCGGCGATATCCAGGTCCATCCGGCAAACCTCGGCACAATGCAATTCCAAAAAAACTCCGTCGCCGCTTTCACAGCGACGGAGCAGTGCTTCCGGCAGACGAAAGGCACGATCAGGGAGAACTCGTCTGTCGGACCGGGTAAGGGTACTAGCCGTAGCGCCGGCCCTCAGGGCGGTCGGCGGCGTATGATCTGGTCGTGTAGCGGATGTTGCGGCCGGCCACTTCATGCCGCTCGAGCTGGAAGCCAGGCTCGTCCTTCGGACGGTTGACGATGAAGGACAGCCGCACCGATTCCCAGCCGTGACTGGAATCGAACGCCGACAGGCGAATATAGCGATCGCCATAGACCTTGCGGCATTGGTCCAGTTCCATCATCACGCCGGCCGCGTCGCGAAGATCGAACATCGGTAATCCCCACATTTCCCAGAAATTGTTGCGGGGATGCGGGTCGTCGGTGAATTCGATGTTCACCGCCCAGCCGTTCTCCAGGCAATACTGGACCTGGCGGGTGATCTGCTCATCGGTGAGATCGGGCAGGAACGAGAAGCAGCCTTGGGTAATGCGCATGATTGTTTACTCCTCACATCGCGACGCTGGGCGTCGGGACATAGTCGGGCATGTCGGTCGATTCGTAGTTAAAGGTGACGTTCTTCCAGACCTCGAGCGCCGATTTCAGCGGCGTGCAGGTCTCTGCGGCCTTGGCGAGAATCTCGGGTCCCTCGTGCAGATAGTCGCGGCCTTCATTGCGCGCGAGAATCATCGCTTCCAGCGCCACGCGGTTCGCAGTCGCGCCGGCCTGGATGCCCGTGGGATGGCCGATGGTGCCGCCACCAAACTGCAGGATGACGTCCTCGCCGAGATGGTCGAGCAATTGGTGCATCTGCCCGGCATGAATGCCGCCTGAGGCCACCGGCATCAGCTTGTTGAGGCTGGCCCAATGCTGGTCGAAGAACACACCGTGCTCCAGCCGCGCCGGGTTATAATCCTCGCGGCAGATGTCGTAGTAACCGCGCGTGGTGGCGGGATCGCCTTCCAGCTTGCCGACCACAGTGCCGGCATGGATGTGATCGACACCCGCAAGCCGCATCCATTTGGCGATCACCCGGAACGAGACGCCGTGGCTGCGCTGCCTCGTATAGGTGGAATGCCCTGCCCGGTGCAGATGCAGGATCATGTCGTTGCGTCGCGCCCATTTTGCCATCGACTGGATCGCGGTGTACCCGATCACCAGGTCGATCATGATGATGACCGAGCCGAGCTCCTTGGCGAACTCCGCGCGCTCGTACATGTCTTCCATGGTTCCGGCGGTGACATTGAGATAGGTGCCTTTGATCTCGCCGGTCGCCGCCTGCGCCTTGTTGACCGCCTCCATGCAGTAGAGAAACCGCTCGCGCCAATGCATGAACGGCTGCGAGTTGATGTTCTCGTCATCCTTGGTGAAGTCGAGCCCGCCCTTCAGCGCCTCGTACACCACCCGGCCGTAATTGCGGCCCGACAGGCCGAGCTTCGGCTTCACCGTGGCCCCGAGCAGCGGGCGGCCGAACTTGTCCATCCGCTCGCGTTCAACGACGATGCCCGTCGCCGGCCCCTGGAATGTCTTCACATAAGCCACCGGCAGGCGCATGTCCTCGAGCCGCAATGCCTTCAGCGGCTTGAAGCCGAACACGTTGCCGATGATCGAGGCCGACAGGTTGGCGATCGATCCCGGCTCGAACAGATCGAGGTCGTAGGCGATATAGGCGAAATATTGCCCCGGCGAATTCGGCACCGGATCGACGCGAAAACACTTGGCGCGGTATTTGTCTGCCGCCGTCAGGCGGTCGGTCCACACCACCGTCCAGGTCGCAGTCGAGGATTCGCCGGCGACCGCCGCCGATGCCTCGATCGGATCGACGCCATCCTGGGGCGAGACACGAAACAGCGCAATGATGTCGGTGTCCTTGGGCACATAGTCGGGCTCCCAATAACCCATCTTCTTGTATTCGAGGACGCCGGACTTGTAGCGTTCCTTGCCGCGGACGGTCATCGAGTGCATGTTCATATCGGCCTCCTCGGCTGTTGTGCGGCGACTGGTCGGGATCGTGCGTGTCATCGTTTCATTCTGCGGCATCGGCAATTCCTCCGATTCTCGGATCGAGCGCGCCGGAGCGGTAGCGTCGCGCCATCTCGGCCAATGGAATGACCTTGATCTGCGATGCATGGCCCGCCGTGTCGAATTGCTCGAAACGTTCGCGGCAAAGATCGCGCAAGCCATCCATCGCCGGTTTCAGGAATTTGCGCGGATCGAATTCGTTTTTGTTCTGGGTTGCGACCTTGCGGAACACCGCGGTCATCGCCAGCCGGCAGTCGGTGTCGATATTGACCTTGCGGACACCATGCCTGATGCCGCGCACGATTTCCTCGACCGGCACACCCCAGGTCTGCGGCATCTCGCCGCCGAACTGGTTGAACGCATCCTGCAGCGGCTGCGGCACCGAGGATGAACCGTGCATCACCAGGTGCGTATTGGGCAGCCGCTGATGGATTTCCTCGACCACCCGCATGGCAAGAATGTCGCCATCCGGCTTGCGCGAGAATTTATAGGCGCCGTGCGAGGTGCCCATCGCAATCGCCAGCGCATCGACCTTGGTGGCGCGAACGAAGTCGACCGCCTGGTCCGGATCGGTCAGCAACTGGTCGTGGCTGACCTCGCCTTCGACGCCATGGCCGTCCTCCTGCTCGCCGCCGCCATGCTCCAGCGAGCCGAGCACGCCGAGCTCACCTTCGACGGAAGCACCGATCCAGTGCGCCATGTCGACCACGCGGCGGGTGATGTCGACATTGTATTCGTAGCTCGCGGCGGTCTTGGCATCGGCCTTAAGCGAGCCGTCCATCATCACGGAAGTAAATCCGTGCTGCAGGGCGGTGGCGCAGGTCGATTCCTCGTTGCCGTGATCCTGGTGCAGGCAGAGCGGGATCTGCGGATACATCTCTTCCAGCGCATCGATCATCTTGGCCAGCATGGTGTCGCCCGCATAGGAGCGCGCGCCGCGCGACGCTTGCAGGATGACGGGCGCGTCGACGGCAGCCGCCGCCTCCATGATGGCAAGGCCCTGCTCCATGTTGTTGATATTGAATGCCGGTACGCCGTAGCCGTGCTCGGCGGCGTGATCCAGCAATTGCCTCAAGGTAATTCGCGCCATCGCAGTCTCCATTATCCGTGTGCTAGGCTGCTGCCATTCTTGATCGCGCAATGCAGCGCAAGGCGGCTATTGCGACGGCGTTCGCGGTGATGCCGAACTCGCGATAGAGCGTTTCCGCCGGCGCGGATGCGCCGAAGCCGGTCATGCCGACAAATTCGCCGCTGTCGCCGAGCCAGCGCGCCCAGTCGCCTTCGATCGCCGCTTCGATCCCGATCCGCGGGGCGCCTCCAAGAACATCGGCGCGGTACGCGGGCGACTGCCTGCGAAACAGTTCGAAGCACGGTGCCGATACGACGGCGGCGCGGACACCGTCCGTTGCAAGCGCTTTCGCCGCCTCGATGGCGATTGAGACCTCCGACCCGGTCGCGATCAGCGTGACGTCGCGTCCGTGTCCCGGCTCGACGACGACATAGGCGCCGCGCGCAACCAGATTGTCGTCGTCCCCTTTGCGGAAGGCAGGCAGCGCCTGCCGCGACAGGCAGAGTACTGACGGGCTGGCCTGCGACCGCAGCGCGCAGTCCCAGGCCTCCGCCGTCTCGATGGCATCGGCGGGCCGGAAAACCAAGAGATTGGGGATCGCTCGCAGCGAGGCCAGATGCTCGACCGGCTGATGGGTCGGGCCATCTTCACCGAGCCCGATCGAATCATGCGTCATCACATGGACGACGCGAATGTTCATCAGCGCCGCCAGCCGGATCGCCGGACGGCTGTAGTCGGCGAAGCTGAGAAACGTGCCACCATAGGGGATGAAGCCGCCGTGCAGCGCGAGGCCGTTCATCGCCGCGGCCATGGCGTGCTCGCGGACGCCATAGTGAATATAACTGCCTTCAAAGGAAGCCGGCTGTACCGGCCGCTGGGTCTTGGCCCGCGTCAGGTTGGAATGCGTCAGATCCGCCGAGCCACCGAGCAGATTGGGCAGCGCTTCCGCTATGACATCGATCACGCGCTGCGACGCCTGCCGGGTGGCGATGTTCGGTTGCTGGGTTGCAAAGTCGTCGCGCAGTCGTGCCATTGCCTGCACATAGCTGTACGGCAGGTTGCGATTGAGCGCATCGTGAAACGGTGAGCGGGAGTCCGAACCCAGACGCCTGGTCCGTTCGATCCAGTGGCGGCGGGCGGCATGCCCGCGGCGTCCGGCCTCACGCCACTGCGCGAGGACGGTTTGCGGAACCTCGAACGGCGCATGCGACCAGTTCAACGCAGCCCGTGTCTTGCCGGTTTCCTCGGCGCCCAGCGGCGCACCATGAACTTTCTCCGTTCCCTGCCGGTTCGGAGCGCCGAAGCCGATGATGGTGCGGCAGGCGATCAGCGAAGGCCGATCACTGTTGCGCGCCCGCTCGATCGCGGCCGCGATGGCTTCGGGATCGTGGCCATCGATCCGGCAGGCCGCCCATCCCGCCGCCTTGAACCGTGCGAGCTGGTCATCCGAACAGGATAGTGACGTCGCACCGTCGATCGAGATTTCGTTGTCGTCGAACAGCACGATCAGGCGATTGAGCCGGAGATGCCCGGCCAGCGAAATCGCCTCGTGGCTGATTCCTTCCATCAGGCAGCCGTCGCCGGCGATCACGTATGTAAAATGGTCGACGCAGTCGTCGCCGAAGCGGGCGTTCATCAGCCGCTCGGCCAGCGCCATGCCGACCGCGGTGGCAATGCCCTGTCCGAGCGGTCCGGTGGTCGTCTCTACACCAGGAGTATGGCCATGCTCGGGATGTCCCGGCGTCTTCGATCCCCACTGCCTAAAGGCCTTGAGCTCGTCCAGCGTCATGCCTTCGTAGCCCGTCAGGTGCAGCAGCGCATACAGCAGCATCGAGCCATGGCCGGCCGACAGCACGAAGCGGTCGCGATCCGGCCACGCCGGGTCTGAGGGATCGAATTTGAGAAAGCGCGAAAACAGCACGGTCGCGACGTCGGCCATGCCCATCGGCATCCCGGGATGACCGGACTTGGCCTTCTCGACGGCGTCGATCGCCAGGAAGCGGATGGCGCTAGCCATCTCAACATGCGACACGTCGGGGCGGCTGGCTGTGTGGGACAGGACGGGAGCGTTCATATCGTGCGCCTCTTGCGTTCCATCAGTTGCAGGATCAGCGGAGTGAGGATGAGCTGCATGGCGAGATCGAGCTTCGCGCCATGGATCACGATCGAATTGGCGCGCGACATGAAGCTGTGCGGAATCATCGACAGCAGATAGGGAAAATCGATACCGCGCGGATTTTTGAGGCGGATCACCACCATCGATTCATCCGGCGTCGGGATCCACCGCGCGATGAACGGGTTCGACGTATCGACCGTCGGCACGCGCTGGAAGTTGATGTCGGTCTCGGCGAACTGCGGACAGATGTAGTTCACGTAATCAGGCATGCGCCGCAGGATCGTGTCGGTCACCGCCTCCTGGCTATAGCCGCGGTCGCGACGGTCGCGATGCAGCTTCTGGATCCATTCCAGATTGATCACCGGCACGACGCCGATCTTGAGATCGGCATGCTGCGCCACGTTGACCTTGTCGGTCACGACCGCGCCATGCAGTCCTTCGTAGAACAGGAGGTCGGAGCCTTCAGGCAGTTGCTCCCATTCGGTGAACGTGCCCGGCTTGGCACCGTACAGCTTCGCCTCTTCGTCATCGTGAACATAATGGCGCGTCGTTCCGGTGCCGGATTCGCCGTAATCGCGGAACACCCGCTCGAGCTCTTCGAACAGATTGGTTTCCGGGCTGAAATGGCTGAAATGCTTGTTGCCGCGCTCGGCCTCCTCCCGCATCTTGTCTCGCATCTCGAAACGATCGTAGCGATGGAAGGCGTCGCCTTCGATGTAGGCGGCCACGACCTTCTCGCGGCGAAAGATCTGCTCGAAGGTCTTCTTCACCGATGTCGTGCCGGCGCCCGACGAACCCGTGATCGATATGATGGGATGAGCCCGCGACATCACAACGCTCCGTCACGAAACAGGCCGCGCCGTGCGAACAACGGCGCCGTGCTGTTGTCGAACATCGGTTCGACCCTCTCGTGGAGAGCAGCGATATCGCGCACGCCTCGCGCAGACCCCATGATCAACGGCACCCGCTGGTGCGGCGTCTTCGCGCCGAGTTCGAGAATTCGTCGTCGCCCGGTCGTTGCTGCACCGCCGGCCCATTCCATGATCAACGCCATCGGATGCGCTTCGTAGAGAAGGCGCAGCCTGCCCTCGCGATAGCTGGCGCGGGCATCGGCCGGGTAGAGGAACACCCCGCCGCGCACCAGGATGCGCAGTGCTTCGGCGACCAGCGAGCCGATCCAGCGCATGTTGAAATCCACCTCGCCGCCGCCATTGGTGCCGGCGAGGCATTCGTCGATATAGGCGCGAACCGGGCCATGCCAGTGCCGGCGATTGGATGCGTTGATGGCGAACTCCGGCGTATCGCGCGCGATCTGCACCGCCTGGCGGACCAGCAAAAACTCCCGCGCCCGGCGGTCGAGGATGAAGATGTCGACGCGCGCGTCGAGGGCGAGAACGAAGGTGGTTTGCGGACCGTACACGGTGAAGCCTGCCGCGCACTGCACGGTGCCCGGCTCGAAGAACGTCGAAAGAATGTCGTTGCCCCGCGGGCGGATCGAAAAGATGGTGCCCATCGAGATGTTGTTTTCGAGATTGGCCGATCCGTCGAGCGGATCGATCGCAACGCAGAGGCTCGCCTCCGGCCGCAAGGTCTCCGGCAGCGCCGCTTCCTCGGAAAGAACTGCCGCCACCGGCGCAGCGCGCAGCGCGCGCCGCATCAAATCATCGGCGACGATGTCGATGTCCTTCTGCCGATCGCCATCCGTATTGATGCCGCCGTCCTGCCCGGTGATATCGGCGAGCGGTCCATCGGCGATCAGTGCCGCGAGCTCGACGGCAGCGGCGGCAATGGCCTCGATGACAGCACCGACCGCAGCGCCATCCACGGTCTGTAGAACGGATCGATCGAGATGTGAACGCAGCGTCACGCGTTCGTCCATGTCCCACTCCCGGTGCGCTCTCTCGGCGCTGTCGAAGCGGCCGCCCGATTTGGCGATCCGCCCCGTTAAGGAAGCGCAATTTGCCGAATTAGGGAAATTTTGTTATCTTTGGCCTTAGCAAAGTTTTCGTTATAATGGGGACGCCAATGGCCGGCCGATTGTTGCGGGAATTGACCATCCGCCAATTGCGCGCGCTGGCCGCCGTGCAGAAGCATCGCTCGGTAACGGCCGCCTCGAAGCAACTCTATTTGACACAGCCCGCGGTGACGCTGCAGCTGCGTAACCTGCAGGCGGTCGCAGGGTTGCCGCTGATCCAGCGCACCGGCGACGGGATGCTGCTGACGGATGCCGGGCGCGAGGTGTTGGCGCTTGCCGAGCGGATCGAGGCGGCGATCACCGACTGCGAGACCACCTTGGAGATGATGGCGGGGAAAACCGCGGGCCGCATCTCGATCGGCGCGGTTTCGACGGCGAAATACTTTGTGCCGTTCATGATCTCCGGATTTTCAAAACTCTATCCGAATGTCGAAATCACCCTCTCGATCGGCAACCGTCAGGAAGTTGGCGAGGCGCTGCGCGGCTACGACCTCGACTTCGCGATCATGGGCCGCCCGCCTGCCGACATCGACATGAACGTCCACCTGATCGGCGATCATCCCCACGTCATCATCGCGCCGACCGCGCATCGGCTGGCGCGAAAGACCCGCATCGCACCGCGCGAGCTCGCCGGCGAGACCTTCCTGACGCGCGAGCCGGGATCGGGAACGCGCGGGCTGATGGAGCAACTGTTCGAGAAGTCGGGCATCCATCCCCGAATCGGCCTCGCCATGAGCAGCAACGAGACCATCAAGCAGGCTGTCATCGCAGGACTCGGCATCGCCTTCATCTCGGCGCATACGGTTGCGACCGAACTCGACGAACGGCGCCTGGTGACGCTCGATGTCGATGGCCTGCCGATCGTGCGGCAATGGTTCGCGCTGGCGCGCAAGGACAAGGTGCTGCTGCCGCCGGCGCAGGCCATGCTCGATTTCCTCAGCGCCAAGGGTAAGCAGTTTTTGCCGCGAACGCAGCGCCGGCTGCGCCTCACCCGGCCTTCGGTACGGTCGCGGCGCGGCTGACCGCGAGGCCGAGCCCCTTTCAGAGGCCGCCGTCGACCTGAAAGCACTGGCGCGTAATGCGCTGGCTTTCGTCGGACGCCAAAAACAGCGCCACGCGCGCGATATCGTCGGGCGTCACCGCATCCGGAATGGCCTGACGGGTACGAAATTCGGATATCTGCTGCTCGTCCTTAAACCACAGCCGGCGCTGCCGCTCGGTGATCACCATGCCGGGTGCGATGGCGTTGACGCGAATCCGATCGGGTCCGACCAGCCGGGCCAGCGAGTTGGTGAAGCCGACAATCGCCGCCTTTGCCGCCGCGTAGGCCGGCAGCGCCGGCGCGCCGCGTATCCAGGCCACCGACGACATGTTGATGATCGAGCCGCCGCCGCGCGCGCGCATCTGCGGCACCACCGCCTGCGCCGCGAAGAAGACGTGCTTGAGATTGACGCCGATCGTCCAGTCGAATTCTTCCGGCGTCACCTCGGAAAGAACATGGCGCTGGTCGTTGGCGGCGTTGTTCACCAGCACCGAGGCGTCGCCGAGCGCAGCTTGCACCTTGGTAATTGCGGCGCGCAACGCGTCGATATCGAGAAGGTCACACGGCACGAACAATGGTGCCAAGCCGGATCCGCCTGCCACCTCCCGCACCAGCGCCTCGCCTGCATCGGCATCGATGTCGAGAAAGGCGACGCGTGCCCGTTGGGCTGCGAAGGCGCGCACGAAGGCCGCCCCGATGCCGCTGGCGCCTCCGGTGATCAGTACAGTGCGATCAACGAGGCCGGCATAGCTTGTCTGGGTCATGCGATGAGACGCTCCGTAGCGGGATCGAACAGGCAGATGCGGCGCGTATCCAGCGCGAACGGCGCGAGCGTGCCGGGCGCGGGCCGGACATCGGGCGAGATCCGCGCCAGCGCGGCCTCCCCGCCGAGCCGCAGCAACACAATGGTCTCGGCGCCGGTGGGCTCGACCATCTCGACTGGTGCATTGACGACGATCGGTGCGCCCGACGCACCGGAAAAGCCGCGGCTGCCCTCGGCGATGCATTCCGGCCTGATCCCGAGCACGACCTCGCGGCCGACAAAGGAAGCTGCCGCATCATATCCCTGCAGGCGAAGGCGGACCTCGTCCGGCCGCCCCGCGCCGATCACGACCGCCGCGCCGCCGTTCTCGGCCTCGAGCCGGGCCGGCATCGTGTTCATCGGCGGCGAGCCCATGAAGCGCGCGACGAACAGATTGGCCGGATAGCGGTACACGGTATCGGGATCGGCGAATTGCTGCACCTCGCCCTGATGCATCACGGCGATCCGCGTCGCCATCGTCATCGCCTCGATCTGGTCGTGGGTGACATAGACGATGGTGGCGCCGATGCGTTGATGCAGCCGCTTGATCTCCATCCGCATCTCGACGCGCAGTTTTGCGTCGAGATTGGAGAGCGGTTCGTCGAAGAGGAACAGCAAGGGATCGCGCACCAATGCGCGGCCCATTGCAACCCGCTGGCGCTGGCCGCCGGAGAGCTGCGACGGCTTGCGGCCGAGCAGCGGCTCGATCTGCAGCAAGCGCGCGACATTCGCGAGCGCCTTCTCCTGCTCCGCCTTCGGCACATGGCGGCATTCCATGCCGAACGTGATGTTCTGGCGCACCGTCATCGACGGATAGAGCGCATAGGACTGGAACACCATGGCGATGTCGCGGTCCTTTGGCGGAACGTCGTTGACGACCCGGCCGCCGATTTCGATTGTGCCCGCGCTCGGCTGATCGAGCCCGGCAACGATGTTGAGCAGCGTGGACTTCCCGCAGCCGGACGGTCCGACCAGAACGGTAAACTCGCCGCTCTCGATGTCGAGATCGATTCCCTTCAGCACCTCCAGATTGGCGTAACGCTTCGACAGAGTACGAATGCTCAACGCTGCCATGACTTCCCCTTCATTTCACGGCGCCGGCGGTAAGGCCGCGTACGAAGTATTTGCCACCGATCAGGTAGATCAACAGGGTAGGTAGGGCCGCGATCATCACCGCGGCGCTTTGCACGCCATGCTGCGGGATATCGGCGACCGCGGCCGAGAGCGCGATCAGCGCAGCGGTGACCGGCTGCTGTTGGCCGGTCGTGAATGTCACGCCATAGAGGAACTCGTTCCAGATATGCGTGAACTGCCAGATCACGGTGACGACCAGGATGGGTGGCGAGAGCGGCAGAATGATGCGCCAGAAAATGCGAAAGAACCCGGCGCCATCGATGCGCGCGGCCCGTATCAACTCCTGCGGGATGGCAACGTAGTAGTTTCGGCAGAACAGGACGGTAAAGGAGAGTCCCTGGATTGTGTGAATGATCACCAGGCCCGTCAGCGTGTTCATCAGGCCGGTATCGCGCAACACGATGGTCCAGGGCAGCAAACGCATCTGCTGCGGAAGGAAGATGCCGAGCGTGACGATGCCGTAGATCCACTGATCGCCACGAAAGCGCCAGAGCGAAACCGCGTAACCGGCGACCGCACCAAGCAGGGTGGAGAAGATCGTCGCGGGAATGGTGACGAGCGCGGAGTTCAGCATGTAGGGACGGATGCCGGCGCACGTCTCGGCGACACAGAAACCGCTCCAGGCGGCGGCGTAATTGCTCCAGGCCAAGTGTTGCGGCCAGCCGATCATCGAGCCCTGCGCGATCTCCTGGTTGGTACGGAGCGAATTCAGCACGACAACAGCCAATGGCGCGAGCCATGCTGCAGCGATCAGCGAAACGATGAGATAAATCAGAATCCGGCTTGGTGCGAAGGTTCGGTCACGCATGGATCGCCCGCCGCCGCTGGACATAACGCCACGCTGCATACGGCAGCAAAACCGCGAGAAGAATGAGCAACATGAGGACTGCCGCCGCCGCTCCCCGTCCGAGCAGGCTGCGCTGGAACATCAGGTCATAGACGACAAGTGCTGGCAGCTGGGTCGCGATTCCGGGCCCGCCATTGGTGAGCGCGCGGACGAGGTCGAAGGTCGAAATCGCGAACTGCAGCTGGATGACGATGACGGTTATGGTGATCGGCCAAAGCGTCGGCAGGATGACGCGCCGGTACATTCGGATCGGTCCGGCGCCGTCGATCTGCGCTGCCTTGATCAGATCGGCATCGACGGACCGAAGGCCGGCGAGGAAGAGCGCCATGGCGAAGCCGGAGGATTGCCAGATCGCAGCGATGACAATGGTCCAGATGGCCATGTCGCGGTCGATCAGCCAGTCGAACCGGAAGGAGGTCCAGCCGAGGTCGTGGACCAGCTTCTGGATTCCAAGGCCAGGATTGAGCAGCCAACTCCAGACCGTGCCGGTGACCACGAACGACACCGCCAGGGGGTAGAGGAAGATGGATCGCAGCAAATTCTCGCCGCGGATGCGCTGATCGAGCAGGATGGCAAGGATGAGGCCGGTCACCAGACTCAGCAACACGAAGGCGCAACCAAACAGCAGCAGATTGTCGAAGGCGATCTGCCAGTTCCGCGATGCTGTAACCGCGGTATAGTTGCGCAAACCTACCCAGCCCGAGACCGGGACCAGAGTGGATGGTGTGAACGATATCCAAATCGTCCACAGCGAAAACGCAATGAGGTGCGCGGCGGAAAACAGCAGCGGCACCCAGATCGTTAGATATTCGGGCAGCCGGCGTACCACGTCAGAAGCCGCCGGCCGGCCCGGTCTTGTCGAGACGGCGATGGTCAACGTGCGCCCTCGACGGCCTCGGCGAGGCGTGTGACCGCCTGCTCGGGCTTGATCGTCTTGTTCTTCACGTACTCTGTGATCACGTCAATCATCGCTGCCGTCATACCGTTTTCCTGCGCCATGTTGTGCGCAACACTGAGGACGGCCTGATTGCTGGCGATAGCGTCTTTCAGAGCTGCTGCGGTCCGCCGTTGACCTTCCGACCAGCCGTCACCGGAAAGATCGACATCGGTGCGCACGGGTATCGATCCCGTGATCTGCGAATACATGGTCTGGATCGCCGGATCCATCACGAGCTGGGCCATCAGCGTCTGGCCGGCCTGCAGGTCGGGCTCCTTGCGCTGCCAGAATATGAACGCATCGGCATTCAACAGGAAGACGGGCTTGCCATTGTCGCTCGGGCCCGGGGCGATAATGAAGTCGTCGAACTTGAAACCGGCGTTGCGCAGCACGCCCTGCGCCCAACCGCCCATGATCATCATGCCCATGTCGCCGTCGACGAAGCGCTTTAGGTTGGTCGAAAAGTGTTGGGCGCCGACGTTGGGATCCATCCAGTCGGCGATCTTGCGCACCTGGGCGAAGGCAGCCTTGATCTCGGGGCCCTCCAGGGCCTTCTTGTCGAGATTCATGATGGCCGCGCGGTATGCCGCGGGACTGATGCCGGCGAGAGAGGCCTCGAATTTCTGCCCGTCATCGGGACGGGTGCCGCCATTGGCAATCGGATATGTGACGCCGCCTGATTTCATCTTTTCGGCAAGGTCGTTGAAGTCGGCCCAGGTGACGGGGATCTTGTCGGCCTTGGCCTTGTCCATCGCGCGTTTGGAGAGAAACAGCATGTTGGTGCTGTAGATCTGCAAGGGCAGCGCAATCCACTTGCCGCCCGGCTTGTGCAACTTTGCAAGGTCTGGAGCGACAACCTTTTCGTAGCCGGCGGCGGCGACAACGGCGTCGAGATCGACGGTCGGGGCAATCTTCGACCAGGCCGCAATCTCGGGGCCCTTGAGCTGCGAACAGGCCGGCGGATCGCCGGCGATGATCTGAGCACGCAGCTTGTTCATCATCTCGGTGGTGAACCCAGGAACGGGCGAGTGCTGCCAAATTCCGCCCTTCTCCTCGAATTTCTTGCCGAGCGCCGTGATCGCCGCCCCATCGCTGCCGGCCGACCATTGCGAGATCGCGGTCAGGCGCGGCTTGACCGCGCCTTGCGCACGGGCAAATGCCGGCATGGCAAGCGCGGCGGCGGATCCAGCGAGCAGGTGACGCCTCGTTATGGAGATCGGCATAGCATGTTCCTCCCGGTGTGATCTTTTGTTGGCGCGTTCGAGCCGCGCGGCTCATGGCATCTCAGGCGGCCTCCACCGACGCGGCCGGCATGCCGCCGCGACAGGCCAGGCAATAGGCGGCGAAGGCCAGCGCGGCGTTCGGATCGTTGCCGTTCGAAGGCGGCACGAAGGCGAGCGATACGCCGGCGAATTTGCGCCCGCCGAGCAGGCAGGCATCGATTCCCTCGACCACCGCCTTTCGATCCTCTTCCGCGAGCAGCGACGGCCAGCCGCTGACGGCCACGGCAGGACAAGGCTTTACGTTCAGCGTATTGCCGATCGCAAGGCCAAGCCGGAACAGCCGGCGCCGCAGCTCCTGCCGCACGCGCGACGAGATCGGGATTGCATTCACCCACTCAGCACCAAGCTGCAGCAGCTCCGGCTCGGGCATGCCAAGAAGCTCCGCCAATGCGGGGAGCGACGTGAAAGCCTCGACACAACCATGATGGCCGCAGCGGCACCGCGGCCCGCCCTCCGCGAACACCATGTGGCCGAGCTCGACCGGCAGCAGGGCATCGGCCTCGATCGGATCTTCCATCCACGCGCCCGCAACGCCCTGGCCGACAAAGACGAACAGATGCGTCCCGGTAAACGGATAGTCTTCTGTGCGGCAGCGGTGAAACATTGCATGCGCCACGACCGAATTGGTGAATTCGACCGGCACGTCCGCAAACATCTCGCCAAGCAGACCGCGAACGTGCCCGACGTCGCAGGGAATGATCGGATTGTCTGATACGCTGAGCCGGCTGAGACCGGGGACCGCCACGCCGATCTGCGACAGGCGGACCCGCCGTCGCCGCGTCCAGTCCTGCAGCAATTGCAGCGCATCGTGAAATACCCGGCCGACGGATTCGACCGTTGGCGTTTTCGGCAGCGGCAGACGTTCGGTATAATGCAGTTCGCCCGAAAGCCCGCCGACGCCCACGCTCAGCCGCTGCGCGGTCAGCTCAATGGCCGCGAGCGCGACAGAGTTATCGAGAGACACCAAGCCTGTCGGACCACCCACATAAGGCGCAGGCCGCCTGACTTCCTCGATCAGGCCCTCCGCCTTCAGATCGAACAGGATGCGCGACAGGCTCGCCTCGGAAAGGCGCACCGCCTTGGCCAGCGGCGGCCGAAACATGCCGCCCGACTGGAGCAGATGCCCCAGAATGGCCGCACGCGTCTGCCGCCGACTTCTCGGCTGCTCCGACATTTCCATCCCTGTCGTCATTCTTACTTAGTGTAAGAATGTGCGCGCGAAACATTTCGGCTGTCAAGGCGCTTCTGCGACCGCAGGAAGCGCCTCCTGCCCTTCATCCACTTTCGGCGGGCTTGTGCCCGCAGACGTTTTCCGAAAGAGAATATGCCGGAAATGGTACGTCTATTGCTTCCGGCGATAGGCGTGCAGGAGGAGGATGGGCTTTGCTTCGCGTGTTTCTTGATCGACTCTACCTGTTCTCGGGCTATCTCGCCGGTCTCTTCCTTATTGCCATCTTCGTGCTGATGATGCTGCTGTCGGGCGGCCGGCCGCTCGGCATCAATATTCCTGCCGGCGATGATTTCATTTCCTGGTGCATGGCGGCGACCGCCTTCCTCGGGCTCGCCCACACCTTCAAGCATGGCGAAATGATCCGTGTCGGCCTTCTGATCGACCGCCTCAGCGACAACGTACGTCATTACGTCGAGATCGTAGCGCTGATCGTCGGCGCCGGCTTCATCGGGTTTTTCGCCTGGCATGCGGCGGTCATGACCTGGCAATCGCTTAAATTTTCCGACATCTCGCAAGGCGTCATCGCGGTGCCGCTGTGGATTCCACAGCTCGGCTACAGCGGCGGTCTTGCGATTCTCTTCATTGCCTTTGTCGACGAACTGATCCATGTCCTGCGCGGCTTTTCGCCGCGCTACGAACTGCCGAAGCCGCAGAGCGCCGAGGAAGTCGTCGAGCGCGCCATGCAGAGCGGGGTCTGACATGGAGCTGCTCTCGATCGCCGCCATTCTGCTCGGATTCCTCGCGCTGCTGCTCGGCGCCGGCGTCTGGATTGCCGTCGCCCTGATGGCGACAGGATGGGCCGGCATGCAGTTCGCCGGCGGCAACATTCCGGCGGGCAGCGTGCTGGCGACCACGGTGTGGGGCAACAGTGCGTCATGGTCGCTCGCGGCGCTGCCGCTCTTCATCTGGATGGGCGAGATTCTGTTCCGCACCCGGCTTTCGGAGGAAATGTTCCGCGGATTTGCACCCTGGCTGAACTGGCTGCCGGGCCGACTCATGCACGTCAACGTACTAGCCTGCGGAGTGTTCGGCTCGGTGTCGGGCTCGTCGGCCGCGACCTGCGCCACGGTTGCCAAGATCGCGCTGCCGGAGTTGAAGAAGCGCGGTTATAACGAAGACCTCAGTCTCGGCTCGCTCGCCGGCGCCGGCACGCTCGGCATTCTGATCCCGCCGTCGATCACCATGGTGGTCTACGCCGTGCAGGCGAACGTCTCGATCATTCAGGTCTTCCTAGCCGGTTTTCTGCCGGGCCTTCTGGTGATGGTGCTCTACTCCGGCTACATCGCGATCTGGTCGCTCGCCAATCCAAAACGGACGCCGCCGGCCGAACCCGCCATGAGTTTGCGCCAGCGCATCTCCGAATCGCTCAATCTCATTCCCTGCCTGCTGTTGATCATTTTCGTCTTTCTGTCGCTGTTGATGGGCTGGGCGACGGCGACCGAATGCGCCGCCTGGGGCGTGCTCGGCTCGCTCGCGATTGCATGGTGGCAGGGCGCGCTGACGTGGGAGTCGTTCTGGGCGAGCGTGATGGGTGCAACCAGGGTCAACTGCATGATCCTCTTGATCCTCGCCGGCGCCTCCTACATGGGCACGTCGATGGCCTATACCGGCATTCCGATGGCGCTGGCGAGCTGGGTCAACAGCCTGCAACTCAGCCCCTATGCGCTGATCGCCGCGCTCACCGTCATGTACATCGTGCTCGGCACGGCGCTCGACGGCATTTCCATGATCGTGCTGACCACCGCCATCGTGATTCCGATGGTCAAGCAGGCCGGCTTCGATCTCGTCTGGTTCGGCATTTTCCTGGTGCTGGTGGTGGAGATGGCCGAGGTCTCCCCGCCCGTCGGCTTCAACCTGTTCGTTCTGCAGACCATGAGCGGCAAGGATTCCAACACGGTCGCCAAGGCGGCCCTGCCGTTCTTCTTCCTGCTTGTTCTCGCGGTTGCCATCATCACGGTATTTCCTTCCATCGTAATGGTGCTGCCGCAGATGGCGTTCCCTGGCTAGAGAGAGGTGTTTTTATGTTCAGGCTTTTGAAGACGTGCGCGATCGCCGCCTGCGTTGCGGCTTTCGCCCTGCCCGCAATGGCGCAGACGAAATGGAATCTTCCGGCGGCTTATCCTGCGGACAATCCGCATTCGGTGAACCTGATTGCATTCGCCAAGGACGTCGGCGATGCAACCGGCGGCAAGCTGCAGATCACCGTGCATCCCGCGGCATCGCTGTTCAAGGCGCCGGAAATCAAGCGCGCGGTCGCGACCGGGCAGGCGCAGGCCGGCGAAGTCCTGATCTCGCTGCACGAGAACGAGGATCCGATGTTCGGTATCGACGTCATCCCGTTCCTGGCGACGAGCTATCCGGCGGCCAAGAAGCTGTGGCTCGCATCGAAGCCCGCGATCGAGAAGAAGCTCGCGTCGCAAGGCCTTATGCTGCTGTTCGCGGTGCCGTGGGGGCCGCAAGGCATCTACGCCAAGAAGGACATCAACACCGTCGAGGACATGAAGGGCCTGAAATGGCGCGCCTACAATGTTGGCACCTCGCGCATCGCCGAACTGGTCGGCGCCCAGCCGGTCACCATCCAGGCGGCCGAACTGCCGCAGGCGCTGGCGACCGGCGTCGTCAACGCCTTCATGACCTCGGGATCCACTGGCTATGACAGCAAGTCCTGGGAAACCATGACGCACTTCTATGATACGCAAGCCTGGATTCCGAAAAACGTGACCTTCGTGAACAAGGCGGCGTTCGACGCGCTCGACAAGCCGACCCAGGAAGCGATCCTCAAGGCGGCAGCGGTTGCCGAAGAACGCGGCTGGAAGCTCGCGGAGGAAAAGGCGAAGTGGTATCTCGAACAGCTCGCAGCCAACAAGATGAAGGTGCTGCCGCCGCCGCCGGCATTGAAGTCCGGCCTCGAGAAAATCGGCGAGCAGCTCACGGCCGATTGGCTCAAGAAGGCCGGCACTGATGGTGAAGCCGTGATCGCCGCCTACAAGAAGTAGCACGATCAATCTCACGGAGCCCGGCATTCGGTTGCCGGGCTCTGCTATTTCGTGACGCCGCATAGGTGCTCGGCCGCCATAAGCGCGGCGGCGTCAGTCGCCTTTGCTTGACAAGTCGCCATTGCCTGAAAAAACCTGCGCCGCGCCGCCGATGCCGCGCCGGAAGGCTTCATCGAATGTGACGCCGCGAACCTGCCAGCGGTGCGCCCGGCCACTCCACTCCATCTTCCACTGCGTGGCCCAGCCGAGCTGCTGGTCATCCCAGACCAAGCGCCCGGTCAGAACGGCTTCCGCGTCCTGTTCGGCAGCGATCGGAGCAAGCGCCGACAACGGGCTCGCCTCGAGCGTCTCGCCCGTGATGTTCGATTTTGTCAATGCCGCCTCCCCGGGCAGCACGATGAGCATGCCGCGCTTGTCGGCCGCGGCGAGCAAGGCGTCGCGCTGCAGGTCGGATTGGGCGCCATCGATGGTCACGACGTATTTTCTTGGGCCCTGCTCCATCGCGACAAACACCGCAAGCACCGGACGGTGCGATAGCCAGGGCTTGAGACCGAGCATCCCAAGAATCCCGTCGATCTTGCTTTCCTCAAAATCGACCGTCAGGTCGTAGGGCCGGTCGCGGGTGCCCTGCTCGTCACGGATTGGCTTGCCGAAGAACTGGTCACGATAGCTGAATGAGGTGACGAAGCTTTTTGCCTTCGCCTTGTACGGTGCCAATCGCCGGTCGCCGCTGAGCTTCTGTGCACCTGACACCTTGATGAGGACGTCTTCCAGGCACGCGGCAAAGCCGAGCATGCGGTTGGCCTCGCCCTGGCCCGTCACGGTGACCTTCGCGCGATAGAGATCGCCTGCCGCGACAACCGTGGTGCCCGTCCACCAGGTCAGCATGGCTGTCACAAATATCGCGACGATCACCCGGTGTCGCGCCACTCGCAGATCAAACACGCCCACCTCCGTTCAAGGGTGCTGTCTTGCTTTGAGGATTCGTTCGTTTTTGCGGAAACGCAACTTTCGACTGCGGCAGGCTGTCCCATTGATACCCAAACGCCCTGAGCGATGCCTTCGCGGCGCAACATGCAAAATGAGACTACCGATCAAGTTGCGGCCGGCCAAGCTGCACGCGCCGCCCCAGTGATCAGCTAGCTTTCGCTCCGGCGGTTCCGAATGCATTCCGGCTGCACGCCACGCAACCGGCGTCGACCGCATGCGATTCTGAAACGAGCTCGCAATCAAGGCCTGACGATCAAAGAGCCGGCAATCCAAGCGCTGGCGATACAAGGGAGGGGTTCGATGTTGAGAAGCTGTGCGGGACTGGTCGCGCTGAGCACCCTGTTGCTCTCCAGCGCTGCCATGGCTCAGGAGAAGATCAAGGTCGGCGTCACCGCGACGCTCGAAGGCACCTATACGGTGCTCGGCGAAGACGGCATCCGCGGCCACCAGACCGCGATCAATACGCTCGGCAAGAAGGTCGGCGACAAGGAACTCGAATTCATCATCGCGTCCACGGATGCGACGCCTGATTCCGCGGTTCGCGCGGTGCGCAAGCTGATCGAGCAGGACAAGGTCCAGATCCTGCTCTCGCCGCTGTCAGGCGACGAAGGCATCGCCGTGAAGAATTTTGCCAAGACGAGGCCGGAGCTGACGTTCATCAACGCCGCTTCCGGCGCGCAGGAAACCACTTACGTCGATCCGTCGCCGAACTTCTTCCGCTACAACATGGACGGCGCCCAGTGGCAGGTTGGTCTCGGCAAATACGCCTATGAGACCAAGGGTTATCGGAAGATCGCAACCGTCGGCGAAGACTACTCTTTCATCTACACGCAGGTGTTCGGGCTGGTGCTCGAATTCTGCGGCGCCGGCGGACAGGTCACCAACCGGCAATGGGTGCCGCTCGGCACCAAGGATTTTGCTTCGGTCATCGCCGCCCTGCCCGACGATGTCGACGCGATCTATCTTGGCCTCGGCGGTGCCGACGCCGTCAATTTCCTCAACCAGTATCAGCAGGCCGGCGGCAAGGCGCATCTGATGGGCGGATCGATCATGGTCGACCAGACCATCCTCTCCGCCAAGGGCAACGCCAAGAATGCGCTGCTCGGCACTATCGCCGCCAGCGGCCAGGCCGATACCTGGGAGGATCCGGGCTGGCAGAAGTTCGTGAAGGCCTATCAGGACGCCTTCCCGCCGAACAAAAGGTTCCCGAGCCCCTCGCTGCTCGCCACCAACTATTACGGCTCGACGATGGCGCTCATCCTCGCGCTGCGCCAGGTCAACGGCGATCTCAGCAACAACCAGGCAAAATACAAGGAAGCACTTGCCAAGATCGAGCTCGACGCGCCGAACGGCAAGATCAAGCTCGACTCCAACCGCCAGGCGATCGGAACCAACTTCGTCACCGAAGTGGTCGATGACGGCAAGGGCGCCCTCTTCAGCAAGGTCGTGAAGGTGATCCCGAACGTGAACCAGACGCTGGGCTACGACCCCGCGGTGTTCTCCAAGATCGGCCTGCCGAGCCGGACGGTTCCGGAGTGCAAGAAGTACTGAGTTCTTCGCATCTGCGAACGGGCCCCGGTCATGCCGGGGCTCGGGCGCGACCGGGCGGATGTGATTGGCCCTTGATGCGAACCACTTGCATTCTCGCGGTGGATGTTGAACGCTGGTCGAAAAGACAAGAACATCCCGCGGGAGGGAAGGCATGAGCAAGGCTCTGGCCGTCTTCCACGGCCGGTTCGGTCGCGCGACGGTCTATCAGTTGAACCGTCCCTTCAACATGCATGCGCATCGTGAAGGGCACCTGATCTTTCATGTCGGTGGGACGCCGGCCCGCATTGACGTGTGCGATGAGCGATGGCTGCTCGGCGAAGACTCCATTGTCGCCGTCAACCCTTGGGAACCACACAACTTTGTCCCGACCGACGTCGACAACGGCGCGATCTTCTTCGTGCTTTACGTCAACGCCGAATGGTTCGCCCCTGATGCCGCGCGGGCCCACTCCTTGCGGTTCGGCCGCACCTGCTTCAAGCGAACGGTTACCCTCGACAGACACATCAGGCGCACTGCAGCATTGGTCTGCGGGGCCCCCTCGCTGAGCAGCCTCGATTGCGAGCTCAGGCAGTTGATCGATAGTTGCTATGAGGAGAGCTGGCAGCGCTCCGAGCCGGTGGCAGAGACCCGCACGGCGACCGCCGTCACCGACTTTCGCGTCCGCAAATCCATCAAGCTGATGTCGGAAAGCCCTGGCGCCGAGATCGAGCTGGATTCGATCGCCCGCGCTGCGGGCCTGTCGCGTCCACACTTCTACCGTTTGTTCCGCACCCAGACCGGCGTCACCCCGAACCTCTACCTCAACACGCTGATCATGGAACAGGCGCTCGACGCGCTGGTCGCGACCGAGGTGCCGATCGCCGATATCGGCTTCGATCTCGGCTTCTCCTCGCAGAGCGGTTTCACCCGCTTCTTCGCGGCCAATGTCGGAATGGCGCCGACGGAATACCGCCGCGCCGCCAAAGTCTTGCGGCCGTAAGCGCGCCTGGCGCGGAAACATGCTCGCGAAAAGATACTGACGATCAAGTGCACGGTTTTCGGCACCGTTAGGATGGTCCGAAAACGCGAGCCAAAACGGCCGCGGCGTCTGGGAGGACGGTATGGCGACGGCCGGGCGATTGCCGTGACGAGGTTCATCGAACGCCATCCGGCATGGGCGCTGATCACGCTCGTCGTGGTCGCGCTGCTGCTATGGCTGATCCTTGCCGTCTGGCCGCCCGGCCTCGAAGAGGCGATCGGCAGGAAGCGGGTGTTCCTCAACGCCGTCTTCAACGGCATCACGCTCGGCAGCCTCTACTTCCTGGTGGCAAGCGGCTTCACCCTGATCTTCGGCCTGATGCGCAACGTCAACCTGGCGCACGGCTCGCTCTATCTGTTCGGCGGCTATATCGGCTACGCCATCAGCACCTGGACCGGTTCCTGGATCCTCGGCTTCATCATCGCATTCCTTGGCGTCGCCGTGCTCGGCATCGTCCTGCAAATCGTCGTCTTTCGCCGCATGGAGGGGCAGGATCTGCGCCAGACCATGGTCACGATCGGCCTCTCGATCGTGTTTGCCGATCTGATGCTGTGGGTGTTCGGCGGCGATTTCTACCAGATCCAGACCCCGAGCTGGCTGATCGGACCCGTGGAATTGCCGCTGGTGACGGCAGTCAAATCGTCGGGCGAGGCGGTCTATCTGCGCTATCCCCTGGTGCGGCTCGTGATCTTCGTCGCCGCGATCGTAATCGGTATCGTGATGTGGCTGGCACTCAACCGCACCCGCGTCGGCATGATGGTGCGGGCTGGCGTCGATGACCGCGACATGCTGGCCGCGACCGGCGTGCCAATCCAGCTCGTCTTCGTTGCCGTGTTCGCGCTCGGCGCCGGGCTTGCCGGCATCGCCGGCGTCGTCGGCGGAACTTTCCAGTCGCTCTCGCCCGGCGAAGACACCCGCTTTCTGCTCGCCTCCCTCGTCGTCGTCATCGTCGGCGGCATGGGATCGATCCCCGGCGCGGCCCTCGGCGCCATCATCATCGGCCTCGCCGAGCAGCTCGGCTCCGTCTACATCCCGACCTACGCGATCGTGGTGACCTTCCTCATCATGGTGCTGGTGCTGGCGTTGCGCCCGCAAGGCCTTCTGGCGAGGCGCTGACATGTCATTGGTCCAGGGCGCGCATTCTCCGACTAGCCAGCCGCGCGCCGCGCAGCGCGCCGCGTTCCTGACGCTGCCCGAATTCAACAAGCCGGCGGTTTGGCTGGTGGCCGTGATCCTCGTGATCATGCCGCTGATCGCCAACGGCTTCTTCCTGATCGAGATATTTGCCACCACGCTGATCCTCGGCACCATCGCGCTCAGCCTGATGTTCCTCGCCGGCTATGGCGGCATGGTCAGCCTGATGCAGCTCACCATTGCCGGCTTTGCCGCCTACATGGTCGCGGTGTTCGGCATGAGCGCCAACACCAATATCAGCCTCGGCTGGCCGTGGTGGCTGGCAACGCCGATGGCGCTGCTGCTTGCGACGATCTTCGGCACGCTCGGCGGCGCGCTCGCCGTGCGCACCGAGGGCATCTACACCATCATGATCACGCTCGCGATCGGCGCCGCTTTCTATTATTTCACCAACCAGAACTGGCCGATCTTCGGCGGCCACACCGGCATCAACACCGTCGCAACACCGAAATTCTGGGGCGTCGACTGGCGCGCCGACATCCCCTTCTACTACATCACGCTCGGCGTTGCGGCGCTCTGCTATTTTGCCGTTCAATACGTCTCGCGCGCGCCGTTCGGCCTCGCGCTGCAGGGCGTGCGCGACAATCCCCGCCGCATGGCGGCGCTCGGCTTCAATGTCAACGCGCACCGCGTGGCGGCCTATGCGTTCGCGTCCTTCATCGCAGCGCTCGGCGGCGTTCTGCAGGTCTGGAACTACCGGCAGATCTCGCCTGGCTCGGTCAGCGTCGGGGCCTGCATCGATATCCTGATCATTGCCGTGGTCGGCGGCATCACCCGTCCCGTCGGCCCCTATATCGGCGCATTCATCTTCGTGATCCTGCGCACCTTCGCGCTCGATCTCCTGGTCAAGTTCGGGCTGGATGGCAATCGCTTCCGCCTGCTGATCGGCCTCGGCTTCCTCGCCATCGTGTTCTGGTCGTCGGATGGCGTGATCGGACTGTGGGAGCGCTGGCGGCGCAGCACGGCCACGCCGGACAAGCGCACTGGAGGCCAAGGTCATGGATAGAATGGCCATGGATAGGTCGGTGCCACGCTTTTCGGCCGTCGGCGCCGGCGCCGCGCTGGAGCTGCGCGGGGTGACGCGGCTGTTCGGCGCACTCGCGGCGCTCACCGACGTCACCATCACGGTTCGCCCCGGGGAACGCCGTGCCGTGCTCGGCTCCAACGGCGCCGGCAAGACCACGCTGTTCAACTGCGTGACCGGCGACTTTCCGCCGTCTTCCGGCACGATCCGCTTCTTCGGCGAGGACATCACCCACTTCCCGCCCTACGAGCGGATCAGGCGCGGCCTGCGCCGCACCTATCAGATCTCGGCGCTGTTCCCCGGACTCACCGTGCGAGATAATGTCTACCTCGCCTGCCGCGGCGTTTCCCGCGGTCGGTATTCTTTCTTGCGCCCGGGTGCGAACGACGCCCTGATGAGCGCGGCCGAGACGCTGATCCAGGCGGTGCATCTGACATCCGTGAGGGAGCAGCGCGTAGCCGAGCTCGCGCACGGCCAGCAGCGCCAGCTCGAGATCGCACTCGCGCTGGCCGGCGCGCCGCGCTTCATCCTGTTCGACGAGCCAGCGGCTGGGCTATCCCCCACCGAGCGTCGCGAGCTGGTCGAAATCCTGACCTCCCTGCCCGCCCATATCGGCTACATCATCATCGAGCACGACATGGATGTTGCGCTCCGCGTCGTCGAAAGCGTCACGATGATGCACAACGGCCGTGTCTTCAAGGAAGGCCTGCCGCACGAGATCGAAGCCGACCCCGAGGTGCAGGAACTCTATCTGGGGGCCGGCCATGAGTGATATCCGCCGCTCCGCGCCTGCGCTCGAAGTCAGGGGTCTCGACGTCTATTACGGCCATTCCCATGCGCTGCAAGGCGTCGATCTCACCCTCGATGCCGGTGTGTTCTCGGTGGTCGGCCGCAACGGCATGGGCAAGACCACGCTGTGCAAGACCATCATGGGCCTGCTGCGGGCGAGCGGCGGCTCGGTTCGCGTGCGCGGTGAGGACATCACGCGCTTCAGCCCGACGCGGATCGCGCAGGTAGGCGTCGGCTATGTTCCGCAGGGCCGCCGGCTCTGGCGCTCGCTCAGCGTCGACGAGCATTTGCGGCTCGCCGCCGGCATGCGCCGCGGCGCCTGGAGCATCGATCGCATCTACGAGACCTTTCCCCGCCTTGCCGAGCGCAAGGACCATGGCGGCGGCCAGCTCTCAGGCGGCGAACAGCAGATGCTGGCGATCTCGCGCGCGCTTTTGACCAATCCGCATCTGCTCATCATGGACGAGCCGACCGAGGGGCTTGCGCCCGTCATTGTTGCCCAGGTCGAGGACATGCTCGTGCGGCTCGGCGAGGACGGCGACATGTCGGTGCTCGTGATCGAGCAGAATATCGGCGTCGCGACCGCGATCTCGAAAAATGTCGCGATCGTGGTCAATGGCCGCGTCAACCGCATCATCGATTCCGCGCGCCTTGCCGCCGACCGCGAACTGCAACAGCGCCTGCTCGGCGTCGGCGTCCACGGCGCCGAGCCGGAAGCGGATCTCGACGTCACCAATGCAGGCACGGAGACCAGGGCGCAGCCTGCGCCGACGCGCGCATCGGGCACGGCGCCGGTCCGGATCTACATCTCCAATCCCACGCTGCCGACGCGCTGGTCGCAGCCGGCACCGATTGCCCGCATCGAAGCTGCCGCGCGCACGCTATCGACAGGCGTGACGCGTATCGAGGACGCGGCGCGGCAACGGCGCCAGCCCGGCGCGAGCGCGCAAAGCACGTCCGGACCGCCGGTCGTTCTCGTGGTCGGAACGCTCGATACCAAGGCGGAGGAGCTGCGCTTCATCCGCGACGTGATCGCCGGACAGGGCCTCCGGACGCGCCTCGTCGACGTCTCCACCAGCGGCAAGCTCTCGACCTGCGACGTGTCGGCCCAGGAGATCGCCCTCAACCACGGACGCGGCGGATCGACCGTGTTCGGCTCCGATCGCGGCGCGTCGGTGGCGGCGATGGCGGATGCCTTTGCCAACTGGCTACGCCGTCAGGGCAACATCGCCGGGATCATTTCGGCCGGGGGCTCCGGCGGCGCCTCGCTGGTCGCGCCCGCCATGCGCGCCCTTCCCGTTGGCGTGCCGAAGCTCATCATCTCCTCGGTCGCGTCAGGCGATGTCGGCCCCTATGTCGGGCCCGCCGATATCACCATGATGTATTCGGTGACCGATGTGCAGGGTCTCAACTCGATCTCACGCGCCGTGCTCGCCAACGGCGCCAACGCCATCGCCGGCATGGTGAAGGCGCGGCTTGAAAATCAAGGCGCGGCCGAGCGTAACGCACCGGCCGATCTACCGGCAATCGGCATCACCATGTTCGGCGTGACGACACCGGCCGTGCAGAAGATCGCGGCCGAGCTGCGCAACGATTTCGAATGCCTCGTTTTCCACGCCACCGGCGTCGGCGGCCGCTCAATGGAGAAGCTGGTCGATTCCGGAATGCTCGCCGCCGTCGTCGACCTCACGACGACGGAGGTCTGTGACTTCCTAATGGGTGGCGTATTCCCCGCGACCGACGACCGCTTCGGCGCCATCATCCGCAGCCGCGTGCCGTTCATCGGCTCGGTCGGCGCGCTCGACATGGTCAATTTCGGCGCGCCTGACAGCATCCCCGAGCGCTACCGCCAGCGCAAATTCCACATTCACAATCCACAGGTGACGTTGATGCGCACCACGGTGGAGGAGAACGAGCGCATCGGACGCTGGATCGGCGAGAAGCTCAACCGGATGGATGGGCCGGTTCGCTTCTTCCTGCCCGAAGGCGGCGTTTCCGCGCTCGATGTCCCCGGCCAGGCGTTCTGGGACCCGGAGGCCGATGCCGCGCTGTTCACGGCGCTGGAGCGCAGCGTGCGTCAGACCGGCAATCGCCAGCTCGTTCGCATCAAGCGCCATATCAACGATCCCGAATTTGCATCCGCCATCGTCGCCGCGCTCCGCCCTCTGGTCGGACGCCCGGGGACGCGCCGGAGAGTTGCGAGGTGACCATGGCGAAGTTCGAACGCGCAAAGATTCTGAAGAAATTTCGCAGCATGGTGGCCAAAGGCGAGCCGATCGTCGGCGGCGGCGCCGGCACCGGCCTATCAGCCAAATGCGAGGAAGCCGGCGGCGTCGACCTGATCGTGATCTACAATTCCGGCCGCTACCGCATGGCCGGACGCGGCTCGCTGGCCGGCTTGATGCCCTACGGCGATGCCAATGCGATCGTGGTCGAGATGGCCGGCGAAGTGTTGCCGGTCGTCACCAAGACGCCGGTGCTCGCGGGCGTCAACGGCACCGATCCGTTCCGCGACATGGATCGTTTCCTCGACGAATTGAAAGCGCTCGGCTTCGCCGGCGTGCAGAACTTTCCAACCGTCGGGCTGATCGACGGAATCTTCCGCGCCAATCTCGAAGAGACCGGCATGTCCTATGCCCTCGAGATCGACATGATCGCCAAGGCGCGTGACAAGGACATGCTGACGACGCCCTATGTGTTCAGCGAAAGCCAGGCCGCGGCCATGGCGATTGCCGGCGCCGACATCATCGTCTGCCATCTCGGCCTCACTACCGGCGGCGCGATTGGCGCGCATACCGCGCTAAAGCTCGAAGACTGTCCGGAACAGATCGACACCTGGGCGTCGGCCGCGCTCAGCGTCAACCCGGACATTCTGGTGCTGGCGCACGGCGGCCCGATCGCCGAACCCGATGACGCCGACTTCATCATGAAACATACGCGCAAGTGCCACGGCTTCTATGGCGCCTCCTCGATGGAGCGACTCCCGGTGGAGCGGGCGCTGACGGAACAGGTACGCAAATTCAAGGCGATCGGCGCGCGATAACGCCGAGGGCAAAGGGAGGAGAAGATGTCGGGGACTCTGGTTGGCGAATTGATTCTCTGGCTGATCGTCGCGGTCGTCGTGATCGCCATCGTCGTCTATATCGTGAACTGGCTGTATCACCGCTCGTCGAAGGAAGTCTCCTTCGTCCGCACCGGCCTCCTCGGCGAGCGCGTCGTGATCAACGGCGGCGCCTTCGTGCTGCCGTTCATCCACGACTACACGCCCGTCAACATGAACGTGCTGCCGATGGGCATCGTGCGCTCGCAGCATGACGCCGTGATCACCCGCGACCGCATGCGCGTCGACATCGAGGCCGACTTTTACGTCCGCGTGCAGCCAACCCGCGAGGCCGTCGCGATCGCCGCAGCCACGCTCGGCCGGCGCACGCTCGAACCGGGGCAACTGCACGCCCTGCTCTCCGGCAAGTTCGTTTCTGCGATCAGGTCGGTGGCAGCCGAGATGACCATGGAGCAGATGCACGAGCAGCGCGGCGAGTATGTCGCCCGGGTCAAAGCCGCCGCCGCCGAGGCGCTGGCGCAGAACGGCCTCGAGCTCGAATCCGTCGCCATCACCGATCTCGATCAGACGGATCTGGAATATTTCAACCCGTCGAACCGTTTTGACGCCGAAGGCCTGACGCGGCTGATGGAGGACATCGAGGCCAGGCGCAAGCTGCGCAATGACATCGAACAGGATTCGATGATCAAGATCCGCACCCGCAACCTCGATGCCGAGCGCCAGGCCTTGGAGATCGAACGCGAGAGCGAGACCGCCCGTCTCGAACAGGAGCGCGACATCGAGATGCGCCGGGCGCTGCAGCGCACGGAAGTAGCGCGGGAGCGCGCGCTCCGCGAGACCGAAGCCGAGCAGGCGCAGATCGCGGCCCGCGAAGCCATCGAGAAGGCACGCATCGCCAACGAGCTCGCCATTGCCGAGGCCCGCATTGCCTCCGAGCGCGAAACGCGGCACCGCGAGATCGAGCGCACCCGTGCGGTGGAAGAAAAGGAACTGCTGGCCCGCGAAGAAATCGAGAAGGCAAAAATCGCCAACCAGCGCGCGGTCGATACCGCCCGCATCGCCTCGGAGCGCGAAGTGCGCCAGCGCGACATCGAGCGCACACGGTCGGTCGAGGAAGCCGAGATCATGGCGCGCGAGGCGGTCGAGAAGGCACGCATCCAGCAGGATCGCGCCGTCACCGACGCCCGGATCGCCAACGAGGAGGAAACTCGCCGCCGCGAGATCGAGCGTAGCCGCGCGGTCGAGGAAGCCGAAATTGCGGCGCGCGAGGCGACCGAAAAGGCCCGTATCGCCCAGACCACGATCGTCAATGTCGAGCGGATCGCTTCCGACGAGCGCACCCGCTCGCTGGAAATTGCGCAGGTGCGCACCATTCAGGAAGCGGAGATCGAGGCGCAGAAGGCCGTCGAAGCGGCACGGATCGCCCGCGAGCGGACACTGGCCGCCGAACGCATCAGCTCCGAGCACGCCACGCGCAAGCTGGAAATCGAGCGTAACCAGGCGCTGGAAGTCGCCGGCATTTCCGCGCGTGAGGCCACGGAAGCCTCCCGCATCGCGCAGGAAGAGCGTGTTCGCTCGCTCGAAATCGCGCGCAACCGCGCCGTCGAGGAGGCCGATATCGCCTCGCGCGAAGCGATCGAAGCCGCGCGGATTGCCCAGGAGAAGGTCGTCGCCGCCCAGCGCATCCGCGCCGAGAAGGAAACCAGGGGACTCGAGATCGAGCGCACCGAAGCCATCGAGGCTGCCGAGCTCAAGCGCCGCGACGCGATCGAACGCCGCCGCGTCGAGGTCGAGCTGGCGCTGGAAGCCGAGCGCATCGCTTCGTCCAAAACGCGCGAGGTGCTCAACATCGACCAGAAGAAGACGGTCGAGATCGCCGACGAGGAGCGCGTGATCGCGCTCGCCGCAAAACGCTCCGAGCGCATCGATGCCGACCGTCAGGTCAAGCAGGCCGAGATCAACGCCCGCAAGGAAGTCGAGACGACGGATGTCTCGCGCGAGCAGGCGCTCGAAGCCGCACGGCTCGCCCGACGCCGCGCGATCGAGCAGCTCGAGGTCGGCCGCGTCCAGGCGCTGCAGGAAGCCGAGATCGCCTCCCGCGAGGAAGTCGAACGAGCCCGTATCGCCTCCGATCGCGGCCTCGACGAGGCCCGCATCGGCCGCGAGCGCGACCTGCGCAAGCTGGAGGTCAACCGCGAAAAAGATGTGGAGACGGCGCTGATGGAGAAGGCGATCGCTCTCTATCAGAAATCGCTGGAGGAATCCGCCGCCAAGGTGGCGGCCGAGGATGCGCGGGTGCGCGCGACGGAGGCCGCCGAGCGCGTCGTCACCGCCCGCGACAGTGAGATCGCCAAGCGACAGAAGACCATCGAGGTGCTGCTGGCGGAGAAGCGAGCCGAGGAAACCAAGATCGCGGCCGACGCCGAGCGTGTGCGCGCCGCGGTCGAGGCCGAGGCGCAGCGGCTGCTCAACGAAGCCGAGAACGTGCTCACCGACCAGGCGCGCTACTCGCTGTTCCGCCGCAAGCTGCTCGACCGCATCGAGGGCATCGTGCGCGAGAGCGTCAAGCCGATGGAGAAGATCGAGGGCATCCGCATTCTTCAGGTGGACGGGCTCGCAAACAACGGCGGTGGCAACGGGGGCCGCAGCGCCACCGACGAGGTGATCGATTCGGCGCTGCGCTACCGGGTGCAGGCGCCGCTGATCGACTCCATCCTGTCCGACATCGGCGTCGAGGGCGGCAGCCTCGCCAAGATGCCGGGCCTGATCCGCGAAGCGCGCGACATGCAGGGCATCAAGGATTCGGCCCGCAAGGCCGGGCCCGCCAAACCCGACACGCCTCCCTCCAGCCCCGGCGAGCCTCCCGCCGAACGCGGACCGCGCAAGAAAGGGTGAGATCACGCCATGGCCCGCGTCTACGTCTCCACCGTCGTCAATGCCCGCAACGACCGCGTCTGGGCGCGCGTCCGCGACTTCAACGGCCTGCCCAACTGGCATCCGGCGATTGCGGAGAGCCGGATCGAAGGCGGCGAGCCCGCCGACAAGATCGGCTGCGTGCGGGATTTTCGCCTGCGCAATGGCGACCGCATCCGCGAAAAGCTGCTCGGCCTCTCCGACTACGACATGTTCTGCACCTATTCGATCCTGGAGTCTCCGATGGGGGTGGAGAACTACGTCGCAACGCTGCGGTTGACGCCGGTGACCGACGGCGACCAGACTTTTCTGGAATGGAGCGCCGAGTTCGATTGCGCGCCGGAGCGCGAGAACGAACTCGTGAACAATATCGGCTCCGGCGTGTTCCAAGGCGGGTTCGACGCGCTCAAGCGCGCCTTTGGAGGCTAGCGTGCCGCATATCGTCAAAAGCACGGTTCTCAACGCGCCGACGGGCGCGGTGTGGAACGTGCTGCGCGATTTCAACGGCCATGACCGCTGGCACCCCGCGGTGGCGACCAGCACGATCGAGCGCGCGCAGACGTCCGACAAGATCGGCTGCGTACGCCGGTTCAAGCTGCAGGACGGCTCGGAGCTGCGCGAACAGTTGCTGGCGCTGTCCGATCTCGAACAGACCTTCAGCTACTGCCTGCTCGATACGCCGATCCCGATGTTCAACTATGTCGCCCATGTCCGGCTGCTGCCGGTCACGGACGGCGACCGTACTTTCTGGCACTGGGAATCCCGTTTTACGGCGCGTCCCGCGGATGCCGAGCGGCTGACGCAGATGGTCGCCGAACAGATCTACCAAGCCGGCTTCGATGCCATTCGCCGGCACCTGAAGGAGACCGCATGACAGCGGAGGCAACCCCATGCCCGTCACGGTGAAAACATTCGCAAGTTTTGGCGAAGCAGCCTCGGCATTGTCGTCCGACCGCAGCGCCCGCTATCTCGGCGGCGGCACGCTGGTCATGCGCGCGCTCAACGAGGGCGACATCTCGATCTCGACCGTGGTCCGCGCCACCGACCGGGCATTGTCTCGCATCGACGTGTCGAGCTCGCGCATCACGATCGGCGCCGGCGTCACCTTCGCCAAAATCTTGGCCGAACGCGAGCTTGCCTTTCTTCACGCGCCGGCACGCTCGATCGGCGGACCGGCCGTGCGCAACATGGGCACGGTGGGCGGCAATCTGTTTGCGCCCAATCCCTATGGCGATTTCACCGTCGCGCTGCTCGCGCTCGATGCGGCCGTCTCGGTCCAGGGCGGCCTCGGCGCCCGCGACATGGGGATCGAGGAGTTCCTGCAATCCCGCGAGCGGCAAAGCGGCGCACTGGTGCTCGCGGTCTCCTGCCAGCGTCCTGCGAACGCCGATGCCTTCCGTTATCGCAAGATCGCGCGCATCAAGCCGAAGGGCGGCTCGGTTATCACGCTGGCCGCACATCTGCCGGTCAGCGGCGGCCGCGTCTCGGGCGCGCGCATCGCGCTGGGATCGATGGCCCCGATGCAAATTCGCGCACGCGCCGCCGAGCGGGCGCTGGAAGGACGTGCGCTCGACGACGCCGCGATCAGCGCCGCCGCGGCGGTGGCCGCCGAGGGCGTGTCGCCCGCCGACAACGCTCTCGGCAGCGCGTGGTATCGCCGCGAGATCGTCGGCGTCCATCTTCGGCGCCTGCTGTCCGGCCTGGAGTAAGCATTCATGACCAAGACCCCGCTCCAGTTTCGTCATAACGGCCGCGACGTCGCCCTGTTCGTCGACGGCGGCGTCAACCTGCTGGTCGCGCTCCGTGAAGGGATCGGCGACATGACGCCGAAATTCGGCTGCGGCCAGGGCGGCTGCGGCGCCTGCAGCGTGCTGATCGATGGCGAACTGCACCTCTCCTGCCTGACGCTGGCGGAGACTGCGGCCGGGCGTTCCGTCGAAACGCTCGACGGGCTCAAGGACGGCCCCAATCTGCACCCGCTGCAGCGCGCCTTCATGGAGCAATTCGCCGCACAGTGCGGCTACTGCACGCCGGGCATGCTGATGGCCGCGAAGGCGCTGCTCGATCGCAATCCGTCGCCGACCCGCGCCGAGGTCATCGAAGCGATCTCGGGAAATATCTGCCGCTGCACCGGCTATGAACCGATCATCAACGCCGTACTCGCCGCCGCATCTGGCGGCCGGGCACGGGCGTAAAGGATACTGCCATGCTGGAACTGCGCAAGGACATCTTCGCCGACGAGCGCGACGATAATTTGAAGGAGATCGGCAAGGGCACGCAGCGCCAGGACATGCTCGGCCATGTCACGGGCACGTCGACCTATTTCGACGACCATAAGCTGCAGGGCATGCTGCATCTCAAGGTGCTGCGCAGCCCGCACGCCCACGCCCGCCTACGCCGTATCGACACCATGGAAGCGGAACGTTCCCCCGGCGTGCGGCGCATCATTCGCGGCGCCGATGTGCCGGTCAATCTCAACACGCTGCTCAGCCTGATCAATTTCGGCAAGGACGACGAGCCGTCGCTGGCCGTCGACAAGGTGCGCTACAAGGGCGAACCGATCGTCGCGATCGTCGCCGACTCTCCGCGCGAGGCCCATGAGGCGATGGCGAAAGTGCGGGTCGACTACGAGCCGCTGCCCGCGGTATTCGACGTCGAGGACGCACTGAAGCCCGGTGCGCCCGTCGTCAACGAAGTCTACCCCAATAACACCTTCGTCTATCACGATGTCTACGATCACCAGAAGCTGCGTTTCGGCGACGTCGAGCGCGGCTTTGCCGAGGCCGATCATGTCCTCGAACAGCGCTATCAGATGTCGCCGATCGAGCATGCGCCGACCGAAACCAATGGCTCGATCGCAGCTCCCGATACCAACGGCCGCTACGTCGTCTACACCTCGACGCAGGCGCTGTTCTTCTCGCTCGACACCTGCGCAAAAATCCTCGACGTGCCCTCCAACACCTTCCATTTCATCGGCGGCACGGTCGGCGGCGGCTTTGGCGGCAAGGTCGATACGCTCACCGAGCCGCTCGCCATTCTCGGCGCGATGCTGACCGGACGGCCGGTGCGCTACCAGCTCGGCCGCGAGGAGGAGATGCAATTCGGCTCGCCGCGCGGCGCCGAGCGCATCTATATCAAGGATGGCATCATGCGTGACGGACGCATCATCGCCCGCAAGATCCGCGCCTACTTCGACAGCGGTGCCTATACCCGGCTTTCCAGCTATGCCGTCGTCAAATGCGCGGCCCACCTGCCCGGCCCCTATACGATCCCCAACGTTTCCGGCGACATCTACTGCGTGTTCACCAATCGCACACCCGCCACCGCCATGCGCGGCTTTGGTGTCACTGCGATGGACTTTGCGCTCGAATGCCAGATGGACAAGCTCGCCCATCTCGTCAGCATCGATCCCCTGGAGTTCCGCATCCTCAATGCCTATCGCGACGGCGACATGAAGGCACACCGGCGCGAGGCCAAGAACACCGCGCTGATCGAATGCGTGCAGGTTGCGGCCGAAAAAGCCAAATGGCCGCTGCGCGAGGAGATGAGGCGCATGTCCTCGCGCAAGGACGGCGGCGGCAGCCGGGCGGCAATACCCACGACGCCGCTCGAACCCGCCGCACAACGCGCCACAGTTTCGCAGCAGCGTACCACCTACGATCGCGCGCCACCTGCCACGATCCAACCACCACCGCCCACACCGGCGCCGCCTTCCCCGCGGCCGCCGGCTCCGTCGCCGTCGCATGGCGCCACCCGTTTCTCCTCCGTCTTCGGCACCAGGAGGCGCTGACCATGACAAAGCATCGCGGACGCGGCATCGCCTCGATCAACTACCCCATCGGCATGAATCTCGGCGGCGACCCCAGCCAGGCATTGGTGCATTCCAATCCCAGCGGCAAATTCGCGGTGTCGCTGTCGTCGATCGACCTCGGCCAGGGCATGAAATCGGTGACACGGCAGATCTGCGCGGAGACGCTCGGCGTGCCGGTCGAGGACGTCTATGTCGACACCGCCGATTCCGACACCGGCCCGCATTGCATGGGCTCGTTCGCCTCGCGCGGCACGCATCGCGTCGGTAACGCGGTGATGGCGGCCGCGAAAGAGGCTCGCGGTGTCATGATGGAGGCTGCCGCCGAGGAATTGGAGGTCAACGCCGCCGATCTCGAGACCGACGGGCGCGGCAATATCCACGTCAAGGGTGCGCCGCACCGTTCCATCTCTACCAAAGATGTCGCCATCGCCGCGCAGTTCAAGCAAGGCAAGACCATATCGGGGCGCGGCATCTTTCTGGTGCCGTTGTCCGAGGTCAATCCCGAGACCGGCGAGATGTCACCGGCGACCTGCTATGCGCACGCCTGCCTCGTCGCCGAGGTCGAGGTTGACGATGAGACCGGCGAGGTCGCGATGGTGCGCATGGACAGCGCGTATGAACTCGGCCGCGCGCTCAATCCGCGCTTGGTGGAGCAGCAGCTCGTCGGCGGCGCCTGGATGGGGATCAGCCACGCGCTGTTCGAAACACCCGAGCCTTATTATCCAAATCCCGATCACGGCCCGCGCGACTTCGTCGAATATCTGATGCCCGGCCCCGGCGACATCTGCCCGCACGATATCGCGGTGCTGGAACGCCCCGCCGCCGACGGCCCGTTCGGCGCCAAGGGCCCCGGCGAGATGTGCGCCAACCCGGTGCTGCCGGCGGTCGCCAACGCGATCTTCAATGCGGTCGGCGTGCGGATGGACGAACTGCCGATCACGCCCGAAAAAGTTTTGCGCGCGATCAAGGCCCAGGGCGGCGCCCGGCCGCAGGCGAGGCGCTGAGGCACAGATATGACGGTCCGCGGCAACATCGTCGGCATCGACAGTCCCGAGGCGCTCGAACGCGCGTTGCGGACGGCGTATTATCTTGCCGACGAAGGCCTCGCGACGGCGGCCTATCTGGGGCTGGCGCTCGGCAAACCGTTGCTGCTGGAGGGCGCGCCCGGTGTCGGCAAGACCGAAGCGGCCAAGGCCATCGCCGCCGTGCTCGGCCGCCGCCTGATCCGCCTGCAATGTTATGAAGGCATCGATGCATCCGCCGCGCTCTACGAGTGGAACTATCCGCGCCAGATGCTCGCGATCCGCCAGGCCGGCGAGGAAAGCATCGACATCTATGGCGAGACGTTCCTGATCGAACGTCCGATGCTCGCCGCCTTGCGCGCGCCCGACTCCACCGTGCTCCTGATCGATGAAATCGACCGCGCCGACCAGGAGTTCGAGGCGTTCCTGCTCGAATTCCTCTCCGATTTCCAGATCTCGATTCCCGAACGCGGCACGGTCCGCGCGGCCGAGCGCCCTGTCGTCGTGCTCACCTCGAACCGCACCCGCGACCTGCACGAGGCGCTGCGCCGCCGCTGCGTCTATCACTGGATCGATTACCCCACTGCCGAGCGCGAGGCGCGCATCGTGATGATGCGGGCCTCCAGCGTCGCCGAATCCACTGCACGGGCCGTCGTTGCCGCCGTCGGCAAGCTGCGGCGCGAGCCGCTGAGCAAGGCGCCCGGCATTGCGGAAGCCGTGGACTGGGCCGAAGCGGCAACGCTATTGCACGCGCGCGGCGCGCGCTGGCCCGATGCCTTCAAGCGCTCGATCGGCGTCGCGCTCAAGGACGAGGAGGATCTCACCTTCATCTCCGGCCGGCTCGATGCCCTGATCGCGGAGGCTGCTGCGTGAGCGACGAACTGCAACTGCCGACGCCAGTCCGTGTCTTCGTGTCCTTTGTCGCGCTGCTGCGTATCAACGGCTTTGCGGTGGCGCCGGAACAGACCACGGCGTTTCTCGCGGCGATCGAACTGCTGGGGCCGCGCAGTTTAGAGACCATCCGCCAGGCGGGGCTGGCGACGCTCGCTCCGCCGCCGGAACGGCGCGCGACCTATGACCGCCTGTTCGAACTGCATTTCCTCGGCAGCGAAGCGATCGATCAGGCCGGCGCCGAAGACGAGGAAGTGGTTCGCCTGCAGGAAGAAGGCCGCGGCGAAGACGAGACATTGCTGGCCGACGAAGCCAATGAATCCGGCCTTGTTGCCGCCCGCGCGGAGGCGCTGGTCGAGCGCCGCTTCGCACCCGGCGCGACGGGTGACGCCCTGCGCCGGCTCGCGCGCGAGGCCCCTGCCCGACTGCCGCGCCGCCGCGGCCACCGCCGCATGCGCGCGCGCCGTGGACCGTGGGCGGACTTGCGCCGCACCTTGCGCGAGAGCGTGCGCAGCGACGGCGAGGTGCTGCGGCTCGGGCGGCTGAAACGGCGCACCCGCCCGCGCAAAGTGCTGCTGCTGATCGACGTCTCCGGCTCGATGAAGGGCCGCACCGACGACAACATGAAGCTGGCGCATGCCGTGGTGCATGCGGCTCCCAACGTCGAAGTGTTCACCTTCGGCACCCGCCTTACCCGGGTATCCCGCGCGCTTCGTCTCAAGCGCCGCGAACAGGCGCTGTCGGCTGCCGCGCATCTGGTCAGCGACTGGGACGGCGGCACAAGGATCGGCGATGCGCTGCAGGCGTTCCTCGCGGTCCCCCGCTTCGGCGGTTATGCGCGCAGCGCCGCGGTCGTCATTCTCTCCGATGGTCTCGAGCGCGGCGATCCCTCAGCCTTGCGCGATGCCGTCGCAAGGCTGTCGCGGCGCGCCTGGCGGCTGAGCTGGCTGACGCCGCTGGCCTCCGGTCCTGGCTTTCAGCCGCAGACCGAAGCACTGATTGCGATCCGCCGCTTCGTGGATGATCTCGCCAGCGGCGAAACGACCGCCGCGATCGTCTCCCATGTGCTCTCGCTCGGACAAAGGAAGGCTGCGTGACCGAAATCATCGACGCCCATCATCATATCTGGCGTCAGGCCGACCTGCCGTGGCTGATCGGCCCGATGCAGCCACGCATCTTTGGCCCCTATGAGCCGATCCGCCGCGACTATCCTATTCAAGAGTATCTCGCCGACCTCGCGGGGTCCGGCGTGACGCGCTCGGTCTATGTGCAGACCAACTGGGCCAATGATCGCTTCGAGGACGAAACCGCCTGGGTGCAGGAGACGGCCAAGGACCATGGTTGGCCGCACGCCATCGTCTCCTACGCCGATTTCAACGTCGATGACGTCCGCCCGCAGCTCGACCGCCTGGCGCGCTATCCGCTGGTGCGAGGCGTACGCATGCAACTGCACTGGCACGACAATCCGCTCTATCGCTTCGCCGCGCGGCCCGATCTCTGCGCCGATCCCAAAATCCGCCGCAACGTCGCGCGGCTCGCCGATTATGGTTTCAGCTTCGACCTGCAGGTGTTTGCGCCGCAGATGGAAGGTGCCGCCGGCCTGGCCGAATCCTGTCCCGATGTCACCTTCATCCTGCAGCACGCCGGCATGCTGGAAGACCTGTCACCGCAGGGCCGCTCCGCGTGGCGCCGCGGAATGATGCGGCTGGCCGCCTGCCCGAACGTCGTCTCAAAATTGTCCGGCCTCGGCACCTTCATCCACCGCAACGATCCCGCGCATGTATCCGAGATCCTTGCCGATACGGTGGCGATCTTCGGCGCCGATCGCTGCCTGTTCGGCTCGAATTTCCCGATCGAAAAGCTCTGGACGACCTACCGCGAACTGATCGACGCCTATCTCGCCGCCACGGCGCCGCTTGCTGCGGATCAGCGCGACGCCGTTCTGCGAACGACTGCCTTGCGCGTCTACCGGTTGGACCGATGACGACGCGAACCGACAATTAAAAGAATATGGGAGGGAACAGATGCCGCTTGAGATCAAGATCCTAGACTATGGGGATATCGAACTGGAATCGAGCTTCCTCGTGCTCGGCCGCGATTGCGGCCGCACCCGCCGTGTCCTGACGCTCGGCTTTTTGATCGTCGGTGGCCCCTATCCTGTTGTCGTCGACACCGGCTATCGCTCTAACCAGATCATGGAAACGCTGGGCATGCGCGGCCTGCAATTCCACGAAAACATGATCGAGAACCAGCTCGCGCGCCACGGCGTGCGCATGGGCGACGTCCGTTTTGTCTGCCACACCCACCTGCATATCGATCACGCTGGCAAGGACGATCTGTTCCCGATGAACACGACGGTCGTGCTCAACCGCAAGGAGCTGGAATATTCCGTCTCCGGCCTGATGCATCCGCAATATCCGGCGCCGGACATCAAGCATCTGATCGACCGCCTGCACACCAAGAGCGCGCTGCGCTTCCTCGATCTCGAGATAACCGGCCCGATCGAATTGATGCCGGGCGTCTATTGCGATGCCGCCAACGCCCACACCGAAGGTTCGATGAACATCCATGTCCACACCGCCGACGGCATCGCCACCATTTGCGGCGACGTGATCTACGACTTCAACGACCAGATCGTGAACCCCTTCCACGAAATCCACGACTGGGAGCCACGCACCACCGGCAACCACGGCACCAGCAAACGCGCCGAAAAGGCGGCGATCAAGAAGCTGCTGAGCAGCTCGCGCTATCTGCTGCCGGTGCACGACCGGCCGGCCAAGATCGAAGGCGGCAATGTGGTCGGCCGCCTGCACGACCAGGTGCCCGGCCCGATCGTTCAGAGCCTGCCGCAGCGCCACTGGTTTCCGGCGTGAAGCCCTAGGAAAGACCGAACGATGACGCATGTCACGCTGCGCCCGGACTTCGAAACGCTGATCGATCCCTATGCGCCGGTCGGCCAGGTCGGCACCGGTTTCGATTTTACCGAGGGTCCGATCTGGCATCCGGTCCATCATTTCCTGTTGTTCTCGGATATGCCGGCCGACGTGCGCCGGCGATGGGATGCCAAGCGCGGCGTGGTCGAGGTCAAGCGCCCTTCGAACAAATGCAACGGCATGACCTATGATGCCGAGCTGAACCTGATCGTCTGCGAGCATGCCACGTCGTCCTTGATTCGCGAGCGTCCCGACGGAAGGCGCGAGGTGATCGCCTCGCATTTCGAGAACCAGGAACTCAACAGCCCGAACGACGTCTGTGTCCATTCCAGCGGCGCGATTTATTTCTCTGACCCCTGGTATGGCCGCATGCCGGTCTATGGCGTCGAGCGGCCGCGCCAGCTCGGCTTCCAGGGCGTCTATCGTGTTCCGCCCGGCGGCGGCCCGCCAAAGCTCGTGGTCGACCGACACCTGTTCGACCAACCGAACGGGCTCTGCTTCTCGCCCGACGAGCGCCTGCTCTATGTCAACGACACCGTGCAAGCGCTGATCCGCGTCTTCGATGTCGAGGCCGATGGCTCGCTCGCCAACGCGCGCGTCTTCGCCAGCGGCATCCGGTCCGAGCTCGAGCCCGGCCTGCCCGACGGCATGAAGTGCGACCAGCGCGGCAATGTCTGGGTCACGGCACCCAGCGGCGTCTGGGTCTATTCGCCGGCGGGCGATTTGCTGGGCAAGGTGCGCGTTCCCGAACTCGTCGCCAATCTCGCCTGGGGCGGCCCTGATTTCCGCACACTCTATCTCACCGCAACCCACTCGGTCTATGCGATCCCGGTCAAGGCCGGGCCGCGTCACGAACCCTATATGAGCGGACGGATCTCGACTGAGCCCACGACCGGCTCCGCTCCGGCCGCCCCGCCGCAGCTTGCGAGCGGCGACATCCAGCTCGATCCCCGGCGCTGCGCCATGATCATCCAGGATTTGCAGAACGACGTCATCATGGAAGGCGGCGCATTCGCCGATTCCGGCTCGCCCGGCCATGCGCGCCAGCAGCGCGTGGTCGACAATGTCCGCCGCCTCGCGGAGGCTGCCCGCGCCCGCGGCGTGGTCATCATTCATGTCTGGTTCGTCGTCGAGCCCGGCGCGCCCGGCGTGACGCTCAATGCGCCGCTGTTCGAGGGCCTCGTCGACAGTGGCGCGATGGTGCGTGGAAGCTGGGGCGCCGCACCCGTGCCGGGGCTCGAGCCGCGTGCTGGCGATTTCGTCGTCGAGAAGATGCGGATGAGCGCTTGGGAAGGCACAAGGCTGGAGACCATCCTGAAGGCGACGGGCCGCGACATGATCATCAATACCGGCGCCTGGACCAACATGTCGGTCGAGCACACCGCGCGCACCGGCGCCGACAAAGGCTATTTCATGATCGTGCCTGAGGACTGCTGCTCGACCATGAACGCCGACTGGCACAACGCCTCCATCAAATTTGCGATGCAGAACGTTGCCGTCGTCACCAACGCCGATGCCGTCATCAGGGGGCTGGGATGATCAGGGCTTGGCCGTGCCAAAACTCTTTCACCTGAGTTGCTCGCCGCGCACGGATGCCGAATCTTCCGCCGGCGCCCGGGTCTTCATCGAGCGCTTCCGCGAGGCGCGGCCGGATTGGGATATCGACGTCATGAATCTCTGGAAGGACCACCTTCCGGAATTCGAGGGCTATGTCCTGGAGGCAAAATATGCCCGCATCGGCGGGCACGCTTTCACCGATTCGCAGCGCGATGCCTTTGCGGTCGCCGAGCGCATCGCGCTACGCTTCGCGCTTGCAGACCGCGTGCTGATCTCGACGCCGATGTGGAATTTCGGCATTCCCTACAAGCTGAAGCAATGGATCGACGTGATCACGCAGCCCGGGCTGACGTTCCGGTTCGATCCCGCGCTGGGCTATCTGCCGCTCGTCAAGGATCGGCCGACGATCGTCATCCTGGCGAGCGGCAGCGATTTCGTCACCGGCATGAACCGCGGCCGCATCGACATGGCGACGCCCTATTTGCGGGAGGCGCTGCGCTTCATCGGCGTCCGCAACGTCCGCTTCGTGCCGATCGGCCCGACGACCGGACCGGCTGAGCCGATCCGCGCCGCGCGTGAAAGCGCGCATCGGCGGCTGGCCGAGATGGCTGCGAGATTCTAGCCGGGCGTGCTGGCAGCATCGGAACCTTTGCGGCAATATGCGCTTACGATTGCGAAGGAGATTTCCGTTGAAATCTTATGAGCTGCAGGGACCGGGCGGAATCGACGGGCTCGCTCTGTTGGACAAGCCTATGCCGGAGCCCGGCGACGGCCAGGTGCTGGTACGGCTGAAAGCCGCCACGCTGAACTATCGCGACCTCCTCACCGTCAAAGGCGGCTACGGCTCGCGTCAGAAATTTCCGCTGGTGCCGGTCTCTGATGGTGCCGGTGTGGTCGAACGGGTCGGCCCGGGCGTCAAGGAATTCGCTACAGGCGACCGCGTCATCGGCAGCTTCTTCGAAAGCTGGCTTAGCGGCGGACCCAGCACAGCCAAGATGCGTGCAGCGCTCGGCGGGTCCGTTGACGGCGTATTGACGGAGTACCGGATATTTCCGGAGCATGCGCTGGTCAGAACGCCGGAGCACCTCAGTGATGTCGAAGCCGCCGCGCTCCCCTGCGCCGGCGTCACGGCCTGGAGCGCCGTCGTCAAGCTCGGTGGCATCAAGCCGGGCCAGACCGTTCTGACGCAAGGCACCGGCGGCGTATCGCTGTTCGCCCTGCAATTTGCGAAGATGTGCGGCGCGCGCGTCATCGCGACTTCCTCCAGCGACGCCAAGATCGAACGCCTCAAGCAGCTCGGCGCCGACCACACCTTGAACTATAGGGCGACGCCCGATTGGGGAAAGAAAGCGCGCGAATGGAGCGGGCAAGGCGTCGATCTCGTCGTCGAAGTCGGCGGGGTCGGCACGCTGAACGAATCGATCCGCGCTGTCAGGATCGGCGGCACCATCGCCTTCATCGGCGTGCTCGCCGGGCCGCCAGCGTCGGACCTGCGGCTCCCCTTGATGGTGATGCAGCAACAGCGGTTGCAGGGCGTCACCGTCGGATCGGTCGAGGATCTCCAGGCGATGGCGGATGCCATTGCGCTTCACCGGACGAAGCCGGTGATCGACAAGACTTTTCCGTTCGATCAGGCGAAGCAGGCGTTTTTCCACATGGAGAGCGGCGCGCATTTCGGGAAAGTGGCGATCGCGATCGGCTGAGTGCGCGGGGTGGCCGGTTCCTCTGCAACAATTTGCCCGGTTTTGAGTGCATTCTTGGCCGATGTGTTTCCTGAGCAAGACAGTCTTGCTGCCAATGGCCACAACTGGCAGCACCAACGCTGCAACTCTTGCTAGTTCCAGCGATTGCCTCCGTCACCTTTAGGCTTTAAATTCGTGTCATTCGCCTCGCCGATGAACGGGCGCCGTCTGGCGCTCGCGAGAGCTGAACGGGATCTGCAACCGAGCGGGGATGCTGCCTTGGGCGCCGGGGGCTGCCCCGTTCTGTAGCGAGACATGTAGACCGGCTGTGAGTGGGGACCGCCAGCGCGAGAATGATGCCGTTCGCGCAGGGGCTGCAGCGAGCCGCCGGATGGAAATGAGCAATGACCAAAGACAAGAGCGAACTCTTGAGATCGCTGACCATCGATCGCAGCGCCGGCAAGGCGGAACGACCCGGCCGTCGCTGGGTGCCAATCGCCATAACGGCTGCCGTCTGCGTCGTTGTCGCATTCGCCGCCTTTGGCGCCTACGAGTTCAGCCGTCAGGACGCGCCCAAGGAGACCGCATCGCAGAGCACGCCTCAGCCCGCCGCGCAGCCGCAGACACCACCGCAGCAGCAGGCCGCAGCGAATAACAAGGCCGCCGGCAGCCTCGCCGCCTCCGGCTATGTGGTGGCGCGCCGCAAGGCGACCGTGGCCGCCGAGATCACCGGCAAGGTCGTCGAGGTCTTCATCGACGAAGGCATGACCGTGACCGAAGGCCAGGTCGTCGCGCGGCTCGACAGCGTGCTCGCCGAAAAGGACTATGAACTGTCCCGGTCGCGGGTCGAAACGGCCGATGCCGCGATCGCGGCAATCACGGCCGATCTCGAAGACGCGACCCGCATCATGACGCGCATACAGACGCTCTCGCAAAAGAATTTTGCGACCGAGGCCGACCTGACCAAGGCGCAGGCCCGCGTCGGCGTGCTCAGCGCGCAACTGCGCCAGGCACAGTCGCAATTCGAGACCGCAAAGATCGACGCCAAGCGCTCGGGCTCGATGCTCGAAAAGCACCAGATCAAGGCGCCGTTTTCCGGCGTCGTCATCGACCGCAGCGCCCAGCCCGGCGAGATGATTTCGCCGATGTCGGTCGGCGGCTACACCCGCACCGGCATCTGCACCATCGTCGACATGGATTCGATCGAAATCGAGGTCGACGTCAACGAGGCCTTCATCGGCCGCGTTGTCCCAGGCGGCCCCGTCAACGCGGTGCTGGACGCCTACCCAGACTGGACCATTCCCGCCTCGGTGATAGCCATCGTGCCAACCGCGAACCGCGAGAAAGCCACGGTGAAGGTTCGCATCCGCTTCGAGAAGAAGGATCCGCGCATCCTGCCCGACATGGCGGTGAAAGTGAACTTCATGCGCGAAGCCAGGGCGAATGGCACCGCTGAAGCCACTGCCGCGAACTAACTCCCCGCCGATATGGAAGAGGACACACACGTGACAGCCGAACATCCGATGGTTCGCCTTGCCGGCGTAGACAAGCGTTTCACCAAGGGGAAAGAAACGATTTCGATCTTCGATCATCTCGACCTGGCGATCCCCCGCGGTGATTTCATCGCCGTGATGGGCCCGTCGGGTTCGGGCAAGACGACGCTGCTCAACCTGCTCGGCGGCATCGACCGCGCTGACGCTGGTGAGATTTCTGTCGCCGACCAGCGCATCGACGGCCTTTCCGAAGGCGAACTGGCGGCCTGGCGTGCGGCCAATATCGGCTTCATTTTCCAGTTCTACAATCTGATGCCGATGTTGACCGCGGCGCAGAATGTCGAGCTGCCGCTATTGCTCACCAAACTGCGCAGCAAAGAGCGCGCGGCGCGTGTCGAGACCGCGCTTTCCGTAGTGGGCCTTGCCGACCGCATGAAGCATCGGCCGCGCGAGATGTCCGGCGGCCAGCAGCAGCGCGTGGCGATTGCGCGCGCCATCGTTTCCGATCCGAATCTCCTGCTTTGCGACGAGCCGACCGGTGACCTCGACAGGCAATCCGCCGACGAGATTCTATCTATCCTGCAACTGCTCAATAGCGATCTCGGCAAGACCATCGTGATGGTGACGCACGATCCTGCGGCGGCGAACTACGCCAAGCGCGTGCTGCATCTCGACAAGGGCCGCTTCGTCGAACGGGAGCTTGCCGCGTGAACGGCTTCGACCTGGTACGGAAGAACCTGTTCCGCCGCAAATTGCGAGCGAGCCTGATGATCGTGTCGATCCTGATCGCCTTCATGATCTTCGGCGTGCTCGCTGGATTCCACCGCGCCTTCACCCTCGGCGAGGATCGCGCCGCCGCGGATCGCATGATCACGGTCAACAAGATCAACTTCACCCAGCCGATGCCGATCGCCTACTTCAACCGCGTCAAGGCGGTGGAAGGGGTACGGCAGGTGACCTTCGCCAACTGGTTCGGCGGCTATTATCAGGACCCGAAGAATTTCGTGATGGCGCTCGCGATCGAGCCCAGCACCTACTTCGATGTCTATCGCAGCGAATTCGATGTTCCGCCCGAGCAGCTACAGGCCTTTGCTCGCGACCGCAGCAGCGCGCTGGTCGGCGAGAAACTGGCGCAGAAATGGGGCTGGAAGATCGGCGATCGCATTCCCATTCAGAGCAACATCTTCAGCCAGAAGAGCGGCGGCCACACCTGGGACCTCACCATCGCCGGCATCGTCAAGGGCAAGCTCGAGCATGTCGACACCAACTTCCTCCTGTTCCAGTACGCCTATTTCGACGAGACCCGCAGCTTCGGCAAGGACACCATCGGCTGGATGATCCTGCAGACCACCTCGCCCGAAAACAACGATCGCGTCGCCAAGTCGATCGACGCCATGTTTGCCAATTCCACCGCGGAAACCTCGACCGATACCGAGAAGGCGTTCGGCAAGGCCTTCGTGGCGCAGTTCGGCAACATCGCGCTGATCGTGCTCCTGGTGGTGGGCGCCGCCTTCGTGACGATCCTGATGATCGTCGGCAATACCATGGCGCTGTCGATCCGGGAGCGCACCCGCGAGATCGGCGTGCTGAAGACGCTCGGCTTTTCAGGCCCGCGGATTTTGGCAATGGTGCTTGGCGAATCCGTGTTGCTGGCGCTGCTCGGCGGAATTCCTGGATTGGCAATTGCGGCGCTGATCGCCATGGCGCTGCGCGCGAGCCTTACCAACGTCGCGCCGGCTTTTGCCGTATCGCCGACCATCGTGCTGCAAGGGCTGGCGCTGATGATCGCGCTCGGATTGATCACCGGGATCATTCCGGCACTCAACGCCATGCGGCTCAAGATCGCAACTGCACTCGGACGGGGTTAAGGCATGCGTTCGCTCTGGCTTCAAGTGGCTGCGGTCACTTCGATTAATCTCAAAAGCATTACGCAGCGGCGCTGGCTCTCGCTCTCAACGGTGATCGCGATCGCGCTGGTGGTGATCGTGCTGCTTGCCTTCCTCGCCATGGCCAATGGCTTCCAGCGCACCATCGCCGGCTCCGGCGCCGATGACATCGCGATCGTGCTGCGGGCCGGCTCGCAGGCCGAGATCAACAGCACGGTGAGCCGTGATCAGGTGCGGCTGATCGAGGACGGCCCCGGCATCGCGCGCGGCAGCGACGGCAAGCCGCTGATCTCGCCCGAGCTCTATCTTGTGGTCGACGGCATCAAGCGCACGACCAAGACCAAGGCCAATCTGCCGCTGCGCGGGATCGGCGAACAGGGTTCGGAGCTGCGCAAGGGCATCACCATCACCGCCGGCCGCATGTTCAACCGCGGCAGCAACGAGGTGGTGGTCGGCAAGGCGCTGCTGCGGGAGTTCGAAGGATTCGATATCGGCTCGACCGTATCGTTCGGCGCCACGCGCTGGAACGTCGTCGGCGTGTTCGAGGCCGGCGGCAGCGTGTTCGAATCCGAGATCTGGGCCGACCTCAACGTGGTGCAGAGCCTGTTCAACCGCAACAACATCGTTCAGACCGTGCGCGCCCGTCTCACCGGGCCGGCCGCGCTCAGTGATCTGAAGAGCTACAGCGACAACGACCCGCGGCTGAAGCTGGACGTCAAATCGGAAGCCGCCTACTTCGCCGAACAGGCGTCGCAGACCTCAGACCTGATCCAGAAACTCGGCTGGCCGCTGGCGATCGCAATGGCACTCGGCGCCGTCGCCGGCGCGCTCAACACGATGTATTCGTCCGTCGCCTCGCGGGCGACGGAGATCGCCACGCTACGCGCCATCGGCTTCGGCGGCTTTCCCGCTTTCGTCGGAACGCTCGCGGAATCGCTGCTGCTTGCCGTGATCGGCGGGCTGCTCGGCGCCGCCGCCACCTACCTGATCTTCGACGGCGTCACCGCATCGACGCTTGGCGGCAACTTCACGCAGGTGGTGTTCGACTTCAAGCTCAGTCCCTGGCTGATCGCCGAGGGCGTTGCGCTGGCGCTGATCGTCGGCTTGATCGGCGGATTGTTTCCGGCGCTGAGGGCGGCGCGACTGCCGATCGTCGAGGGCCTCTACGCGCACTGAAGGTGTTAATCTCGCAATCCCGCGCGCCACCCCATCTCCCAGAAATCAGCCTCGAGCCGGGTGGCTTCCCTGAAGATGGCGATCAGCTCCGCCTCGCGGGCCGGTGTGATATAGCGTTCGGCGAGATCATCGAGGTGCGCCCGTGCGTGCGCCGCGACCTCCTGGTATGGCGCACCGGCATATTCAGCGATCCAGACATGATAGGGATTCGCCGCAGCCATCGCTTGGGGCTTTGAGGCAAGCCGCGTGGCGATCTCCGCATAGCCGATCACGCAAGGCGCCAGTGCCACCTTGAGCGCCAGCAGATCACCGCGCATGCCTGCGTCGAGTACGTAGCGTGTGTAGGCCAGCATCTCGCTCGCCGGAGGCGCTCGTTCCAGATCATCCGGCGACAGGCCCCACCCTGCGCAGAGTTTTACGTGCAGGTTCATCTCGACATCGAGGATCGCCGACAGGCCTGCCGCCGCTTCACGCATGTCGGCGAGCTCTGGCGACTTGTAGACGGCGAGCGCGTAGGCGCGGGCAAACTCGATCAGGAACAAATAGTCCTGAACGAGGTAATGGCGAAACGCCGCCTCAGCGAGCGAGCCGTCCGCCAAGGCGTCGGTGAACGGGTGCTCGGTATAGGCCCGCCACTCCGCTGGCGCTTCATTTTTCAGACGCTCGAAGAAACTCACGGTCCCTCGCCAGATCCGCCGTCATATTTGTGCTGCTACATCAATAGTAACTCGATGTGGACTTGGCCATAGGTCCTCATGGCGCGATCTGACTATTCTCCCTTAAGGCCGGTGGCGCGGATCAGGTCGCCCCATTTACGCGTCTCGTCGTCGACGAACTTGCCGAAATCGGCAGCGGTGCCGGGCGCGCTTCCAGCCCTTGCGCCAGCAGCCTCTGCTTCACCTCGGCATCACCGAGCGCGCGGATGATCTCCTCCTGCATCCGCCCGACGATCGGCTGCGGCGCCATGAAGCCGAACCAGCCGGATGCGACCACGTTGGGAAAGCCCTGCTCGCGCAGGGTCGGCGCGTCCGGATAGATCGCGCTGCGTTCGGCCGAGGCAACGCCCAGCACGCGGAAATCACCGCTCTGGATGTGCGGCAGCGCGGTACTGATCGCCGTCAACGTCGCGTCGACGCGGCCGGCGAGCAGTTCGGTATAGGCCATCGCATCGCCGCGGTACTGCACGTTGAGCCCCTTGACGCCGGCGTCCCTCAGCCACAGCTCGGCCGCCAGATGCGGCTGCGAGCCCGCGCCCGGAGAGGCGAAGGTCAAGCCATCGGGCTGCGACTTGCCGCGCACGATTAGCTCCTGCAGGCTGGTGACGCCCGCCTTGGCGTTGGCGATCAGAAACAGCGGCGCCATCACCGCCATCGCCACCGGCTGCAGATCCTTGCGCTCGTATTTCAGTTTTCCGAACAGCGCTTCGGCGGTCGCATAGGGCGCGGCTGCGTAGAGGAAGGTGTATCCATCGGGCGCAGCACGCGCTACCATCTCATTCGCAATGCGCGTGCCCGCTCCCGGCCGGTTCTCGACGATGAACTGCTGATTGAAGCTGCGGCCAAATTGTTCGGCGAGAATACGCAGCGAAATGTCGTTGGACCCGCCGGCGCCATAGGGCGAGATCAGCCGCACCAGGCGCGACGGCCAGTCGCCTTCGGCGACAGCCTCGAAACCGGCGCTTGCGGCGAAGCCCGCGGCGATCGTTCCCAGCAGCGTTCGGCGCGTAACGTTCATGAATGCCTCCCGGGAAAGGCCCGACGTTGCCGGCGCGTCCGTCCCATTTTCATTGAGCCGCACTGCCGAGAAAGATCGTTGGGCCCTTCATTATGGGCCGCAACGATAGTGAGGCGGCTTCTATCGAACAATGTGTATTTTTTGACGGATTGATAAGCTCCCTCTATGAATGGCGAAGGAAGATCGGGAGGCGCGTGATGGCGATGGATGTGACCCTGCGGCAGCTCCGCGCCTACCTGGCCGTGCTCGACGCCGCGAGCTTCTCGGAAGCCGCCAAGGCCATGCACCTGTCGCAGGCGGCACTCTCCGGATTGATCAAGGAGCTAGAGAGCCGCGTCGGTGTGCGCCTGCTCGACCGCACCACCCGCAAGGTTGCGGCGTCCGCGGTCGGCGAGACCTTCGCGCCGATGGCGCGGCGCGTGCTGTCGAACCTCGACGAGGCGCTGGAGAATCTCACCCATCTCAAGGAGCTGCGCCGCGGATTGGTGCGCGTCGCCGCGCCCGAGACGCTGTCCTGCACGCTGCTGCCGGAGCTCATCTCCGCCTACAATGGCAGCCACCCCGGCGTGGATGTCCGGTTCGACGACGTACCGATCCACGAAGTGCTGGCGGGTCTGCAGAACGGCTCGACCGATATCGGCTTCGGGCCGGCCGGCGTCGTTCCGGATCAATCCGTCGAAGTGCACATGGTCTGCGCCGATCCGCTCTGGGTGGCGCTGCGCGGCGACGACCCTTTGGCCAAGGGCAAGTTGGTCAGTTGGAAGGAGCTGCGCGAGCGGCCGCTGCTCAATTACATGCCCAACATCTCGGTCAACGTATTGAGCCAGGTGCCGCCGCGACGTCATCCAATGCATTTGGTGCCGGTGCATCGGGTAAACACCGCGCTCTCGATGCTGCGCGTGCGGCAGGGCGCGGTGATCTGCCCGTCGATGGCGGAGCCACTGGTCCACGGCTTTGGGCTGACATTCCTGCCGCTCACGCAACCAACCGTCAAATGGAGGATCGCGATGTTCGTGCGCAATAGCGCCTCGCTTTCGCCGGCCGTGGAAAGTTTTCGTGATTTCACGCTCGATTTCAGCCCGAACTGGGCGAAAGTCGGAAGTGAACGCCGCCACCCAAGCGAGCGGCGAAAGCGCGCGTAGCAGAAGCACACACACTTTCAGCGTCGTCCCTGCGAACGCAGGGACCCATAACCACCAGCAGAGGTTTTGCGAAAGGCGTCTGCCAGGCTGCCATATTGAGAAATCACGCGGTATGGGTCCCTGCGTTCGCAGGGACGACAGAAATTTGCAAAATCGGACGCGGCAGCGCATGGCTGCTGCAATCATCCGGCGATTGCATTTGTTCTGATGACAAACTGAACACCCGGGCGTAGCCTCTCCCAAAACATAAAGCACGGGAGGAGTGGCATGCCAGACGCAGCGGTTGCAGCACGTTCTTCTGAAACGACCAACAGCGGCGCGACGCAACAGGTCGATGTCGCCGTGGTCGGTGCCGGATTTGCCGGCCTTTATCTTCTGCATCGCTTGCGCAAGGCCGGATTCTCGACTGTCGTGATCGAGGAAGCCGGCGATGTCGGCGGCACCTGGTACTGGAATCGCTATCCCGGCGCACGCTGCGACATCCAGACCATCGATTACAGCTACACCTTCGATCCCGACCTGGAGAAGGCCTGGCAATGGTCGGAGAAGTACGCGACCCAACCGGAAATCCTGCGCTATCTCGGCTTCGTCGCCGACCGCTACGATCTGCGGCGCGACATTCGCTTCGGCACCAAGGTCACATCGGCTAGTTGGAATGAAAGCACCCAGCGCTGGCAGCTCACGACCAGCAATGGCGCTGGCGTCTCCTGCCGCTATTACATCATGGCGACCGGCTGCCTCTCCGCGCCCAAGCCGCCGGAGATCGACGGCGTCAAGGATTTCAAGGGAGAGGTCTATTTCACGGGACGCTGGCCACACGAGGAAGTCAAGCTCGCCGGCAAGCGTATCGCCGTGATCGGCACGGGATCGTCGGGCATCCAGTCGATCCCGCTGCTCGCCGAGCAGGCCGCGCATCTCACCGTATTCCAGCGCACGCCGAATTTCGCGCTGCCCGCCCATAACGGCCCGGCGCCGGCGGACCGGCTCGCGATGCTTCAAGGCGACCGCGCCGTCTATCGCGAGCAGGCGCGCTGGTCGCTCGCCGGTGTTCCCTATCCGCAGCAGATGGCGGTGAGCTGGCAGCTCAGCGATGCCGAACGGCGCGAGCGCTTCGAGCAGGCGTGGGCCACCGGCGATCTCGTCTACATCCTCACCCAGCTCTGGGCCGACCAGGGCGTCGACGTCGACGGCAACAGGCTGCTCGCGGACCTGATCCGCGAGAAGATCCACGAGATCGTCAAGGACCCCGCGACGGCCGAAGCGCTGACGCCGCACGACCATCCGTTCGGTGCCAAGCGACCCTGCCTCGATACCAACTACTACGCCACCTATAATCGATCGAATGTCACGCTGGTGAATTTGCGGCAGGAGCCGATCACCGAGATCACGGCGACCGGCATCACAACCGACAAGCGCAGCTTCGACGTCGACGTCATTGTGTTCGCCACTGGCTTCGACGCCATGACCGGCGCGATCCGCGCGGTGCACCCGATCACCGGCCGTGACGGCAAGTCGCTGTCTGATGTCTGGGCCAGCGGCCCGCAGACCTATCTCGGACTCACCGTCGCCGGCTTCCCGAACCTGTTCCTGATTACCGGCCCCGGCAGCCCATCGGTGCTGTCGAACATGGCGGTTTCGATCGAGCAGCATGTCGACTGGGTGGTCGACCGCCTGGCGGCAATGCGCGAGGCCGGTTTCACCGCCATCGATGCGACCGACACGGCGCAGGCCGGCTGGGCGCAGCACATGGCCGATTGCTCGATGATGACGCTGCATCGCCTTGCCAACACCTGGTACACCGGCGCCAATGTCCCCGGCAAGGCGCAGGGCGTGATGCCCTATTGCGGCGGCGTCGGCCCCTACCGCAGCATCTGCAACGAGGTCGTCGCCCGCGGCATGCTCGGTTTCCGCATGACCGGCCCCGATGTCGCCGAGCAGTGCAATGACGGCAGAGTCGTGCATTTGCAGCCGGACGTCCGGCTGGTGCTCGGCATGCTGGCGGAGATGAACCTTCCCATCATCGAACAGCTTGGCGCGCAGGGCGCGCGCGACTTCCTGACCGAATTCAATAAGGGCCGTCCGGCCGGACGTCCGGTCGGCGAGGTCGGCGACGGCGTGCTGCACGGCGCCGAGGGTCTGCTGCCCTATCGTCTCTACAGGCCGGCAACGCCGGGGCCGCATCCAATCGTGGTCTATTTCCACGGCGGCGGCTGGGTGCTCGGCGACGAGCAATCCGACGATCCGTTCTGCCGCGATCTCTGCCGCCGCAGCGGCATGATCGTGGTCAGCGTCGGCTATCGCCACGCGCCCGAGCACCGATTCCCGGCGGCGGCCGAGGACGGCTATGCGGCGACGCGCTGGATCGCCGAGCATGCGGCCGAGCTCGGCGGCAGGCCGGGACCGGTGCTGGTCGCCGGCTGGAGCGCCGGCGGCAATATCGCCGCCGTCACCTGCCAGCTCGCGCGCGACCGCGGCGGCCCTGACATCGCGGGCCAGCTCCTGATCTGCCCGGTCACCGATTGCAGGTTCGATCGTCCCTCCTATGCCGAGAACGCCGACGGCTATTTCGTGACGCGTTCCATGATGTTCTGGTTCTGGGACATCTATTGCTCGCCCGCCGACCGCACCGATCCGCGCGCCTCTCCTCTGCGCGGTAATCTTGCTGGGCTTCCACCTGCATTCATCGCCACCTGCGAATTCGATCCGCTGCGCGACGAGGGCATCGAATATGCACAAGCGCTGGCGGCTGCCGGCAGCCCGGTCGAGCAGCTGCAGGCCCGCGGCCACATCCATACCTCGCTGATGATGGTGGACGTGGTGATCACCGGCGTCAGCGCCCGCGTGAAGATGGCGGAGGCCCTGCGCGGCTTTGCGGGTCTGCCGAAGGCGCTGGAGGAAGCCGAGCAGGACGTCTCGCCGATCACGGTGAACGCGGCGGCGGGGTAGATATGCCGCAGCCGTGTTTACCTCTCCCGCTTGCGGGGAGGTCGGCGCGTAGCGCCGGGTGGGGCTCTCTCCACTCGGGCAGTGTCGCCCGCGGAGGCACCCCCACCCCCGCCCTCCCCCGCAAGCGGGAGAGGGGGCGCACCTTCTCCGTGGTCGCGATCATTCCGCCGCAGTCGCAGAGCGCGCGGTCCGCCTCTCCCTCTCAAACACAATCCCCTCATACCCCTTCTGCGCCACCTCCGTGATCGCCGCGACATATTTGGGCGTGCCGCCGTTGTAGACGAGATAGCGGGTCTTGCCGTATTCGTGGCCAGGGACGTTCGAATTGTAGCCGGTGAACCAGGACTTGGCTTTGCGCATCAGCATGATCGCGTACATCTTGGTGACATGCGCGGTCCAGCGCGCCTGTGCCTCTGGCGTCGGCTCGGCGCGCGTGTAGCCGTGGCGCCAGATGTGCTCGAGCAGGCCCATGCACCAGCCGACGCCGTTCTCGATGCCGCGCGGGAAATTCGTCGAGGCCGAACCGCTCTGCGGCCCGGTCGGCATCAGCAAATTCGGAAAGCCGTGCGCCATCATGCCGAGAAAGGTCGAGGGACCGTCGCGCCAGTCATCCGCCAGCTTCACGCCGCCGGCGCCGGTGATATCGATCGAATCGAACGCGCCGGTGATGGCGTCGAAACCGGTGGAATAGACGAGGATATCGAGGTCGTAGTCGCGCGCGCTGGTGCGCAGGCCTTTCTCGGTGACGCGCTCGATCGGGGTCTCGCTGATATCGACGAGATGCACGTTGTTGCGGTTGTAGGCTTCGAAATAGTTGGTCTCCAGCGGGACACGCTGCACGCCGAAGCCATGGTCCTTCGGGATCAGCTTCTCGGCAGTCACCGGATCTTTCACGCGCTGCCGGATGCGACCGGCGATGTACGCTGAGAACTCGGCATTGGCCGCCTCGTCGGTGAATATCTCGCGGAAATTGCTCAGCCAGATGCCGAAGCCGGGCTCGTCATAGAGCTTGTCCCACAGTGCGATCCGCTCCTCGTGCGTGACCTCGTAGAAGCCGCGCCTGTCCGGCTCGTGCTCGAAGCCGCCGGGCGTGCGGGTGCAGGCGGCGAAGATCTCATCATAGCGCGCGCGGATGTCCGCCATCTCCTGTTCGGAGATCTCGCTGTTGTTGAGCGGCGCGCTCCAGTTCGGCCGCCGCTGGAACACGGTGAGCTCGCCGACCTCATCGGCGATCTCGCCGATGATCTGGATCGCGGTGGCGCCGGTGCCGATGATACCCACCTTCTTGCCGGCGAGTTCGACCGGCTCATGCGGCCAATAGAAGGTGTGAAACGAGCGGCCCTTGAACGTCTCCATGCCTTCCAACCGCGGCAGCGTCGGAATGGACAATAACCCCACCGCGAGAATGAGGAAGCGGCAGCTCAGCTCCTGTCCATCCTCTAGCCGGAGGCGCCAGATATGACCGGCCTCGTCGAATTCGGCCGCCTTGAGCTTGCGGCCGAAGCGCATGTATTTGCGAAGACCGAACTTGTCGGCGACGTAGTTGAGGTAGCGCAGATTCTCCGGCTGCGCCGAAAACCGCTCCTTCCAGTGCCACTCCTCGAGCAGCTCTTTCGAGAACGAATAGCCGTAGGTGTAGCTTTCGGAATCGAAGCGCGCGCCCGGATAGCGGTTCCAGTACCAGGTGCCGCCGAGATCGGGCGCGGCATCGAGCACGAGGGCATCGATGCCGCGATCGGCCAGCCGCTTGATCTGGTAGATGCCCGAGACGCCGGCGCCGACGACGACAACCTCATAATGCGGCTTGATCTCCCCGGTCATGCACGGCTTCCTCATGTGTCGTTCTTGCTGCCTGCGGTCTCTGCGCGGCCTGGCCGCACTATAGCAAGTCTCAGGTGGCGTGCACTTGTGTCAGCAAGCCGGCCTGCGTTGCGGAAACGACGGTGGGCGCATCCTACGGGGTTGCGCGGTAGGCGCACCAAACACCGGTGTCATCCTCCGCGCAGGCGGAGGATCCAGTACGCCGCGGCTCATCGGTTCAATCACTGGCGTCTCTGGGATACTGGGTCACCCGCCTGCGCGGGTGACGACAAGGGAGTGTGAGGCGGCGTTCTCGCGACATGGTTTGTCCGAGGTTTGCTGAAACTTTCCGCCCTCTCTAATAAGAGGGCGCAGGGAAGACCGGGTGCGCGCCGCACCCGCGGTCTCGTGTGCTGCTTGCGCATAACAAAAAATGCACACGAGCATACAGGTTCGGCGGGAGCATCCCGGCCTTCCCTGCGCAATGGCTCTACGGCTTACTTCGTGCTCTTCCCGGAGAACGGCTCTTTTGCCTCCGTCGCCCGCGAGATGCTTTCGCTTCTCGAAGACTTAACGCCAGCACCACGGCGCCAGAACCACACGACTTCACCGTACGCCTCAGCCACATTCGTCAGTCGTGACATCCGCGTCCATCGCATCTCCCCGCGCGTCAGTGACGATGGCCAACGCCCCTCATCCCCGCGGTGAGACGGGCGCAGTTATGCCGCTGATTTGGGGGAAAACGGAAGCGGAATATTTCTGATTTACAGAAATTCCTGGCTTGACGTGATTTCTGAAAACCGGAAGTGATTTGCCCGTCGGGCAGTCACAAGCCGGAAAAGCTTACCCTCCCCCTGGAGGGCCCTCCAGGGGGTGAGCCCTCATGCGCATCGATCACCAACGCGTCAAGCGGCCGAGTCCGCATCGATCTGTGCATGCAACGCTTCGACATACGGATCCTCGATCCCCAAGGCCTGTAGCTGCATCGCCAGTTGCACGAGGTAATCCCGGTTGGTGCCGAGAACGCCCTTCCCGCTGGCGATCATCGCGGCGGTCTCGGCGAGCGGCAGTTCGCCGACATAGCTCGGATGCGAGGTGTTCGAGGTAAACGCCAGCGCGGTGATCGGCCCCTGCGGCGTCGTCATCGGCACCATCGCCGGGGCATAGCCGCCGCGTATCATCTCGCGACGCCACAATATCGCAGTCTCGGCGTGGACGGCGTCGGCGGCGATACGAAACGCCAGGCCGTGGCAGCGGCCTGGCTGCGGCTCCAGCGATAACATCAAGGCCGGGTAATCATGCGAGCCGCGGCCGAGATTGATCTTCAGTGTGAAGCGGCGCTGATAGTTTTCGACATCGGCAAGCCGCACCTCGGCGAAATGGAATCCGGGGTCCCACATCAAGGAGCCGTAGGAGAAGATCCAGAGGTCGCGGCCATCAGGGTAATCGCCGAGCACGAGCAGCCGCGACGCTTCGATCTCATCGTCCGACAGGCGCCAGCTCGCCGGCCATCCCGCCGCCCGCGCCCGCTGCTCCCACATCGAGAACATCTCGGGTGTCAGGCGCAGCAGCGACTTCGCGGGATGAGTGACCCGCTCCCGCAAGTCCGGCAGATGAATGAATGCGTCCGCGGTCAAGCCTGCCCCCTGTTGCAGATGCTCCGTTCATCCGCAATGTGCCATCGCAGGGCCGTGGCGCCAATTTCAAACCGCGCGACTTAGCAGGTCTTTATTTCATGACCTGGCCAACATTTTTGAGGTGACCGGGGGCGCTGGCCGACGCCGGGAGATCGCGCGGCCGATCATTCGATGCTGCGTGGCGCGCCGTGACGTGGCCCGCCTCCGGATGTCTCGTCCGGCTAAGCCTCTGCCGAAAACCCCTCATGGCGGGGTGGCCCCTCTGGTCCCCCCCCGCGCTGACGTCGGCGAACAGACATTCGTAGCATGGTTTGAGATCATCATCGCAGACCTGGATGCGCCAGTCGCCGGTTTCGTTTTCCCTGTTACGCATGAGTTCCTGCGCGACGGCGTGCGCATGCGCCCGGGCAGTCGCAACATCGGAAAATTCCTGGCCTTCGCTATCCGGGTAAGTATGGGTGCCCGCTTTCAGAATGAAATAAAACAGCGGCATGATACCTCCTGTTAATGGACGTTCGGCTCTCCCATCGGAATTGTGGTTTGACTTGAATTCTGTTTTGACAAGACGACCGGCATCCTCGATGCCCGAGAACACACGCAACTTTGCCATCCCGTGCAGTCCCACAAGGAGGTCAAATTCAAAGGCTGCTTGTCGTTCCCGTTGAGGCGTAAAAGTTCTGATAGCTCGCGTTCGACAAACATACATGCCAAGGGCCGCCCGAACGGGTCAAGATCCCAGGCGCCGTGCGTCAGCCCCGGAATCAAGGGGCAGAGCCTACAGGTCAGCGAAGACAAGCGGAGCCCGATAGACGGCGCGAAGCGCAGCAATCGGGAACTTCGGTCGGTTGCGGACAGTTCATCCGCTCACGCATTTATCTTTTAGCTTATCGGTCGCCGCCGCCTGGAACAGCCGCCCATAGTTTGAGCGGACAACCTCATCGCACTCGCAGGCCCGCTTCCTTAGTTGCGCGATGTCGATGATGTGCAGCCGTCCGCGGACGTACGAAATCAATCCGTCGGCCTGCAAGGCGCCAGCCACGGTCGTAACGCTGGTGCGGCGGACGCCCATCATCCGGGCGAAGAGCTCCTGCGTCAGCGATAGATCGGGCCCGACAAGGTCGTGCATGCGCGAAAGCCATTTGCAGGTCCGCGCCTCGATGTCATGCACGGCATTGCAGGCGGCGGTCTGCTGCACCTGGGCCAGGAAGAACTGCTCGTATCTTATCAGCAGCGCCTTGAGATCCGGCAGTTCCGCAGCGAGCACACACAACCTGTCCGGGCCGATCACCGATGCCCGGCCGGCAATCTGCACCGCCACCAGGTTGAGCGAAACCTTGTCGTCAAGCGCCTGGCTCGCGCCAAACACGCCGTCATTTCCGATCATGCCGGTTTCGATGGTGGAGCCGTCAGCCAGCTCGACGATGCAGGAGAGGATGCCCGAATGCGGAAAGTAAACCCGCTGGATGCGCTGATAAGGTTCGGCTAGCACCTCTCCCGCGGCCAGCTCGATGATCGAAAGATGAGGCGCAAGGCGCGCGAGGCTCGTCTGCGCAAGGCGGCCGAGCAGGAAGTTCGAAGCGTGAGGCATTTTTTACCCCCTACGGCGCGCCAATTCGCCGTTTCCAGCGAGCCACGCACCAAGCCAACTTCCATTTCCAGAAAGATTGCGACGTGCGCAGAGCTTGCGCAAGCCAAAACTGGCCGCCCGCATACGACTTCCGAATGAGGCCCTGCGCCCGGAGCCCCTATCGGCATTGCGGGATTTCCCTTAAGAGCGGATGGAACCGCCCCTCGTCGCTGGGCCGGCGCAGCAGCAAGTCCGCTGGAGTGCTGCCGGACCCTCAAGCCACCGCACCGATAACGAGAGCAACCCGATGCGCGACCAGTTCTCCAACAATCAGCAAACCCGAAAGCCTGCCGTCAGTTCCAAAGGCGGCATCGTCGCCGCGCAATCGCGCCGGGCGGCGGAGGTCGGCGCCGAAGTGCTGGCCGCGGGCGGCGACTGCGTCGATGCGGTCATTGCAACGACGTTCGCACTCGGCGTGCTGGAGCCCTGGATGAGCGGGCCCGGCGGCGGCGGCGCGATGGTGCTCTACCGCGCGCGCGAAGACCGTTATGAGGTGATCGACTACGGCATGCGCGCGCCGGCGAGCCTCAACCTCGCGGATTATCCGCTCGCCGGCGGCGGCGCGGCTTCCGATATATTTCCGTGGCCGCGGGTGAAGGATGACCGCAACATTCACGGTCCCGGCTCGATCGCAGTGCCCGGCGTGGTCGCCGGCATGGAGGAGGCGCATCGCCGCCACGCCAAAATGCCGTGGCAGGAATTGCTGGCGCCGAGCGTCAAGCTCGCTGGCGAGGGCCTTGCGGTCGATTGGTGGACCACGGTGATGATTTCGAGCGCGGCTGCGGATCTCCGCCGCTATCCCGCGAGCGCCGCCGCCTATCTCGTCGACGGCCTGCCGCCGAACCCGCAATGGGGCGTCCGGTCGGTGATCCGCATGCCGCAGGACAAGCTCAAGGCCGCGATGGCGCAGCTCGCCAGCGCCGGCGCGCGCGACTTCTACGAAGGCGATCTGGCGAACAGCCTGGTTGCCGACATCAAGGCCGCCGGCGGTGCGCTCTCTCTCGAAGACCTCAAGCCGTTCCGCGCCACGTTGCGAGAGCCGCTGGCGATCTCCTATCGCGGCGGCAAAGTGTTCGCGACGCCTGAGCTCACCGCCGGGCCGACGCTGTCGCGCGTGCTCGGCCTGCTGCAAAAGGATTTTTCCCCGGCGCGCGGCGGGCCGGATCCCGCGGCCTACGCCGCCTATGCATCGGCGCTGCAGGCCGCGTATCGCGAACGCCTCAAGGACATGGGCGACCAGGACGGCCGGCGCTCGCTCGGCACTGAGGCGCTGGCACCGGCCTGCACCACGCATTTCTCGGCGGTCGATCGCGACGGCAACATGGCCGCGGTGACGCAGACGCTGCTCTCGACCTTCGGCTCGAAGATCGTCACGGAAGCGACCGGCATCACCATGAACAACGGCATCATGTGGTTCGACCCGACGCCGGGCATGCCGAATTCGCTCGCGCCCGGCAAGCGCTGCCTGACCAACTACACGCCGGTGCTGGCGCAGGCATCCGATCGCCGCCGCGTCGCGGTCGGTGCCTCCGGCGGCCGGCGCATCCTTCCCGCCGTCAGCCAGCTATTGTCCTTTGTAATGGATTACGGCATGGACCTCGACGCCGCGATCCATCAGCCGCGCATCGACGCCAGCGAAGGCGCCGTCGTGATCGGCGACAAGCGCCTGCCGCAGGCCACGCACGATGCACTCGCCGCGCGCTTCGACTATGAGCGCGCGGGCACGCAAACGCTGCCGATGAAATTTGCCGTGCCCAGCATCGTGATGCGCGACGGCGACACCAACAGCGGGGCCAGCGAGCCATTCCACGCCTGGAGCGAGGCGGTGGCGGAGCGGTGAGCTATTGCCCTCACCGTCATGCCCGGGCATAGCCGTCTGAAGGACGGCGTCGCTTCCGCTCGCCTATGTGCCGGGCATCCACGTTCTTGTCTCGAGTAGCAAGAAAGACGTGGATGGCCGGGACGAGCCCGGCCATGACGAGAGAGTATTTGACTTGAAGCAGGCAGACTTACCTTGTCTGCGCTTCGATCGTTACGGTGCAATCCGCGCCGCTCTGACCGGAGACCACGATCTGTCCATCCGGTGAGCCCATCGGAATCGGCGGGGTCGTCGCACCGCCGGGCACCTGGACCGTGACACTGATGGATTGCTGCTGCGCCGCGGCTCCGACCGTCTGCGGCGTGAGCTCGGTGACGTTGCCGGCGGTATCGCGCCGCATGATGCGGCACGGCGAGGCGCCACCGGCGGCAGCCGTCGTGCCGGTGTACCCGGCTGTGCCGGTGGTGCTGCCACCAGCGCTGCTGCCAGTGCCCGCCGCATGGATGCGCGAGGCGTCGCGCGGGATCTGGCTGACGATCCGGTGCGTGCGCGGCTCGACGATCACGATCTCCTCCTCGGTCGTGAAGTAATCATAGCCGCGATATTCCGGCTCGATTGACACGATGGTGTCGGGCAGCCGGTGGAACCGGACGCGATCCGGGGCTCGCTCGCCGACACGGATCGAGATGTTCAGGTTGCGCTCGGGCTCGGCCAGACGCTCGCGGGTCAGGGTCTGCGAAATCCGCACCTGCTTGTCGGTCGAGAGATTGGACTGCTGCGTGGTCTGCGTCTGGCCCGTCTGGCTCTGCGTGGTCTGGTTGGTCGAGCCGGTGGGCGCGTTCTGCGCATTGTTGGAAGGCTGCTGCCGCGTGGTATCGGTCGCGGTCGACGGCCGGTTCGCATCCTTGCCCGGTTCGGTCTTGCCCTGCTCGGCGGCATTCTTCGAGCTGTCGCGCTGGTCGCGGCCGGAATCCTTCTGAGTGTCCTTCTGCGTCGCAGCCGTGCCCTCGCGCTCCTTCTGCGCGCTAGTTCCTTCCTTGGACTTGTCGGATTCCGCGCGCGACTTTTCGCGGTCGCTGTCGCGCTTCATCTCGGCGCTGCCCTTGCCGCTATCCTTCGTGTCCTTGCCTTCTCGCGCGGTCTGATCGCGGCCGCCCTGGCGGGAATCCTGCGCGCGCTCGGTGGATTTCGCATCGTCGCCACGGCCGCGCTTGTCATCGGCTGCGGTTGCCGGACGGTCGCTCGATGGCGAGGCCTTGCCCCGCTCCTCGGTCTGGCGGGAACCGGCGCCTCTTTCCTCATGGCCCGCAGCGCCTTTTTGTTCCGCGGCATGCCCGCGTTCCTGCGCCCGCTCGGCGCCGCGTTCTTGCGATGCACCACCCTTGCCGGTATCCGCCGGCCGCATCTGTTTCTGCTCTTCGCCTCTTGCGCCCGGCGCCTGGCCATAGGAAACGGCCGGAGCCAGCATCAGGCATATGAATCCCGTCGATAACAGCAACTGCTTGCGCATATGGACCTCCTCCAGATCGGCGTTACGCAGGCGAACGTTCGCCGCTGCCGGAGGTTCCGTACAGGCCGGTTGGAATCGCAGACGAGCTCCCGCGCTGCCATCTGCCGGCGCCCGCGCTTACTGCGCCGCCTTGTTGGTCGACACGATCTCGCGCACCTTGACGCGCTGCTCCTCGATCGCGCCGGCAAACTGCGCAGAGTTGAGGATACGAACCTTGACGCCGGCCGCTTGCAACCGCGAATTGATCTCCGCATTTTTGCCAACGGTAGCGATATCGTCAGCGATCCCATCGCGGACCGCGGTTGGCAAATCGCGCCCGCCGAAGAAGCCCACCACGCCATCGAAGGTGAGTTCGGGGAATCCGGCTTCCATCGCGGTCGGCACATCAGGCGCGATCGGCGAGCGCTCCTGATTGGTGACCATCAGCAGCCGTGCTTTGCCGCTTGCCACCGCCGGCATCATGATGGGGGGCGCCGAGACCAATATCTGAATGCGGTTTTCGGCGAGGTCCTGCAGCGCCGGGGCAAACTCGCGGTACGGCACCTGCGTCAATTTCAGCCCGTTCTTCTTCTGCAGCGCCAGAAAAATATAGTGCGGCAGGCCTGCGGTGGCGGCCCAGTTGAAGCGCTCTGGCGTCGCCTGCGCCGCCGCGATGAACTTGTCGATCGATTGCACGCCGGTCTGCGCCGACACTGCGATGGCAAAGAAATTATCGATCACTGCCGCAATAGGAACGAGGTCGCGAACGGGATCGTAAGGCAGCTTGTCGTGTATCAGCGGGTTGATCGATATCGGCGCCGCGAACGAAAACAGCAGCTTTGGTCGTCGTGGGCATTCACGAAGGTTGTGACCCCTGCGATGCCGTCAGCGCCGGGGCGGTTTTCCACGACCACGGCTTGGCCCCAGCGCTGAGATAACCCCTCGGCGAACAGGCGCGCAGCCAGATCGGTGGCACCGCCGGTCGGAATCGGCGCAATGATCTTGACCGTGCGGTGCGGCCAGGCGCCGGCGGCGGCCGGCTGATAGGTGCTGACGATCATCGCGACCAACGACGTAAGAAGCAACATCGCTCTACGGGGCATGGCTCGACCTCCCTGGCGTCACGGATGATTTGACGGAACCACGCTTGCGCCGTCCGCCGCCTGGGCGCGCATGGATGCGATTGCCCTCCACCACGCGCACCAGCATCTCCAGAAACAGCTCTTTTTCCTTAGCCGTCAGCGCCGTCAGGATTCGATCGTTAGCCTGACGAATTTTTGGTCGGTAGGCGCGCCACAGCTTCCTGCCCGTCGGGGTAATATAAAGCTCGCGGGCGCGGCGATCGGCGCCATTCACTGCCCGCTTCAGAAGCCCGCGCGCTTCAAGCTTGTCGGCGATCAGGCTGACATTGTTGCGGTCGATCCCGAGCGCCTCCGACAGCGATTGCTGGCTGATGCCGGGCACGTCGTCGACGAACACCAGCAAGGCATATTCGAGCTGCACCAGGTCCGCCTCTTTCAGGACAGAGGCGATCACGCTCGCGCAGATCTGCTGAAGCCGCCGGACCAAGGGGGCCAATACGCGCCGGATGGGTACGCCGTCGGATCCGAGGATCACGACCGACCGATCGTCTCCTGAAGGGTTTTTGGCAGCGGCGCGCATGCTTTCCCCATCATCAAACTTTTGATGATCATAATTATGAGTATTTGGATTGTCAATCGGCGCTCGGCGCGCCCGGTAACAGGGTTTGATGGCGGTCCATCCGTAGTCGCTGAGCTCGCCGCGCCTGCTTCGAGGCTGCGGTTTCGGAGCTTTGAATCATGTCTGGGGTCGCGAATGACCCGAAGCCGGCTTCGTTTGCAGTACAGGTGGAAAATAGCAAAAAGTGCGATACTCTAACTTATCGCTTTCCAGTGGCAGGGGATCGCATGTTCGTTTCGCGCAGACGGTTGCTTCAGGGTTCTTTGCTTTGTGCTGTAGGATTAGTCGGGAGATCATCGCCGGCTCTTCCTCAAGAACTCGCCTCACCACCAACTTCGGCTGAGCGCAATAGATTGGCTCGGCTTGCCGCTAATTTTATGGACACTTATGATGTTCCAGGTCTTTCAGTTGCGATCTCAATCAAGGGAAAACCTGTCTTTGTCGAAGCGTTCGGTGTTGCCGATCGAGAAACCGGGGAAACATTAACGCCGCAACACAGATTTAGAATTGCAAGTGTAGCTAAGCCGATTACGTCGACCGGGATTTTTACACTGATCGAGGCAGGAAAGCTAAAGCTTGATAGTCACATTTTTGGACCAAATTCTATTCTCGGAGATGACTATCCGACCCCGCCTGATCGCTCCATTGTTGAGCAAATTACAATTGAGCATCTGCTGACTCACACGATCGGCGGCTGGGGAAACAAAGTTAGTGATCCGATGTTCTTGAACAAGGAAATGAATCATCGGGAACTCATAGCTTGGACCTTAAAACACATCACTCTGAATGATCCTGTAGGAAAGTCCTTTGCATACTCTAATTTCGGCTATTGCATCCTTGGACGCGTGATTGAAAAGCTTACTGGTCAGACGTACGAACGGTACATCAAAGACAATCTTCTAAAGCGATGCGGCATAAACGACATGCAGATCGCAGGAAATACGTTGGAGGATCGAGCGGCCAATGAGGTCAAATACTATAATCAGACTCCAGGCGATCCGTATGGAATGAACGTGACCCGGATGGATTCTCACGGCGGTTGGATCGCAACACCAAGCGATTTGACGGCGTTCTTCGTCCACATCAACGGATTCAAAGATGCCGAGCAGCTGCTTAACGACGGCACCATCCGTACAATGACCATCGCTTCCGCTGCGAATCCTAACTATGCCAAAGGTTTCTTTGTCAACGCGCAGAACAATTGGTGGCATCCCGGTCTATTGGATGGAACTCAAACCATCGCTGTACGAACGCATAGCGGTTTCTGCTGGGCGGCGTTTACTAACACGCGAGCGAAATTTCGGGATATGGGCTCCGCTCTTGATCGGCTTGTGTGGCACATGGTGCTTTCTGTGGCTGATTGGCATCCATGAGGATTGTGCCTGAGCGACCTTCCGTCTTCCCCGGTGGTGCGGCTTTTTATCTCAACTGCGGATGTCGGCCCATCGCATCATTTCGCTGCGATGCCGAATTTGATCGCTACCGGGGCATAGGGCCCTCGCGCACCGTCAGCCCGGCCGATTTATCGTTCACGGACTAAATCCCGAGCCGGTCCCGCACCCGCCCGGTCATTACGGCGGCGGTGACGCCGAGCGGCCAGAAGGCATGCAGCGCCATCGGCTTGATGCCGGTGATGGGCATATCGATGGCGGCGCTGTTTCCGCCGGCGAGGCGGCGCGCCAGTTGCGCGCCCATCGCGGTCGAGAGCGCGACGCCGCGGCCGTTGCAGCCGAGCGAGATCAACAGATTCTCCGCGGGCTCATGCACATGGGGATAGTGATCCGGCGTGATCGCGAGGCGGCTGTTCCAGCCGTGGGTCCACTTCACGCCCTTGATCTGCGGCCACAGCCGCTCGGCATAGCGGATGAGATAGGCGACATCCGCCGGCTTATCGATCCAGCGCATCGGCCCGCGGCCGCCCATCAACAGACGATTGTGCTGATCGATGCGGTAATAGACCGTGACGTGCCCGCTTTCGTAGAGCACCGGCCGCGTCGGCATGATCGATCGAGCGACATCGTCGGACAAGGGCTCGGTAGCGGTGATCGAAGAAAACACCGGCACGATCGAGCGGCGCAGGCCGGGCCACAGATTATCGGTAAAACCATTGGTCGCCAGCAGCACCTTCTCGGCGCGCACGACCGCGCGCGGCGTTTCGATGCGCCAGATAGCGCCCTCGCGGCTGAGCGACAGCGCCGGCGTCTTGCCATGCACGACGGCGCCGGCCGAGATCGCGGCGCGCACGAGGCCGCGCGCATAGCTTAGCGGATGCAGATCGCCGCCGCGACTGTCCAGCATGGCGCAGAGATAGCGGTCGGTGCCGGTCATCTCGCGCATCTGCTCGCGGTTCAACAGCGTCACCGGCATGCCGCGGCGGACGCATTGCTTGGCCGTGTTCTCGATTGCCGCGGCGCTTGCTTCATTGTAGGCCGCGCGTAACGTGCCGTTCTGCCGCGCCTCGCAGGGGATCTGGTAGCGGCGGATCAGGTCGAACGTGTAGTTGGTGGTGCCGTAAGCGAACGCGATCATGCGGCCGCCGAGATCAGTGCCGAAATCGGCCTCGATCTTATCAGGGTCGTGCTTCAGCCCCGGATTGACCTGGCCGCCATTGTTGCCCGAGGCGCCCCAGCCAGGCTCGCGCGCTTCCAGCACGGTGACGTCGATACCCTGCTCGGCCAGATGCAGCGCGGTCGACAGCCCGGTGAAGCCGCCGCCGACGATCGCGACCGCGACCTTCTTGTCGGCCGTGAGCGGCGGCGTCGGTATCGGCGCGACCGCCGTATCGGCATAGAGGCTTGGCGGCAGCGGCTGTAGGGCGGGTGTATTCATGCTTGATAACTCAGAGCGGATGCAGCACGCGCCGCAAAAAGTCCTGCGTGCGCGCATGCTGCGGCTGGTTGAGAACCGACTTCGCCGGCCCCTGCTCGACGATCACGCCGCCGTCGATGAACAGCACGCGGTCGGCAACGTCACGGGCAAATCCCATCTCGTGGGTGACGACGACCATGGTCATGCCGTCATCGGCGAGCTTTCGCATCACCGAGAGCACCTCGCCGACCAGTTCCGGGTCAAGCGCCGAGGTCGGCTCATCGAACAGGATCGCCTTCGGCTGCATGGCGAGCGCCCGCGCGATCGCAACGCGCTGCTGCTGTCCGCCGGAGAGTTGTGGCGGATAGCTATCTGCCTTCTCGGCCAGCCCGACCTGCACCAGCAGCGCCCGGCCCCGCTCCAGCGCCTCGGCGCGCGACTCCTTCTTCACATAGATCGGCCCCTCAATGACGTTCTCGAGCGCCGTGCGGTGCGGAAACAGGTTGAAACGCTGGAACACCATCGAGACCTGGGTGCGGATCGAAACGATCGACCGCGCGCTGCGATCGACGCGCGCACCCTCGACGCGGATGTCGCCGCTGTCATAGCTCTCCAGCCCGTTGATACAGCGCAGGATGGTGGATTTGCCGGAGCCCGACGGGCCGATGATGCAGACCACCTCGCTCTTCGCAACCGACGCCGTGATGCCCTTGAGCACCTCCACTTTGCCAAAACTCTTGTGGACGTTGGACAGCTCGATCATTTCTGGCCTGCGCGCTTTTCGAAATGGCGGACCAGCAGGATGAGCGGAATGCTCATGGTGAGATACATCAGCGCGACCAGCGTGAACACGCTGGTGTTCTTGAAGGTCGACGATGCAATCAGCTTGCCCTGCAGCGCCAGCTCGGCCACCGTGATAGTGGAGGCCTGCGAGGAGTCCTTCAACATCATGATCATGATGTTACCGTAGGGCGGCAACATGATCTTCACCGCCTGCGGCAGCACCACCCGCCGCATGGTGAGCCACCAGCCCATGCCGATGGTCTGCGCGGCCTCGATCTGCCCCTTGTCGATCGCCTCGATACCGGCGCGGAAATTTTCCGACTGATAGGCCGAATAAGCGATGCCAAGACCCAGAATCGAGGCCTGCAGCGCCGTCAGCGCGATGCCGAAGTCCGGCATCACGAAATACAGATAGAACAGCAGCACGATGATCGGGATGCCGCGGATCACATTGATCAGGCCGGCACTCAACCCGACCAGCACACCGATGCCGGATACCCGCATCAGCGCCCAGAAAAGCCCGAGCACGGTCGACAATGCCAGCGACCCGATGGTGACGACGATCGTCAGCCAGACGCCCTGCAACAGGATCGGCACGAACTCGACGGCGTCGCTGAAAAACTTCTGCATCGGCTCAGGTCAGGGTTGCGTCCTGCCAAGGGAATGTTGCGTCCTGCTTCAGGGCATCAGGAGGCGTCGGCCTTCTGTCCCCATTTCTCGAGAATTTTGCCGATCGCGCCGCTCTTCTTGAGCTTGGCGAGCGAGGCGTTGATCTTGGCGAGCAACTCGGTGTCGCTCTTGCGCACGCCGATCGCGACGGTACCAACAGTGACCGGCTTGTAGGAATCGACCAGACGCACCTCGGCGAAATTGCCCTGCTTGAGATTGTAGGCGAGGATCGGGTAGTCGGCGAAGCCCGCCTTGAGGCGGCCCGCATTCACATCGCGCAGGATGTCGGGAATGGTGTCGTAGACCTTGACCTCGTTGAACAGCCCGGTTTTTTTCAGTGCGTCGACAAAGGCCGTTCCCACCTGGGCGCCGACGGCCTCGCCCTTGAGGTCGTCCTGCGAGGCATAGTTCTTGGAGTCGGTCTTCGGCACCACGAGCCCCTCGCCATAGGTGTAGACGGCGTCGGAGAAATCGATCACCTCCTTGCGCGCGGCCGTTGCGAACATCGCGGCCGAAATGATGTCGATCTTGTTCGAGGTCAGCGACGGAACCAGCGCCGAGAACTGCATCGGCTCGATCTGCACCTTGAAGCCCGCGTCGTTGCCGATCTCGGTGATGAGATCGACCATGATGCCCTGGATGCTGTTGGTCTTGGTGTCGAGGAAAGTGAAGGGCACGCCGGTCGGCGTCGAGCCCACCTTCAGCACCTGCTGCGCGGATGCCGGCATCGCGGCCGAGAGAACAACAGCCGCCATCGCGGCCTGAACGTAACGCTTCAGAGCCATCGCACCACCTCCCGAATTGAACGCCGGCCGGAGCGTTTCGCCCGCGTTAGACCAAAGAGTTGCGGGACAAGCCGTTCAGGCCTATTTTCACCAATATGAAATTGTGGTCACACTTCCCCGGCCATTGCAAGCCATTTTCATGCACATGAAGGAAGCAGCCTGACGTGAGCGGCGGCAAAAGGATCAGGAAATCGGCCCCGAAAGCGCGGGTGAAGGCCGGCAAGGCAAGCACTCGGTCGAAGGCGAAGACCGCCGCCAGGCCGGCCGAGCCGGCGATGGATGTTGCGGTCGGCAGCCGCATTCGCGAGCTGCGCCGCGAGCACAGGCTGTCGCTGGAGACGATTGCCGCACGTACCGACCTCTCGATCGGATTTATCAGCCAGATCGAGCGCGGCCTCTCGTCGCCGTCGCTGCGCGTGCTGGCAACGCTCGCCGACGTGCTCGGTGTCGGCATTGCCGCGCTGTTCGGCGCTCAGCCCAGCGGCGATGCCGCGTCCGGTGGCGTGGTCACGCGCCAGTTGCAGCGCGCTGAGCTCAAGCTGTGGCGCACCGGCATCTCAAAACAATTGCTGAGCCCCGCGGGAACGGAAAGCCGCCTCAACCTGTTCCTCGTCCACATGGAGCCCGGCGGCAACACCGGCGACGAGCTCTACACCCATGATGGCGAAGAGGCTGGCCTGGTGCTGGAAGGCGAGATGACGCTGACGGTCGACGCCGAAACCTGGACGCTGAAGACCGGCGACAGTTTTCGTTTCGCCAGCCGCCGGCCGCACCGCTTTTCAAATCCGGCGGATGATGCGAAAGCTGTGGTGCTGTGGGTGAACTGCGTGACGCAGGCGGGATGAGCCGCCATCTGGAGTAATTCATGGATCAGGCCGCAGACGATTGGGTTCCGCACAGCGCCCACTGGGGCGCCTTTTCCGCGCGATGGAATGGCGCGACCCTCGACGTCACCCCTTACGCGGGCGACCCGGCACCCTCCCCGCTCCTGCAGAATTTTTCCAATGCAATGCGCCACAAGGCGCGCATCCTGCGGCCGATGGTGCGCAAGGCATGGCTGGATCGGCGCGCACGCAGCGAGCGCACGTTCGATCAGAAATTCGTCGCCTGCCCTTGGGACGAAGTGCTCGACCTGCTCGCCGGCGAATTGTCGCGCATCAAGACCGAGCATGGCGGCGCGGCGGTCTATGGCGGCTCCTACGGCTGGTCCAGCGCCGGGCGTTTTCATCATGCGCAGAGCCAGGTTCACCGCTTCCTTAACATGGCGTTCGGCGGCTATGTGCGCTCAGTCAACAGCTACAGCGCCGGCGCTTCGGCGGTGATCTTGCCGCATATCATGGGCGGCTATGAGGCCATCTCGCGCCACAACGTGACCTGGGATCAGGTCGCCGAGCATAGCGATACGGTGCTGGCCTTCGGCGGCATGGCCGTGAAGAATTCGGATGTCGCCAGCGGCGGCGTCAGCCGGCATATCGAGCGCGCCGCGATGCAACGGGCCGCGCGCCGCGGCGCCATCTTCTATAACGTTGCGCCATTACGCGACGACATGCCGGAAGAAGCCGGCGGGCGATGGGTGCCGATCAAGGTCGGCACCGATGTCGCGCTGATGCTGGCGCTGGCGCACACCCTCCTCGTCGAAAATCTCTGGGACAGCGGCTTTGTCGCGCGCTACTGCACCGGCTTCGAGATCTTCGAGCGCTATCTGCTCGGCCGCGATGATAGCATCCCAAAGGACGCGGCGTGGGCAGCCAATGTTGTCGGCCTTCCCGCGACTGCGATCGTCGACCTCGCCCGCCGGCTGCCGCGCGGGCGCACCCTGATCACGGTCTCGCATTCGCTGCAGCGCGCACAATATGGCGAGCAGCCGGTGTGGATGGGCGCGGTGCTTGCGGCGATGCTCGGCCAGATCGGCCTGCCCGGCGGCGGCTATCATTACGCGCTCGGCGCCCTCGGCCACACCGGCCGCCGGCCCAATGCCGTTCCGATCCCGACGCTGCCGCAAGGCAAGAACGGCGTCGCCGACTTCATCCCGGTCGGGCGTGTCGCCGACATGTTGCTGCATCCCGGCGAACGGTTCGACTATAACGGCCGCGCGATGCGCTACCCTGATATCAAGCTCGTCTATTGGGCTGGCGGCAACCCGTTCCACCATCACCAGGACATCAATCGGCTGCGCCGGGCTTTCAATGTCCCTCAAACCATCGTCGTGCACGAGAGCGCCTGGACGCCGATGGCGAAATTTGCCGACATCGTGCTGCCGGCGACGATGACGCTGGAGCGCGACGATATCGGCGCCGCCGCCACCGATCCGAGGCTGGTCGCGATGCGAAAGGCGGTCGATCCGATCGGCGAAGCCCGCGATGATTTCGATATCTTTGCTGACCTATCGCGGCGCTTGGGCGTCGAACAGGCTTTTACGGAAGGGCGCAGCAGCCGGCAGTGGCTGACGCATCTTTACGAGCCGACGCGGCGTGCGCTGCTCGACGCCGGCTGGGATGCCCCTGACTTCGAAGCGTTCTGGCGGCGCGGCGAACTTGAATTGCCGTCAGCGCCCGACGACGGCGGCTTTCTCAGTGCCTTCCGCAACGATCCCGTCGGCAAAAAACTGCCGACGCCAAGCGGCAAGATCGAGATCTATTCGAAAGCCATCGCGGGCTTCGGTTACGACGACTGCCCGCCCCACCCGGCATGGCTGCCCTCGACCGAACCGCCGGATGTACGCCATCCGCTGACGCTGATCGCCAACCAGCCGGCGACGCGGCTGCACAGCCAGCTCGACTTCGGCGCCTACAGCCAATCAAAGAAGATCGCCGGCCGCGAGCCGGTCCGCCTCCACCCCGCTGATGCGTCGCGTCGCGGCATCAAGAATGGCGACATCGTCCGCCTCTTCAACGATCGCGGCGCGTGCCTAGCCGCCGCCACGCTCTCGCACGACGTCATGCAAGGCGTGGTGCAACTATCCACCGGCGCTTGGTACGATCCGGAAGTCGGCGCGGCAGACCGTCCGCTCTGCGTCCACGGCAATCCGAACGTGCTCACCCGCGACATCGGCACATCGCGATTGGCGCAGGGTTGCTGTGGTCAGGTGACGGTGGTCGAGTGCGAGAAGTATCAGGGAACGCTGCCGCCGATTAGGGCCTTTGATCCGCCCGAACAAGCGTGATGCCAATGCAAGATACGCCGCATTTAGCGCCGTCATTGCGAGCGGAGCGAAGCAATCCATCGCGCCGCAAGCGGAGACATGGATTGCTTCGTCGCTTCAGCGCAAAATTGCTTTGCAATTTTGTCGCGAGCTCCTCGCAATGACGGCGGCGAGAGGTGCGTCGACCTTACCCAAACCTGGAATCGTACCGGCTCCCGCTGAGTTCGCTCACATCGATAGCCGGCTTCCGTCCCGAAAATCACATCCGCCAGCACCCGCCCCGAGCCGCAGGCCATTGGTCCAGCCGAGCGAGCCGTGGCCGGTGTTGAGATACAGATTGCTGGAGCACGTCGCGCCGAAGCTCAACGAGCGAAGGCGTTCACCACACCGGCTGTCCGGGTGCGGGGAACAACATCGAAGAATTTAGACTTACCCGAATGAAATCGACAATCCGAATTTAGGACTGTCGATTCAGACGCCGTCAATCCCTGCGACCTACGCTTGCCAGAGTTCGCATTGGTACACGAGGAGCCGAGCATGCCGAACCGAGGGAAACAGGAGAAGGCACGAGCCGCCGCCGCCGAGGAGCGTGAGGATATCATGAGCTCGGCTGCGTTAAGCGCCATGAGCGCGGGCGCTGTAAATGCCATGGCAGCGGTCGGCGCCGCCGTCATCAAGCTGCACAAAGCGACGATGGACAAGAAGCCGGAATGGTTCTGGCACCTCTTTTCGAAGTGCGAGGCCAAGGCCGCACGTATCGCCGACCAAGCCGCGCAAGCGCCTCGCTCGAATGGCGACGCCACATTCATTGAGGTCTACGCCAGGACCTTACCGGAGCTGGTGAGGAAGGCTCTAAGCGCGCACGAGCAGGCGTTACACTAAGCGAACCTGCGCGACACGCGTACGTGGAGGGTCTGCCTCACCCGTCGCTTCGCGCTGGGCATCGCCTCACCCAAACCGCTGATCATAGCGGCTCACGTTGAGCTCGCTCACATCGATATCCGGCTTCCGCCCCGAAATCAGGTCGGCCAGCACCCGTCCCGAGCCGCAGGCCATGGTCCAGCCGAGCGTGCCGTGGCCGGTGTTGAGATGCAAATTGCCATAGCGCGTCGCGCCGATCACCGGCGGTCCGTCCGGTGTCATTGGGCGCAGGCCGCTCCAGAACGTCGCCTTGCCGAGATCGCCGCCGCGCGGGAACATGTCGGTCAGCGAATGATCGAGCGTCGCGCGCCGCGCTGCGTCGAGCGTATTCGAATAGCCCGAGATTTCCGCGGTGCCGCCGACGCGGATGCGCATCCCGAGCCGGGTGATCGCGACCTTGTAGCTCTCGTCCATCACGGTCGAGACCGGCGCGCCGTCGGGATCGATGATCGGCACCGTGATGGAATAGCCCTTCACCGGATAGACCGGAACGGAAATGCCGATCGGCTTGAGCCATCGCGGCGACCAGCTTCCGAGCGCGGCGACATAGGCATCGCCCTGAAACAGCCCTTCGCTGGTAACAACGCCTGATATCTTGTCGCCGTCCGCGACCAGCCGCTCGATCGTGGTGTTGAAACTGAACTGCACGCCGAGCTTTGCCGCTTCCTGGGCCAGCGCCTGCGTAAACATGTGGCAATCGCCGGTCTCGTCCTGCGGCAGCCGCAGGCCCCCGACGAACTTGTCCTTTACGCCGGCCAGCGCTGGCTCCGCGCCGATGCAGCCGTTGCGATCGAGCACCTCATACGGCACGCCATATTGCTTGAGTACCGCGATATCGTCGCCGGTGGAATCGAGCTGCTTCTGCTTGCGGAACAGCTGCAGCGTGCCCTGGCTGCGCTCGTCATATTTGATGCCGGTCTCGGCGCGCAGCACGCGCAGGCAATCGCGGCTGTATTCGGCGATCGGAATCATCCGGCTCTTGTTGACGGCGTAGCGCTCTGTCGTGCAGTTGCGCAGCATCTTCAGGCCCCAGATCCACATGACTGGATCGAGCTTGGGCCATATCACCAGCGGGCCGTGCCGCATCAGCAGCCATTTGATCGCCTTGACCGGCACGCCAGGGCCGGCCCAGGGCGAGGAATAGCCGGGCGAGACCTCGCCGGCATTGGCAAAGCTGGTTTCCTGCGCGGGCGCAGCCTGGCGGTCGACGACGACGACTTCATGGCCGGCGCGCGCGAGATAATAGGCCGTGGTGACGCCGATCACGCCACTGCCGAGAACGATGACTTTCACAATGCCTCACAGATTTGCCGCGGCAATATTGCCGCGGCTACTGGAGTCCCGTTCCGATTAAATCGGAACAGGGCTCCAGATCTTTTTTGACGCGTTTTCTTCACGCGAACCGGGATCCACTTCGCTCGAAAACGCTATGCCTTGCCAGCAAGGATCAGGCCACCCGCTTGATCGCGTCGCCGAGGATCGAGACGATGTCGTCGATGTGGCTCTTCTCGACGATCAAGGGCGGCGACAATGCAAAGCTGTCACCGCTCATGCGCAAATAAAGCCCGTTGTTGAAGCAGTCGACCATCACGTCGTAGCCGCGCAGGCCGACGCCTTCCTTGCGCGATGCGACTTCGACCGCGCCCATCAGGCCGACATTGCGGATATCGACGACGTTCGGCAGGCCTTTAAGCGAATGCAGCCCGTCACGCCAGTAGTCGGCCATCGACGCGCCGCGGGTCAGAAGCTTTTCATCCTTGTAGATGTCGAGCGTCGCAAGGCCGGCGGCGCAGGCGGTCGGATGCGCCGAATAGGTGTAGCCATGGAACAATTCGATCGTGCCTTCCGGCCCGGTCATCAGCCCGTCATGGATCTTGCGGCTGGCGAACACCGCGCCGCAGGGCACGGTGCCGTTGGTGATGCCCTTGGCGGTCGTCATCATGTCGGGCGTGACGCCGAAATAATCGGCGGCGAACGGCGTGCCGAGACGGCCGAAGCCGGTGATGACCTCGTCGAAGATCAGGAGGATGCCGTGCTTGTCGGCGATCTCGCGCAGGCGCTTCAAATAGCCCTTCGGTGGCGGCAGCACCGCGGTCGAGCCCGGCACCGGCTCGACGATGACGGCAGCGATGGTGTCGGCGCCATGCAGCGCGACCATCCGTTCGAGATCGTCGGCGAGGTCGGCGCCATGCTCGGGCAGGTCCTTGGCGAAGGCGTTGCGGGTGAGGTCATGGGTATGGCGGATATGATCGACGCCGGGCAGATGGGTCGCAAAGGCGCGACGGTTCGCCACCATGCCGCCGACCGACATGCCGCCAAAACCGACGCCGTGATAGCCGCGCTCGCGGCCGATCAGGCGCGTGCGCGTGCCCTGCCCGATGGCACGCTGATAGGCCAGCGCGATCTTCAGCGCGGTGTCGACCGATTCAGAACCCGAATTGGTGAAGAAGACGCGATCGAGCCCCTTCGGCGCGATCTCGGCAAGCCGCTCCGCGAAATCGAACGCCAGCGGATGGCCCATGTTGAAGGAAGGCGCAAAGTCGAGTGTCATCAATTGCCGCTCGACGGCTGCGGCGATCTGGCGGCGGCCGTGGCCGGCATTGACGCACCACAGGCCCGCGGAACCGTCGATCACCTTGCGGCCGTCGACGGTGGTGTAGTGCATGCCCTCGGCGGAGGCGAACAGGCGCGGCGCTTTCTTGAACTGCCGGTTGGCCGTGAAAGGCATCCAGAACGAGTCGGTCTGCAGGGTGTTCGGCTTTTGGTGGACGGTCACGGGCTTAGCTCCTTTGCTGGCAGCTCAAGATGCCACCGGGCCATGGTCGGGAAGCCATAACAAGTCCTTTTCTTCGCTCCTGCAACTCATTGATTTTGCTAGCCTCGATGGGGCATATTTGTTCGATCCGAAACACCTGCAACAGGGATTTCCCATGAGCGTCGATATCGGCGGGCGACTCCGCTTTATCAGGGCCCGGCACAAGCTGTCGCAGCGCGAGCTGGCCAAGCGTTCCGGGGTGACCAATTCGACGATCTCGCTGATCGAATCCAACCAGATGAACCCCTCGGTCGGGGCGCTGAAGCGCATCCTCGACGGGCTGCCGATGGGGCTTGCCGAGTTCTTCGCGATCGAGCCGGAGCGGCCGCGCAGGGCGTTCTACCGCTCGGATGAGCTGACCGAGATCGGCAAGCAGCCGATCTCCTACCGCCAGGTCGGCGACAATCTGTTCGGCCGCGCTTTGCAGATCCTCAAAGAGCGCTACGAGCCCGGCAGCGACACCGGGCGGGTGCCGCTGACCCATGACGGCGAGGAAGGCGGCATCGTGGTCTCGGGCCGGCTCGAAGTCACCGTCGACGACGAGCGCCGCATCCTCGATCCCGGCGATGCCTATTATTTCGAGAGTCGACGCCCCCACCGCTTCCGCTGCGTCGGCGCCAAGCCGTGCGAGGTAATCAGCGCCTGCACGCCACCGACGTTTTGAGCGAGGATAAATTTCTACAAATCCGCTGTGGCGCCGTGATGGGGCGCTGCGCTTGCGCGGGTTGCAAAAAAGCTGAATAGTTTGCGTGATCCGACCGAGAGATCGGAAGCGTGCGGCTGCTCGCATGCAGCCGCTTGTTGGAGCTTTTTTCGCATGTCGAAGCTCACCGAGCATGGCGCCGGCCTGCTGTGGAAGCCGGAATTGGTTTGGCTGAATGTCGTTTCCGATGCCGTGGTCGCCATCGCCTTTTTTACCACAGCGTTCGTCCTGGCATTCTTTGTGTGGCGGCGCCATCGTGAACTGATGTTCCGCGGCGTATTCCTGATATTCGCGGTCTTCGTTGCGGTCTGCGGGGTGACCCGCCTGCTATCGATCTACACGATGTGGGTTCCAGCCTATGAAATCGAAGCCGTCGCCAAAGCCCTCCTGGCGCTGATCTCGGTTCCGGTCACGGCCGCGCTGCTGCTGGCGCTGCCGCGAATCCTGGTGCTGCCGACGCGCATTCAGCTCGCCCATGCCTATACCGCGCTCGAGGAAGAAGTCAGGCAGCGCCGCGAGGCCGAGGCCATGCTCAAGCGTTTTGAGGAGAAAGAGGCCACCGAAGCCAAAGTTCGGCAAGCGCAGAAGATGGAAGCGATCGGCCAGCTCACCGGCGGCGTGGCGCACGACTTCAACAATATTCTGACCGTGATCACCGGCACCATCGAAATCCTCGCCGATGCCGTCAAGGATCGCCCGCATCTCACCCAGATCACCAATCTGATGGGCGGGGCCGCAGCACGGGGGGCCGAGCTGACCAAGCATTTGCTCGCTTTCTCCCGCCGGCAGCCGCTGCAGCCGCGCAATACCGACGTCAACGCGCTGGTGATCGAAGCGGCACGTCTGCTGCGCCCGACGCTGGGCGAGCACATCGAAATCGAATCGATGCTGGCGTACGATTCCGCGCCGGCGCTGATCGATCCGAGCCAACTCTCAACCGCGATCCTGAACCTCGCCCTGAACGCGCGCGACGCCATGCCTGACGGCGGCAAGCTGACGTTGGAGACCAAGAACGTCGTGCTCGACGAGAACTATGCCCGCCAGAACAGCGAGGTCAAACCGGGCAACTACGTCATGATTGCCGTGAGCGACACCGGCGAAGGGATTCCAAGCAACTTGCTCGAAAAGGTGTTCGAACCGTTCTTCACCACCAAGGAGGCCGGGAAAGGATCGGGGCTCGGCCTCAGCATGGTATACGGCTTCGCCAGACAGTCGAATGGACACATCAAGATCTACAGCGAAGTCGGCCATGGCACGAGCGTGAAGCTATATTTGCCGCAGGCCGCGACTGTCGGCGCGGAGGAGCCCGCCAGCGCGACGGGCTCATATGCCGGCGAACATAGCGACGAGACGATCCTGATTGTCGAGGACGACCCGCTGGTCCGCCAATACGTTCTGGCGCAAATCAACCGCTTCGGATTCCGCACGCTTGCGGCCGGCAATGCCGCCGAGGCGCTGGCGCTCATCGATGGAGCTCAACGCATTGACCTGCTGTTCACGGACGTGATGCTCCCCGGCGGCGTGAACGGCCGCCAGCTCGCCACCGAGGCGGTGAAACGGCGCCCGGGCCTCAAAGTGCTGTATACCTCCGGCTATGCCGAAAACGCCCTCGTCCATCACGGCCGCCTCGACCCCGGCGTGCTGCTGCTGCCAAAACCTTACGTCAGCGCCGACCTGGCGCGGATGCTTCTGACCGCGCTGGCATCGTGAGTTCTCGTGGATAGACCCATGCGCGGCGTCGGCATCACTTCTCCAGCGCGCCCGCGAGCACCAGCTCGAGCTCCTGCCTGACATCATCGAGCGGCTGGGCGCTGCGGGCGGCGCGGCACATCGCGACCGTTCCTTCCGTCGATGCGATGACGAGCGCTGCCAGCCGCCGGGCGCGCGCCGGCGCGACGCCTTCACGCCGCAGCGCCGTGAACATGATCTGCTGCCAATCGGCGAACACGCCGTTGGCGAGATCGAGCAGATGCTCCTGCGCCGCTTCGTCCGGCTGGCCGTCCTTTTCCGTCGCGTCGTTGACATATTGCTCAACCGCAACCGCGAGCACCGGACAGCCGGCCTGAAATTTCGTCCGTTCCAGCGTCTTGCGCCACAATGCGATGAAGCTGCGCAGGCCGGCGATCGCGCCGCGCGTCTCGGTGAGGTGCCTGAGCGGCCCGCTGACCTGCTTACCGGCGAAGGCCAGTGCATCCTCGATCAGTTGCTGCTTGCCGCGCGGGAAATGATGCCCGATCGAGCCGCGCGGCGTGCCGGTGTGGCGCACCACCTCGCGCATGCTGGTGGCGTTGACGCCGCGGCGGCTCATCAGGTCGGCAGCGCCAGCCACCATCCTGGCGCGGGTATCAGATGTCATTGGGTTCCTCGTCTGCCGGATGGCGCGCATTCTAGACTATGACGCTTGACATAGCCAGCTCCATGTGAAGTTATGACGCCCGTCATAGTCGGCAGGGCCGGCACAGAAGAGGTATGAGATGACGTTTATCCACGTGATGACGCCGCAGGGGCGGCTGAATACCGACCAGCGGCGCGTGTTGGCCAAGACCTTGACCGACGCCGTGCTGGTGCCGGAAGTGGGTAAGCTCACGGCCGAAGCCCGCCGCGGCTATCAGGTCCACTTCGCCGAGCGTCCGCTCGACATGATCGCCCATGGCGGCGAGCTATTGTCGGACAAGCCAAGCGACGTCATGCTGATCGATGTCGTGGTGATGGACTGCTGCTGGACGCGCGAGGATCGCGCGGCCGTGATCCGCAACATCCATGCAGCGCTGGCGGAAGCCTGCGGGATGAAGACGCCCTCGCCGGCCTGGTGGATCAATTTCCGCATCATCGAGGAAGGAAGCTGGGGCTCGCGCGGCGGCGTGCTGTCGTTCCTCGACCTGCTCGAGCACGGACCGTCGCATTTCTCGCCGGAACGGGCCGCTGCGATCCGCACCGCGCTCGCGGTCAAATACGAGCGATAGCGCCACGACTGCATCAAGAACCATCAGGACGGAGAGGCAAGCATGAGCACCGAGGGAAAGATCCGCACCGAAACCCATGATCGCATCTTCAAGATCATCATCGACAATCCCGCCAAGAAGAATGCGTTCTCGCCGGCGATGATGGAGCAGCTGTCGGACGCGCTGACGGAACTGCACAACAACGACAGCTACTGGGTCGGCGTCGTCTGCGCCGAGGGCAAGGATTTCACCGCCGGTCTCGACATGCCGAAATTCTTCGGCCCCAACGCCGAGAAGCGCAATTTCAGGGAAGGCAATGTCGACGTGTTCGGCCTGCAGAAGCGCTGCAAAAAGCCGATCGTCACGGCCGTGCAGGGCATCGTCTTCACCATCGGCATCGAATTGATGCTGGCCGGCGACATCGTCGTCGCTGCCGACGACGCCCGCTTCTGCCAGATGGAAGCCAAGCGCGGCATCGCCCCGCTCGGCGGGGCGCATTTCCGCTTCCTGTCGCGCGCCGGCTGGGGCAATGCGATGTATCACCTGTTCCTGTGCGACGAGTTCACGGCCGCGCGCGCCCGCGAGATCGGCCTGGTGCAGGAGGTGGTGCCGGCGGGCCAGCAAATCGAGCGCGCGATGGCGCTCGCAAAAATCATCGCCGGCAATGCGCCGCTCGGCATCCAGGTCACCAAGGAAGCGGCCCTGAAATATGTCGAACAGGGCGAGCAGGCGGCGATCGCCTATATCCCAAAGGTCCGCGAGCGTGTTCTGAACAGCGCCGATGCGCGCGAGGGCATTCAATCCTTCATCGAGCGTCGCGCCGCGGTATTCCAAGGCAAGTGATCGGATCTCCCTCGCCCCGCTCTTGCGGGGAGAGGGAGACTGCTGCCTGAATCATCGGCGGCCGGCCAGTCTGCCCTCCTCACCCGGTCAGGATCGGCTTCAGCGCGTCGCGCTGCTCGACGATGTAATCGAAGAAGGCGGCGATGCGCGGCACACGGCGGATGTCCGGATGCGTGAGCAGCCGCCAGCTTCGCGTCAGCTCCGGCACCGGCCCGAGCACGCGAACCAGATCCGGCTCGGCGTCGCCGAGCGCCGTCGGCAGCGGCCCGATGCCGGCACCCGATTTCACCGCGGATACGAGGCCGAGCACGCTGTTGTTGCGCACCGGCATTTTGGCGTCGGGTGCGACCTCCTTCAGCCACTTCGCAGCGCGGTGACCCGCCAGCGTCTCATCGAAGCCGACGAGCGGATGCTGTGCCAGATCCTCGACACGGTCGGGCTTGCCGTGACGCACGACATAGTCACGGCTGGCATAGACCGCCCAAAGGGAGTCGGCAATCTTGCGCCCGATCAACTCATCGTCGGTATCGCCTGAGCGGAAGGCGACGTCGACCTCGCCCTTCGACAGGTCGAGATAGCGGTCGCTGGTGATGAACTCGACGCGCAGATGCGGGTGGCGAGCATGAAACCGCTCGATCAGGCCCGACTGCGTCATGCGGATGACGATCGGCTCGGGACAGGTGACGCGGATCGTCCCTTTCATGTCCTGCTCGGCATCGGTGGCCCGCCGCTGAAAATCCCCGACTGCGGCCTCGATGCGTTCGGCGAAGGGCAGCAGCGTCGTGCCGTATTCGGTGAGGCGATAGCCCCTGGCTTGCCGTGTCACGAGCGCCTGGCCGATCCGGCGCTCTAGTTCCTCGAGCCTGCGATGCACGGTCGACTGGCTGGTGCCAAGCGCCTTGCCGGCAGCGATCGTGCTGCCGTGGCGCGCGACGGCCAGAAAGTATTTCAGGTCATTCCAGTCAAACATCCGGCCATTATGCACTTTTGGAGCGGTCCCTCGCAATCTTGCGGCTCCCGCGACATGGCCGCGCCGCCTTACGGTCTTGAACCGAAGCAGCGGCCAAGACGAACAAAGGAGCGATATATGCGCAGCCCCCTCATCCCCTGCATCGCCCTGATTGCCAGCCTTGGCAGTCCGGCTTGGGCGCAACAGCACGGCGCAGCCGACCCCAATATCGCCAAGCCGAACATGGTGCTGCAACAAGTCGTCGAGGGATTGCCGACGGACGGCAAGCAGACCGTCCGGGTGATGACGGCGACCTTCAAGCCCGGCGACAAGACCGTCTATCACACCCATCGTTTTCCGGTAACGGTTTACGTCCTCGAAGGCGCCTTCACGCTCGAGCTCGACGGCCGCCCGCCGCTCACGGTGAAAGCCGGCGAAGCGCTGGTCGAGCCGCCCAAAGTGCCGATGACCGGCTATAACCGCAGTGCCACCGAACCGACGAAGGTGGTCATCTTCTATGTCAGCGCCAACGACACGCCGTTTCTCGATCTGATGGGACACTAGGGCGTCGCATCGGCATGGCCGGGCCTGTCCCGGCATGCCGCATGTTGCCAAGCCAGTCGTGATTTGCGCGCATGTCCGGCCGTGTGTAACCTTGGCGCGGTCGGACTGACGCGAGAAGCGGGAGTGTGCCGTGCGCGCAATCATCTTGATCGTCGCAATCCTGCTCGGCCTTTCCGCCCCTGCCCGCGCCGATGACGTCGCCGAGGCGCAAAGCGTGATCCGCGCGCAGGAGCGGGCGTTCAGCCGCGACGACGCCGTGGCCGCTTACTCCCATGCGGCGCCCGAGATCAGGCAGCTGTTCCCGCAGGCCAACATCTTCATGCAGATGGTCCGCCAGGGCTACGCGCCGGTCTATCGCCACAAAAGCTTCGAGTTCGGCGAGGCACGCGCCGCCGGCGGCCATATCGCCCAGCGCGTCCACATCGTCGACGACAATGGCGAGGTGTGGGAGGCGATGTATACGCTGGAGCAGCAGAGCGACGGCAGCCTGAAAATCACCGGCTGCTCGCTCCTGAAGGCCGGACAGTCAGTGTAGGGTTACGCCACCGCCAGCCGCCGAAGCTCGTTTTTTTGCGCGTATTCAAGCCGCAAAACCGGTACCCACTTTTGCGGAATACGCGCGCGCGCGCATCAACAGCAGCAGCATGATGCCGATGTTGAGTGCGTTCCACGCCAGGCCATTGGCAAACGCGGCGGTGTAGGAGCCGGTGGCGTCGAAGATCGCGCCGGAAATCCAGCCGCCGAACGACATGCCGAACACGGAGGCGAAGATCACGATGCCGACGCGGGTCGCGGCTTCCGCGGCCGGCATCGCCTCGCGGACGATGATGGCGTAGCTCGGCACGATGCCGCCCTGGAACAGGCCGAACATCGCCGAGATGACGTAGAGCGAGGTCAGGCTGTCGAAGAACAGATAGAACAACAGCGCGGTGCCCTGCGCCACCGAGCCGATCAAGAGCGTGCGGATGCCGCCGATCTTGTCGGCAAGAAAACCGGAGCCGATCCGGCTGATGATGCCGAATCCCAGCATCAGCGAGAGCATCTCGGCGCCGCGCGCCACGCCATAACCGAGATCGCCGCAATAGGCGACGATGTGAACTTGCGGCATCGACATCGCGACGCAGCAGGCGATCGCGGCGAGCGAGAGGATCGCCGTCAGCGCATTGGTGGATATCCGCAGGTCGACGCGCGGCGGCGCCGCGTTCTGGTGGTCGCGCTGCCCACCTGCCCCCATCAACAGGCGCAAGACGACCAGCGCCAGCGTCATGGCCACCGCCGTGAAGATACCGAGCACGATATGGGTGGTGCGCCAGCCCATCGTCTCGATGCCGTAATTGACCAGCGGCGGCCAGACCGCGCCGCCGATATAATTGCCGCTGGCAGCGACCGCGACGGCAAGCCCGCGGTAGCGGACGAACCAGTGCGAGGCCTCCGCCATCAGTGGGCCGAAAGTGGCCGACGACGACAGTCCGATCGCGAAATGCACCAGGATGAAATGCCAGATCGAGGTCGACATTCCCGCGACCACATAGCCGAGGCCGAGAATGCCGATGCCGAGCCCGATCGCGGTGACGATGCCGTAGCGATCGGTGATCTTGCCGGTCAGCACCGCGCCGGAACCGAAGCCGAGCATGATCATGGTGAAGGCGAGCGAGGCGGTGCCGCGGCTGGCCGCGAACTCGGTCTGCACCACCGGCAGCGCGACCACCACCGACCACATGCCGACGCTGCCGAGCGAGCCGATCAGCACGGCGACGGCAAGGCGTATCCACGCCCGGCGCGAGTCGGGAATGAACAGGTCGGAATCTCGGGAAAGTTCAGAAGAAATGACCACGGCGGACGCAACTTCGGCGGCAAATCGCCTAACGTCAAGCCACAATGCCGCGATATTGGGCATGCAGATGTGTTGGGGGTACTCCGTCATTCCGGGGCATGCGCAGCATGAACCCGGAATCTCGAGATTCCGGGTTCGATGCTCTCGCATCGCCCCGGAATGACCAAACCCAACCGCCTTGGCTCAATCGTCCATCGGTACTAATTTCCCATCATGTTCGTTCGCCTGACGAGACCTGCGCGCGCCAAAGCAGGGTGGTTTGCCGCCCTGCTCTATCTGTTTTGCGTGCTTACGCCGGGCGCGGCGCTGGCGCTCGGCGATGCCGCATCCTGCCTCATGCACCTGCCCTGGACGGCGGCCGGTGCGCACGTCCACGGGGATGTCCAGGCCGGACAGGTAGCCGCGCATCAGCATCACGAGGTGCAGGCCGATCAACATGCGATGCATGCCGATGCGGGCCGCGTGATGCCCGAGCCGGCCAAGCACGAGCACGACGGCAAGGGTTCTGCGGGCCCGTGCTGCGCCATGCTCTGCGTCTCCGCAATCACCGCCGATCCGCCCATCCTCGCAATGCCGTCGCCGCCGATATCGCTGTACGTCTCCGAGATTTCCCAGCGCCTGCCGGGCAAAGCACCGCCGCTGCTCTTCCGTCCTCCCATCTCCTGCTCCCTGACGTAAACGACGTGGGCGACCGCGCGATGCGCGCGCATGCCCATGCTTACTGCAAGATTATGGATCAGCGCTGGCGAGCCGCGCATCGCGGCGACGCTCGCTGACAAGGAAAGAGAGAGAGAGAGAGAGAGAGAACAGAGATGAAGAAGATCATGACGGTCAGCCTCGCCCTGATCGCGGTTTCGGCATGGACGCCACTGGCATTCGGCCACGACAAGCACGCCCATGAAGCCTATTCGGCAGGCGAGCCCGGCGACCCCAGGAAACCCTCACGCACTGTCGAGATCGACATGAGCGAGATGAAGTATGCGCCCGCAAGCATCGAGGTGAAGCGCGGCGAGCAGATCCGCTTCGTGCTTCGCAATGTCGGCCAGGATGATCACGAGTTCCTGCTCGCCACCACGGAAGAGAACCTGAAGCACGCCGAGGACATGCAAAAGCACCCGCACATGGACCACGAGGAGCCGAACGCCGTGCGGCTCACGCCGAAGAAATCCGCCGAGATCGTCTGGAAGTTCAGCAAATCAGGCACGTTCGAATATTCGTGCCTGATCCCCGGCCACCGCGAGAACGGCATGATCGGCCAGGTGACAGTGAAGTAACGATACAGACACTGCAGCCTCGCAGGATGGGCGGAGCCAATGGGTCGCGCGAATGCGCGCGCTATTGGCTCTACTCATCCTACATTTCCTTTTCATCCTGGTCGTGCGACAAGCGCTCAGCAGCCGCCGCCTTCGATGAACGCCAAGGAACAGGACACCCGTGCGACGAATCGACGACCAGACGTTCCTGCTTCTGCTGTTTGTCGTCACATTGGCGTTCGGCTGGGTTTTGTACCCGTTCTACGGCGCGGTGCTGTGGGCGATCATCGTCGCCGTGATCTTTGCGCCGGTGAACCGAAGGCTGCTCGCATCGGTGGGAGGCCGGCAAAATCTCGCGGCGCTGCTGACCGTCCTTCTCGTCATCGCCATGGTGATTCTGCCGCTTGCGATCGTCGCGACCTCGCTGGTCCAGGAAGCGACCGGCCTGTTCGGAAAGATCCAGTCCGGCGAATATGACCTCGCCGGCTACATCCAGCGCGTGTTCGATGCACTGCCGGCCTGGGCGGTCGGCTGGCTGGAACGCCTCAACCTGACCAACTTTGCCGGGCTTCGCGAGACCCTATCGTCCAGCCTGATGAAGGGCGGCCAGATCCTGGCACCGCAGGCGCTCAGCATCGGCATGAACACGTTCGAGTTCATGATCAGCCTCGGCATCATGCTGTACCTGCTGTTCTTCCTGATGCGCGATGGCGGCAGGCTTGCCGAAAGCATCAAGGCGGCGGTGCCGCTGCGGCCCGACCGGAAGTCAGCGCTGTTCAGCCGCTTTGCCGATGTCGTCCGCGCCACCGTCAAGGGCGGCATCCTGGTGGCGATGGCGCAGGGCGCGCTCGGCGGCCTCGCCTTCTGGTTCCTCGGCGTTCACGCCGCGCTGCTATGGGCCGTGCTGATGGCATTCCTGTCACTGGTGCCCGCGATCGGCGCCGGCCTCGTCTGGGTCCCCGTCGCGATCTATTTTCTCGCCACCGGCGCGATCTGGCAGGGCCTTGGCCTGATCGCCTATGGCGTGCTGGTCATCGGCCTCGTCGACAATCTGCTGCGGCCGTTCCTCGTCGGCAAGGATACCAAGCTGCCGGATTACGTCGTGCTGATCTCGACGCTCGGCGGCATCGACGTGTTCGGCCTCAACGGTTTTGTGCTGGGGCCGCTGATCGCCGCGATCTTCATGGTGAGCTGGGAAATTTTCGTCGCGTCGCGGCGGACGCCGCAGGATGAGGCGGCGGGTGAATAGTTCACGCGCAGCTATCCCAATTCGAAGCTGGTAACCCCGAACACCCGCTCCAGCCGCAATGGCGCGATCGCGCCGGTATACATGCGCGCGGTCTCGAACACCGGCGCAAGCCCAAGACTTTCCGCCAGCGCGATCGCCTCGCGGTTGACGCTGGGCACATCGAGAAAAATCTCACCGCCGCCCGTCCTGGCGAGCAGCGCCGACAGCACCGCTTCGGCCGTCGCGCGGTCATCCGCCACCAGCGGCCCGATCTTCCGTCCCCTGCGGCACGGGCGGATCACGCCCCAGCCCGCAAGTTTCCCGTCCCGCATCAGCGCGCTCCCGACATGTCCTGATGCGCCGATCCACGCGCGCAAAAAGGAAGATCGCGGCGCTGGAAACACCGTTGCATCGTCCGCAGCGACATCTGCGAACGGCACGTCGCCGAGCGCGACGACATCGCTCCGCGGCGCATGCGGCGCTATGGCCACGCCGCCATAGCGGATGTTGGCGTAAGCAAGTGCAAAACCAGACTTCCTGTAATTGTCCTGCTGCGCCACCACGCCATCGAGCCCGATCACGCGCGATCCTGCATGCGCGATCGCCGCATTCCATATTTGCAAGCCAAAGCCTTTGCCGCGCAAATCAGGCCGCACGATATAGAAGCCGAGGAAGGCAAAGCGCGCGTCGTAATTGATGCAGGAGACGGTGGCCGCCGGCTGGCCGTCGAGCTCGCCGATCAGAAAACCTTGCGGATCGACGGTGGCAAAACAGGCGGCATCGCCAAGGCCTGGATTCCAGCCTTCGGCCGCGGCCCATTCGATTGCGATCGGGATTTCGTCGGGTCGCATGGCGCGGATGGTGAAGGTGTTCATGGACGACGATCCTCGACTACGCGTCAGCGTCATTGCGAGCCAACGGGTCGCGCGAATGCGCGCCCGATGACGGGCGCCGCGAAGCAATCCATAGCGCCGCAAGCAGACAGATGGATTGCTTCGTCGCGAACGCTGCTCGCAATGACGCTGCTCGGCCGCGGAATCACAACACGCCATTGCGCCTGACTCCTCGATGTCATCACAGTTCCCAATTCACAATCCGCATACACTGTGGGCAGTCCAGAAATGGCACACATCGACGCACAAAATATCATTGCGCGCCGCAGATTGTTTAGCGAAAATTAACCGTGCTGGCTGGCGCGGCTCGAGTTTGTTGGAGGCTTCACACATGTACCGATCATCGCTCACGCTGGCCTTTGTCGTCCTTTGTTCGGCGACTGCTTCAGCCAGCGACCTGTCGTCCGTCTACGTCGCACCGGGCGGAATCTATGCGCCGTCGGCCAACATCCAGGTGCGTCCGCGCGCCGATCACCGGCCGTATGCAGAACCCGGCTACGGCTATCGCTCTTACGGCGCGCCGCCGGCCTATCGCGCACCGGCGGCGGTGTACGGCGATTACGGTCCGGCCTACGCCGCGCAGCCGATCTATGTCGAGCGCACGCCCGCCTATCCCGAGCGCTACTACGCCCAGGACTACGAATACGCGCCGCGGCCGCCGCTGAGCGTACCTTACCGCACGCGGGCGCGGTGCGACGACGGCTATGGTGGCTGGACCTATTGCAACTGAGCCGCCCCGTGCGGGTTTGTTGCCGTTGATGACGGCCGGGCAAAGGCGAGCGAAGCGACGCTGTAATTCAGACGGCAATGCCCGGCCACAGAACGCCCGATCGATGGGTCACACCTGCTGTCGCTGATTCCGCCGAGCGTCTGTTCACTATCGGACAGACGGAACACGAGGTGACTTCCTACAAGAAGCCGGGGCGTTGTCGTTCAACAGGGATCCGGCCAGATGGCTCACCAGCGTACACGGATCAATCATATCAAGACTTTTGCGGAGCGGCTGGAAGAAGAAGCGCACAAATTCAGGGAAGCTGCGGAACAGCAGCCGCCCGGTAGCATGGCCCGGGAACTGCTGTTGCGGCGGGCGCAGATGATAGAAGCCTCACAGGTCAATCCGTGGCTGAAAATCCGCCGGCCCGCCGGCGAAGCACCAGCCATCCGCCCGAAATAGAAATACCGCTTTCGCCAATTTGACGAACGGCTACCCTTCGCCGGGAGAAAGCCCGCGGCGCCCATGCGACCCGCTGATCTTCCGCGAGGATTGGTAGATTGTGGACGCGCTTATCGATGCGCGCAACTTTCCACCAAAAGCTGCCAAATGCGCTGCGCCTCGGTGCGTTGCGCTTCTGCCTTTCTGTGGATTTCCACTACCCGCTCCGGGCTCGGCGGCTGCGCGGCCGATGAGTTGTCGGAAAACGAAACGGCTTCACGCGGCACGAACCACCGTTCCGAAATAGGGTCATACCATTTGCCAATCTTCATTTCGACGCACTAGCCCGGTTCGCATTGTCCATGTGCTCGAACCAGGTAGTGCAAGACGATTGCAGAGTTCCGATACCCAACAATACTTACCGTTCTCGATTCGAGCCGCTCGCGGGATTGCAACCAAATCTCGATGCGAGTGTTCCTGCCGAAGATCTGTCGGCATAGCTCCCATTCATCTGCATCAGGCAATGACGACGCGCGCTAAGCGGCGGAGCGGACCTGTTGCGATGGGCTGCCCGTTTGCTGCTCGATCTCCAGCGTTTTGGCTTGCGCGCGGCATTGGCTTGCGAAGAGCTGAAGCCGTTCGACCGTCAGCGTGTCGAGAATGGCCTTCGAGAGCCGCTCGGCGCGGGCCGCCTGCTGCAAAAGATGTTCGAGCTTGCTCATGAACCCCAGCCCTCAATTGTCCGGAATAATTTGAAACGAATTGCTTCGTTCCAGCGTTGCTCCATTCTTGCTTAATGGCCGGTAAATTCAGTGAAGTAGGTCACGCAGCCAGGAGTCACAAAGTTGTCAGCGCGCGGCTTGCTGAAGGCCGAGCTACCGTGGCTCGCGACAGCGCGCAGGCATCCCTGCCTGCTCGCCGCGGCATGCCTTCATTTGAGATGGCGATCGAGAAACTGCTGCAGGCGGCGGCTTGCATCATCGGCCGCCTCGCCATTGTATTCCAGCCAGTGATCGAACATGGTCCTGCCGGGCTGCAGGTGCAGGTAATAGAATCCGTGATACACGCCGGGATAGACGATCAGCTCGATCGGCGGCCCGTCCTTGCCCCAGCTCGCGACCTTGTCGGTGCAGCCCGCTGCCGGCGTCCAATCGTCGAGGGCGCCGATGAAGATGAGCGTCGGGATTGCCGGGCGCGCGGTCCATGGATCCTTGCATGGCGGATAAAACGCTGCGGCTGCGCGGAACCGCAACTCGCTTGGCGGAAGGAACAGTTCGAACGAATTCGGCCCCGCCACCGAGAGGGTCACGCGAGCGCCCGCCGAGAAGCCGACCACCGCCACGCGTTGCGGATCGACGAAAGCCTGGCCGCCCAGGAAGAGCAGTGCCCCATAGGCATCCGGCCTGCGTTTCAGGAAGGTGGCAAACGCGGTTAAGGTGCAGGCCTCAACGATGCGGCGCGTCGCATAGCTGTCGACCAGCAGGACGACATAGCCGCGGCCGACAAGATCATCGGTCAGCTTTTGCCTTGTCGTGTCATGCATGCCGGCGCAGCCATGCAGGACGACGACGGCGGGAAAAGGACCCGCCCCATCCGGCCTCGCCAGATAACCCTCGATGCGCTCGCCTTCGATGACGTTGCCGGAAAGGAGCCGCTGAGAAGCGTTGGCGAACTCGACGCGTTGCAGGGATGCAGCTCGTGCATTAGCCGTCAGCGCGCCTATGGCGCAGCCAACGATCAGCATTCGCAAAGCACGCCTGCGCAAATGCCGCGCTCCCTTATTTTCAGTGAAGCATTCCTTCCTTGCGGCGCTGCTTGCCGATCTCGTGGATGATACGCGTTCGAATTCGCACCGTCGGGCGGTGTCCAGATTACGGCTGCAGCAAGACGGTGCGATGGCACCAAGCAAGTTCCCGCGACTTTGATCCTCCCGGATAGAAACTCAAGCAGACCAACCACTTAATGAAAGACGGAACTATTCCCCCGGCGGCGGAACTACACCAAAATTTGATGGGATTTTGCTGAAAAACGGGGACAAACCCGAATCCAGCCTTGATTTGGCTCTCTTGTTTTATCGGGGCGATCGGTGAGTAACGCGTATGACCGACCAACAATTGGCTATTGCCGCGATTGGCGAGGCGCAACTGATCCTTGAAGAATATCTGCAACCCCGTCCCCAGAACAATGAGCGCATCCTCGACAAACTCGTAGAGGTTCTAGAACGCCCCGATGTGATGGCGGCAGTGAGTCGCTTGCAGCAACGTGGTTGCTCGGGGGCGCTCAAATGACCAAGCAGCTTTCATCAACGACTCTGACGGCTTCCGTTGCTGCGCTGTTGTTGTTGGGAATGCCCGAGGTAGAAGCAAAACAACAATGCAGCGCCGCGATGCCGTCCAGCCAGAACGGCAAATGGTGGTCCTATCGTCTGATCGATGGGCGCAAGTGTTGGTACGAAGGCAAGCCAGGACTTTCGAAAGCCTTGCTGGAATGGCCGAAGACCGCTTCAGTGGAGGTATTGCCCAAGGATTCTTCGCAGCCCTCGCGCAAGCATGTTGTCGACGCGATCTCGGCGAAGCGCCGCAGTCCACTGGATGCACAAGCGTGGTCGCCGAAGGAAGCCGTGCAGCCCTGGGTGCCGGAAGAGGCCGTGCTGGCACGGGCACCGAACTACATTCCCGACACCTTCGATGCGCTGTGGAGCGCACGAATCTGGCTGTTGGACCGCTAATAGGCCGACCTCTGGCTTCGCCGTTTCTTCCTAACGAGGTCTGTCGCTGAACTTGGACGCTGATTTGATCCGGTCGTCTGCTGTTCCCATGACAACGGCTGTCTTTGATCAATAGTTACTCGGCGCGTGCTGAAACGGGTGTTTGGGTCTTACGTGAGTGTCGCCCTTTAGAGGAGGGTGCCGTGAGTGATTGGTTGCGTGAGAGTGAGGCCGGGCGGCACCAGCCGCCTCATCATCATACGTGTAATCATTGCGGCGGCACCGCGCGGCCCATTGAGATTCTGGACAGCCGCCAAGGCAAGAACGTTCGCTTCCTGCGCTGCCTCAGTTGTGAAAAAACGAGTTGGATTGAAGAGCAGTGACCGCAGCCGTTGGAGTTGGGCTGAGGCCGGCCTTGCTCTCAAAGTTCTGAAGACAATTCGAGTGAGAAGCACCCGAGCCGTTCCGATGCTCAGATTTCGCAATCGGCTGAATTCAAGGCCTTGCGCAACCCGCCAAACGCACTCAGCCGACAGGACTCGGTATTGCTGGCCGCCTTTCGCCGCTCTGGAACGGTGACGCGCTTGATAACGGCGATCTTTCGCTTCGACTGAGGACGGTAGGCGGCATTGACCTTCTTCGGACGGGCAGCGGCGGCGTTCTTGGGCTTGGAATCGTGCCGATGGCGGACGATCACGCTCGGGGGCTCCGAAGAACCGACACTGATGTCTTCCGAAGAAGTGCCTGCGTCAACCAGCGCTGGCTGTTCCTCGACCGGTGCAGCCTGCGCCGGTGTCTCGCTGCTCGCAGCGGCAGTTTCAATCCGGTCAGCGCGTGTTGGCGCAACATGTGAATCGGAAATGCCTACCGTCGTCTCGGCAACGGGCTGGACGGCCACGGCTGCAGTACGCACTGAAGCTCTGAGTTCCATCGTCGCCAGCACTCCTACCCCCAACGGGATGAGGAGGCCCACCAACATCATTCTGAGCATGATGCTTCTCCGGCTGGTTCAGTGTCGGTGAAAATTCTCCGATCGAATGCGGCAGCTTGGCGGCGGCTCACCGCCCGTTTGCCGGCAGGGTTAACGCCGGCCCGGATGCGCGCGCGCAGATGTTGAATGCAGATGTTGAATGCAGATGTTGAATGAAGGGCGCCGCCGAAGGATCGACTCCGGCGTTCGCCGACGGCCATCAATTTCGTTCCCGCGTCAATCGCGCAACAGCACGGCTTCTCGAACAGTTCGGCTCGAGCCCAAGACGAAGGCGAGTCCCAGCGCCACCAACAGCACGCCAAGCCAGGTAGCCGTCCAGCCCGGCCGGTCATCGGCCGCCTCGGCGATTGGAGAGACGACCGGCGCGGCCGGAGGCACGGAGACGGCAACAGCGTCGCTTGGGGCCGGTGCGGCTGCCAGAAGCGTCTTCTCGTCGAGCTGGCGCGGCGTGGGCTGGTCAGGCGCGGGTTGGTCGGTCGCCTGGTTGGCGACTGCGACGGGTGCCGCCGGCACGAAAGCCGCAGCGCCCGGGGCCTGACCGGGAGCAACGTCAACCACCTTGAACTCGGGCGCCGGCCGGGTCGGCTCAGACATTTCCGCCGGCGCGGAGCGCAGCATCTCGGCGCGCGCATCCATGACCGCCTCCCGCTTGCGCCGCGTGTCCTCGTTCTCCGCGGCAGCGACCCGAGCTTTCGCGGTGCGAACACGATCACGAACCTGCTTCACCGTCGCGGTCCCCTCGGCTGCCTGGAACCAGCATTTGCGGCCTCCCTCAGTGCGATAGACCCAGCGTTGACCGTCCGCCGTCGACGTACCGGGCCGCGGCAAGCACTCCCTTTCCTTTTCTGCCGGAGCGGGCTCAGCGGCTGTCTGGGGAGGAGAGGCACCGAACATTTCGGCAAGAGGACTCGAAGACGCAGAAGTCGGAAGGCTTGTGAGAAGGACGAAGGCGGCGATGCACAATCGCAAATGACCCGACATGGAAACTCCAGCGTTGCGCCCCACGCCGCACGAGCTTTGGCCGCGACATCGTTCACAATGCGGCTCAAATCTGGCAAGGCGGCGGATTCATTCTGGCTCCGCAAACGAGATTGCGGCTCGATCGGTCATTGCAGTTCGGTAAGTCACGTTGCTGACAGCAACGATGTCACGCGGAAGACGGCGAAGCAGATCGTTCTTGCGCGGTCGGCAAAGCTCTCATCGTGCTGCATCACATCGCGGATCGGCGAGGTACCCGAATTCGTGTCTGCCGCGAAAGTCCGCGATCGTTAAAAATCGAGCTTTCGGCTTAGCGCAGCCGTCAACTTTTGATTGTAAATCGCGTTCGTCGCCAATGACACGAGTCTGTCGATGACCTGCGGAATGATCGCGCGAACTGCCGTCGCACTGGCGGTGCTGACCATCTGGAATCAATCATCATCGGCCGACCCGCTTCGAAACTTCAGCGGCAACTGCCTCCTCATGGGCAATCTCAGCATTCCGGACGATCGCGCGTGCATGAGTGTCGCGACGGACGTCCCTGTTGGACAAAGCGACTTCTGTTTCCGCTCGGCGGCCGCGGCCGCGAGGCCGGTCCTTGAGATCGCTCTTTCCAGGATCAGATCCTCCTCCCGGCAAATTTGCCCACGAGCAGGTTCGGTCGCGGCGCAGCGAGTGCAGCAGGTGCTGCGATGACGCGGCGTTCCAGCCTGCGCCTGCTGGTGGGCGCCTGCATCCTTGCAGCGACCGGTGCTGCCGTCGCGGACGCGTTCGCTGAAACGCCGTCATGCTCGCCGGCGCTGGTCGAGACCGCAGCCGAGCTTGCAGGGACCAGCGCTGCGGTTGCGGACACGCCCGCTGAAGCGCCGTCATGCTCGCTGGCGCTGGTCGAGACCGCACCCGGGCAGGTCATAGCGCCCTGTTCGAAAATCATCGACGACGCCTCGACGTCGCCTGCCGATCGCGGACGCGCGCTGTTCACCCGCGGCAAGGGCTATCACAACACCAAGCGTTTCAATCTCGCCCGCCAGGACTATGATGCGGCGATCCCGCTGACGCCGACCAATGAAGAGCTGTTCGCGTCGCGTGCCAACATCGCCTTTCGCGCAAGACGCTGGCAGGAAGGCGTGAAGTTTCTGCAACAGGCACTCAAGCTCAATCCATCTAACGCTCACGTCCTTCGCATGGTCGGCTCGCAGTTGGAGATGTCCGGCGACCGGGAGCAGGCCCATCACTACTACACGCTGGCGCTGCAATCGGATCCGAACGAGGCTTATGCGCTGCTGTTCCGCAGCAAGAACAGCGTCCGACGGCTGCAATTCGACGAGGCCCTGAAGGACGCCGACGCACTGGTGGCAATGGCACCCGCCGCGATCAATCGCCAGGGATATCTCGACTGCAAGGGCGATCGGCTGGATTTCCATATCATTGCTCTGGACCACCGCGCCGACGTTCATGATGCGCTCGGCCGGCCCGATCGCGCCGAGCAGGACCTCACCGCGGCGATCACCTACAGCCGCTCCGCCCTGTCATTGGCCGCGCGGGGCAAGTACCTCGCCTACAAGCGCGGCCGCGACCAGGATGCCGCGTCAGACCTCGATGAGGCGATCTCCCTCGGCTCGGACGATTCGCGCGCCTTCCATGCCCGCGGCATGGTCTATGTCCTGCGTCGCCAATACGAGCCGGCATTCGCCGCCTTCGACCGCGCGCTGAAGCTCGACCCGCATTTTGCATCCGCCTTGCGCATGCGGGCGCGGATGTACCGGGAATTCGACAAGACCGAGCTCGCGGTCGCTGACATGCGCGATGCGGTCATGAACAGCCCGGCGGTGCTTGAGGAGACCATGCCGGCGCTGATGAAGGCCGGCTACTGGCGATCGCGCGAAGTCCCCAACGAAATGACGCCGGCGCTGGAAGATGCCATCCGTGCCTGCATGCTCGACAAGACTTGCAATTGAGCCGGGACATGTCTGGAAGAATCCTGTCTCACCTTGCGTTCGCCACGATCCTGATGGGAGCGCTGACCGTGCCTTGCCTGGCGGCCGATCGCATTGGAACCGCCGGCCCAATCAGAAGCTTCGGCGGCACGACATGCAGCGCCGGCATCGCGGCAATGATGCGAGGCGAATGCGATCCGCCGCTGGTGGATACCGCCCTCGCATTGGAGCAGCGCTCGCAGGCGCGGGTCGCGCGTGCCCGCGAACTGCTTTCAATCCCGCGGCTCACTGCCGCAATCGGCGAATTGGATACGGCTATTGCGGATGACCCGCGCAACAGCGCCGCCCTGCTGCTGCGGGGACGCCTCAAGATACAGGGGCGGCTCGACGAAGCCATCGCCGACATGGACCGTGTGTTGCAGCTCGATCCGGACAATTCCAATGCCCATGCCACGAAGGCCTTCGCTCTTCAGGGTCAGAACGACGAATGGGCCCTTGCCGAGGCGAGCAAGGCACTGGGAAATGATCCCAGGAATGCGGATGCGTTCTGGATCCGGGCCTCGGTGCTCGCACGCGTTGGCAAGTTGACCGAGGCCGAACAGGATTTGGACGCCGCCATCGCGCTGGAGCCGGACGTCTCGAGAACGCTGCTGCGGCGCGCCGGAATCCGCGCTCAAATGGGCAAGGCCGATGACGCGGTGCGCGATGCCTCCGCCGTGCTGGCGCTCGGCCCTGACATGATCGCGCTTCAGCTTCGCGCGGTCATTCGCGGACGATCCGGCGACTTTGCCGGCGCGATCGATGATCTCAACGCCATCCTGGGACCGCCGGAAGAGCCACGGGACGTGTCCGTCCTCCCCCATATGGTCGATCTGTATGTACAGCGGGCCCTTGCGCTGACGCGAACCGGACAGGTGGCGCACGCAAAGCGCGATCTTGATATGATGATCAAGCTCGGCGGACCGCGCGCCGTTCTGCAAATGCAGATCTATCTTCGCAATCACGGCTTCCCGGACCTGGCCCTGGACGGCAAGCGTTCCGACCAGTTCGACGACGCGCTGACGGCCTGCTTCATCAACGACGCCTGCGGCCGCGGCATCGCGATTCCGGGATAGCCGCGGGATCAGGCCCGGCTCTCAGCCGACGGACCCGGCGGTGCCGGGAAACCCGAATGCCCTCGGTGGCGCGCCCCCCCCCCGTTAACCCTTTGCTAACCATACACCGGGCAAAAATTGCCGGGTGAAGTCGAGTGTCGTCGGCCGCGTAAAACGGGAGGAACCCCGTGGACGCCAGTGCGGTGCCTCACTTTCGAACCGGCGGCCCGTCGGCCGCCGCGAAGACGTTTGGCGCCCGTGGGCGCCAGTCGCGGGGGGATGCGGCTACCATGGTCGATGTCACGGCAGGTCAGGGCGGCGCCGGCCCGAGCACCAAATTTCCGAGCCTTGGCGAAATCGGCGAGATCTTGAAGCGCGGCGATCTGGCGCTGGCGTTCGGCGTCCTGGTTATCCTGGTCGTCCTGATCCTGCCCCTGCCCTCGCTGGTGCTCGACCTGTTCCTGGCGATCTCGATCACGGTCTCGATCCTGATCCTGATGACCTCGCTGTTCATCCAGGCGCCGCTCGAATTCTCGGCGTTTCCGACCGTGCTGCTGATCTCGACCATGTTGCGGCTGTCGCTGAACATGGCCTCGACCCGGCTGATCCTCTCGCACGGCCATGAGGGCACCGCGGCCGCCGGCCACGTCATCGAGGCCTTCGGCAATTTCGTGATGTCAGGTAATTTCGTGATCGGAATTATCGTGTTCGCGATCCTGGTCATCGTGAACTTCGTCGTGATCACCAAGGGTTCGGGCCGCATCGCCGAAGTCGCCGCCCGCTTCCAATTGGACTCGATGCCCGGCAAGCAGATGGCGATCGACGCCGACCTCTCCGCCGGCCTGATCGACGAAAAGACCGCAAAGGAACGGCGCAAGGCGCTGGAAGACGAAAGCGGCTTCTTCGGCGCCATGGACGGCGCCTCGAAATTCGTCCGCGGCGACGCCATCGCGGGCCTTTTGATCGTTTTCATCAACATCGTCGGCGGCATCATCATCGGCGTGGCGCAGCAGGGCATGAGCTTCGGCGACGCCGCTCGCACCTATACCGTGCTGACCGTCGGCGACGGCCTCGTCACCCAGGTACCGGCGCTGATCGTCTCGACCGCGGCGGGCCTCCTCGTCTCCAAGGCCGGCATCACCGGTGCCGCCGACAAGGCGCTGATAAAGCAGCTCTCGGGCTATCCGCAGGCACTCGGCATGTCGGCCGGCGTGATGCTGGTGCTGGCGCTCTTGCCGGGAATTCCGATGCTGCCCTTCCTGGCGCTCGGCGGCGGCGCCGCCGCGCTGGCCTGGAAGGCGCGCAACCACAACAAGGTCGTCAAGGCACGGGAAGCGGCTGCCGCTGCCGCACCCGATGCCGCCGCCGCAGCCGCCCAGGCGACGGCCGAGGAGCCGATCGCCACCGCGCTCAAGATCGACGACCTCAAGATCGAGCTCGGTTACGCGCTGCTGCCGCTGGTCAACGGCCCTGACGGCACCGACCGCCTGACCGAGCAGATCAAGGCGCTGCGCCGCTCGCTGGCGATCGAGATGGGCTTTGTGATGCCGGCGGTGCGCATCCTCGACAACGTCCAACTCGAAGCCAACACCTACATCATCAAGATCAAGGAAGTGGATGCCGGCTCGGGCAAGATTTGGCCGAACCAGTTCATGGTCATGGACCCCGCCGGCAACCAGGTCGGCGTGCCCGGCATCCACACCGTCGAGCCGACCTTTGGCCTACCCGCCACCTGGGTCGACGCCGCGCTGAAGGAAGAGGCCTCGCTGAAGGGCTATACCGTGGTCGACGCTGCAACCGTGCTGTCGACCCATCTGACCGAGCTGCTCAAGAACAACATGAGCGACCTGCTGTCCTATGGCGAGGTGCAGAAGCTCCTCAAGGACCTGCCGAAGGAACAGGGCGAGCTGGTCAAGGACATCGTGCCGAGCCAGGTCACGGTATCAGGCATCCAGCGCGTACTCCAACTCTTGTTGGCCGAGCGCATCTCGATCCGCGACCTCTCGACCATCCTGGAAGGCATCGCCGATGCGCTCGCCTTCTCGCGCAACCCGGCGACCATGGTCGAGCATGTCCGTGCCCGCCTCGCCCGCCAGATCTGTGCACAGAATACCACATACAACGGCTACCTGCCCCTGATCGCGCTGTCGGCGCGCTGGGAGCAGGCGTTTGCGGAATCGATCGTAGGCCAAGGCGAAGAGCGCAGCCTCGCCATGCAACCCTCGAAGCTCTCCGAGTTCATGACCGCGGTCCGCAACGCCTTCGAACAGGCCGCCCGCGAGGGCGAGGCGCCGGTGCTGGTCACCTCGGCGGCGATCCGCCCGTTTGTCCGCTCGCTGGTCGAGCGCTTCCGCTCGCAGACCACCGTGCTGTCGCAGGCCGAAATCCATCCGCGCGCGCGGCTCAAGACCGTCGGAAGCGTGTAACGAAAGGGGCAAATCACCTTCGGAAAATCCCGAGGCCTTTTCGTCACATGCAACCGCTTTGTTAAAATCGGGAAAATCGGCCCTTTCCCCGGTCGCCGGCGCGATCGCCGCCATAACGCATTGCAACACATAAACAATTGTTCATTTTCGACCGCCGGACGTGACCCGCTAATCGCGGCCGTTCAAGTCTTTTCACCGCCTTGTGATCGGCTATTTGGAACGAACGCCCGGATTCTTACGTTCTCAGCACGCGAGACGTTGAACCCGCCCGTGGAGGCATTCCACCAATCCACACGCGGGAAGGCGGCAGGAGACTTCCATGAACCACTCGATCTACAGCGCAGATCGCACGACCCATCTCAAGATCGTGGTCGTGGCGCTCGTGGCAGGTATCGTGGTCGCCGGTTTCAGCATCTCGGCGCGCACCAGCTCGGATGAAGGTCTCACCCAGACCGCGAGCACGCGCGTGATGAAGGCCGGTAAGCCGGTCGTCATCACCAGCTCAAGCAACTCAATCGTTCGCTAGAGGAGACAGAAATTCACGGAATTCACGCGGCTCTTTACAGCCCCCCAAAGTCGCCACGTGGATATTTAAGACCCCAACTACCCCCAAGTTGACTGCGAAAACGCCCGCTCCCCACGGGCGTTTTCTTTTTGGGGGATGAACAACAGATGTCCGGTGGCGCACCCACCGACCTCATCCCGAGGAGCGGGCGAAGCCTGCGTCTCGAAGGATGGGCCGCGGGCGAGATAGAGGCCTTCATGGTTCGAGACGCGCGCAAGAGCGCGCTCCTTACCATGAGGGGAAGCCTCAGTGGGTGGGCACCAGCGCTACCGTGCCGGCACGGTCTCGATCAGCTTGCCGGTATAGATCGGCGCCGAGGTCGGCTGGCCCGTCGGCGAGCCGCCGGCCTGCTCGACGGTGACGGCATAGGTCGCGGCGTTGATCGTGCCGGCGTCGTAGCCGGCTAGCACGGGACGCGCGGTGAAATCGCTGCCGCCGATCACGCCTAGCGAGCGCGGTTGCGGCAGCTTGTCGGAGATCAGCCAGAGCTCAAAGCTCTTGCCGGGCTCGGCGCCGGCGCCGACTCTGCGGACCGTGAAATTCTTGGTCGCGGCGTCGATCGTCAGGATGAAAGCGGGCGAGCCGGCGTCGCGCTGCAACAGCGCGACATATTGCCCTGAGGCCAGCTGAGGCGGCGCCGGTACCTTCACCTCGACGGTCTGGATGCGCGGCTTCGGCCGCAGCGCTTCGGGCAACCGATCGGGCTGATAGACCTGCACCGCCAGGATGCCGACCAGCGCCGCGGCGACTGCGGTAGCGATGGAAGCGACATTGCGCCAGCGCCTGGCGCGGGCGTCCGACAATTGGATGATATTGGAATTGTCAGCGGTGGGCTGCGCCGCAGTTGGGGGGGCCGGCGCGACGGCTGCAGGCGCCTCAGCAGCTGGCGGCGCGTCAGCACCTGGCGGCGCCTGGGCCACCACAGGTTCAGCCGGCGGCTCAGGCGCTGATGGAGCCGGCGGCGTCTCGGGCAGCACCCGCGGCGCGCGTTGCTCGGTCGAATGGCCGATCGCGGCCTTGATGTTCTCCCACACGATCGGCCGCGGCTCGATCGAGCCGACCATCTGATTGAGGACACCAAGCCGGTGCTCCCACGCGTGGACGATCGCGGTGAATTCGCTATCTGCGGCCATCATGGTCTCGACCTGCGCGCGCTCGTCGGCATCGAGGGTGCCGAGTGCGTATTCCGCGGCGAGCGCGATATGGTCTTCGCTATGGGCCATCGTTCAAGATCCGGGCCGCTACAGCCCGAGACACTCCCTTATTTCCATCATGCTGCGGCGCAGCCACGTCTTCACCGTATTCACCGGCGTCTCGAACTTGGCGGCAAGCTGTTCGCGGCTCCAGCCGTTGTAATAGGCGAGCAGCACGAGCTTCTGCCGGTCCGGCTCAAGACGGCCGACGCATTCCAGCAACCGCTTCAACTCTTCCGTCATCTCGCGCCGCGCCAAGGGATCGGGCGAATCGGCCGCCACTTCCATGGCGGCGGGCTCCTCCTCGATCGAGCTTTCGCTCTTCTTGCGCACCACGTCGATCGCCCGGTTGCGCGCGATCGACGCCATCCACGTAATCGGCGAAGACAGGGCCGGATTGAACTGGCCGGCGCTGTTCCAGATCTTGACGTAGGCTTCCTGAATGACCTCCTCCGCAAGGTCCTGACGCCGCAAGATACGGAGCACGACGCCGAAGAGTTTCGCGCGCGTGGCGCCGTAAAGGCGCTCAAAAGCGGCCTGATCCCCCTTCGCCACCGCGGCAATCAGCCAGACCAGCTCCGCTGGCGTCAGCATTCAGTGTCCCCCAAATCGATCATTCACCCGCGTCTTACGCCGGAGCTGTCGAGAAGTTTCGTACCATACCCTGCGTCACAGGAGGCACCAAGTCGCCCGTTTCAGCCCCATTGGCAAACGAAAAACCCGGACCTTGCGGCCCGGGTTACGGTCTTTGGCGGATGAAGGCGGTAGGGTCAGGCGACGCCCAGGCGGGCGCGCATCAGGCCAATCGAATCCATGTCGGCCTGCTCCCTCGCGCTCTCCTCGGCGCGCTCGCGCGCCTGGTCGCGCTCGTCGAGCAGCTCGACCTTCTTCAATTCCTCGAACGCCTCGCTGAGCAGGCTCTTGGCGTCTTCGAGCTGGATGCGCAGTTCGTCGGCGGAGCGGGTCAGGTTCTCGCGGCGCTGGATCGCGGCCTTGGCGTAGGTCGGATAGGCGAAGTGGGAGGGATCGTTGATGCCGGCCCGCTCCTGCTCGGTCTGGATTTCGCGCTCGAGATCGACCGACATGCGCTGGAAGTCGGCGATCATGCCTTCGATCTGGGTAACCCTTCGGCGCTTCTCGTCGACCTGAAACTTCTTCAGGCGGATCAGCGTTTCTCGTGACTTCATCGACTCATACTCCCCAGAAGTCCCAATCTGAACGCGGGACGGAGCCGGCTCCCCCGGGGGGCCCCACCGGCGTCGTTAATCGTATGCCGGGGATGATGGCCTGACAAAGTTAGCGTTCCGTTTCCAAATTGCCGAGGATTAGCGCCAATTGGCGATAGCCGTCATGGAGGGTCGATTTCTCATCCTTGGCCTGGCGCAAAAAAGCTTCCAGTGGCTCGTGCAGCTTGACGGCCTCGTCGACTTCCGGACTGGACCCCGCGCGGTAGGCGCCCAGGCGGATCAGCTCTTCCATGTCGGCGTAGGTCGCCATCACCTGCCGGGCCCGCGTGAGTACGGGCAAGTAGGCCGGATCGGCCGCACGCGGCATGGTGCGAGAGACCGACTTGAGAATGTTGATGGCGGGAAACCGTCCGCGCTCCGCAATCGAGCGTTGCATCACAATATGGCCGTCCAGAATGCCGCGGACCGCGTCGGCAATCGGCTCGTTATGATCGTCGCCGTCGACCAGCACCGTGAAGATGCCGGTGATGGTTCCACTGCCGGTGCCGGGCCCCGCCCGCTCCAACAGCTTCGGCAGCTCGGTGAACACCGTCGGCGTGTAGCCCTTGGCTGTCGGTGGCTCGCCGGCCGACAGCCCGATCTCGCGCTGCGCCATCGCAAAGCGCGTGACCGAGTCCATCAGGCACAGTACGTCCCTATCCTCGTCGCGGAAATATTCTGATATCGCCAGCGTCAGATACGCCGCCTGCCGCCGCATCAGCGCCGGCTCGTCCGACGTCGCGACCACCACAACGGAACGCGCCAGACCCTCCTCGCCGAGATCCTCCTGCAGGAACTCCTGCACCTCGCGGCCGCGTTCGCCGATCAGGCCGATGACAGTAATGTCGGCATCGACATTGCGTGCCAGCATCGACAGCAGCACCGATTTGCCGACGCCGGAACCGGCGAAGATGCCGAGTCGCTGGCCGCGGCAGCAGGTCAGGAAGGTATTGAGCGCGCGCACCCCGAGATCGAGCGGCGCGCCGACGCGCTTGCGCGAATGCGCCGGCGGCGGCGCATTGCGATAGGGCATCGGCGATGGCCCCTGCACCAGCGGGCCCTTGCCGTCGATCGGCTCCCCCATGGCATTGATGACGCGGCCGAGCCAGGCTGGCGACGGCCGCACCTGGCTGGCCGCCGTGGCGATGACCGCGCGGCAACCGCGCCGGACGCCGTCGAGCCCGCCGAACGGCATGACCACCGCGTTGCTGCCGGAGAAGCCGATGACCTCGGCGGGGATGAAACGGTTGCCACCGGTGTCGATCACGATGCGGGCGCCGACCGACATCGCATGGATCGGCCCGGCGATCTCGACCATCAGGCCGCGAACGCCCACAACACGGCCATATATATTGACGCCGTCGATATCGCCGATCTGCTCCGCGAGGGCCTTCATTGCGGAAACCTTAAGTTTCCGCACTTTAAGAAACCGCGCTTAACCTCGTGTTTACCCGCATCATTAATCATTGCGTCACTGTCTTTGGTGACTGAGAGCGCTTGCCATCAGAAGATGGCTAAACGCGGGAGTCGGTTAGGCCCGTCTCTTAATCTGGAACCTGAGTGGGCATTGTGGAGAAAAGCTGCTTCCGAGCAACATCTTAGGGCGATTCGCTAAAAATTGCACTTAAAGAGCTTGCGAACCGGAATCAGATTTTGTTAACCATATGTCTGTCAGGATCCGAATCAGTTGTTAAAGGCGTTTTGAGTGCCGCAAGTGCGGCCGACCTGACGCCCGGAGCGGCGGACTAAAGGGGACTGGCATGCGCGTTTTGCTGATAGAAGATGACAGCGCCGTCGCGCAGTCGATCGAATTGATGCTGAAATCCGAGAGTTTCAACGTCTATACGACGGACCTCGGGGAAGAAGGCGTCGATCTAGGCAAGCTTTACGACTACGACATTATTCTTCTCGACCTCAATCTGCCCGACATGTCCGGTTACGACGTGCTCAAGCAGCTGCGGGTCTCCAAGATCAAGACTCCCATCCTGATCCTCTCCGGTCTCGCCGGCATCGAGGACAAGGTCAAGGGTCTCGGCGTCGGCGCCGACGACTACATGACCAAACCCTTCCACAAGGACGAACTGGTTGCTCGCATCCACGCGATCGTGCGCCGTTCCAAGGGTCACGCCCAGTCGGTCATCCAGACCGGCGACCTCGTGGTCAATCTCGACACCAAGACGGTCGAGGTCGGCGGCCAGCGCGTGCACCTGACCGGCAAGGAATACCAGATGCTGGAGCTGCTCTCGCTCCGCAAGGGAACCACTCTCACCAAGGAAATGTTCCTCAACCACCTCTATGGCGGCATGGACGAGCCCGAGCTGAAGATCATCGATGTCTTCATCTGCAAACTGCGCAAGAAGCTGGCCAACGCCTCCGAAGGCCGCAACTTCATCGAGACCGTGTGGGGCCGCGGCTACGTGCTGCGCGAGCCGCACGAGGCGGACGAGCGAATCCCCGCCTGACACCAGGGTTTACGGCGAGCCGCACGGCTCACTCCTCCCGACTGGACCCCGCCCGAAACGGCGGGGTTTTTGTTTGGGATTGAACCCCCCGCCCCGGTGCACCGACTGACAGATCGTGCGAACCTGCCGGAACGCACGAGTTGGGGCGAGTTCAATGATCCTGCAATCGCTTGCCGGGCTGCCGGCGTTTCTGGTCTATTTCTGCACGGCCATCGTTGCCGTCGTGGCCTATCTCTTCGTCTATACCCGCATCACGGCGCATAACGAGTTCGATCTGATCCGCGCCAACGAGCCGGCGGCGGCCATCGCGCTGGGGCTGAGCCTGATCGGCTTCGTGCTGCCGCTGGTCAGCGCCATCACCCATTCGGCCAATGTCTGGGATTGCCTGATCTGGGCAGCGATCGCGCTGATCGTGCAGATCATCGTCTATTACCTCGTCAGGGTTCCAGTTCCGAAGCTGTCGGAGCGGATCGCCTCGGGCGAGCTCGCCGCGGCGATCTGGCTCGGGCTGTCCTCGCTCGCCGCCGGCGCGCTGAACGCCGCCTGCATGGTGTACTGACATGGGCGATGAGAATATGGGCGACAAACCAGTCCAGGACTTCGGCAAGCGCAAGCAGGCCTCGGTGCCGGATTCGCCTCGTCCCCTACCGCCGCCCTCCAAGCGCTCGGGCCACGTCGCCTTATTGCTGATGGGTACGCTAGCCGTCGGCACCACCGCCTACACGCTGATGCCGAGCCGCACGTGCGAGCAGCCATCGAATACGTATGCGGGGCCTCCGACGCAGAACGCGGCGGAATGCTCCTCGCGCAGTTCTTCCTCGAGCCACAGCAGCGGCTCCAGCGGCTCCGGATCGTCGTCGCGCAGCAGCTATTACGGCAGCGACTCCTCCTCCAGTTCCTCGTCGAGCCATTCCTCCTACGATTCCGGCTCGCACGCGGCGCAGCGCGGCGGCTTCGGCTCGTTCGGGCATGCCATCGGCTTCTCGGGCGGCTAACGTTCATGCAGCGGATCGAGTGTCCCGAACGCGACGACTGGCGCACCACCGCCGAAGGCGTCGGCTTTGTCTTTCACACCATCAATGGCGAACGCTATTGGGACGAGCGGGCCTATTACGGCTTCACGCTGAACGAGATCGAGCGGCGGATCGAAGGACCGACCGGCGAGATCGATGCAATGTGCCTCGAATTGGTCGGCCGCGTCGTCAAGGATGACAAATATCTGCGCCGGTTGAAGATCCCTGAAGCCTTCTGGCCGCTGATCGCCGAGAGCTGGCGCCGCAGGGATCCCAGCCTCTATGGCCGCCTCGACCTGAGCTATGACGGCTGGAGCCCCGCAAAACTCCTCGAATACAACGCGGATACGCCGACCTCGCTGTTCGAAGCGGCGGTCTTTCAATGGACCTGGCTCGAGCAGGCGATGGAACGTGCCATCATCCCGAAGCGCGCCGACCAGTTCAATTCGATCCACGACCGCCTGATCGAGGCCTGGAAGAAGCATGGCGGCGGAAAGCGCCTTCATCTCGCCGGCATGCTCGATAACCCCGAGGACGCAGGCACGCTGGCCTATCTGGAGGACACCGCGCGCCAGGCCGGATTGCAGACCACGCCGCTCGACATCAAGGACATCGGGCTCGATAGCAACGGCCGCTTCGTCGATCTCGACGACACCGTCATCAAGCTCGCCTTCAAGCTCTATCCCTGGGAATGGATGTTCCACGACAGCTTCGGCGAAAAAATCGCGCCCGCGCCAACGCGCTGGATCGAGCCGCCATGGAAGGCGATCCTCTCCAACAAGGGCATCCTTCCCTTGCTGTGGGAGATGTTTCCAAAACATCCCAATCTGCTGCCGGCCTATTTCGAGGACGATCCGAAGGCGTCCATGCTCGGCTCCTCCTTCGTGCGCAAGCCGCTCTATTCGCGCGAGGGCGCCAATGTCGCACTCGTCAGTGCCGGCACCACGCTGGCGGAGCAAGAGGGTCCCTATGGTGCGGAGGGATTCATCCGCCAGGCCTTTGCGCCGTTACCAAGCTTCACCGACCAATACGCGGTGCTCGGAAGCTGGCTGGTCGATGGCACGCCATGCGGCATGTCGATCCGCGAGGATGTGAACCCGATCACCGGCAACACGTCGCGTTTCCTGCCGCACGCGATCGTTTAGCCTATATGTGTTTCGCGATCATCCGGCCGAGCGCTGCGGCCGCGAGCAGGCCGATATAGGCTGGAGCACCCATCAGGATCGCCGCCAGCGGCAACATCCCCGCATCGCCACTCACGGGGCGGACAAGCATGATGCCGGCACACAATCCGCCGAGCATTCCAAGCGGTTGCCCGAAAAGCCTGCCCTCGGACAGCATTCCGCCGACGAATTGCGCCAGCAACATCACGGGAACGCCGACTTGCCAGAACAAGGGGATATCCCATGCCTCGCGTATCCGAAACGGCGCGTGGGAATTCGTCAGCCACGGCCAAAGCGAACACAGCGTCCATACGGCAAAGCCGATAAACGCCAGCACGAGTCCGGACAGCCAGGAAGAGCGAAGCGCCAGTGCGGCCCGGGGCATCGCCGTACGACCTCTTACAGTGCCGAAGCAACCGCCCTCAAGGTTTGCGGCACCATGGTGGATGCCCCAACCCGTATCACCGGCGCAATGTTCGGACGATAGAGTCCGCGCCGCTCCGGATAGGGCTTGAAGGTGTTGGTGATGCCGACCACGGATTCGGCCGCGCCCAGCGCCAGCACGCCGTCCGGCTCCATCATCCGGGACAGCCGCTCGAAGATATTGGCCTTGGTGGGCTGGTCGAAATAGATCAGCACGTTGCGGCAGAAGATGATGTCGAACACGCCGAGATGGGAGAAGTCCTGCAGCAGATTGAGCTGACGGTGCTGCACCATGCTGCGCAGCTCGGCATTGATCTGCCAGAGCTCGCCGTTCTGGGTGAAATACTTCACCAGCAGCTGAATCGGCAATCCGCGCTGCACCTCGAACTGGCTGAAGATGCCGGCCCTGGATTTCTCCAGCACCGCCTGCGACAGGTCGGTCGCGACGATCTCGGTGCGCCAGCCCGCCAGCAGCGGCCCGGCTTCCTTCAGGCACATGGCGATTGAATACGGCTCCTGCCCGGTGGAGGAAGCCGCGCACCAGATGCGTAAGGAGCGGCGGGCGGCGCGCGCCTGCGCCATCGCCGGAAGTATAGTCTCGCGCAGATGATCGAACGGAATCTTGTCGCGGAAAAAGAACGTCTCGTTGGTGGTCATGGCTTCGACCACCTCCGCCGTCACCGCTTCGGCACCGCCTCTCATCTTGGCGACGAGTTCGGGAATGCCCGGCAGGCTCGCCTTGCGCGCGAGCGGCAGCAGCCGGCTTTCCACCAGATACTGCTTGTCGGCAGAGAGATCGAGCCCGGAGCGCTCTTTCAGAAGCTTACGCAGATACTCATAGTCTGAAGGCGTCACGAACGATCTCCCGAAAACAACCGAACCAGTTTGGGCGCGATCTGATTAAGTGGCAGGACCGCCGCGCAGATACCTGCATTGGCCGCCGCGCCCGGCATTCCCCAGACCACGCTTGTCGCCTCGTCCTGGGCAATCACGCTGCCGCCAGCCGCGACGATCTCCTTGCCGCCGCGCATGCCGTCCGAGCCCATGCCGGTGAGAATCACCGACATGATGCCGCCCTGCCAGACGTCGATGGCGGAGTTGAACAGCGGGTCCACCGCAGGCTTGCAGAAATTCACCGGCGGCCCGTCGTCGAGCGCGATCGCCGCATCAGCGCCGTGGCGCACGACGCGCATGTGGCGGCCGCCCGGCGCAAGATAGATGCGGCCCGGCTTGACCACTTCGCCGTCGACCGCCTCATGCGCGGGCCGGCGGCTCGCGCGGCCCAGATGCTCGGCGAGAATCGTGGTGAAGGTCGGCGGCATGTGCTGGGTGATCAGCACCGGAAAACGATCGATCACCGGGCCGATGTCGGCAACCAGCGTCATCAGGGCCTGCGGACCGCCGGTCGACGAGCCGATCAGCAGCACGCGCGGCGCCAGCATGCTGAACGGACGGCGCGCCAATGGCAGGTGTGCGACCGGCGCCGCGGCGGGCTGCGGCGAAACTTCGCGCACCCGGTCAGGGACCGGCGCCGGAGACGGACTGGCGGCAGGTGATGCACGACGGCGCGCCCGCGCGCCGAGATGCCGTATCTTCTGGATCAGATCGTGGTGGAAGGTCTCGGCGGCGGTCGCCTCGCGCGTGCTTTCCGGCTTCGGAATGTAGTCGGCCGCGCCGAGCGACAGCGCCTTGAAGCTGATCTCCGCGTTGCGGCGGGTCAGCGTCGAGGCCATGATGATGACGAGGTCGCGCTTTTTCGCCAGCAGTTGCGGCAACGCCGAAATGCCGTCGAGTTCCGGCATTTCGATATCGAGCACGGCGACGTCGGGCTTGATGCGCTCGATCTGGTTGACGGCGTCGAGGCCGGTCCGCAAGGAGGCCGAGACCTCCATGTCGGGCTCGGCGCCGATCCATCGCGAGATCATGCCGCGAATCACGACGGAGTCGTCGACCACCATGACACGCAGCTTGTCCTGCCGTGTCGAGACTGGTGGGGGAGACCTCGTTAACGCAACACTCATTACTTCACCCGACCCAACTCAAGCGGCACACTTACAAAAACAACGCCGAAGGCCGTTGAGCCGCCGGGACTACACGCGCGAGATCAGAGCAGGCCCACTTCCTGGAACTTCGCGGTGACGATGTCCTTGTCGAACGGCTTCATGATGTACTCGTTCGCCCCGGCATGCAGCGCGCGTGCGATGTGCGCGACGTCGTTTTCGGTGGTGCAGAACACCACCTTGGGGGCGTCGCCACCGGGCATACGGCGCAGATTGCCGAGGAACTCGTACCCGTCCATTACGGGCATGTTCCAGTCGAGCAGCACGGCCTCGGGCATCGCGCGCTTGCAGACTTCAAGCGCCTTCGCGCCGTCCTCGGCTTCGACGATCTGAAAGTCGAGACCTTCGAGAATTCGCCGCGCGACCTTGCGGATGACGCTGGAGTCATCGACGACCAGACAGGTTTTCATTTGGGCCTCCACTTGCACCAGTTCCCAACAGGGATGTTTCACTCAAGGTTCGATTTTCACGCCGCCATCATGTCGGGCGCGAGTTCGAGAACGCGATCGACGTCGAGCACGACCATCAACTGACCGTCGAGACGGTGCACGCCGCCGGCGAGCTTGGCCATGCGCGGGTCGAGATTGACAGGGTTTTCCTCGCAGCTCGCTTCAGGCAGCCGCAGCACCTCGCCGATCTGGTCGATCAAGAGCCCGTAGGACTCGCCACGCAGGTCGACGCCGACCGCCATCGGCGGCTTGCCGTCGTCGTTCCTGGGCAGGCCAAGCCGGGCCCGCATGTCGACCACGGTGACGATGCGGCCGCGCAGGTTGAGCACGCCGGCGATCTCGCTCGATGCCAGCGGCACCCGCGTCAGCCGCTCCGGCATGAACACATCCTGCACCCGCGAGATCGGCAGGCCGAACAATTGCCCGCCAATCATGGCCGTGACGTACTCGACCACAGCGCCTTCGATGGTCTCGGTCTTGGTTGTCATGATCGTTATTCCTTACGCCGTCCGGCTGAACGTGTTCATGCCGCCTTCCGCGTCTCGGCGGTCTGTTCCTTCAGCGCCGCGATCAGGCCGGGGCGGTCGAACTTGGCGACATAGTCGTGGAAGCCGGCCTGCCGGCCGCGCTCGATCGCCGCCGGCGAGACCAGCGAGGACAGCGCGATGATCGGCATCTGGCTCAGATTGTTGTCGGCGCGGATCGTCTCGGCGAACTCGAAGCCGTTCATGTCGGGCATCTCGATGTCGGTCAGCACCACGTCGAAGCTCTGGTTGGAGCGCAGTGCGGCGAGGCCCTCCTGCGCGTTGACGGCGACCCGCACCTTGTAGCCGGCGGCTTTCAGCACCGGCGCCAGCATGTTGCGGAAGAAGGCGCTGTCGTCGACCAAGAGCACCGACTGCGCGGTCGAGGACGCCCGCATCTCCTTGCGCGAGAACCAGTCGGCAAACGCCATCGGCAGGAAGTGGCCGACGTCGATCACCTCGGTGGCCTGGCCCTTGATCACGGCCGAGCCCAGAATGCCGTCGGCCTGGCCGGCGACCTCGATGTGCAGCCGCTCCTCGACGATGTCGATAATCTCGTCGACCACCAGCCCCATCGAGCGGCCGTCGTCGGCGAACACCAGGATCGGCTGCGAGCCCTGGGTCTGAACGCTGACGCCGTTCATCTGCACCAGCGGCATCAGCTGGTCGCGGTACTGCACCATGTAGCGGCCGTTGGAGAGCTCGATCTTGTCGGTCGCGATCTCCTCCAGGCGGGTGACGAGGCCGAGCGGCACCGCCTTGGGCTGGTTCGAGCCGGCGCGGAACACGAGCAGCGAGGTGAGCTGCTCGCCGCCGATCGCATGCGCGGCGGAGGCCTCATCGGCCATCTCATGGGCCGAGGCCCCGGAGGCGCCGAGCGCTTTGGCAATGCCGTTGGGGTCGATGATCATGATGACCGCGCCATCGCCCAAAATGGTGTTGCCGGAGAACATGTCGATGTGCCGCAGTTTGGTCGACATCGGCTTGACGACGATTTCTTCGGTGTGGAACACGCCGTCGACGACGATGCCGAAGGTCTGGCTGCCGACTTGCGTGACCACGATGAAGCCGTTCTCGGGATCGGACGAGGAGCCGTCGTCGATCTTCAAGAGCTTCTTCAGGTGCATCAGCGGCAGCAGCTTGTTGCGCAGCCTTAAGACCGCGGTGTCCTTGATGCGCTCGATGCGGTGCTCGGAGTTGGCGCGGGCGCGGACCAGCTCGACCACGGACAATTGCGGAATCGCAAAGCGGTCGCCGCCGGCCTCCACGATCAGGGCCGAGACGATCGCGAGCGTCAGCGGGATCTTGATGGTGACCGAAGAGCCCTCGCCGGCGACGCTCTTGATGTCGATGGTGCCGCCGATCTGGTCGATATTGGTGCGCACCACGTCCATGCCGACGCCGCGGCCGGACACCGAGGTGACGGTCGCCGCGGTCGAGAAGCCCGGCGCGAAGATGAACTTGTGGATCTGGGCCTCGGTCATCTTCTCCAGCTCGGCCTCGGTGACGAGACCGTTCTGCAGCGCCTTGGCCTTGATCCGCTCGGTGTTGAGCCCGCGGCCATTGTCGGCGATGCAGATGATGATGTGGCCGCCCTCATGATAGGCGGACAGCCGGATGGTGCCCTGCTCGCCCTTGCCGGCAGCGAGCCGCTCAGCCGGGGTCTCCAGGCCGTGGTCGGCGGAGTTGCGCACCATGTGCGTCAAGGGATCCTTGATCAGATCGAGCACCTGGCGGTCGAGCTCGGTGTCGGCGCCGTGCATCTCCAATTCGATCTGCTTGCCGAGTTCGCCGGAGAGGTCGCGGACGATGCGCGGCAGCTTCTGCCAGGCATTGCCGATCGGCTGCATGCGCGTCTTCATGACGCCTTCCTGCAGCTCGGCGGTGACGTTGGAGAGCCGCTGCAGCGGCACCTTGAACTCGGTGTCCTCGTTGCGGCGGGAGATTTCCAGCAGCTGGTTGCGGGTCAAGACCAGCTCGGAGACCATCGTCATCAGGTGTTCGAGGGTGTCGACATTGACGCGGATCGACTGGTTGGCGATCTTGTCGGCGACCTCGCCGTCGGCTTCCACCGCCGTGGCGCGCTTGGCGGGTTTGGCCTTTTCCTTTGCAGCTTCCTTGATGGTTTCCGGCGCGGGCGCCGCCTTGGCGACCGGGGCCGGCGCAGGCGCGACTTCGGTCTCGGTCTCGCGGAAGGCGCGTTCGAGATCGTCGAGCGAGACTTCGCCCGGACGCAAGGGGCGCTCCAGCACCTGCTCGACCAACGTGCCCTTGGTCATGGTGGGCGCAACCGGCGGGGCTTCAACCACCGGGACGGGCGCGGGCGGCGGCACCGCGTGCGCCTCGGCGGCGTGGCCGCCCTCAGCCATCGCATGCAATTGCTCGATCAGGTCTTCGTCGGTGCCTTCGGGCTCGGCCTCGGTGGCTTCCAGGCCGGCGAGGATTTCCTTGATGCGGTCGATGCTCGACAGGATCAGCGTCACGGCCTCGGCCTTGACCGGCATGCCGTCGCGGAATTTGCCCATCAAGGTCTCGCCGGCATGGGCCAGCGCTTCCAGCCGCGGCAGCCCCAAAAAGCCGCAGGTGCCCTTGATGGTGTGGACCAGGCGGAAGATGTTATCCAGAATCTTCGCGTCGCTCGGATCCTGCTCGAACCGGACCAACTGATTATCGACCGTATCCAGGCTCTCGCTGGTCTCGGTCAGAAACTCCCGCAACAGGTCATCCATGAAACTGGCCTTCGTACGCACCGGCACGCGACATCGACGCGCCTTACGGAACGAGGCCAGCTTCCATGCAAAGCGTTTAATATTGGTTGAGCAAATGGAAAAGAACGGGATCAACAAAGAGATAAGCGGCAGAAATACAATCTGCCGCTTTTTCTCAACCGTTGATTAACCATATTTGCGCATCGAGGCGCCTTTACGAAGCGGCGATGACCACCTTTTCTCCGTCCGGCGTCAACGTCACCGTCAGCCCGCAGGCCTGTGCCAAGAGCCGCGTATAGTAAGGCTGCACCGCGTGCGCATCGACTGATGCCGTCGAGCTCGTGCTCAGGAGATCGACGATGTTCTGCGGCACGCGGGCGTTCAGGCCGGACGAGGTCACGCGAAAGCTCATCGTCTCACCCTCGCCGATCGGATCGATCGTCAGCGTGCCGCCGCGCGGGATCGTCTGCTGCGCGATGATCAGCATGTTGAGCAGCAGCTTCACCCGGTTCTTCGGTAGCAGCAGGCGCGGCAAATTCCAGGTGATCGTGACCTTGCCATCCTCGATGTGGCCGCGCGCCATGGTCTGTGCGTCACCGAGATCGATCTGCGCGCCCGACGAGCCCGCAGCGCCGAATGCCAGGCGGCAGAACTGCAACCGTGCGGAAGCGGTCTTGGCGCTCTTGCGGATCAGGTCGAGGGCGAAATCGCGATCTTCGGGCTTGGGATTATCATCCAGCACCTCAAGCCCATTGACGATGGCGCCAACCGGGCTGATGAGATCATGACAGACGCGCGAGCAGAGCAGCGCCGCAAGTTCGAGGGTATCGGGAGCCGGACCGGGAGTCGAAGTGCCAGACATCATGGGTTCCTGGAAAGCCGCCGAGAGCCGATTGCTGGCGGACCGTTACGAATCACGCGTGCTTATCGGTTTGATACACTGCGCCGTCCCCTGCTGCCAGCATCGGGCGGCAATGGTAAGGCAGGACGAACAGCAAATAGGCCCCGCTCATGAATGAGGCACGTTCCACGCTCGATCGCGATGCCGCGGCAGCCCTGATCGAACCGCTGACCGAGATCGTGATCCGGGCGGGCACCGCCATCCTCGCCGTCAACCGTTCCGCCATGCAGGTCGAGGGCAAAATTGATGGATCGCCGGTAACCGAGGCGGACCTGGCCGCCGACCGCATCATCGCCGAAGGCCTCGCGCGGCTTGCACCGGAGATCCCCTCGCTGTCGGAAGAGCGCGTCGACCCGCATACACCACCCCATAAGGAAAGCTTCTTCCTGGTCGATCCGCTCGACGGCACCAAGGAGTTCGTCGCCGGCCGCAAGGAATTCACCGTCAACGTGGCGCTGGTGAGCGGTGGAACCCCGCTGCTCGGCATCGTCAGCGCGCCGGCGCTGGGGCTGATCTGGCGCGGCCTCGTCGGCCGTGGCGCGGAACGGTTGACACTGGGGGAAGGCCAGCCCCTGATCGAGCCGGTGCGCACCCGCCCCTGCCCGCAGCGCGGCGAGCCCTGGACGGTCGCGGTCAGCCGCCTGCATGGCGATGCCAGGACCGAGGCCTTCATCGCCGAACGGCCGGGCGCCATCAGGTGTGAGCTCGGCTCGGCAGTAAAATTCGGCCGGGTCGCCGAAGGCACCGTCGATATCTATCCCCGCCTGTCGCCGACCTCGGAATGGGATGTCGCCGCGGGCCTCGCCGTCGTCACGGCCGCCGGCGGCCGGATCACCGATTCACGTGGCGCGCCACTGGTTTTCGGCACAGGAAAAAACGGCTGCATTGTCCCGGAATTCATCGCCTGGGGCGATCCGGCGGCGGTGCCTTGATCTTACTGCGCCAGCTCGCGCTCGACCGCCGGCCAGCGCGAAGTCGCTTCCTTCAGGAAACGCGCCGGCTCGGCCGCGAACGCATCGCGGCTTTCCTCGCGGCCGAACAAATAGAGCCGCTGCCCCACGACCAGCCAAAAATGCGGATTGCCCGGATAGCTGACGCCGCGCCCCAGATCGACCGGGTCGTAGCCGCCAAACTGAGGCCCGTAAATCTCCGGATGCGCCACGAAAGAAGCTCGGTTACCCTCGTTGCGGAAACGCCAGACCGCACCGCCTTCGCGCGCTTCGAAATCAGGCGATCCCTGGATCGCCATGGAATCGGTGAAATAAGCGACGGGATCGAAGCCGCCGATGGCGAGGCCGGAATAGCGATTGACAACAATCCGCTCGGTCGTCGCAGCACAGGCGGCGAAATCAAGGCCGAGCACACCAAAAAAGCTTGCCAATAAGGCAAAAGCGGCCATTTGGCGGCGCAACCGGTATCTTTCCTGCCGTTCTGCCGTCATAGTTGGTGCTGATAACGTTGCGAGTCGAGGGGACACTGGGCGCAACCTAGAGCCATGCTTGTTGGCGTCAGGTTAAGGCGGCGGCCAGAATTTCGATGCCAGGGGTTCTTTCATGACGTTTGCTTCACGCCTTGCCGCGGTGATGTCAGCCGCGCTGATGTGCTGGACCGTTCCGGCCTTTGCACAACAGCCGCCGCCGGCCTATCCGGCGCAGCAGCCGCCGCCGGCGTATCCGGCGCAGCAGCCGCCGGCGGGCTACCCGCCGCCGCAGCGCCAGCCGGGACCGGAGACGTTCGGACCTGACGAGCTGGTTTCCGCCGGGCACAAATTCTTCGGCAACGTCTCGCGCGGGCTCGCTTCCGTGATCGAGCGGGCGGTCAGCCAATGGGGCCTGCCCAACGGCTATGTGCTCGGCGAAGAAGGCTCGGGCGCTTTTGTGGCCGGCCTGCGGTATGGCGAAGGCACGCTCTACACCAAGAATGCCGGCGACCTCAGGGTCTACTGGCAGGGTCCGTCGGTCGGCTTCGACTGGGGCGGCGACGGCGCGCGCACCATGACGCTGGTCTACAACCTGCCCGCCACCAACGCGATCTATCAGCGCTTCGTCGGCATCGATGGCTCCGCCTATATCGTCGGCGGCTTCGGCATGACGGCGCTGACCGCCAACAACATCGTGCTGGTGCCGATCCGCTCCGGCATCGGCCTGCGGCTGGGCGCCAATGTCGGCTATCTCAAATATACGCCGCGGGCGACCTGGAACCCATTCTGAGCCGTCCTCGCGTACAGGCGCGCATCATCTCCCCAGGTGGATTCAGGTTAATGCGCCATTGGGCTGGCGTTGCTCGGGCCGGGCGTGGCATTGTGATTAACGAATCCTAACCTCGTGTGGAGTGACCATCCATGATCGAACCGATCATGTATCTGGCGATCGGTTTTCTGGTCTCCATGCTGTGCGGCCTGATGATCGTGCCGCTGGTGCACAACCGCGCGGTGCGGCTGACGACGCGGCGGCTCGAGGCGGCAACCCCGCTGTCGATGGCCGAGATCCAGGCCGACAAGGATCAGTTGCGCGCGGAATTCGCCATGTCGGCGCGGCGGCTCGAAATGAGCGTCGAGCAGCTCAAGAACAAGACCACCAGCCAGCTCGCCGAACTCGGCAAGAAGAGCGACGCCATCAACCGCATGAAGATCGAGCTCGGCGAAAAGAACGCCACGATCTTTGCGCTGGAGGCGCGCGAGAAGGCGGTAAAGGAACAGCTGCGCGCCACCGAAGAGGAATTCGCGGCCAAGACCGAGCTTTTGCGCAACGCCGAACAGGCGCTGACCGACAAGCAGGGCGAACTCGCCAGGATCAATCAGGAATTGAACGACCGATCGATGGCGGCGGACAGCCGCCAGGTCGAGCTGGTCGCGGTGCGCACGCAGATCGCGGAATTGAAGGGCCGCGTCGGCGAGGCCGAAAAGGAATTCTCGACAACGCAGGCCCGCCTCACCCAGGAGCGTGCCGATTCCGAGCATGCGACGCGCGAGCTTTCGGAAGCGCGCAGCCGCGTCGAAAACTTAAGCCAGCGCGTCACCGATCTCGACCGGCAATTGATCGTGCAGGTCAAGGAAGCCGAGATGCTCGGCAACCGCGTCAACGACCTCGAGGCGCGGCTGGCGACGCAGGGCAAGCTGCTCGCCGAACGCGACTACGAAAACAACCAGCTCCGGCAGGCCAACGAAAACGCCGAGCGCGCCGCACGCGAACTGCGCGAGGAGATCGCGGCGATGAACGGCGGCAGGTCGCCGGTCGTGGAAAAGCTGCGAGCCGAGAAAGCGGCCGTCGAGGAGCAGCTTCGCATCGCCCGCGACGAGCGCGCCAAACTCCAGCGCGACATCAACGCGATCCAGCAGCAGGCGGAAAGCTCCTGGCAGACCGAGCGGATGGAAAATGCGCTTCTGCGCGAGCGCATCAACGACATCGCGGCCGAAGTGGCAAAACTCGCCATGCAGATCGAGGGACCGAATTCGACGATCGAGGCGATGCTGGCAGCGGAACCGGCGGTGCCGAAAGTGCCGGCGAAACCCGCCAACGACGTCACGGGTGCGCCCGCCGGCCTGCCGGAAGGCGGCGGCACGCTCGCCGAACGCATCCGCGCGCTGCAGTCCCATGCCTCGCGGGCCCGTCCGCAAGGCGCCTGATTTCCTTCATTCGGCACGAAATGCGACGTTTCGGTCCGACTGATCGCTTGACACTTGGGGCCCGTCCTTCGTAAATCGCGGGCTCTGACGGCCCTGATTTTTCGCCGTTCCCGGACGCATAGCTCAGCGGGAGAGCGTTCCCTTCACACGGGAGAGGTCCAAGGTTCGATCCCTTGTGCGTCCACCATCCTGGCTCCTGAAGCATACTGGTTGCGGACCATCATCGACGCCAGGCGCCCGCCGGCGGCTTTCGTGACCGTCCCATCAAAATATCGAAAACAACCCCATGCACAGTAGCCGATGCGGCCCCCATGAGGGTTACGGATTTTCCGAATCCATTTGACACGTCGGGCAAATCAGCGGCACGATGCCATCATCGGACCGCGCCTAATCTCGTCGGAGCCTTTTGCGCAGGACCTTTTGCCGTCGAGCAGAAAGCGCCTTAGAGGACATAGTCGGCTTAAGGCAAAAGCTCGGCAGGAGAGCGTTCGCTTCACATGCGAAAGGTCCACGGTTCGATCCCATGTGCGCCCATAATTCGGTCGGCTTATCCAAAGTCGCTGAGAAGCACGCGGTTTCCTGAAACGCCCCTCAATCAGAAATTCGATACCGTGACGCCCTCAATATTGTTGCCCGAGCGCAGGGTATGAGCGAGGTCGCCAAGGCTGCCGGGGTGACTAGAGAGGGTCTTTATAAGACGCTTGGAGCAGGCGGCACCCCGGAGTTCGCGACCATCATGCGGGTCATCGGAGCTATGGGAATCCGCCTTTCGGCTCAGGCGGCAAATGCAAGGCCGAAGAAGCATGTCATGGCGTGAAGAGAGTTTGCGTCGCCACGACATGGCAGGCACTGAGGGCTCTGAATTTCCTTCCGCTTCCGGCGGCACAAGGGACATTGCCTGACTTGCTGCTGGCCCGGCTCTGTCGCGAATGACCCAAACCGGAAATGGTCGCTAAAACGCTGCTGAGAAATAAACAAATACAGCTTCATCGCGTTCGGCAACGTAGGCTGGACGTTCCATCGCCGGCGCCTTGCCGACCAACTGTTTGGCAACGGAGCCATCAACCTCGAAGACGTGGCGCACCGGAGGAGGGAAGAAACCGCTTCGGCTGCCGTATTCAAGCGCCTTACCGCCGTTCTGACAGGCGGCGAAGCCATTCAACGCGCCGTCGCGGTACTCCAACTTGAGCACGTAAGTACTGCCCGGAGTTGGCGCCGCCTTCGCGACCGGCATGATCGAAGTAAGCGGAGGCCACAAGAACGGGTAAGTTTCGGCGGGCCATGACTCCGCGAGATGACGCCTTCGGCTGCCGTCTGCATTCAACGAGTTCGAGACGATACGCCCACTTCTCAGGGGCAAGCCTTCCGAGCGGCTCTCACTGGGGGTGCCGAAGCGCCGGACCCATCGCCCGATGCCTGGCGGCAATGGCTGATTGGGATCGGAGATAACTTCTCCTATCGTCCGCCGCTCTTCTGTGCTGGATAATGTCCAAAAGCGTGGCCGGTCCTCGGGCCAGAAAACACTCAACTTCGAACGCATATTTTCCGGCAATTTGAGCCGCCTGTAACCATCACACTGCACCACGTGAGGGCCAATAGCCGGGTCCGGGGGATTCGGAAAGTCATATCCCCAAGGACCGGGCAATACTCCGCGCTGGACGTATTCTTCGGCCGACTTCGCGCGCCACGCTTCCCAGTCTGCCCGGGTCGCGCGGTCAACACGCGCGCCACGAAACTTCAACTTGCCGAGAGGGTTTTCGTAAGCGTCCTCGCTGACATAGCCGAGGCCCGCTGATAGATCGGCAACGTCTTCGAACCAGATTGCCAACGGCAAGACATCCGGCGGGACATCCTCGTGCTCTGAGGTGAGACCATGGCACGCCTCCAGCGTCCGCAGCATAACCATCTGCCCGTCCCTGGTCGCCTTGTACATGGCTCGCGGGCTGTGGGTCGAATCGTTTGACAGTCCTCCATCGCGCCAACGCGTCAATCGAATGTTGCATGCAACAACATAATCGAAGTCCAATTGCTCTTCCGTGGCCTTGACCTCGAAGCCCGCGCGGAACCGATAAAAATATCCCTGATCCTTTGTATACGTCTGTACCTGTGCAGCAGCGACGGGCGTCCGATAAGAGACCCCGTACATCGCCAAGCCAGCAACAATGAAAGCGAACGCTAATCCCAGCCACTTCATTCCGATGCTCCGTCGGACGGCAGAGCCAAAATGCCGCTGATACGATGGCAGCAGCTTCGCCGATTTGCATGCCGGAAGGCTTGTGAAAGACGGTTTTGGCGAGAACTTGGTTTATCAATCGTTTCTGCTTGTGGCCCATCGCGTCATTCGCTGCGATCCCGAATTTGATCGCTACCTGGGCAAAGCGGACTCTCGCGAGCGTCGCCGCCTAGTGGGGTCGGCGGGTTTCTCAATGGCCGTGTCGCCCACGGCCCCAACATCTTCTCTCAGGCTTCTTCTGCGGTTAGCGACCGCGAACGGTCGCCACTCTCTTATATGCCCGGCGGGTACGAAGGCCGCCATCAGAACGGGATGCGGGTCTCCGAATCGAATCGCTCAAGGTCTCATGAGAAGGGACTTACTTGCTCATCGTAATGCTCCAAGTCAGTTGCGGACTGCGTTCGTCTTAACTGCCTCAACGACACAGATGACCTCATCAACCAACCCCGCAGTCATCGCCGAGCTAGCGCCCAGCAATGCTTCAGCGGTAAGCTCCGTGAGCTCCGAAGACGATGGGGATTTTTTCGATGGGCTACGCAAGGTGCAACTGCGGCGCAGTCACGCTCTCGCTTCCGGAAGAACCATCCAAGCTAGTCGTTGCTTGTCACTGCATCGACTGCCAACGCCGAACCGGCGCGCCGTTCGGTGTAGGTGCTTATTATCCCGCTGAGGTTGTCGCCATCTCAGGAATCGCAAAAGAGTTCACGCACGCCGCCGCAAGCGGCGGGCAAATGCATAACTATTTTTGTCCGGAGTGCGGCTCAACAGTCTATTGGAAAGTCAGTAATTTGCCTGCGCTGATCGGCGTTGCCATCGGCGCGATGGCAAATCCAAAATACCCAGCCCCCGCCATATCGGTTTTTGAGCAATGGAAACATGACTGGGTTCAGATCGATGGCGCCGTCGAGCATTTCCCTCAAAGCTATCGCCCCAAAAATTCAAACTGAAGAAGGTCGCATAGCGGCGGCCTTTTTCCTGTTTAGTCAACGCGGCTGCGCCAATTCTGGCACAACCGCGCCGTCGAGTTTACAGGGCGGCTAAACTAGCGGTCAGGCAGCATGCGGATTGACAACCGTGTATCCGCGCAGAGAGCGCGCATGGATTCTCGTGGCGTGGCCGCCCGAGTTCGCGTCATATGCCATCCACGTATCGCCTTCGACATGACGCTCCAGAACGAAAACGTGCCCACGTCGCGCGGCGACCATTCCGGGTGCCGGCGACGTCCGTGGAAAGCGCAGCCAGTTGGACGCGAGATTTAGACCCGGCATGATCCGACCGAACACGCGTATGGAGGCACCGCAGCCGCAGAATGAGCGGGGGCAACCGGCCGGACGACCGCCGATCGTTTGACCGCGATCGACATGCACGTCTGCCAATTCGCGACGGTGGCTTTGTGCAGTCATTTGATGTGCGTAGGAACTAATCCGCTCACCACGGGGCTGCGAAAACGAGAAGTCGCAGGGCATGGTGATGTTGCATTCGGATATTTGAGCGGTGCGGGAAGGACGGGCCTCTGAGGCGATAGACCCGGTTACAACAAGGACAGAAGCGACAAGAACTTGTTTAAGCATGCAGGACTCCGGATTAAGTGGTCCTGCCCCGCAATCAGAAGCCAATAACAGTTTGGCGAAAATGCGTTTAAGAGCGGCCGATGGTTCGCATGGTAATCTCCCCTAACCGCAACTGAACCATCGGTTCACAAGGTATTTATTTGGCGGCGCGGTCGAATTGCTTGCGCCCATCGGCTTTATCCAATGGCTGTTGCGTACCTCCCCTCGGAAGAGGCGGGAATCCTGACGCCGTTCTTCTTGCCGGTGTGGTGACTGCTCGTGGTGTTCGGCCTGCTGATCGGGCGTAAGGCGGGGCTGCTCGTGACCGGCAGCAAGCGGATCGTGCGGAGATAAGGAAAACAAAAGGCCGAAGCCCGCACCGCTTTGAACCGGCGCCGCCGTCGAGCCGGGATTACGATCTGCTGCCCGACGCCGGCCCCGTGCCTAGTCAAGGTAACGAGCGCACTGCAACATACGATTGAGCGATTGACACCCTTCGCGCAACACAGTGCTATGTCCCTGTTTTAGTACCAGTAACAGGGTGGGCAAGTTCATGAAGTACGCATTCGGTAGAGCGCTATCGCTGGTTGCCGTCGTCGCTTTTTCGTTGGTAACCCTGCCGGCTTCGGCCAGCATCTATAATTCGCTCGTTGTCTTCGGCGACAGCCTGTCGGACAGCGGCAACAACGCCATCCTCATCGGCGCCAATCCCGGACAGACGATTACCGGCAACACCTACGTTCCCAGTCAGCCCTATGGCTCCGGCGCTTACAGCAACGGACCGGTTTGGGCGTCGAGCGTCGCAACGCAACTCGGCGTCCCGCTGCTGCCATCGCTTGCTGGCGGAACGAACTACGCCTATGGCGGCGCGACGACGGGTCCGGCCGGCAACGGCTTTCCGTTCAGCCTTCTCACCCAGGCCAACCAGTACCTCGCCGCCAACAGTGCCTCGGCCAATGCGCTTTATGTGATTGCCGGCGGCGGCAACGACGCCCGGGCTGCGCTCGCCGCGATCGCCGCCTGCGGTCCGGGGTGCCCCGGCCCGACGGTGGCCGCGACAATCGCGGCAACGGCCACGCAGTACGCAAACAATGTCGGCTCGATCATCAATGCGCTCCAGGCGAGTGGCGCGCAGCACATCGTGGTCTGGAATACGCCCAATCTCGGACTGGCGCCGGCGGTTACAGCGGCGGGCGCATCCGCATTGGGAACGCTCCTCGCCGCCAGCATGAACGCCGCGCTGGCCGCGCAGCTTTCGCTTGAGCCGGACGTCAAGGCGTTCGACATCTTCACCTTGGGCACGACGATCGCGCTCAATCCGGGAGCGTTTGGCTTTACCAATGTGACCGATGCCTGCGGCGCGATCGTCGGCGCGAACTGCGCCACCTACGCGTACTGGGACGGCATTCACCCGACAGCGGCGGCGCATGAGAAAATCGCCGAGGCATTCCTTGCGGTGACCGCGGTCCCCGAGCCTTCCACCTGGTTCATGATGGTGGTCGGCTTTGGGTTTGTCGGCTTCGTGGCGTACCGCCGCCGGCCACAACCTGGCGCGCTTGCCGCGGCCTGATGGATGTCAGCCGACCAAAAACGCAAAGACCGCCCTCGGGCGGTCTTTTTGCTTGGCGTCATGCACAGGAGTGCTCGTGCCCGGCGGCATGCGGGTCGCGCAAGAGCAGCAGATCTAACTCAGATCCCCAAGAGCCAGATCGCGACGATCGTGCCGAGCGTCGCCAGCCCGCTGATGGTCCATCCGGTTGCGTAGGAGAGTTGGTCGTCGCCGGTGCCGCTCATCGGGTCGGCGCCCGTGCTTGCTGACCGCCGCTGCATGGCCTTGCTCCAGAAAGCCTGCCCGCAGCGATAACGCCGAACCGGGTTCCCGGTTCCGCTCTATGTTGGCAGCCGCCGGAGGCGGCGCGCTATTTCCGATCAGGCGAAGGAAAGCCGGCGTGCGTCGGAGGGGGCGATGTCGTTTTCGTCGCCGACGATGATGGTGACCTTCCAGCCCTCGCTGGCCCAGACCCGCGCCTTGGCGACCGCCACCAGCATGCTGCTCCGGTCCATCCGGACGGTCTCGTTTTGGCGCTCCGCCACGATCCTGTACGCCATCACAAAATCCCCCTACGCACGGTGAACTCAAGGGGATTTTCAGTTATGGCTTTGGCCGCAATGGGCCGACAATCAGGCCAATCGGGGGCGCGTTGTGAGCCCTGGGGACAGATTTGGGCGCTATTTGCCGGCTTTTCGTACCGAAAGCGCCGGTTTGGTGACGCCATCGAGGCCGGACAGCATCAAGACCGTCAGCAGCGCATTCTGCGGGCCGTACCAGGCGTTGACCGGCTTGTACCATTCGTTGCGCGAGTGCCAGTTGCCGCCCTCCCCGCCGCCGCCGATCGTGACGGCGGGAATGCCGAGCGACATCGCGATGTTGGAATCGGTCGAGGAGCCGGCAAAGGTCGGGCGCGGGCCCTTGGTGACGGCGGCGACCGTGCGCTGGGTGGCCTGCACGATCGGCGAATCCATCGGCACGATTCCGGCCGGGCGGTCGCCGATCAGCCGGGCCTCGACCGTCATCTTGTCGGACTTCCAGCGGGCGTTTTCATCCGCCACCGCTTCCTTCACCAGTTCAAGCAGCCGGGCCTCGAGCTTGAGCAGCTCCTCCTCCGAGTTCGAGCGCATGTCGACCGCCATCCGCGCTTCCGCGGCGATGGCGTTGACCGAGGTGCCGCCGGTCACGGTGCCGACGGTGAAGGTGGTCTTGGGATCGGACGGCGGCTGCAGCTCGGCGATCTTCGCGATCGCCCGGCCCATCGCATGGGTCGCGCTCGGCAGGCCGAATTCCGCGAACGAGTGCCCGCCCGGTCCCTTGAAGACGAACTCGTAGCGATGGCTGCCGGTCGCCTGGTTGACGACGCGGGTGATGCCGAGCCCGTCGATCGAGATGAAGCCGTCGATGTCGGCATGGTCGCGGAACAGCGCCTTGACGCCGCGCAGATTGCCGAGCTCTTCCTCTCCGACCGTGCCGACGAACATGATGTCGCCGACGGTTCCGATCTGATTCTCGTTGATCGCCTTGATCAGCGACAACAGCGCCGCCAGCCCGCGTGAATCATCGCCGATGCCGGGCGCAATGATCGCGCCGTCCTTTTCCTTCACGGTGACGTCGGTGCCTTCGGGAAATACCGTGTCGAGATGCGCCGACACCACGAGCTTCGGCCGACCGCCGCCGCTGCCCTTGCGCAGCGCGATCACATTGCCCTCGGCATCGATCGATGCGTCCTTAAAACCCAGCTCCTGCATCCGCTTCTGGTAGAATTCGGCGCGGACCTTTTCCTTGAACGGCGGCGCCGGAATTTCAGTGATGCGCTTCTGCTCGGCAAACGTCCGCTCGTCGTCGGCCTTGATGTCGTCGAGCGCCTTGACCACCTTGGGACTATTGAGAATGGCCTCGAGGTTGGGCGCGGCAGCATCTTGCGCCCTGACGTCCTGCACCAGCGCGTGCTGCGCGATGGCGAGGAAGGCAATGGCCAGGATCGATCGGGCGAGCGTCATCAAGAATCTCCGTTTGCAACTTCATCCTGCGCTTAAGCCGGTATCTTTCAGCCGGCCCGCGAACCAGATCGACAGAGCGTGGTCGAACACGCCGCTGGTATAGACTTCCGACGCCGTGACCTGCGTCTTGCCGAGCGTCAGCAGCACGCCGATCCAGTAGGCGAACCACAGATGCGGATCGGTCAGCGCCTTGAGCTTCTGCTGGTCGTGCTCGAGCGGCTGATGGTTCGCCGATTTGCGTACCTCAACCGCCAGGAGGTTATTGGGAATGGCGCGCTGGTGCACCACGATGTCGGGATAGATCGATTTGGCAAGGTGATCGTCGGTCGAGACGATCGACCCGTGCGGCAGCCGCAGCGTGCGGTCGCCGAGCCGGTCGTACTCGACGTCGATTTCCCAACCCGTAAACGGCTTTTCGAAATGCACCGCGAGGCGGTGCGTCAGCGCGCGCTCGCCGACATCGCGTTCCAGCAGGAAGGCTTCGCGCGCATAGAACTCGTGAAGTGCGGTAATGACCTTGTTCAGCTCGGTCTGCATCTGGCCTCCGACCAACACCTGTCGTCATTGCGAGCCAACCGGTCGCGCGATTGCGCGCCGATGACAGACTATGCGAAGCAATCCATCAAGCCGCAAGCGGATGAATAGATTGCTTCCTTGCTACACTCCTCGCAATGACGATCTCGTTGTTGGCGGCACTTCGACCAGCTCAAATTTCGAACAATTGTCCCTACATCTGCACTTCGATCAGCCGCGGTCCGGGCTCGGCGATGGCTTCCGCCAGCGCTTTGTTGAAATCGTCGGCATTGGCGACCGCGCGGCCCGGCACACCCATGCCCTTGGCCATCGCAACGAAGTCCAGCGTCGGCCGGTCGATCTTGAGCATGTCCTGCGCCCGCTGTCCGGGCTCGCCGGCGCCGACGCCATCGAACTCGCCGCGCAGGATCTGGTAGATCCGGTTGGCGAACACGATCGTGACGACATTGAGCCCCTCGCGCGCCTGCGTCCACAGCGATTGCAGCGTGTACATCGCGCTGCCGTCGCCGACCATGCAGATGACTTTACGATCAGGACACGCCACCGCGGCGCCGGTCGCGACCGGCGTCGAGAAGCCGATCGAGCCGCCCATGTTCTGCAGCCAGTCGTGCGGCGCGGCGGCCGCCGTCGGCGGAAAGAAGCCGCGGCCGGTGGTGACGGATTCGTCGACCACGATGGCGTTTTCCGGGATTGCCATCGCAATGGCCTGCGCGATCGAGGCATGCGTCAGCGCGCCGGTCGGTTTGGCGATCTCGACCAGCTTCTGCGGCTGGCGGTCGGACGGCTGCGCGTGCAGCGCGCCGGCCAGCGCTTCCAGCGCCGCCACCGAATTTTCCGCGCCTGAGGTCATGCGGTGCACCTCGCAGCCTTGCGGCTTGAGCATGCTCGGCTTGTTCGGATAGGCGAAGAAGGCGACGGGGTCGTTGGCCTCGACCAGAACGATATTCTTGAAGTCTTTCAGGATCGGCAGCGCCTGCTCGATCACGTAAGGAATGCGGTCGACCGAGAAACGGCCCTTGCCGCGCGCCATGCGCGGATTATAGGTCTGCGCCATCACCTTGCAGCCGGTCTTGCCGGCGATCCGGGCCGCCAGATCCAACCCGTGCTCGGTGAGCGCGCTGCCGGTCATCAGCAGCAGCGTCGACGCGCCGCCGTTGCGCAAGACCTTGGCGGCATGGTCGACGGCCTGCGCGGAATAGCTGGCGCGCTGGCTGTCCTGCGGCACCTGCGCGATGCCGTCGGCCTCGTTCCAGGCGGTGTCGGCGGGCAGGATCAGGGTGGCGATCTGCGCAGCTTTCGCCGCCGCGATGGCGGCCGCGCCGTCGGCGGCGACAGAGTTGGCATCCGGCGAGGTCCGCACCCAGGCCGACATCGGCCGCGCCAACCCCTCGATGTCTGATGTCAGCGGGGCGTTGTAGCCGATATGGTAGGTCGCATGCTGGCCGACGATGTTGACGATGCCGGAATTGGCCTTCTTGGCGTTGTGCAGATTGGCAAGGCCGTTGGCGAGACCGGGGCCGAGATGCAGCAGCGTCGACGCCGGCGTGCCCTTCATGCGGTAATAGCCGTCGGCTGCGCCCGTCACCACGCCCTCGAACAGGCCGAGCACGCAGCGCATCCCTTCGACCCGGTCCAGCGCGGCGACAAAATGCATCTCCGAGGTGCCGGGATTGCTGAAGCAGACGTCAACACCGCCTGCGACCAACGTCCGCACCAGACTTTCCGCACCGTTCATGGCTTCATTCCCCTTCGCGCTTCGTTTTTTTTCAAGCCGCCGACGATCAAACATTGTTCACGCGTTTCGTCAAAGGTATAGCGGAACAAGGCAGCCATCGCGTAGGGCATGTTGCCTTTTTTAACCGCGGCGTCTGAAAATGGCCGTGCTCACAGGCTCGTTGCTTGCACGATCGCCGCAATTATGGCCTGTGTCCTTGCATATTGAGATTTTTTCGCGAGGAAGAACGAATGACCCGGGCTTTTGCTTTGCTGTTTGCGGCGCTCACCATGCTGGCGGGGGCCGGCCAGGCACGGGCCCAAGGTTTATTCCAATTCGAAGACTCGCGTGACATCATGGGCGGCGGCCCCGGTTTCTTCCGGCCCGGCATGCCCTCGGGAGCAAGTCCGATCCCGCGCACCACCGTGTACTTCGACAGCAATTATGCGCCGGGCACGATTCTTATCTCCACCGCCGAGCGGCGGCTCTATCTCGTGCTCGGCAACGGCCAGGCGCTCCGCTATGGCATCGGCGTCGGCCGCGACGGTTTTCGCTGGAGCGGAACCCACCGCATCACGGCGAAGAAGGAATGGCCGTCCTGGACGCCGCCGGCCCAGATGCTGCGGCGGCGACCCGACCTGCCGCGCCACATGCCCGGCGGCATCGAAAATCCGCTCGGCGCACGGGCGATGTATCTGGGATCGACGCTCTACCGCATCCACGGCTCCAACGAGCCCGAGACGATCGGACAGGCTGTCTCCTCCGGCTGCTTCCGCATGACCAACGAGGACGTCACCGATCTCTATAGCCGCGTCCGCATCGGCACCACGGTCATCGTCAGGAATTGAGGCAAGGAACCGGCGCGCGCATGCACGCAAGCACGTGATCGTGCCTTTCCAGCCTTGTATCCCCTTGCACACCCCTTGCACGCACGCACCGATTGCTGCAGCGTCGTTTGAATGCGCACGCTCCGCCGATTCCTGTCAGTATGGACGCTAGCGGCCGCACTGGGCGCCGTCATGCTCGGCGAAATCCCCGTGCCGCCGGCGGCCGCCGGCGAGATTGCGGCGATCGCGCAGCGTCAGCGCACCGAGAAAAAGAGCTTCAGCGACAACGAGATCGTCGATGGCTTTTTTAAGATCGCGTTCGGCGCCGAGTATCACCTTGCCGGCCGCGTCGACCGCATTCGCAAATATGACGGACCGGTGCGGGTGTTCGCCGACGGCAGCCGCGCCGACCGCAAGGCGCAGCTCGCGAAAATCGTGGCCGACATCGCCGCGCGCGTCCAGCATCTCGACATCGCCATGGCTGAAAGCCTCGAAGACGCCAATGTGCAGGTCAAGCTGGTGCGCGACCGCGACCTGCAGAAGACCATCACGACCTTTTACGGCAGCGAGCGGGCGCGCGAAATTCGCTCCTCGCTCGATCCGCAATGCCTGTCGGGCTTTCGCAAGAACGAGAAGTTCGAGATCGAGCGCTCCGACGTCATCCTCACCGTCGACAATGGCGATTTCGTCTTCTTCGATTGCGCCTACGAGGAGCTGCTGCAGTCGCTCGGGCCGATCAACGACACCTCGACCGTGCCCTGGACCATGTTCAACGACAATGTCTCGATGGGCTATTTCGACGTCTACGACCAGTATCTGCTCAACCTGCTCTACGATCCCCGGATCAAGCCCGGCATGACCGTGCAGGAGGCCAAGGCGGTGCTGCCGGACGTCCTTGCCGACGTCCGCGCCTGGGTGCGCAAGGTCAACAACCTGACGCAGTGACGGGCCGCGCGGCCCCGCCGTGACGGTCGAGCCCATAAGCTCCCGGCCAGCCCCACACGGGTGAGTTCCCAGCCGTGGGACGGGACCGGCACCCCGGGGGGGGGGCCGCGAGAGACCGCCGGGCACGGGGTCGCGGGGCGCGGTCGACCCTTTTTCAACGACAACGCAAAGTTTTGTTGTCGAAACATTGTGACTTCCAAGAGCAAATCCTGTCTAATGGGGCCATGGGCGCTTCCGACACCTCTTTCAAATGAACGACCTGCCGCGGATCCAGGCTTTGCGCTGCTTCATCACCGTCGCCCGCGAGGGCACGGTGTCGCGCGCGGCCACCTTGCTGCACCTGACCCAGCCGGCCGTCAGCCTGCAATTGAAGGCCCTCGAGGAGAGCACCGGCTTGCAGCTCTTCAACCGGACGCCCGGCGGCTTTACCCTGACCGAAGCGGGCGCCGCTCTGTTGCCGCTGGCGCACCGCACGGTGGCGGCCTCGGCGGATTTCAGGACGGCGGCCGACTCGCTACGCGAATCGCAGCGCAGCACGCTCCGGGTCGGCACCATCCTGGACCCGGAATCGATCCGGCTCGGCCCGTTCGTGCGCAGCCTCGCTACCGCTTCGAAGAAGACCGAGGTCGTCCTGCGCTACGGCATGAGCGACGACGTGCTGGCTCAGATCGGCAAGGGCGAACTCGATGTCGGCTTCTATATCGACGCCACGCCGCCGGAATCCCTGGCCTCGGGCACGTCGCCGGAACGCACCATCGAGGATGGCAAGTTTCGGCTGATGGCCTTGTCGCGCTTCGACTACCGCGTGATCGCGCCCGCCGAATGGAGCGGCAAGGTCATGGGCAAGAGCTGGGCAGACCTTGTCGACCTGCCCTGGATCGCGCCCCCGCTCGACTCGGCGCAGCGGCGGCTGCTCGACGACGTCTACCGTCCGATGGGAACGTTGCCGAAGCGCGGCGCCTTCGCCGAGCAGGAAGACGCCATGATCGGCCTCGTCGAATCCAGCGCCGGCCTCAGCCTCGTCAGAGACAGCGTGCTCGACCGCATCACGCGCCAACGGAATTTCGTGGTGGCCGACGAGGTGGCGCTGGCCTGCGACCTCAGCTTCGCCTGCCTGGCCTCACGGCGTCACGAGCCGATCGTCGGGCGCGCCTTTTCCGTCATGCAGGCGGTATGGGACCTGCAGCCGGGCGATGACGCGCCGGCGCCGATCGAAGCGGCGCGATCACGGAAGAGCGCGCGGCGTTAGCGAGAGGAGCTCAGAGAAGCGTCAGGTCCGCTTCGTCCGCTGCTGCGAAATGACGCAAGTGACAAGGCGGACATTGCCGCCGTGAACGCCGGCCGCAACCCCGCTGTATTGGGTCGAGTGCTACGGCGGTATCATGGTGGAAGGTCGACCCAATGACCAGGCAGATGAGGTGCCATCGAGAAAAGATCGGGATATAGTGCTGGTTAGCCTAAGGCCACACCGAAAGTAGGTGGCCGCAATGCAGTCGATTGCGCACTGGCTCCGTACACTCGGTCTCGAGCAATACGCGCAGCGTTTTGCCGAAAATGAAATCGATGTCTCGGTGCTTCCCCATCTGACTGACCAGGACCTCAAGGACCTCGGCATTCCGCTCGGGCACCGGCGGAAAATCCTTGCATCTATCGGCGAGCCCACGTCCGCGGCGCAGGCGGCATTCGACCCCTCTGCTGCTTCAATTTCGTCGAAGACCTCGGACAGCGCGGAACGCCGCCAGCTCACGATCATGTTCGTCGACCTCGTCGGCTCCACCGCCTTGGCTGGGCGGCTTGACCCTGAGGAGTTGCGCGACGTCATTGGCGCCTATCATCGCCGATGCGCTGAGGTGATCACCAGCTCGGGTGGCTTTGTTGCAAAATATCTCGGTGACGGAATACTCGCCTATTTCGGTTACCCGAGGGCGCACGAGGAGGATGCCGAACAGGCTGTTCGCGCCGGTCTTGCTCTGATTGAGGCCGTGACTAGGCTCAATACCGGTGGGTCGTCCTCCCTGCGGGTGCGTGTCGGCATCGCCACTGGCCTAGTCGTGGTCGGCGATTTGCTCGGTGAGGGTGCGGCCCAAGAACAAGCGGTTATAGGCGAGACCCCCAATCTCGCCGCCCGGCTCCAAGGGCTTGCAGAGCCAAACACCGTTGTGATTGCAGATAATACGCGCTGCCTGCTGGGCGGCCTGTTCGACTATCGCGATCTCGGCCCATTGGCGATCGCGGGCATGGACCATCCGGTGCAGGTCTGGCGGGTCCTGGGCGTGAGTCAAGTCGGCAGTCGATTCGAGGCCCTACGCGCCGCCAGCACACCGTTGGTTGGTCGCGAGGAAGAGATCGCATTGTTGACGCGGCGCTGGGAGCGAGCCAAGGCCGGCGACGGTTCCGTCGTCTTGATCGTCGGCGAGCCGGGCATCGGCAAGTCGCGCATCGCGCAAACCTTACTGGAGCAGCTAAGGAACGAGCCGCACACGCGGTTACGTTATTTCTGCTCGCCGCATCATCAGCACAGCGCGTTTTACCCCAGCATCGCCCAACTCGAGCAGGCGGCCGGGTTTCGACGCGAGGATACGGCCCAGACCCGCCTCGACAAGCTTGTGGCCGTGCTGGCTCTGGCCGACCAGGAGCTGGGCGAAGCTGTCCCTTTACTGGCGGACTTGCTGACGATTCCAACCGGCGACCGCTACCCGCCGCTCAATCTGTCGCCGCAGAAGCGCAAGGAGAAAACACTTCAGGTGCAGCTGGCGCAGGTCGAGGGACTTGCGGCGCAGCAGCCGCTGCTGATGCTCTGGGAAGACATCCACTGGAGCGATCCCACCACGCTGGAGTCGCTGGATCTATTAATCGACCGGGCCGCGACGTTGCGGGTCTTGGTCATTCTCACTTTTCGACCGGAGTTCACGCCGCCTTGGGTCGGCCGTCCGCACGTGACATTGCTCAGCCTCAACCGCTTGCCCCCTCGGCACCGCGCCGAGATGATCGCGCACGTAACCGGAGGCAAGACGTTGCCTACGGAGATCGCCGATCAGATCATTGATCGCACCGATGGCGTGCCGCTATTCATCGAGGAGCTAACCAAGTCCGTCGTCGAGAGCGGATCGATGACCGACGCCGGAGACCATTACTCTATGGCCGGGCCGGTAGTTCCTTTAGCGATCCCCACGACGCTCCAGGCTTCGCTCCTAGCCCGGCTCGATCGATTGGCGCCAACCCGAGAAGTAGCGCAGATCGCGGCGACCCTAGGACGCCAGTTTTCCCACGAGCTGATCAGTGCCGTCGCCCAGATGTCGCAACCGCGGCTAGAGAGCGCCTTGGAGCAGCTCATACGGGCCGAGCTGGTGTTCCGACGCGGGACGCCGCCGGATGCGACCTACACATTTAAGCACGCGCTGGTGCAGGACGCCGCCTACAGCACCTTGTTACGCCCGCAACGGCAGCAACTGCATGAACGAATTGCCATCACGCTGGAACGCCAGTTTCCCGAGATTGCAGCGGCTCAGCCCGAACTACTCGCACAGCATTGTGCCATGGCCGGCATCGTTGAAAAGGCAATCGAGTATTGGGACAAGGCTGGCCGCTCGGCCGTGCGGCGCTCGACGATGGCCGAGGCCGCCACGCACTTTGGCAAGGCACTCAACCTGATCGCGAACCTGCCGAAAAGTTCGGAGCGAGAGTCTCACGAGCGTTCGCTTCAGCTCGCTCTCGCCGGCGCACTGACCGCAGCCAAGGGATGGGCATCGCCAGAGACCGGCGAAGCATACGCTCATGCTCGCGAGCTGTGCCGTGACTCTCCAGAGGGGCCCGAGGTTGCGACAGCCTGGTCCGGCGCCTATTCGTTTTTGCACAATAGTGCAGAGATCCGCGCCGCCCATGATCTGGCGGACGAATTACTGGTGCTTTCCGAACATCGAAATGACAGGGATACCAAGCTGATAGCGCACCGGAGCCTGGGCATCAGTCTCTTGTTTCGCGCCCAATTCAGTCGCGCGCTTCCCCATCTGCGGCAGGCGCTCGATTTCTATGATCCGGCTGAGCACCGACCTCCGAAGCTAACGCCCCACGATCCCCGCGTTAATTGCGAGGGCTTCATCGCATGGACACTTCAGCTGCTCGGACGACCGGACCAAGCGCTGGCGCAAAGCCAACACGCGCTGGCTTGGGCGCGTGAACTGTCGCATCCTTATACACTGGCGTTCGCTCTGCACGTCAAATGTGTCTTTCACCAACTGCGCGGCGATGCGGCGATCCTTAAGGAACGAGCCGAGGAACTGGTGGCACTCGCCAGCGAGCAAGAATTTCCTCACTTCGTTGGATCGGGCACGTGTTTCCAAGGATGGGCCATGCTCGCGATGGGAGGATCCGTCGAGGAGGCTATCAGCAGGATGCGGTGGGGGCTGGCGAAGAAGCGGGCGACGGGTGCCGAGATCAAGGTGCCTTACTATCTTGGTCTTCTGGCGGAGGCGCACAGGCGAGCGGACCGGATCGCTGACGGGATCAGCCTGTTGAATGAATCGCTGGCACTCGTCGAGCGCACCGACGAGCGCTGGTATGAGGCGGAGCTGTATCGACTTATGGCCGAAGCGCTGATCACCAAGTCGGATGAACTGCATGCCGAAGGCTGGCTGTGCCGCGCACTTGAAACAGCGCAGAAGCAGAGCGCGAGGCTTTGGGAATTACGCGCCGCCACCAGCATTGCCCGCCTCTGGCGCGATCAAGGCAAGGGCACTAACGCGCGCGACTTGCTCGCGCCGATCTACGGCGGCTTCACCGAAGGCTTCCATAGTTGCGACCTCAAAGAAGCCGCCGCGCTGCTTGCTGAGTTGGCTTGAAAAACCCTTCGGTGAGGTCGGCGACTTCTGCTCCGGATCATTCTCGACCGATCCAGCCGGTTTTGTCCGCCGGTTGATGTCGCTTCACTCCTAAAGCGACCTTAGACGTAAATGGCGACAGACTGAAGGTGCGCCAGCAAGTAAACGCCAGACAGTCATCGATCAAATCTTGGCGCTGCAGATCGATTTCAGCGCCTTCCACTCCTCTGAGGTCAGCAGCGGCGGGCCGCTGGCCGGCGGGTCTTGCCGGCTCATCCGCGTCAGGCGGTCCTCGCTCAGGGGATGGGTGGAGATGATGGAAAGCCCCTTGCCCTCCTTGCCGGTGACCCGCAGCAGCAATTCACCGGTCGGCTTCGCCGGCCGGCCGAGGCGGTGCATGACATCGATCGCAAAGCTGTCGGCGTTGGTTTCGGCCTCGCGGGAATGGGATGACGTCACCAGCGTGCGCGAGCCGAAAATCAGAGCGCTGGAGCCGGTAATGTCGCCGAACAACAGCCCGACCAGGAACGAGGTGCCGCCATTGTGGATCAGCCCGCGCATGCTGTCGCGATGCTTGAGATGGCCGAGCTCGTGCGCCAGCACGCCCGCGACCTCGTCCGGATTCTCGGCCTTCGCGAGCAGTCCGTTGAACAGATAGACCTTGCCGCCTGGCAGCGCAAAGGCGTTGGGGATCGGGCTCGACAGCACGCCCGATTGCACCGAGGTGTCGAGCCCTGCGGATTCGCGGATCGCGGTGACGAGCTTGACGAACGCCTTCTGCCCGGCCGCGTTGTCGCAGACCTTGGCGTCGAACATGGTCTTGACCTGGGCATCGGCGACCTCGCCGAGCCGACGCTCGAACGCTTCGGGCACCAGCGGTGTGAGGCGGTCGGCGATCAGCGGCAGCCCGAACAGCACGACCGCAACGATCGAAGCCGCGGCCGCCAGCGACCAACCGACAATGGCGGCAACACCGCGGCGGCCGATCATATGATCGTCGATGCTGGCGCAGCGCGAGACCAGCTGAGCCGCCAGCGCCGCGTCGCGCACCTCCAGTCGCGCCAGTGCCGGCGCGGTCAGGCTGGAGAGGCGCAGCACGCCGGCGGGGCCATCGACGCGGCGGATGTCGGAATAATCCCACGCCGCGAGCGCCTGCCCGTCTTCGCCGATCTCGAGCCGCTCGGACAGATGAAGCACGACTGTGCGTCGCCGGCTCGAAACCCCGTCGAAATAGATCGCCGGTCCGCTTCCTTGCGATGTCAGCGATGACAGTTGCTCGGGCGTCGCGCTATCCATGGCCATCAAAGCTCCAATCAGAAGCCGCCGACATCGAGGCCGTCGGCAAATCCCTCGCCGAGTGCATTGGCCAGATCGCCGCGCGCCGCGACGTTGGCCGCAGCCTCGAGGCCGCTCACGTTGACCGAACCGAGCACCCTCACCCAGAGATCGCGCAACAGATAGACCCGGATCACGATGTTCATCGCCAGCGCGAACACGAGATAGCCGAGGCCTGCCAGCACCAGGAGCGGAATGCTCTTCATGAACTCCTGCGACTTGAAGAACTCAGTGAATGACCCGTCGGTCATGCTGGCGACCAGCACTGCTGCGAGGCCCAGATAGACCGAGAAGACCAGCCCAAACACGACGATCCAGCCGATCACTTTCCAGTACAGCCCGATCAGATCGCCTTTTCGCAGCGTCGATTCCACGCGCACGCCGCCGAACCGGATGCCCGACAGCCACCAGCGCCATTCGATCGCCTTGTACGCGCCGTAAATGAAGGGCGCGATCGGCGTCACATAGATTGCAATCGGCGTCAGCAGCCACAGCCACCACCCGCGCTTGAAGAACTCCCAGCCGCGGCCCTCGAAACTTCCCTGCAGGTCGCCGTAATGGGAATGGCGCATCTTGTAGCGTTCGAGCGCCGCATTGCGCCAAGGCAGGATCAGCCCGAGCGTGAGGATCATCGACAGCCCCCATAGCGACGCCTGCAGCGCATAGATCCATCCCGAGCCGGTCATCCAGAACCGCACGCCGCGCCACACCGTGCGCGTCAGGCGGTAACGCCGCGCCCGGTAGATCGCGAACTGGCCGAATACATAGAAGAAGGCGACCAGCGGAATACTGGCAAAGGCCTGGATGTGCTCGGCCTCGAGGCCGACAAGGAAATAGCCGACATAGACCGGCATCAGGATCGCGAGCGCAACCAAAAATCCGATCAACAGCTCCTTGCCGCGGCCGGTATATTCGGCGGCATCGCCGCCGACCTGCGTGTTGGCCCAGAGATGCCTGCGGATATCGGTAAGCAGCCAGAAGCGATAGAAACCGAGGGTAACGAGCTCCAGCCCAGCGCCGCGCTTGACCAGATCGAAGAATTCGCGCCGGTTGCCGGAAAACGCCACCGGCATCGGCGGCGGTACGGAAGGCATCGGCGGCGGCACCTGCGGCGGCCAGGTCATCTGGTTCACGGATCAACTCCAGGGTGATTTGTCGCGGATCAAATCACGAAATTGTCGGCCGTTGTGTGACCCAGGTCCCACAATCGCTTGCTATGGTGGCAAACTCACTAATCGAGATGGGCGGATATCGGTTGATCTGCGTCCGCTTTGCAGCGGTTTTTGTGGACTGGCGCCGAACATCACTCGAAGCCCGATAAGGGCAAAATCGGGTGCATGTCATCTATCACTTGAGCCGCATCAGGTCTGTGGCTGTCCGGCCGGATGGCTGTGGCACCCGCGTATTCACTCTCTAACGAACATATGAGACTTTATCTTCCACTGCCCGTCGGCTTGGCGTTCAAGGAGCCTCACGGTGCTGCCAGAAATTGGCGCGGCCTTCTCATTCATCACCAACGTGGCCGTGAAATGGGAGGTGGTATAGGCATAGTTCCCGACGGGTAACACATCGACCAGTTCAACCTTGTGGTTTCTGACGCTTCTTCCCCGCCCGGCAAAGAAATCACGGATTGCCAGAGGGCCGGTGACGGGCCGCGCACCGGGCGGCATCAGTCTGCTGTCAGCGGTATACAATGGAAGCAGGGCATCGAAGTCTGCGTCGTTGATGGCGGCATCCCACTTGGCAGCCACCGAGGAAATTTCGTTGGCAAGTTGGTCTGCCCTTGCATGACCAACGCAAGCACAAACCAGGATCAACAGTACGGCGTAGGAAGGAAGAGAAGGGCGGCTCATCTTTGCCTCCTCTAGCTGAGATGCTTAGCGCATGAGCGCATTAGCAAACGTTACCGCTGAGCAAAACAGGACCACTAGTCCAAAAAGTGAACTGGAGAGAATGTCGTCAGCGGACTGAGGCTTGATCTGCCAGCGCAGGCGCCTCATCGGCATATTTGCTGCGTGGGAACCAAGTGTGCATGCTGTTTACAAGATGCTTAGAACCGTCGATCTCGATTTTGCCGAGCTCACGCGCCCGTAGCAGCGGCAGCTCGCCCATGAAAATCTGCACAAGTGTCCGCAGACTCGCATAGAGGCTGATATCGACCTCGAAACCGGGATCATCCCAGCAGAGATCGGCTTCCTCCTTCTTCACAACAAACCACCAGCACCTCGGCTGAGCGTCCGCAATCTCGACGTACAGCACGAAGTCGCATGGAATGTGCTTTAGATCGAACGAACGGCGCATATTCCACATCAGTCGGCCTGCGTGGAGTTCGTTGGGCGCGAGCTGGCTGCGTGCCCATCTGTGACCCCAACGACCCAATGCATCGATAATTGGCCGGGCTTCTCTGGCCGCTTGTGTTGGATGGTACTCCCAATGCCCGTTATCGCCCGATTGGCGTGAGATTAGCCCGGCTTCTTCTAGCGTCTGCAGGCGCTTGGAGAGAAGGCTCGGCGACATCTGAGGGATGCCGCGGCGAAGCTGGTTGAAGTGGCGGGACCCGAGCAACAGCTCGCGGAGCACCAGCGGAGTCCACCGCTCCGTAAGTATTTCCGCAGCTTTGGCTACGGGACAAAATGATCCATAGCCTTTCATGACGAGAACTCTACCATCACGCGGGCCGCCGCGGTAGTCCAGTTTCTGGACTATCCCAGGCGTGCAATCCGCAGCTTACGCCGTCTTCTCAAACAGCTCCCGCCCGATCAGCATACGCCGGATTTCGGATGTGCCGGCGCCGATTTCGTAGAGTTTGGCGTCGCGGAGCAGCCGCCCGGTCGGGTAGTCGTTGATGTAGCCGTTGCCGCCGAGGAGCTGGATGGCGTCGAGCGCGCATTGCGTGGCTTTTTCCGCCGCATAGAGAATCGCGCCGGCGGCATCCTCCCGCGTGGTTTCGCCGCGGTCGCAGGCCTTGGCCACCGCATAGACATAGGCGCGCGAGGCGTTCATCGTGGTGTACATGTCGGCGATCTTGCCCTGCACCAACTGAAACGTGCCGATCGGCTCGCCGAACTGCTTGCGCTCGTGGACGTAAGGCAGCACCACGTCCATGCAGGCCTGCATGATGCCGATCGGCCCCGCCGCCAGCACCGCGCGCTCATAGTCGAGGCCCGACATCAACACGTTGACGCCGCGGCCGACCTCGCCGAGCACGTTTTCTTCCGGCACCTCGCAATCCTCGAACAAGAGCTCGCAGGTGTCGGAACCGCGCATGCCAAGCTTGTCGAGTTTTTGCGCGGTGGAAAATCCCTTCATGCCCTTTTCGATCAGAAAGGCGGTCATGCCGCGCGGACCGGCCTCCGGATTGGTCTTGGCATAGACCACCAGCGTATCGGCCTCGGGGCCGTTGGTGATCCACATCTTGTTGCCGTTCAGCACGAAGCGGTCGCCCTTCTTCTCGGCGCGGGTCTTCATCGAGACCACGTCGGAACCTGCGCCGGGCTCTGACATCGCCAGCGAGCCGACATGCTCGCCGGAGATCAGTTTTGGCAAATATTTGCGCTTCTGCGCCGCGTTGCCGTTGCGGCGGATCTGGTTGACGCAGAGGTTGGAATGCGCGCCGTAGGACAGGCCGACCGCGGCGGAAGCGCGGGATATTTCCTCGACCGCGATGCAGTGCTCGAGATAGCCTAGGCTGGCGCCGCCATACTCCTCCTCGACCGTGATGCCGTGCAGGCCGAGCGCCCCTATTTTGGGCCAGAGGTCGCGCGGGAATTGATTGCTGCGGTCGATTTCGGTGGCGCGCGGGGCGATTTCGTTCTGCGAAAATGAGTGCACGGTTTCGCGAATTGCGTCCGCAGTCTCGCCAAGATCGAAATTGAGCATCCGATGGACGTTGGAGATCATGGTCGCCTCCCGGCGGAATTAAACGTTGTTTCAAACAGACTTAGTCTTCGAGACTGCCGTTGTCACGCGACGAAATGAGCGCAGCCCACCCGCCGTTGCTGCGGCCAAATGCACTGAACTCGCCCTTGCGCCGGGCCACGGCTCGGGATGTAATAGGGTAAAACATCACCCGTTCGGCATGCTTCGCGCGGGGAAATTTGGGAGAGCGGCTCATGCAAGGAACCATCGATCTCGCCGGAGATTCCCATCTGCGGGCCGCGCGCGATGCGGCTCGGTCCACTCCGCTTGTCGATTTCGATGTCGGCAATCCCGACCTGTTCAAGAGCGATACGTTCTGGCCGTATTTCGACCGGCTGCGCCGCGAGGAGCCGGTGCACTACTGCAAGGACTCGATGTTCGGTCCCTATTGGTCGGTAACCAAATACAACGACATCATGGACATCGAGACCAACCACGCGGTGTTCTCGTCGGCGGCCTCGCTCGGCGGCATCACCATCCGTGACGTCGCGCCGGACCTGCGCCGCGAGAGCTTCATCGCCATGGACCAGCCGCGCCACTCCGCCCAGCGCAAGACGGTGGCGCCGATGTTCACGCCGACGCATCTGGATCAACTTGCGATCAACATCCGCAAACGCTCGGCCGAATGCCTCGACAACCTTCCGAAGAACGAGGTGTTCGACTGGGTCGATCAGGTCTCGATCGAACTCACCACGCAGATGCTCGCCGTGCTGTTCGACTTTCCCTGGGAGGATCGCCGCAAGTTGACGCGCTGGTCGGACGTTGCGACCACGATTCCCGGCCCCGGCGGCCTCGTCGCGTCAGAGGAGGAACGGCAGGCCGAGCTGATGGAATGCGCGACCTATTTCGCGAAGCTTTGGAAGGAGCGCGTCAACGCGCCGCCGAAGAGCGATCTGTTGTCGATGATGGCGCACAGCGACGCCACGCGCGACATGGACCCGAAGAATTTTCTCGGCAATCTGATCCTATTGATCGTCGGCGGCAACGACACCACGCGCAACACGCTGTCCGGCAGCGTCTATGCGCTGAACAAGAATCCGGACCAGTATCGCAAACTGCGCGACAACCCCGACCTGATCGATAGCTTCGTGCCCGAGGTGATCCGCTGGCAGACGCCGCTAGCGCATATGCGCCGCACCGCCTTGGAAGACATCGAATTCAGAGGCAAGCAGTTCAAGAAGGGCGACAAGGTCGTGATGTGGTACGTCTCCGGCAACCGTGACGAGGACGTGATCGACCGCCCCTACGAGTTCATCATTGACCGCGCCCGCCCGCGCACCCACCTTTCCTTCGGCTTCGGTATCCACCGCTGCGTCGGAATCCGGCTGGCCGAGCTACAACTCAGGATAATCTGGGAAGAAATTCTCAAGCGCTACGATAATATTGAACTGGCCGACGAACCGAAGCGGGTGTATTCGAGTTTCGTCAAGGGCTACGAGACCCTGCCGGTCCGCATCGCCGCCTAGCTATTCTCGTCGGAATTCAACGTCACCCGGGATGACCGTGCCATGAACGTCCAGACATCAATCAGCGCCGACCGAAAGGAGCTGCTTCGCGCCGCGCGCGAAGAAGCCTATTCGACGCCGCTGAAGGATTTTCATCCCGGTGCGCCAAAGCTGTTCCAGAACGATACCCTGTGGCCGTGGTTCGAGCGGCTGCGCAAGGAAGAGCCGGTGCATTACTGCACCAATTCACCGATCGAGCCCTATTGGTCGGTCACCAAGTACAACGACATCATGCATGTCGACACCAATCACGGCATCTTCTCCTCTGACTCCACGCTCGGCGGCATCTCGATCCGCGACGTGCCGCCCGGCTACGACTATCCAAGCTTCATCGCGATGGACCAGCCGCGGCATTCGGCGCAGCGCAAGACGGTGTCGCCGATGTTCACGCCGACGCACCTCGACGAGCTGGCCAAGCTGATCCGCGAGCGTTCGCAGAAGGTGCTCGACAATCTGCCGCGCAACGAGACCTTCAACTTCGTCGAGCGCGTCTCCATCGAGCTGACGACGCAGATGCTGGCGACTCTGTTCGACTTCCCCTGGGAGGAGCGGCGCAAACTGACGCGCTGGTCTGACGTCTCGACCGCGCTGCCCAAGAGCGGCGTCGTGGAATCGCCCGAGCAGCGCCGCCGCGAGATGGACGAGTGCTACGCTTATTTCTCAAAACTGTGGAACGAGCGCGTCAATGCGCCGCCGAAGAACGATCTATTGTCGATGATGGCGCACAGCGACGCCACGCGGCACATGGACCCTGACAACCTGATGGGCAACATCATCCTCTTGATCGTCGGCGGCAACGACACCACGCGCAACACCATGAGCGGCTCGGTGCTGGCGTTGAACGAGCACCCGGATCAATACCAGAAGCTGCGTGAAAACCCCGCGCTGATCGACACCATGGTGCCGGAAGTGATCCGCTGGCAGACGCCGCTCGCCCATATGCGCCGCACCGCGCTGGTCGATACGGAGATCGGCGGCAAGAAGATCAAAAAAGGCGACCGCGTCGTGATGTGGTACGTCTCCGGCAACCGCGACGAGGAAGGCATCGACCGTCCCGACGAGTTCATCATCGACCGCGCCCGCCCGCGCACCCATCTGTCGTTCGGCTTCGGCATCCACCGCTGCGTCGGCATGCGCCTAGCCGAGCTGCAGCTCAAGATCGTCTGGCAGGAAATGCTCAAGCGCTTCGACCGCATCGAGGTGGTCGGCGAGCCGAAGCGGGTCTATTCCAGCTTCGTGCGCGGCATCGAGCAATTGCCGGTGCGCATTCCGGGGTGATCACGGCGCGCGCAATCGCCGCTCCGCCGAAACGCCTGGCATTCATCTGTTGCAGGAAAGAAGCTGAGCCGAGAGGTCGCCGCGAACGTCGCCGACGTCAGCCGAAGAAGCCTCTTGCAACCGCCTTGAAGAACAAGGGCAAGCTTTCGATGAGCCGGCCACCGAAAAGTGTCCGGTCCGCCAGCGAAACAACAATACAGCATACCGATGCGGCGACGATGGCCTTCATCAGCTCAGCATGAGAGCGAAGTGCCTAATGATCGCTTAAAAGATTTCCTTATGGCGCTCCGCACTATTACGGACGAGACCTCTTATCGGTGCACTTGTGAACACATCGAGGCCGCCGCCTGGGCGAATTCCGATCGCTAGAGGAAGACGTTCCAGATCGCGACCCGCGCATTGCTCAGCCGCTCCTCGCCATCGAATTCCAAGTCGATGATCCATTGCTTGGAGCCGAGGACGTTTGCCGTCAAAGCCTGGCAATTGACCGGCCCGGCGCCCTGGCAGTCGAGCTTCTCCTTGCGGAGCAGGGCGATGGCGGCCGCCCTGTCTGTTCCCAGCGGCATCGCCTTCAAGAGCACGTCGCGCGCCGGCTCCGAGTTATTCGTGCTCTGCTTTTCTGCCGCGCGCATTTCGCCAAGCAGGCGGTGCTCCCGATAGAAGCTGTCCACCTCGGCGGTCTGGTACCAAAACCAAAGCCATGCCGTGACAAACAGCGCGGCTGGCAGCGCCATGAGCGCCAGCAAAATGACCAGCGCGGTTCTGACGAATTGCCGCACGGGGCTCACCGCTTCCAAGGATGCCAATTAGGGCCTCACATCGCTCTCATAGCCGCGCGGCGAACCGTCCCCGCCAACCAACTGCAGCGTTCCTTCCTTGAAGGAAGCGTAGTTGCGTTGCCCGGCTTCAATCCAGACACAACTGACCAACGGTTCGTTGGACGAATGAGACACCTCGCGGTCCACCACCATGATCGGGCCGCCGCTTTTGTGCCTGACGAGATTGCCGGGGCGAAGCCACATCTTTCTTTCCGATGCATCCGTGTCCCGAAGCTGTATACAGGCTGCCCTTCGGCACAGTTACCCGGTTCATTCAAAACCGAGCAAATCGAGCGATGTTCGTTGAGGGCAGCATCCACCCTCACCGTCCCGCCGCAGGAAATCAACTCGGTCTACTTGTCGGCACCGGCAAACGCGGTTTCGAGGACATCGCCGATCGGCTGCCAGGTACGGCCATCGAACTGAACCAGCCGCATGTGCTTGATGGGACGGAAATTCCACGGGCCGGTGCTGATCTTGATGCCGGGCAGCAGAACGGAGCCCTGATAATCCTTAAGCGCCGCAGCCTGCTTCATGACATTCTCGCGCGACAGGTCGTCGCCGCACTGCCTCAGCACCTGCGCCAATGTCTCGGCGGCCGCGTAGCCGAACATGGCGGCGCTTTCATCGCTGCCGCCGGCGCCGCGATAGTTTTCCAGAAACGACTGCCAGTCGGCGCCTGACTGTTCGTCCTTCCAGGCCGGATCGTCCGCGTCCTTCAGATAGGCGGCGGTGGTCACGCCCACCGCGTTTTCGACACCCGCGGGTTTCAGCCCGCCCCCAATCGACGAAGCCATCTGGTTCATGATGAACACCGGATGCCAGTCGAGGCTCGCCGCCAGGCGGATCACCTTCGCAGCGTTTTCAGGCACGCCCGCGAACACCAGAATTTCGGCTCCCGATCGCTTCAGGATCGATACGTGCGTATCAAGATGCTCATCCCTGAGATCATAGGCGATGCCGACCCTGATCATGCGTGCGACGGGACCGAGGCCATCCTCCATGCCCTTGATGACCTCGCGGCCGAAATGATCGTTCTGCCAGAGGGCGACGATCCGCTTGCCCGGATAAAACGCCTGAATGTAGTTGGCATAGATGCGCCCCTCCTCGCGGAACGAGGGTTGCCAGCCCATGGTCCATGGAAACAGCGATGGATCGCTGAGATGATCGTCGCCGGACGCCACGAACAGCTGGGGAATCTGCCGCTCATTGAGATATTTGCGGACCGCAAAATTGCCCGGCGTGCCGAACGAGCCGAACATCAGGAGCACCTTGTCTTCCTCGACGAGCGTGCGCGTCAGATTGAGCGCGGAGGCAGGATCGGACTTGTCGTCATAGGAGATGAAGCGCACCTTGCGGCCGTTGATGCCGCCGCGCGCGTTGAGCGTTTCGAAATAGGCCGTCTCGGCCTTGCCGATCGCCCCGAAAATCGAAAGGCCCCCGCTATAGGGCATGAGATTGCCGATGCGGATTTCGTCATCGCTCACCCCCTCCTGGCGCAAGCGTTCGGAAATCGCGCCCAGCGACGCGAGCGCGACGACGACCGCCAGAACGGCCCGGAGCAGCGTGGTCATGGCAGGAACCCGACTGAAGAGAGCGCGTCCTCTAACTTTCGAGCCGGCCGGATTGATCCCTTGATCTAGATCAACAGTGGGCGAGTTCCCGGCAGCCAGCTGCAACTAGCGGTCATGAGGGGCGGTACCGAACGGAGTCTTCAGGCTGCACTTACATGCGACCCATGATTACCGAACGCCAAAATCCAAGAACTTGTCGGCGACCTCGGCATCGATCGACCTCGCCGCAGCAATATCCGCATTGCCATCAGCCATGCCGGTTTTGAGCTTGGCAAATCCACGGCCATAAAGCGCGCTTGCCAGCTTCGGATCAAGACGTAGCGCGGAATTGTAGTCGGCGATGGCGGCACCGGCCTGCCCCATCTTCAGACGGATCAGTCCGCGGGAATCGTACGTTGCGGCGTTGTCCGGCTCGGTCTGCAGCGCCTTGTCGCAGTCCTCCAGTGCCGCCTGCAATGCACCGACGACAGCTCGGCTCCAGCAACGGCCGCTCCAGGCGGCCCGCAAACCAGGATCGATCCGGATCGCCTCGTCGAAGTCCCGCGCCGCGCGATCGTAGTCCCGCTTTTTCAGGTGGGCCATCGCGCGGTTCGCGAACGCCTCGGCGTAGTCGGCCTTGAGCCTGATCGCCTCATCGAAAGCCCTGATCGCAACGTCATATTCGCCCTTTCTGAGGTACGCGACGCCGCGATTGTTGAGCGGCTTGGTGTAGGTCTGATTGAGCTTGATCGATTGGTCGAAGTCCTGGATGGCGCGGTCGTAGTCTTGCTTTGCGACATAGGCATTGCCGCGATTATTGTAGGCGATCGGCAGTGCCGCCGCGCTGCCCTGCACCGTCTGGATGAGCGCCGTGCAACCTTCGATGCGGGCTTCAGGCGACGCGGCGCCTTTGCCGTTGCACAATTCAGTATTCTTTAGATAATCGTTCTTCTGTCCTGGCCCCTGCGCCGCTGCGGGCCATCCGAGCAGCAGGACGAGCATGGGGGCCATCGCCTCGAAGCCCAGGCCTGCCCGCAAAGAAATCACCTAGCATCCCCGGCAGATCTTCAAGTTGAACCTGTCGCGGTCCTGCGGCTCGGCTCGCTGCTCAGCGGCAGGCGCCGAGCGCTTCGCAACCTTGTGCTTGCCCGCTTCGATCAGCGTCGAGAATTTCACGGCGCCATCTTCCGAAATCTCGACATGGGGCGTCGTGCCTCGAATGCCCATCGTTGCGACCGGCGTATCGACTTTCATGTCGCCGCTCTTTGCGACATTACCGGCCACGAAGGTGATCGTTCCGCTCGTCAGATTGAACAAGGTCGAATTCGATTTGCTGTTCGGATCGTAGACGAATTCGTCCAACGCGATCCGCGCGTTGCTCGACAGATTGAACGAGCTGCCATCGGCAAAGTTGATGCCGATCCGTCCATCGGCGCCTGTCTTCACCACATCGCCCTGATAGACCACGTCACCGACCTTGGTCTCCTGCCCGCTCATACTTGCCTGAACGACCTTGGCGCTGGCGCGCTCAATCGAGACCGAACCGGTGGCAACGACAACTTTGCCAATCGCCTTAGACGGGGCATCCAGAACGGCCGGCCGTGGCGGTGCGATTTGGGCCTGAGAATAACCAGGGAAACAGCCAGCCAGCGTCAAAACAAAACCGGCAACTAATACGAGATTCTTTTGCGTAACCATGACCCTCCCCTTTCGAGAAGATCCCGTTCGCGTAACGGTCCGCTGGTTTACTCAAGAACAACCAAACGCTGCACCACGTCTAATGCGCTGTAGTCCAATGTAGTGTGGTAGTCCAATGCCGACCACTTCAAATATTTTTCAAATTGTACTCCCAGGACTTGCGTGGTGCCACAAAAAGGGCGCACGTTGGCCGTCAAGATGAATTCAATAATTCTTGAGGGGGCCGGACACGTTCGCGGCGAAACAAGCTTGACGCCGCCCTGGGCACGTCTTCCCCCTGAAGATACTAGGTTATTTGATCAGACATTTCGGCGGGCAGCCTAAGGCTGGCCGGCGCCAGAAATTTTGGACCTCCGGGCGTCCGGCAAGCCAAAGCAAGAAGACGGCGGCGCCACGCTGGGCAGCGAGGTCAAGCCATGTCAGTTGCGTCCCATATTGCGTCCGGGGACCAGGCCGTTGCGGCCGCGCTTCCCCCAATCATCGGCAGCATCCAAGCAGCCATCGGTTGCGGTACCTGGACGCCTGCCGGTGGTGTTGATGTTCAAGCGATGGCCGGCGATCCCATTCGTCAAGGCGATTTGGTCGAGACTGCGGCCGACGGACAGATCGCGATCAGCATGATCGACGGCACCCAATTCGTCCTGTCGCACGACACGCGGGTGATCTTTGACGGCTTCGTCTGCGATCCCGGCTGTGCCTCGCAATCACCGCTGTTCGCGGTGGACAAGGGATCATTCGCCTTCGTTGCCGGCCGGATGGCAAAGACCGGTTCGCTCCGGATCGACACGCCGGTCGGAATCATTCGCGGCCGGGCCCAAGCTGGCGGGTTTGGCATGCTGTCGCTCACGGCGCTCACGTTCGCAGTGATGAGCGATGTCAAGGCGGCCGACCCTGACGCGACGTTCCTGGACGACGACAATATTGCGTACAAGGATCTTGAACACGGCGCGTTCGAGCTCTGGACCAAGGAGGCGATCCCGAGGCACATCATCGTCGAAGATCCCAGTGAGACGGTCGTGCTTACCAGGAGAGGCTCCTCGGTCAACGTAAGCCAGGTCGCAAACTCCGCTATCCGCATGGAAGAATTGCAAGCGGCCCAGCAGGCCGTGCTGGCCAACTACGCCAAGGGCTATGGGCCCGGCGGATCCAGCACTCCCTATTATCTCGATTTGCCGAAGCTGCAGCCGATCAACTACGGCCAAGCCGGCGGCTCGACGCCGCTAGGCACGCTCCCACCGCTGCCGGAGGGTCCAAGTCCCTTCGTCATCGAACCGTTCATTCCGCCGCCCCAGCCACCGTCATTGAATTCGGCAACTGGCCCGACCCTGATCGATACGGCCGCACTCGATCTCTTCATCGCGTCCGGAGGAAGTTTCGCCGCCAGCAGCTCCGAGCCAGGAGCGACGCTGACCTTCGGCATCGGCGGCGGCACCGCCGGCAATACGGTGATGGAAGGCATCACCTACAATATTTCGAAGGCAGGCCTCTACGGCACACTCTTTCTTAACAGCACCACCGGCGCCTACCTCTACGTCCCGAACAATGCCGCGGTGAACGCGCTGTCGGCACCTACGACCGAAAATTTCACAATCACGGTTTCGGACGGCACGCTGTCGGTCAGTCAAACCTACACGGTCATCATCAACGGCACGAATGACGCCGCGATTATTGCCGGCACCATCACCGGTTCGGTGACCGAGGCCAGTGGCACCGTTGCTGGCACTTCGACCGCGACCGGCACGCTCACTGACACTGACGTCGATAATCCACCCAACACCTTCACCGAAGTCAGCTCGGCGACACCGAGCGCGAAGGGCTACGGCACGTTCACGATAACAGCGGCGGGCGTGTGGACCTACACGCTCGACAATACCAATGCCGCGGTGCAGGCGCTCAACGTCGGCACTACGCTGATCGATACCTTCACTGTGGCCACGATAGATGGCACCACCCAGCTGGTGACGATCACCATCACCGGCGCCAATGATGCGGCCGTCATTTCCGGCGCGAAGACCGGATCGGTGGTCGAGGCGAGCGGTACTTCGCCGGGCACCCCCGTCGCGACCGGCACGCTCACCGATACCGACGTCGACAATGTGGCCAACAGCTTCATCGCCGTGCTCTCACCGACCACGAGCAACAACGGCTATGGTAGCTTCATCATGACCGCGGCCGGCGTGTGGACCTACACGCTCGACAACGCCAATGCTGCCGTGCAGGCGCTCAATACCGGTGAGACACTGACCGACACCTTCACCGTGGCCACCGTGGACGGCACCACGCAGGTGGTGACGATCACCATCACCGGCGCCAATGATGCCGCGATCGTTTCCGGCACCATCACCGGCGCGGTGGTCGAGGCCGGCACCTCCGCACCCGGCACGCCGGTCGCGACCGGTGCGCTCACTGCCTCCGACGCCGACAATGCCGCGAATGCCTTCACAGCCGTTAGTTCGCCGACCGCGAGCAGCAAAGGTTACGGCAGCTTCACCATGACCGCGGCCGGCGTGTGGACCTATACGCTGGACAACAGCAACCCCGCGGTGCAGGCCCTCAATGTCGGCGGCACGCTGACCGACACCTTCACGGTTACCACCGTGGACGGCACGACGCAGGTCGTGACGATCACGATTGCCGGCACCAACGACGCTGCGGTCATTTTCGGTACCACCACCGGCTCGGTGATCGAAGCAGGCACCGCCGCGCCCGGTGCGCCCGTTGCGACCGGCACGCTCGCCGATACCGACGTCGACAACGCGGCCAACACCTTTGCGGCGGTCAGCTCCCCGGCTGCGAGTAGCAAAGGATACGGCAGCTTCACCATGACCGCGGCCGGCGTGTGGACCTACACGCTCGACAATACCAACTCCGCCGTGCAGGCGCTCAATGCCGGCGAGACGCTGACCGACACCTTCACCGTGGCCACCGTGGATGGCACCACGCAGGTCGTGACGATCACCATCACCGGCGCCAATGATGCGGCCGTGATTTCCGGCACCAAGACCGGATCGGTCGTCGAGGCTACCGGGACCGCGGCCGGCATCCCCGTCGCGACCGGCACGCTCACCGATGTCGACGTCGACAATGCGGACAACAGTTTCGTAGCGGTAACATCGCCCGCTGCAAGCAGCAAAGGCTACGGCAGCTTCACCATCACGGCGGCCGGCGTGTGGACCTACACGCTCGACAATACTAACCCTGCCGTGCAGGCGCTCAATGTCGGCGGTACGCTGACCGACACTTTCACGGTGGCCGCCGTGGACGGCACGACGCAGGTGATGACGATCACCATCGCCGGCGCCAATGACGCAGCGGTCATTTCCGGCGCCACGACCGGCTCGGTGACCGAGGCCGGCACCACCACGCCGGGCACGCCCGTTGCGACCGGCACGCTTACCGATACCGACGTCGACAATGCGGCCAACACCTTCGCGGCGGTCAGCTCGCCGACAGCGAGCACCAAAGGCTACGGCACGTTCATGATAACCGTGGCCGGCGTGTGGACCTACATGCTGGACAACAACAATAGCACGGTGCAGGCCCTTGATCCCGGCGAGACGCTGACCGACACGTTCACCGTCGCCACGATCGACGGCACGACACAGACGGTGACCATCGTCATCCACGGCAGCAGCGATGCAGACCCCAACGATTTCGACAATCTGGCCCTGGGGGACCATGTCATCGTCGATGCGCCCTATGTTTACGGAACGCCGAACGGCGAGAACATCGCGGGCGGCGGCGATGAATTTCAGATCGTCTACGCCGGCGCCGGCAATGACACCGTCAACGGCACCGGCAAGGATGACATTCTGTATTCGGGATCCGGCAACGATACGATCAAGGGAAACGACGGCAACGACACCATCTACGGCGGATCCGGAAACGACACTGTCAACGGCAACAACGGCAGCGATACCATCACGGGTGGATTCGGCGCTGACCAGCTGACGGGCAGCAATGGCGATGACGTGTTCGTCTATTTGTCCGTTGCCGATTCCAACTCGAGCCAGTTCGACACCATTACCGATTTCGCGTCAGGTTCGGACAAGATCAACCTGGCGGCGCTTGGCGCGCTGGCATTCCTGCACCTGACCTCGACAAGCACGCCGGTGCCGCCGCATACCATCGCCTGGATCTACAACAGCGCGAGCAATGAAACGATCGTCTACGTGAATCCGACCGATACCACCCTGAAAATCGGCGATTCGTCCCTCCTGGAAATTCACTTGCAGGGCATCGTCTCCGTTCAGGAGTCGGATTTCATCTTTCAGGCGGCAGATACCGTTGTTGCAGCCAGCGAAGCCATTGACCTCGCGCTTGAGACTCTCGTAGTGGCCGACGCCGCCGCAGTTACGGAGGCCAGCGCTGAAACATCCGCCAGCACCAACGATGCCTTGATCGCCAGCGACAGCTCCGGTTGGGTCCTGTCAGCAACCGACGAAAGCTCCCAGTTCCATTTCAAGCCCGACGTCGGTTCAGTCGGCTCGGTCAAGCTTGCGCATTTTGGCGAAACCTCGGCCTCTGCGATGGTCGACAGCGACGAAGCAACCGTTGCACTGACAGCTGGATCGGCGATCGAGCCCTGGGACGAATACACTGCGACGCCAACGGAGAGTCTCTTCACGTTCCATCAAGAATCAATCCAGGCCAATGCAGGCGCCGTTACGATCGGCGAAACAACCTTGATGTCTCCGATCGGTACGATCCAATCTCTCGGCTTCACGGCTACGTATGCGGTCGCCGCCTCGCAACATGTCGAACATGGCGTATCGCCCGTCGCCGGCGCGAACCACCCGTCGCAGCATGAGTCGCACGCCGCCGCCGGCTCCAACGATCCTGATCCGCCGGCAAATGCTGTCGCCGCCTCACAGCTCGCCCAGCTTGGGGTAACACCGGGCAGCGGCGCGGGCCACCAGCCATCGCAGCATGAGCCGCATGCCGCGTCCCAGCAATCCGGCTTCAACGGTCCTCATACGCCGGCGAATGCCGTCGCCGCATCACAGCTTGCCCAGCTTGGAGTCACACCGGGCAGCGGCGCGAGCCACCAGCAATCGCAGCATGAGCCGCATACAGCGTCTCAGCAATCCGGCCCCAGCGAGCCTCATTTACCACTGTCCTCTCCTCCGGCGGCCGCCAACCCAAGCCACCAAGCCGATCACGCGAGCGGCGGTCCAGCACCGGCGGTGAACGACCCCGGCCACGGCAATTCATTCCATTTCAAGAACGAGGTTGCCGCCATACACACCGAGCCGATCGTGTCGGTAGTAGAATTGAACTCCGCCCCCATTCCGGGCGCAGGCGGGCACGGTGCAGAACACGGTGGATCTGCGGCAATCCTGGAAACAGAAACGGCTGCGCTCTCTCAGACTGAACAGCACCCGGGCAGCCATGCCTATGTCGCGAGCCACGGGTCGCACGAGTTGTTGATCTGACAGAGTTGTCGAAGCCGGCAGCCACAGGTCATCACCGACCGAGTGCGTAGAATTCGCTGTTCGGCCGCATGTTCGTGACGTTCGCATGGCGGTTGGACAGCCCGAAGAAGGCGGAAATCGCCGCAATGTCCCAAGCATCCTCCTCGGTAAAACCGTGCGCATGGAGAGCGAGCAGACCGCTGTCGTCCACCTTGTAGGCCTCGGTGGAAACCTTGATGGCGAATTCGATCATGCTCTTTTGCCGGTCGGTTATGCCAGCCTTCCTGTAATTCGTCGAGTGCGGCAGAAGTAGCCGGCGGGCGACCTCCTTCAAATCATCTCCAGCACGTTGTATGCCGCTATGGGTCGACGCAAACCCTTGAGCGTCAGTTCGCCTACTGGCTCCGCGGTTGCCCTGCCATCGAGCGCCTCGCGTACTTTGCTATCAACCAAGATCTGACCATCCCGCGCTTCTGCGCAAAGACGGGCAGCCAGATTTACCACGGTCCCGATCGCGCTGTATTCGGAGCGGCCCTCGAAGCCGATAGCGCCGAGGGTCGCATATCCATATGCAATGCCGACTCCAAAGCCGAGCTCGTATCTTTCACGCCGCCACTTTCCCGATAACTCCGACAAGCGGCTGCGCATCGCGACCGCCATCTGAACAGCTCGCTGGCACGGGTCTGGACAAGGAATCGGATCGCCGAAAATCACCATGATTCCGTCGCCCAGGAATCTCTCCAGCGTGCCTTCAAACTCGTGGACCAGGGAGCCCAGCGTTGCATGGTACTCCCGCATCACCGCCATCACCTCCTCGGGCTCGGCGATCTCTGCGAAGGCAGTAAAGCCTCGCAGGTCACCGAAGACTATTGTCACTTGTCTGCGGTGGCTCGCCAAAGGCTCATGCGTCGAGGAGGAAAGAATCAATTCCGCGATCTGCGGCGAAAGAAAGCGTTTTAGACGGCCCACCCGTTCAATTTGCACAACTTGCTCCGCAACGCGTTGCTCAAGCATTCTGTTCCACACTGAGAGTTCGCCCGCCTGTGCTTCAACTCGATCATGCAGTTCCTTGATGCGGAGCATGGAGCGCACGCGCGCAACGAGTGCTGCATGGTCGATTGGTTTGGTCAGATACTCGTCGGCGCCCGCGTTAAGTCCGGTGACGACATCTCTTGAGTCAGCTCGCGCCGTCACCATGATGATTGGAACGAATCCGAGCGTCGTATCGACCTTCAATCGCCGGCAGACTTCCAAGCCATCGATTTTCGGCATCATGACGTCGAGGAGGACAACGTCTGGCGCGACTTCACGCACGACGGCGAGCGCGCGTTCACCGTTTTCGGCCTCCACGGTCTCGTATCCCTCAGCACCGAGACGCGCGGTAAGAAGGCAGCGATTCGTTTCGTTGTCATCCACGATCAGGATTCGGGGCGGGACATGCATTTCTGCTCCACGTCGGCACGCGTTGGAACCTCATGTCAGGTATCGATTGATCGTCTCAAGTAGCTTTCGTGCGCTGTAGGGCTTTGCGACATAGGCATCGCAGCCTGCCACGCGTGCCTTTTCTTCGTCACCGCCAAGCGCATAGGAGGTGACGGCGACTATTGGAATATGGCGGAGATCTGATTGTGCTTTTATGCGCCGCGTCGCCTCGTATCCGTCGAGAATAGGCAGTTGGATATCCATCAGGATCAGGTCCGGGCTTTGGGTTCGCGCTGCTATGAGCGCTGCTTCACCGTCGTGCGCCTCGATCATTTCGTAACCGACGCTTGCGAGCAGATCGCGCAGAATCTGCCGATTGTCCTCTTGATCTTCGACCACCAGTACGCGCTTGCTCATGACTGCGCCGCCTGTTGCTCAAGCCGAGCCGGGACCAGAAAGGAAAATCTCGCGCCATGACCGAGGCGGGATTCAATCCATATTCGCCCACCATGCATCTCCACAATGCGCTTTACGATGGCGAGGCCCAATCCAGCGCCTCCCTTCGTCTTGGTGATCGAGCTATCCACCTGCTGGAATTCCTGGAAGATTTTTGTTTGATCGGTTTGATCAATGCCCGGTCCAGTGTCCTGTACGGAAAATCTGTAGAAGTCCCCATTTGCCTCCACTTCGATCCGAACCTCCCCCGCATCGGTGAATTTGATCGCGTTGCCAACAAGGTTGAACAGTGCCTGAGCAAGCCTGCGTTCGTCGCCTCGCGCTGGCGGCAGACCAGGGGGAACGGCAAATTTCAACCCCAAACGCTTTTCGGCGGCGAGGGATTCAACCGATATATAAACACCGCTCACCAGTTCCTCTACGGAATAATCGGCCAGAGAAAGTTGGAGCTGTCCGGCTTCAATCTTGGAGAGATCGAGAACGTCGTTGATGAGTCCGAGCAGATGTCTGCCGTTCCGTTGGATGCGTTCGAGAGCTGATCGCATTTTCTCCGGAGGATCGCCGTATATGCCGTCCAGCAGGAGCTCCGAAAAGCCGAGTATCGCGTTCAGCGGCGTCCGCAATTCATGACTCATGTTTGCGAGGAACTGCGATTTGTGACGGCTGACCTCCTCAAGGCTTTGGTAGAGCTGCTGTAGCTCTTCGCAGGTCGAATTGACGTGCGCTGCAAGCTCCCCAAGTTCGTCCCGATTGGAAACCTTGATGCGCTGGGTGAAGTCGCCAGCCGCTATTCGATTCAGACCGTCGTGGATGATGCGGACCGGTTCGATCACAGACCGGGAGATAGCATGTCCCAGGACCAGCGTAAGCACGAAGCTTGCCAGCGCGACGGCGGCGACAAGCATCTGAGATCTGACATAGGTTTGCCGGCTCGCATCTATGCCGGCGACCATGTCTGCTTCTGCCCGATTGACCAATTGATTGGTCAGTCGTTCGAGTTTGTCTGCGAGCGGCCCGAGTTCTGCGAGTTCGTTCTGTTTGGCCTCAGCCGATCGCCCGTTGCGGATGAGATCGATGACGTGTGAAACTACGGCAATGAAGCGTGCGTACTCTTCGCGTACCTGATCCAGCAACGCAACCTCGTCCTTTGCGACGAACGAGACGCGGTCAAGATCGTACCCAAACTGATTGATCTGCCGCAGCGCACCCGCCAATGTCGTTTCACTCGGAAGGGCGAGAGCAGCGGATACGCCATGGAGCTGTCGAAGCGTATTGTGCTGCACCTGCCGGTATGCCTCGATCTTGTGCTGCAGGGCAACGACTTGGTTGGCCCGCTGGTCGGCTTCGCGGAGCGAAAGGAGCCCGATTACCCCAACCGAGATCAGGAGCATCTCGATGACAAGGAAGGCCGCGAGCAACTTGGTGCGCAGCGAGGGGCGCGATGCGAAGTCGACGAGACCGTCCTTCACCGACGCCCCGTCGCCACTTGCTCGCGATGGTGCAGCGAGCGGGCGCGGAGCAGGAAACGCGGTAGATGAATCAGCCTCCACGTTCACGTCGAACCTCGTTGAGGAAACGCCAGTCGGCTGCATCCGCGATGATTTTCGCAGGACTCGATTTCACTATCCCCGCTTCGCGCAGACGAAGCGCGTAAAAACGGATCGTGTCTTCGGGATCGTAGTCGCGCCAGCGGCTGTACGGTACGTCCGCAAGAGTCTGAACCGCGTAGTCCAGGCGAGGCGTGAAACCCCTATCCACCATGCGCTGTGCAACAAGGGCCGGCTCGCTCACGCACAGATCCGTCGCTCGCAGCATCGCACGCACCACACGCTTGGTGGCGATGGGATTCTTTCGGACGAATTCGCGATTGCCCGCCAGCATGCAGCAAAAATACTGTGACCATGGGCGATCCAGAGCGCTGTTGACGATGACATGACCGATTTTCTGCGCATGCAGACGCTGGGGCTCTGGAGGAAATCCGAGAAAGGCGTCGATTTTTCCCTCTGCAAACAACTCGATCGGTTTGACCGACGCGCTCGTCACCCACTCGATATCCTTGGCGGGGTCGAGTCCAACGAGTGTCGCCATCGCGCTGATGAAAACGTGCGGACTGCTCCCAACCCCCTGCTGGCCAACGGTTCGCCCCTTCAGATCGGCGACGCTACGTATGCCCTCTCTGGCGAATAGCTCGAAGCAGCCGACATGAATGCCGGCCAGAACAGAAATGCCCAGGCCCCGATCGATCTCAACAAGAAGCGGACCGGAGAAATGCAAAGTGAAGTCGAGATCGCCCTTCGCAATTGCTTTGGTTTGCTCCACGCCGGCATCAGATTCAACGTAAACCACATTGGAGATCCCCTCGGCATTCAGCAACTCGCTAACCACGTATTGCGGGGCAATGCAGATACTCGGGTTCTTCGCAAGGCGGACTGTGGTGGTTTCTGGCCTCGGCTCTTCGGCCCCTGGCCGAGCTGTGACACTCCAAAAGAGAGCGGTTGAAGCGCCGCAGGCCCCAGCCAACAGCAAATCGCGACGGTTCACATGCATCGCAACCTCCTCGAAATCACCTCAAACGGTAGCGTTTCCGGGAGCCGAACGTCGATTCGATGTATCTGCGTGGACCTAAAGGCCCACTATCAGCAGAGACAGGACACCGTTTTTCGAAGAATAACGTACTCCTCAGTTCGGGAATGCAACAGTGGGTAGTTCGCTCCGCGGAATTAGGTAAGGGTGACTGCCGGAGTCGTTTAGCGCTGTCTCGACTTGCTGGCGATATCAGAGCCACCGCGCACTGACCAAGAGGCGACGTGGTCTAATCAGCCACCAAGTTCACGTCGGACCTTGTTTAGAAACCGCCAGTCGGCTCCATCTGCGATGAGTTTCGCAGGGCCTGATTTGATCATCCCAGCTTCGCGCAGACGAAGCGCGTAAAAGCGGATTGTGTCCTCGGGATCGTACTCGCGCCAGCGGTTGTACGGCACGTCCGCAAGAGTCTGAACCGCGTAGTCCAGGCGAGGCGCGAAACCACCATCCACCATACGCTGTGCAACAAGGGCCGGCTCGCTCACGCACAAATCCGTGGCACGGAGCATGGCGCGCACCACGCGCTTCGTGGCGATGGGATTCTTTCGAACGAATTCGCGATTGCCCGCCAGCATGCAGCAAAAATACTGCGACCATGGGCGATCCTGCGCGCTGTTGACGATGACGCGACCGATGTTCTGCGCGCGCAAACGTTGAGGTTCTGGGGGAAATCCGAGGAAGGCATCGATCTTGCCCTCCGCAAACAATTCGATCGGTTGGACCTTCGCGCTCGTCACCCACTCGATATCCTTGGCGGGATCGAGCCCAACAAGTGTCGCCATCGCGCTCAGGAATACATGCGGGGGTGACTCAAGCGATTGGACGCCGACGGTTCGACCCTTCAATTCGGCGACGCTGCGTATGCCCTCCCTGGCGAAGAGCTCGAAGCAGCCGACATGAATCCCGGCTAGAATGGTAGTACGCAACCCTCGATCGATCTCGAGAAGAAGTGGACCAGAGAAATTCAGGTTGAAGTCGACATCGCTGTTTTTCCAGACAGCTTTGTCCTGTACAGCGCCGCTACCAAAGAATCCGGTTTCGACGTGAACGACGTTTGTGAACCCCTCGGCATTCAGCAGGTCGTTTACCACGTAGATAGGCGCGATGCAGATGCTTGGGCTCTTCGCGAGGCGGATTGTGGTGGTTTCTGGCGGCGGATCGGGCTCTTCGGCCCTGAGCCGTGTGGTAATGCTCCAAAGCAGTGCAGTGACGGCAGCGCAACACCCCGGCAATAGCAAGTCGCGACGATTCGCATGCATCGGGACCTCCTCGAAAATCACCTTGAACGATAGTGCTTCCGGGGGCCGAACGTCGGTCCGACGAGATTTGCGGGACTAAAGCGCCCGCCAGCGATGAAGATAGCACTGCCGCGCCAAGTCGGATATGGCCGAAGACCTGACGCGTTTACGCCTACACACGGTTCCTTCTGGCACGTGCGGTCGGCTCCGGATCATTCGCGATCAAATTGAGCTTTGCAGACCACGTTTGATGTGTCCCTCACAACGACCAGGTTGGTCTTCCCCTATACAATTGCGGCATGACAGAAGTAGCCAGATGAGAATGCCGCCCTCGGCCGTTTTGCTCTAAGCCATCCCGCAAGGCCCGACACCGGCTCAGGCGAGCTTGATGTCCCAGAGGCCCTCTTCGCGACAGGCGATCAGCTCATTGCGGAGCAGCTCGCTCACCAGCGCAATCGCAGTCGAGCCGGGATGATCGATGGGAGACGCAAGGGTCAGTTCGCGCATTGGCGAAGGTTTTGCGATCGCCGCGGTTTCCAGCCGACCGCTGGCGACCTCGCTGCGCACCGAGGACGGCGGCAGCAGCGTATATCCGAGCCCCTCCTCGACCAGGCTGGTCAGCACGCGGAACGAATCCGCCTCCAGCTTGACGTCGAGCTTGAGCTTCTTCTTCGCCGCCGCCTGCTCGATCAGCGCCCGGAGCCCGTGCGAATGACTGGGCAGCACCAGGCGCTGTTTCAAGAGCCAGCCGATATCGACCTGCTTCTTCCTGGACAATCCGCTGCCGCGCGGACCGACGGCGACGATCGGATCGCGGCCGAGGCTTTGCACGGCAAGATGCAAATCGCTCGAGGGGCCATAGATCAGCGCCAGATCCATCTCGCCGCGGTGCAGCCATTCGGTCAGGTGGCCGCTGTAGCTTTCGACGATGCAGAGCGCGATGCCCGGATATTTGTCGACGGTGCGGCGGGCGAGCCGCGCCGAGATCACGCAGCTCACGGTCGGCACCAGGCCGAGCACCACGCGTCCCGAGGGCGGGCCGCCGGCAGACTGGATCTCGTCGCGCACCTGGTCGATCTGCCGGACGATGCCGGCGGTGCGCGCCAGCAAGAGGCGGCCGGCATCGGTCAGCACCATGCCGCGGCCGTTGCGCGTGAACAGCTCGGCGCGCAATTCATGCTCGAGCAGCTTGATCTGCCTGCTCAGCGCCGGCTGCGCCACGCGCAGCGTGTCGGACGCCTTGCTGAGGCTGCCGAGCTCGGCCACGCAACTGAAGGTCCTGAGCTGCCGGATATCCATTGCTTGCCATTCTTCGAAGGCAGGTTCATACGCTATAACAATTCAGCATAGGGGACCCGCCGGCGCTGCACAACGTTCCCCTTCCCAGAGCAATTGACATCAACCCGCATCCACGCCCAAAAAATCAGATGACCGCACCAGAACAACAGGACGAATTCCACGACATCCGCGACGCCGTCGCCAAGCTCTGCGCCCAGTTCCCCGGCGAATACTGGCGCAAGCTCGACCGCCAGATGGCGTATCCGAAGGAGTTCGTCGATGCGCTGACGGAAGCCGGCTACCTCTCGGTCTTGATCCCCGAGGAATATGGCGGCTCCGGCTTAAAACTGTCGGCGGCGGCGGCGATTCTGGAAGAGATCCAGCGGGCGGGGTGCAATGGCGGTGGCTGCCACGCCCAGATGTACACGATGGGCACCGTGCTGCGGCACGGTAGCGACGCCCAGAAGGCGAAATACCTGCCGGGCATCGCCAGCGGCAAACTGCGCCTGCAGGCGTTCGGCGTCACCGAGCCGACCAGCGGCACCGACACCTCCTCGCTGAAAACAGTCGCGCGGCGTGACGGCGACCACTACGTCGTCAACGGCCAGAAGATCTGGACCAGCCGCGCCGAACATTCCGATCTGATGATCCTGCTGGCGCGGACCACGCCGAAGGAGCAGGCCAAGAAGCGCACCGACGGGCTTTCGGTGTTCATCGTCGACATGCGCGAGGTCAAGGGCAAGGGCCTGGAGATCCGCCCGATCAGAACCATGATGAACCACGCCACCACGGAAGTGTTCTTCACGGACATGCGCGTGCCTGCCGAAAACCTGATCGGCGAGGAAGGCAAGGGCTTTCGCTACATCCTTTCAGGCATGAATGCCGAGCGCATTCTCATTGGAGCGGAATGCATCGGCGATGCCAAATGGTTCATCGCCAAGGCGACCAACTACGCCAAGGAGCGCGCGGTTTTCGGGCGCCCGATCGGCCAGAATCAAGGCATCCAGTTTCCGATCGCGAAGGCTTATGCCGCGATGCGCGCCGCCGAGCTGATGGTGAAGGAAGCTACGCGCAAATACGAGGCCGGGCTTGATTGCGGCGCGGAAGCCAACATGGCCAAGATGCTGGCGGCTGACGCCTCGTGGGACGCGGCCAATGCCTGTGTGCAGACCCATGGCGGGTTCGGCTTCGCGGAAGAATATGATGTCGAGCGCAAGTTCCGCGAGACGCGGCTCTATCAGGTCGCACCGATCTCGACCAACCTGATCCTGTCCTACGTCGCCGAGCATGTGCTCGGCCTGCCCCGCTCCTACTGAGTTCAGAACATGCTGCCGCTTGAAGGATTGATCGTCGTCTCCGTCGAACAGGCCGTCGCCGCGCCGTTCTGCAGCTCGCGCCTGGCCGACGCCGGCGCCCATGTCGTCAAGGTCGAACGCCCCGAGGGCGATTTCGCCCGCGGGTATGATGCTGCGGCGAAAGGCCAGAGCAGCTATTTCGTCTGGCTCAACCGCGGCAAGCATTCGCAGGTGATCGACCTCGCGACCAAAGAGGGCCGCGCCGCGCTCGAAGAGCTGATCGCGAGCGCCGACGTGCTCTTGCAAAACCTCAAGCCCGGTTCGATGGACAAGCTCGGCTTCTCGCTGGAGCGCCTGCGCAAGGATTATCCCGCGCTGATCTGCTGCACCATATCAGGCTATGGCGACAGCGGCCCCTATGCCGAGCGCAAGGCCTATGACCTTCTGATCCAGGCCGAGAGCGGACTTGCCTCGATCACCGGCGGCCCTGAGGGCCCGTCGCGCGTCGGCATCTCCGTGGTCGATATCGCGACCGGCGCCACCGCGCATGCGGCGATCCTGGAAGCGCTGATCGCGCGCGGGCGCACCGGCAAGGGCGCCGATATCCGCATCTCGATGTTCGACGTGATGGCCGATTGGATGGCGGTGCCGCTGATCAATTCGGAAGCCGGCAACCCGCCGAAGCGGATGGCGCTGGCCCATCCCTCGATCGCGCCCTATGGCGTGTTCAATTCCAGGGACGGCAAGGGCATTTTGATCTCGATCCAGAGCGAGCGCGAGTGGAAGAAGCTGTGCGCCGAGGTGCTGGATCAGCCTGATCTGCCGAACGATCCGCGCTTTGCCAACATGGTCGAACGCGTGCGCAACCGGGTGCTCACCGACCAGACGGTGGCCGACAGCTTCGCTTCAATGGATCGCATCGAACTGCTCAAGCGGCTCGATGAAGCCGACATCGCCTTTGCCGAGGTCAACAGCATGGCCGATCTCGCGGTGCATCCGCATCTGCGCCGCATCGAAGTCGATACGCCGAACGGCAAGGTGAGCTATGCCGCGCCGGCCACGATCTTCGTCGGCGAGGAACGGCATTACGGCGCCGTGCCCGCGATCGGCGAGCATGTCGCACTTCCCGCAGCCCGCAAAAAAGCCTGACGCCATGACCGAAGCCACCAAACTCGACATCGACCATCTGCGCCAATGGATCGGCCGCAGCACCGAAGCCTCCGACATCGTCACCGCGCAGCTCGTCAAGGGCCTGCGCGCGACCCTGTTCCAGGACATCGGCGAGCCCAGGATAGGCGACGCCGCGCCATGGACCGTGCATTGGTGCCTGGCGCAGCCGGTATTTCCGATGTCGATGCTCGGCCCTGACGGCCACCCGACCCGCGGCGGTTTTCTGCCGCCGGTGCCGCTGCCGCGCCGGATGTGGGCCGGCGGCGAGATCGAATTCCTCCAGCCGCTGCGCGTCGGCGATGAATCGACCCGCACCTCGCGCATCGCGGACGTGACGCTGAAGACCGGCTCGACCGGCGCACTGTGCTTCGTTGCCGTCGAGCACACGATAACAACATCGCGCGGCGTGGCGATCCGCGAGCGGCAGGACATTGTCTACCGTGACATGGGCGGCGCGGCCCCCGCTTCGCCGACGAAAGCCCCTCCGCCGCCGGTCGCAAGGCACCGCGAAACCCATGTCAGTGACCCCGTGCTGCTGTTTCGTTATTCGGCGTTGACCTTCAACGGCCATCGTATCCACTACGACCGCGACTACGTCACCAAGGTCGAGGGCTATCCGGGCCTGATCTTCCACGGCCCGTTGCAGGCCGCGCTGCTCGTCGAGTTCGCCGCCAAGCTGCATGGCGACTCGGCGCCGAAGAAGTTCAGCTATCGCGGCGTGCAGCCGCTGTTCGAGGGCGGTGAGTTCTCGATCAACGCCAACGAAACCAGCGCCGGCATGGAACTGTGGATCGCGAACGCAGAGGGCCAGCCGACCATGAAGGGCATGGCGACGTGGTGATTTTCGCCGTCATTGCGAGCCAACGGGTCGCGCGAATGCGCGCCCGATGACAGGCTCCGCGAAGCAATCCATACCTCCGCGCAGGAAGCATGGATTGCTTCGTCGCTTTGCTCCTCGCAATGACGGAGTATGCAGCTAGCTCTGGGAGTCCCAATGTCGTCCCGCAAACCAGCCAAAGCCACCGCCCTCACCGTCAAGGACGCCACCTTCGGCCTCTTGCGCGCCTTCGGTATCGACAAGGTGTTCGGCAATCCCGGCTCGACCGAGCTTCCCTTTCTCAGCGACTGGCCCGAGGACATCGACTATGTGCTCGGCTTGCAGGAGGCGTCCGTGGTCGGCATGGCCGACGGTTACGCGCAGGCCACCCGCAACGCCGGCTTCGTCAATCTGCATTCCGGCGCGGGCGTCGGCAATGCGCTCGGCAATATCTATACCGCGCACCGCAACCAGACGCCGCTCGTCATCACCGCCGGCCAGCAGGCGCGCTCGATCCTGCCGCTGCAGGCCTTTCTCTATGCCGAGCGCGCCTCGGAATTCCCGCGACCTTATGTCAAATACAGCGTCGAACCGGCGCGCCCCGAAGACGTACCGGCGGCGATCGCGCGCGCCTATTACGTCGCGATGCAGCCGCCCTGCGGACCGACCTTCGTCTCGATCCCGATCGACGACTGGACGCATCCGACGCAGCCGATCGAGGCCCGCAAGGTCAGCCGCGAGATCGGCCCTGATGCTGCGGCGATGAAGGCGCTCGTCGAAGCGCTGTCGAACAGCAAGCGCCCTGCCCTGGTCGTCGGCCCCACCGTCGATCGCGCCGGCGCCGTCGATCTGATGGTGAGGGTGGCGGAGAAGGCGAAGGCCGCCGTCTGGGTCAGCCCGTTCTCGGCGCGCTGCTCGTTCCCGGAACGCCATCCGCAGTTTTCCGGCTTCCTGCACGCTTCGCCGGGGCAGCTATCGGAGGCGCTGCGCGACCACGATCTCGTAGTGGTGATCGGCGCGCCGGTCTTCACCTTCCATGTCGAAGGCCATGCCGCGATCTTCGACGGCAGCACAACCATCTTCCAGATCACCGACGATCCGGACGCCGCCGCCGTCACCCCGTCGGGCGCCAGCATCATCGCCACCATGAAGCCGGCACTTGCGATGCTGCTCGACCTCCTGCCCGAAACGACACGGGCGGTGCCCGCCGGCCGCGTGCTGCCGCCGCCGCCAAAGGCCTCCGACCCGATCCCGGCCGAATTCCTGCTCCACGCGCTCTCGGCGGCGATGGGCCCGAACGACGTCCTGGTGGAAGAGGCCCCCTCGCATCGCCCGGCGATGCAAAAATTCATGCCGATGCGCGGCCAGGACAGTTTTTACACCATGTCGAGCGGCGGCCTCGGCTACAGCCTGCCGGCCGCGGTCGGCATGGCGCTCGGGCGGCACAACGCGCGCACGGTATGCCTGATCGGCGATGGCTCGGCGATGTATTCGATCCAGGCGCTGTGGACCGCGGCGCAGCGCAAGCTGCCGCTCACCGTCGTCGTCATCAATAATTCAGGCTACGGCGCCATGCGCTCGTTCAGCCAGGTCATGCAGGTGCGCAACGTGCCGGGGCTGGAACTGCCCGGCATCGACTTCGTCCAGCTTGCGCAGAGCATGGGCTGCCACGCCGTGCGCGTGACGAAATCAACCGAGCTGATGGCCGCGCTCAAGCAGGGCCTGTCGCATGACGGCACCAGCCTGATCGAGGTGATCGTGGATTCCGCCGTGCCGCTGCTCTACGCGCAGAAGAGTTGAATTATCTCCCCGTCATTGCGAGGAGCTCGCGACAAAATTGCAAGGCAATTTTGCGCTGAAGCGACGAAGCAATCCATCCATCCGCTCGGTAAGCTTGGAGAGATGGATTGCTTCGCGGAGCCTGTCATCGGGCGCGCATTCGCGCGAGCCGTTGGCTCGCAATGACAGGGAGAGAACACGGCCCACACAACAGCTAGCTGCCCCGCCCCGCGGCGATCTCCGCCGCAAGCCGTCCATAATCCGCCCACACCAGGTTGAGAAACAGCGGCGGCTCCTGCCCGGCCTGCAGTATCTGCGCGCAGCGCGCTGTCGCGCCGTCCATCTCCCACCATTTCTGCGCCGATAGCACCACTTTGCGAAAGTGATTGAGCGTGCCGGAAAATGGCCGGCGATCGGCGTGGGCAAGGCCGGCGCAATGGTTGAGCCAGTTGAATCCCGCGATCACGGCGGTCGCGAGGTCATTCATGGCGTTGCCGCTGAATTCGATCACGATGTCTTCGTGCGGCCGCTGGCGCAGATAGGCCTCGATGGCGGCCCCTTGCGAATCCGGCTCGGCGAGCAGCTTGAACTCGCCTCGCGGCACCATCAAGAGATAGCGGAACGCCTCCAGCCGGGTGTGATCGCAGACTGTCGCTCTGTCGGCGCCGGCATCCGAGGAAAGCCGCTTGCAGGCCGGATAGACCCATTTGCCGTTGTCGACGTCATCGAGATATTGCCTGCCCCGCTTCTCGATTTCGGCGAGCAGCGCATGTGGCGCATCCGGCGCCGGTAAAGCCTTTCCGGATAGCCAGCTGCGCCAGCTCATGCAGCCCCATTTGATTCAAACGCCCGACAGTTCACCTGCAAGTTCCACCCCGCGAACGTGACTTGACGACCCATCTACGCTCGCACGAGAGTTCGGCATGGGGCAACCCTGGAGTGAATGCCATGAAGCAGACAATTCTCGGAAAAACTGCCCTTGCCGTCTCCGTGTTCGCATGCGCAGGCATGCTGTCATTTGAGCGGAGTGAACAAAAGGGCGTTTCGCTCTCCATCGAACGCGCGCAAGCCCAGATGGACGAGCCAGCGAGTCCGGGCATCACGACCCGCCGGTCGGCGCGGCGAGCGGGCCGTGCGACAGCAATGGGCGCAGGCGCAGCCGCGGTGGGCGCGGGTGTTGCAGCCGGCGCGACCGCCGCCTACTACGCTGGTGGCGGACCGACCTACGGGGCCGGCGGACCCTACTACACGGGAAACGGCCCCTACGCCTATTACGGCGGCAACGGTCCCTACGCCGGCAGCGGCCCTTCGTACACCGGCAATGCTTATGCCTATTACGGCGGACCGGGCGTATGGAGCCAGGACTACGCGGCGCGCAACGGCATCATCTGCCAGCCAGGCACTCTGATCCGCCTCGAGGACGGCCTGATGCACAGGTGCCAGTGATGTAAATTAGGGGCAAGACGAAAGACTCTCCTCGTCATTGCGAGCGAAGCGAAGCAATCCATATCTCCACAGGCGGAGACATGGATTGCTTCGTCGCTTCGCTCCTCGCAATGACGGGGAAGAGGCTCATGCCCCAGATTACTTCCCGTAACTCTCGCGCATCTTCGCCTGGATCTTCGCCATGCCTGCAATCCAGCGGTCGTAATTCTCCGTCTTCTTGCGCATGTAGCCGAGCACCTGCGGGTGCGGCAGGATCACAAAAGTTTCTTCTTCCAGCCCTTTGAGCACGTCCTCCGCCACCTGCTCCGGCGACAGGTCGCCGTCGCCGGATTGCGGGCCCTTGGGGATCGAGCGCAGCATGTTGGTGTCGACGCCCTGCGGGCACAGGATCGAAACGCGGATGTTGTCGGCCTTGTGCGAGATCGCGAGGTTCTCGGCAAAGCCGACCGCAGCGTGCTTGGTGGTCGAATAGGCCGGGCTGCCGACCTGCGACAACAATCCCGCTGCCGAGATCGTGTTGAGGAAATAGCCGCCGCCGCGCGCCTTCATGCGCGGGATCAAATGCCGCGCCGCATAGACATGCGCCATCACATGAACGGCCCAGCTTCGCTGCCACGGCTCGTCCGAATTGCCGCCGGCGTTCACCGACAGCGGATCGAAACCGCCGCCGATGCCGGCATTGGAGCAGAACAGCTCGATCGGGCCGAACTGCCGCTCGGTCTCCTCGACAACATGATGGACGTCCTTCTCTTTCCCGACATCGCATTTGAAGGCCGCCCCACCGATCGGCGTGGCGACGGCCCGCGCGCCGTCGGGATCGATATCGGCCACAACGACCTTGGCAGCACCGGCGCGATGGAAGGCCTCGCACATCGCCTTGCCGATGCCGTTGGCACCGCCGGTGACAACCACGACTTTGCCCGTCACCTGCATGGCCGCTCCTCCCGTTTATTCTGATCCTATGTCAGGACCATCATATCGAGAATAGCCGTATAATGGCAGGCGGCGCCGAGCAAGACGAAGCCGTGCCAGATCGCGTTCTGGAAGCGCAGCCGCTGCCAGGCATGGAAGATCACCCCTAAGCTGTAGAGCACGCCGCCCGCGACCACAAAACCCAGCGCCAGCGGTGGCACCGCCTTCACCACGGCGTCGTAGATCATGACGCCGCTCCAGCCGAGTGCGAGATAGAGCCCGACCGCCAGACGATCGTACCGTCCCGGCAGCGTCAGCTTCAGCACGACGCCGGCGATCGCCACACACCACACCCCGATCAGTAGCGCGATCGCCAGATAGCTCTCCCGCAGCTCGACGATGAACGGCGTATAGGTTGCGGCAATCAAGAGATAGATCGCGGAATGATCGAAACGGCGCAGCACCCATTTGGCGCGCGACACCGGCCACAGATTATACATCGCCGACATCACCAGCATCGCGAGCAGGCCGGCAACATAGACCGACACCACGGCAATTTCGAACGCGCTGGCATAGACCGCCGTCAGGACGATCAGCGCGGTGGCAGCGACAAGCCCGAAGCAGACGCCGATGACATGCACGACGCCGTCGGCGATCAGTTCGGTGCGGTCGTAGTTCCAATGCATGGCACCAGCCGCCGCATGAATGGATGTCGAGGCGAATTGTTTCAGTCTGAAGATCGTCATGCAGGCCCGCGGGAAGTTGATGTGGGAGCGGTATAGCACAGGGTATCGCGGGGAACGACGCACCGTTCAAGGCTGGACCTCAAGCTGGTTGTCATCATCCGCGAAGGCGGATGATCCAGTATCCCACGGCCGTGGCATTTTCGTGCTGGTGTATGTTCCGTCATGCCCGGGGCTGTCCCTTCACGTCGTCCCTGCGAACGCAGGGACCCATAACCACCGGCGTCCGTTTGACGAAAGGTTTTGACTCCAACCGCCTTAAATTGAAGGGCCGCAGCGTATGGGTCCCTGCGCTCGCAGGGACGACCAGGGACGCTTAGAACGCTCATCAAGCGATCACAAGCGCTTGATTTTGGCCCGCCAATCGCCACTTTTCGGTGGTCGCCCGCCCCGCCTCACTCATCGAGTTTCCTGCCCGCATGGCCCCCAGTTTTTCAGACATCGTCGAGGAAGCGCGCCTGTCGGCGCGGGCGCTGCTGGACTATGGCGACAGCTTCTTCAACCCCACCGTGCGGCTTGGCGTCACCGGCCTGTCGCGGGCCGGCAAGACCGTGTTCATCACCGCGCTGATCCACGGCCTGACCCGCGGCGGCAGGTTTCCGGTGTTCGAGCCCTATGCCTCGGGCCGGATCGCCGGCGCCCGGCTCGCGCCGCAGCCTGATGATGCCGTGCCGCGCTTTGCCTATGAGAACCATGTCCGCACCCTGATCGAGGAGCGGCGCTGGCCGAACTCGACCACCGACATCTCCGAACTCCGGCTCGTCATCGATTACCAGCGGCAGAACGGCGCCGACCGCACGCTCACCATCGACATCGTCGACTATCCCGGCGAATGGCTGCTCGACCTTCCGCTGCTCAACAAGAGCTTTGAGCAATGGTCGGTGGAAAGCCTTGCGCTGTCGCGCGAGGGCCCGCGGGCCAGACTCGCCGCGCCCTGGCACGCGCATCTCGCAACGCTCTCTCCCGAGGCCCGCGAGGACGAACAGGCGACCCTTGCCGCGGCAAAGCTGTTCACCGATTACTTGCGCGCCTGCCGCGACGAACGCTTTGCGATGAGCCTCTTGCCACCCGGCCGTTTCCTGATGCCGGGCAATCTCGCCGATACGCCGGCGCTGACCTTTGCGCCACTCGATGTGGCGATCGATGGCACCGCTCCCGACGGTTCGCTGTGGGCAATGATGCGGCGGCGCTATGAGGCCTACAAGGATGTCGTGGTGCGTCCGTTCTTCCGCGATCACTTTGCGCGGCTCGACCGGCAGGTCGTGCTGGTCGATGCGCTCGCGGCCTTCAACGCCGGCCCGGAGGCGCTGCACGATCTCGAAGCAGCCCTGGCCGGCATTCTCGATTGCTTTCGGGTCGGCCGCAGCACGATCCTGAGCAGCCTGTTTCGCCCGCGGATCGATCGCATCCTGTTTGCTGCCACCAAGGCCGATCACCTGCACCATTCCAGCCACGATAGGCTGGAAGCTGTGCTACGCCGCGCGGTCGCCAAGGCGGCCGATCACGCCGCGTATGCCGGCGCAGCCATCGACGTTGTCGCGCTCGCGGCCGTGCGCGCCACGCGCGAGGCAACGGTGGCGCGTGGCCGCGAAAAACTGCCCTCGATCCTCGGCACGCCCGCGCCGGGCGAGACCGCCAACGGCGATACGTTCGACGGCGAGACGGAAGTCGCGACTTTTCCGGGCGATCTGCCCGCCGATCCCGAAGCGCTGTTCAACGGCGGCTTTCGCGGGCTTTCCTCTACGGCGCACGAGGCGGCGGATTTCCGCTTCCTGCGCTTCCGGCCGCCGCTGCTCGAAAGCACATCTAAGGAAGAGCCCGCGCTGCCGCACATCCGGCTCGACCGCGCCCTTCAGTTCCTGATCGGAGACCGACTGCAATGAGCGAGAAGACGCCCCCGCGGCGGCCGGCGACGTTCAAGCTCGGCGACCCCAACGTGATCCTCATCGATCCCGACGAGGGCGGCCGCCCGGCCCGTGGCACCGTGCAGATCACGCCCGAAGCCGACCCGGCGACGCTTCCCGTGCCGATCGACAAACCTCTCCCTCCGGCCCGTCGCGGCTTTCGCTGGGGCACGCTGTTCTGGTCGGCAGTTGGCGGGCTGGTGCTGCTCGGCTCTGGGCTCGGCGTCGTCAACCTGATCGAGGACCTGTTCGCGCGCAGCCAGACGCTCGGCTACGTCGCACTCGCGTTTGCGATCGCCGCGGGCCTCGCACTTGCCGTCGTCATCGGCCGCGAAGCCTTCGGGCTGGCGCGGCTCGCGGCAATCGAAAAACTCCATCAGCGCGCCATTGAGGTATTGCGCAGCGACGACCGCGCCGCGAGCCGCGAGATCGTTCAGGACCTGCTCAGGCTCGCCCACCAGAATCCGCAACTGGCGCGCGCCCGCGCCACGCTGGTGAGCCATGCCGACGACATCATCGACGGCGCCGACATGATCAAACTGGCCGAGCGCGAATTGATGGCGCCGCTGGACGAGGAAGCCCGCCGGCTGGTCTCGACGGCCGCGCAGCGCGTCTCGGTGGTGACCGCCGTCAGCCCGCGCGCCCTGATCGACGTGCTGTTCGTGTTCGTCGCCGCGATGCGCCTGATCCGGCAGTTGGCGCGGCTCTATGGCGGCCGGCCCGGCACGCTCGGCATGATCAGTTTGCTTCGCCACGTCATCGGCCATCTCGCCATCACCGGCGGCATGGCGGTCGGCGACAGCCTCGTGCAGCAGGTGCTCGGCCACGGCATCGCGGCAAAGCTCTCGCAGCGGCTCGGCGAAGGCGTGCTCAACGGCCTGCTGACGGCACGGCTGGGGCTGGCGGCGATCGATGTCACGCGCCCGCTGCCGTTCACAGCCTTGCCGCGCCCCGCGCTCGGCGATTTAGCCAAGGATTTGTTGAGCAAGCGGGATGATGATGCGTGAAGTCTCGTAGGGTGGGCAAAGGAGCGCAAGCGACGTGCCCACCATTTCTCATCGATCGTGATGCTTGATGGTGGGCACGCTTCGCTTTGCCCACCCTACGGCGGCGGTGATGTGACTGCCCGACGGGCAAACCATGTCGCGAGAATGCCGCTTCATATTCAGTCGTCATCCCCGCGAAAGCGGGGATCCAGTATTCCAGAGACGTCAATGATTGAACCGATAAGCCGCGGCGTACGGGATTCCCGCATGCGCGGGAATGACAGTCGAATTTGCAGCGCGTGTCACATCCCCAGCCTGCGCCGCAGCCAGCACGCGCCAGCGGAACAGCGGTGAATCCGGCGGCGGCGAAAGCTCTGGCGTCCAGCCCGTCAGCTTCTCCAGCGCATACGTATCCATCACCATGCCGCGCCAGGTACGTTCGACCCGCTCCAGCGGCTCGCGCCTGGCGCCGGTGAGATCCCATAACGGCAGGCGATGGTCGGGCTCACGCGCGACGTAGAGGCCGGGATGATCCTTGATCAGCTTCATGCCGGGATCGGCAAATCCCTGAAAGCGTCCGCGCTCGTTGATCTGGATGACCGGCAGCTGGCCGTTGAAATACCAGCGCAGCATCGCGTAGGTGCGATAGTCCGTCGTTGCGATCCAGGTCGCGCCGGTCTTATGCAACTGCTCGCGCGCGCGCGCCGCGACCTCTTGATAGCCGGCCTCGCCGCCGATCGGATCGGTCCGGCCGATCAGATTCCACGGCGCCGCCACATAGTAGAGGAACACGCAGACGACGAAAATAATGCCTGAGATCACCGCGACCCTTGCCCAGTGGAACGTCGACTTGACCATCCACTCCGGAAAATTTTCGCGCGGCACCAACACGAGGTTGATAGCGGTCGCGGCAAAGCCGGCGGGCCACAAGAACATCGGCCAGGTATCGCCGACGCGCAGCGTCAGCGACTTCCAGAGGAAATAGAGGAACGGCACCAGCACGGCGGTCGACAGCAGGATCGCGACCGGCTCGCGGGTGCGATAGCCGCGCCAGGCCGTCAACGTCACGCCTGATAGCACCACCGGCAGCAGCACGAAGCCGACGAGGCCGAATTGTAGGCCGATGAACTCGCCGACGGTGCGGAACGAAAACGGATGGGTCGCGACCGCGCGCACGAACTGGAAACGGAACGAGGCCCAGTCGTGCTGCGCGTTCCAGATCAGGACCGGCAGGAACACGATCGCCGCAATCAGCGCGGCAGCCCATGGATACGGGCTGAGCAGCCAGCGCCGCCGCCAGTCCGGCACCAGCACGAACGCGGCGACCGCCGGCAGCAGCATGATGGCGGTGAATTTCGACAGCAGCGCCAGCCCTGCGAACAGCCCGGCGCCGAGCCACCAGCGCGGGTTGCCGCTTTCGGTGAGCCGCACCAGCGCCCAAAGCATGGCGACCGCGCACGGGATCATCGCCGTGTCCGGCGCGACCTTCGCCATTAACAGCCCGTAATAAAGCGCGGCTTCCGGCAGCAGCACCGCGAAGATGACGGCGCGCACGTCATGCGTCATGCGGCGGACAATGTCGGCGAGCAGCAGTTGCGTGACCAGCATCGCGACGATGCCGCCGAACCGCACGCCGAGATTGGTATCGCCGAAGATCGCCGTGCCAAGCCGGATCAGCCAAGCGATGCCGGGCGGATGGTCGAGAAAGGCGAGTGCGCTCTCCTTCGACCAGGTCCAGTAATAGGCCTCATCGGTGCGCAGCTCGAGCACGCCGGCATAGGCCAGCCGCATCGCCGTCATCGCCGCGATCAGCAGGATAACGGCAGGCCATGGCGAGGCGGCGAAACTGACCGATTTAGTACTGGCTTTATCGGGCGGGGCTATGATCACGGCGCTTTCTCTCTGACTGCCCCGGGGGTGTCAACGTGCCATGGACAAAATGCTTCCTCCGTCGTCCCTGCGAACGCAGGGACCCATAACCACCGATCGTGGTAAGGAAAACCGCATGGACCATAGCACGACCGAGAGGCCGCGGCGTATGGGTCCCTGCGTTCGCAGGGACGACGTGGTATTAGCCGATGGAATAAAGCATTAGTATCGCCGATATAGCCACTATGGATCGCATGGCCAGCCTGTCCCAAGAACGCGTGACGACCTTCCTACGCGGCATCAGCCTGCGGCAGGTCCGCCTTGTCACGGGCATCATCCTGTTCGCCTACCTCGTCAGTCATTTCCTCAACCACGCGCTCGGCAACATCTCGCTGGACGCGCTGGCAACCGGCGTCCAGATCCACGTTGCATTCTGGCAATTCCTCCCTGTCACGATCCTGTTCTATGCTGCCTGCGTAGTGCACACCGCGCTCGGCATCTGGGCGCTCTATGAGCGCCGGCAATTCCGCTGGAAGGCGATCGAGCCGCTGCAACTTGCGCTGGGCCTCAGCATACCGATGCTGATCATCGCCCATGTCATCGGCATCCGGCTCGGCCAGACGCTTTACGGACATGAGCGGCTCTATCCGCAGATCCTGTTCCTGTACTGGATCTGGGCGCCGTGGCGGATCCCGATGATGCTGGCGGTGATGACCATCGCCTGGGTCCATGGCTGCATTGGGCTGTATCTGTGGCTGCGGATGCGCGCGTTCTACAAGCGCGCCGCGCCGTTCCTGCTCGCCGCCGCAGTGCTGGTACCGACGCTGTCCATGCTCGGCTTCTATCAGAGCGGCCGCATGGTCGTCGATCTCGACAGTGAGGAATGGCGCGCCGAGACGCAATCGGAGCGACAGATCGGCACCCGCGCCGAGGCGCAGACGCTCGACCGCATCACGGACTATTTCCTGTTCGGCTATTTCGGCTTGATCGGCATCGCGCTATTGGCGCGCGGCGCCCGCGCCATCAACGAGCGCCGCCGCGGCATGATCAACCTCTCCTACGGCAACGGCCGCACCGTGCGCGTTCCACGCGGCCTCAGCGTGCTCGAGGCAAGCCTGCGCAACAACGTGCCGCACGCCAGCGTCTGCGGCGGCCGCGCACGCTGCTCGACCTGCCGCATCCGCATCATCGGCGACTGCCACGATTTGCCAAAGCCCTCGCAGCGCGAGGCTTTCGTGCTCGGCCGGGTCGGCACCTCCGACCCATCGATCCGCCTCGCCTGCCAGCTGCGGCCGCCGTCCGACCTCTCCTTCTTCCAGCTCTTCCTGCCCCACACCTCCGCCGATGGCCACGACTCGCATCCGACGCGGATCGGCCAGGAGCGCTATCTCGTCAGCCTCTTCGTCGACATGCGCGGCTCGACGCAATTGGCCGAGAAGCGCCTGCCGTTCGACACGGTGTTCATCGTCAACCGCTTCCTCGGCGCGGTGTCGCAGGCCGTGCTCGGCTGCGGCGGCATGCCGAACCAGTTCGTCGGCGACGGCATGCTGGCGCTGTTTGGGCTTTCGGCGGGCCGGCAGGAAGCCTGCCGCCAGGCGCTGCGCGCAGCGGCGCTGATCGCCGCCAATGTCGATGCGCTAAACAAGTTTCTCGAACATGATCTGCGCGAGCCGATCCGCTTCGGCATCGGCATCAATGGCGGCGAAGTCATCGTCGGCGACATCGGCTATCGCGACCACATGGTGTTCACCGCGCTCGGCGATCCAGTCAATGTCGCGGCGCGCCTGCAGGACATGACCAAGAGCCTTGCATGCGAGCTCGTCGTCTCGGACGAGGTGCGCGCGACCGCGGGACTTTCGGAAGATGCGCTGCCTTCGCAGGAAGTCACGATACGCGGTCGCAACGAACCGATGGTCGTGCGCACTGTCAATGATGCACGCATGCTGTCGACATTGGTTAATGGCGAGCAAAGCGCAGCTGCATAAAACGCTGCAGTCATAGCGGTTCAGCGCCTGTGTGATGTTTTTCACATCTGAATAATCGTTCAGAAAATTGTCGGCGAACGCGGCGCCGATTCCTCGAACCCGCATTTCCGGGCACGCGACTGATTGGCGATGGGTAAGACTGAAACTTCAACCCGCGCCAAGACAAACGTCGAACGCGCACGATCAAGGAGAACGACCATGTTGCGTAAATTGACTCTCGCGCTTGCCGCCGCTGCATCCCTCGGTGCCATCGCACTGGCCCCCACCAGCGCTTCGGCCGGTGGCTTCATCTGGCCGAACTACCATCATCATCACCATCACTGGGGCCATGGCCACGGCTTCGGCATCGGCTTCATCGGTGGTGGTTATGATGGCTGCTACGTGACCCGCCGGGTGCTGACGCCCTACGGCTTCCGCTGGCGCACCGTGAACGTCTGCTACTGATCCCGATCACCGTAATCCGTTGATTTAGATCAACGCAGGTTCGCTGCAGGAAGCCCCGGTCGCTCGCGCGGCCGGGGTTTTCCGCCTGCGATCCACCTCGCACACCCGTGCCCAGCGCGACGAGGACGTCCGCGCGCAGCAGGGCAGGCCTATCGCCCAATCCGGGGTGATTGCCGCCGTTCGGCCGCGTCAAAGGGGGCGAAACCGGAAAAACGGCTGAAATCGGCGGCGAATGGGGGCTTTTTCGCTAAAACGGCCGGTCCGTTTGCGCTATTCAGCCCGCCCTAACCCGCGTATCCTTCATGAACGGGCATGCCGGTTAGTGCGGGGACCGGCGGCTCGTTTATTTTTTTGATTCCGCGGAGACGACGTGAATGGCTAAAGGTACGGTGAAGTGGTTCAATCCGACCAAGGGGTACGGGTTCATCCAGCCCTCGAGCGGCGGCAAGGACGTGTTCGTTCATATTTCGGCAGTTGAGAAAGCGGGCCTTTCGACACTCAATGAAGGACAGACCGTCGAGTACGAAGAGATCGCCAACCGCGGCAAGACTTCGGCCGAGAACCTCAAGGTTTAGCGCGAGAAGCGCCCGGCAACGGCTCGCTCTCGGAAATAAATTCCGGGAGTAGGCTTAAGAAACTACCAGAAAACTGTGAGCGTTCGGCGGAGCGGGCACCGCTTCTGCACGCGCGATGGTCCCCTCGTGCGCAAGAACCGGCCGCTCAATCTTCTGTCACCCATTGCTGAACCGTCATCACGTCCGGTGGCTGCAGATAGCCGCGCGGCCAGAGATCGACGACCCATTCGGCCTTGCTGGCGCGGTCGACCAGCACCGCCGTGTTGTGCGGCGTCTGCAGCACCAGCGTATTGCCGCGATATTTCGGATCGCCGATCGTGTGATGCTTCAAGAGGCCCCACTCCTGCAGCACCAGCAGCAGGCTCGTGGTGTTGCGCGTGGTGTCCCAGCAATCGTAATTGTGCTTGTCGTCGAAGTAGCGGAAGTCGGCCTTCGCCACGCGCTTGTTCGTGCCGAGGATCGGGCCCATGCGGCGGTCGAACCACACCACCACCTTTTGCACGGCGGCACGCTCGGCTGCGGCCGAGGCCTTGCCCGCCGACATGATCTGGGTGATTGACTTGCGGTCGGCATCGGTGAATTCGAGAAGCTCGCGGCGGCGGCAGACGAAGCCGTAACACACCGTCATGGAGCTGGCCGTTGGCGGACTGATCGATACCGATTCGTAGAGATAGCTGATCGCAGAACTCATCCCGGCGGCCGACGTGGCCCGGGCGTCGATCATCGGGGCAAGGAGCACGCCAAGCATCAGCACCGCGGCGACATGGTTCCGCGGGCGGCTTCCCGGTATCGGCAGAGTAGCGTACCTCATCCCGGCGAGTTCCCAGACGATGGTGTTGGTGACGATTAGCGCGGCGCCCGCGCGCTGCCAACCACCAAGCCTGCGGTCCTGTGGGTCGCCATGCCGAAAATCCGCCGGCTGTGCTTTCGGTGCGCCAGTCGGCGGGATTGCGCCTGTTCCGGCCATCCCAGCCCCGCTAAGCTGGCCAAAGCCAAGAGAATCCCATGCCGATTCCCGACTCGCCCCTTCCGCCCTTCAGCGCGCCCTACGCGCCCGATGACCGCGCCATGGCGACCGGCCTGCTCCGGACCGCGCGGCTCGATGCGGCGCAGGAGGCCCGCATCGATCGCACCGCGAGGACCCTGATCGAGGCGATCAGGGCCAATGACGATCCGCTCGGCGGCGTCGAGGACATGCTGCGCGAGTTCGCGCTCTCGACCAAGGAGGGGCTGGCGCTGATGGTGCTGGCGGAAGCGCTGCTGCGGGTGCCGGACGCCCGCACCGCCGACCAGTTCATCGAGGACAAGCTCGCCCAGGGCGACTTCGTCCATCACGAAACGAGATCGAGCGCCTTCCTCGTCAACGCCTCGGCCTGGGCGCTCGGCATGTCGGCCCGCGTAATCCAGCCCGGCGAGACGCCGCAGGGGACCATCGGGCGGCTGACCAAGCGGCTCGGTGCGCCAGCGGTGCGGGCTGCGACGCGGCAGGCGATGCGGCTGATGGGCAATCACTTCGTGCTCGGCGAGACCATCGAGGCGGCGCTGGCGCGCGCCCAGCCGCACGCCTCGCGGCACCAACGCTACTCCTTCGACATGCTCGGCGAAGGGGCGCGCACCGCCGGTGACGCCACGCGTTATTTCAATTCCTACGCCAGCGCGATCGAGGCGATCGGCCGCACTGCGGGCGGTCATTCCCTGCCCGACCGGCCCGGCATCTCGGTCAAGCTCTCCGCGCTGCATCCGCGCTTCGAGGCGGTGAGCCGCGCGCGCGTGATGAACGAACTGGTCCCGCACCTGATCGATCTTGCGAAGCGAGCCAAATCCTATGACCTCAATTTCACAGTTGATGCCGAGGAAGCGGACCGGCTGGAATTATCGCTCGACGTAATCGCGGCAGCGCTCGCAGATCCATTACTGGCCGGCTGGGACGGGTTTGGGCTGGCGATCCAGGCCTACCAGAAGCGCGCCAGCGACGTGATCGACTATGTCGATCGCCTCGCGCGCAGCCTCGATCGCAAGATGATGGTACGGCTGGTCAAGGGCGCCTATTGGGACACCGAGATCAAGCGCGCGCAGGAGCGCGGACTCGACGGCTATCCCGTGTTCACCCGCAAGGCGATGACGGATCTGAACTACCTCGCCTGCGCCAAGCAATTGCTGGCGCTGCGGCCGCGGATATTTCCGCAGTTCGCCACCCACAATGCGCTGACCGTCGCGAGCATCCTCGAACTGGCGACGGACCACAGCGGCTTCGAATTCCAGCGCCTGCACGGCATGGGCGAGGCGCTCTACGCGAAACTTGGCGAAGACCGCCCCGACATCGCCCATCGCACCTATGCCCCCGTCGGCAGCCACCGCGACCTCCTCGCCTACCTGGTGCGGCGACTCCTGGAGAACGGCGCCAACTCCTCCTTTGTCGCGCTTGCCGCGGACGAGGCGGTGCCGGCGTCGCAATTGCTGCGGCGGCCGGCTGATATCATCGGCAACGCCGACAATGCCAATCATCCAAACATCCCGCTGCCGCGTGACTTGTATGGACCCAAGAGAAACAACTCCCGCGGCGTCGAGCTCGGCGACCGCACCGCACTAGCACACCTCGTTTCGGACATCGCCGCAGCATCGTTACCTGCACCGGGCAGCGTGGCCGACGCCACGGAGAGCGAGGTCAATGCCGCGATCATAGCCGCGCGCGCCGGCTTCAAGCACTGGGCCGGCACATCGGCCGAGACGCGCGCAGCCGCGCTGGAAAAGGCCGCCGACCTATTGGAAGCGCGCGCCGCCCGCTTCATTGCGCTGTTGCAGCGCGAGGGCGGCAAGACGCTGGATGATGCGATTTCGGAAGTCCGCGAGGCCGTGGATTTCTGCCGTTACTATGCCATGCAAGGGCGCGAACTGTTCGGCGACGGCAGGCTGATGCCGGGACCGACAGGCGAGAGCAACATGCTTCGCCTGCGCGGGCGCGGCGTCTTCGTCGCGATCTCGCCGTGGAATTTCCCGCTGGCGATCTTCCTCGGCCAGGTCACCGCGGCCTTGATGGCGGGCAATGCGGTCGTGGCAAAGCCGGCCGAGCAGACGCCGCTGATCGGGACGGAGGCCGTGCGGCTATTGCATGAAGCCGGCGTGCCGAGACCGGCGCTGCATCTGATCGCCGGCGACGGCCGGATCGGCGGTGTACTGGTGGCGCATCCTGATATTGCCGGCGTCGTCTTCACCGGCTCGACCGAAGTCGCGCGCGCCATCAACCGCGCACTGGCCGCCAAGGACGGGCCGATCGTGCCGCTGATCGCCGAGACCGGCGGCATCAATGCCATGATTGTCGACGCCACCGCCCTGCCCGAACAGGTTTCCGACGATGTCGTGACGTCGGCGTTCCGCTCCGCCGGCCAGCGCTGCTCGGCGCTGCGATTATTGTTCCTGCAGGACGACGTCGCCGATCGCATGATCGAGATGATCGCGGGCGCGGCGCGCGAACTCGTCATCGGCGATCCCTCCGATCCCGCGACGCATATCGGCCCGGTGATCGACACGGAGGCCAAGGAGCGCCTGGATGCGCATATCGAACGGATGAAGACGGAAGCCCGGATGCACTTCGCAGGGAGCGCGCCGCCCGGCAATTATGTCGCGCCGCATATCTTCGAACTGTCCGATGCCGGCGGGCTTACGGAAGAAGTGTTCGGCCCGGTGCTGCATGTGGTGCGCTACCGTGCCGACCGCTTCGACCAGGTGCTGCAGTCGGTCGAACGCTCCGGCTACGGACTGACGCTCGGCATCCATTCACGGATCGACGACACGGTGGAGGACGCGATCGAAAAGCTCCAGGTCGGCAACATCTACGTCAACCGCAACATGATCGGCGCCGTTGTCGGCGTGCAGCCGTTCGGCGGGCATGGGCTATCCGGTACCGGGCCGAAGGCTGGCGGGCCGCATTACCTCGCGCGGTTTGCAACCGAGCAGACGGTGACGGTCAACACGGCCGCAGCCGGCGGAAATGCAGCGCTGATGTCGGGCGACGAGTAGTTGCATCCCCCTGCAAGATGCGCCAAATGACGTCTGAACCTGATCGCCCAAAAGCGATAAGAAGCGATAATTCAACAAGACGGAATAAACGTCACGGAGCGGCGCCACGATGGAAAAGGGTATTTTCGAAGGCCTCAAGGTTCTGGATTGCGCGAGTTTTATCGCAGCGCCTGCGGCCGCCACCGTGCTGTCGGATTTCGGCGCCGACGTGATCAAGATCGAGCCCCCCGGCGCCGGCGATCCCTATCGCAACCTGCCGAACCTGCCGGGCTACCCGCACAGCGAGCACAATTTCGCGTGGATGCTGGAGGCCCGCAACAAGCGCAGCCTTGCGCTCGATCTCTCCAAGCCCGAAGGACAGGCGGTGCTGCACCGGCTGGCGGCGCAGGCCGACGTCTTCATCACCAACTATCCGCCGCAGGTGCGCGAGCGGCTCGGCATCACCCATGAGCATCTGGCGCCCCACAATGAGCGCCTGATCTATGCCTCCTTCACCGGCTACGGCGAGAAGGGCGAGGAAGCCAACAAGCCGGGCTTCGACTCCAACGCCTATTGGGCTCGTTCGGGCCTGATGGATCTGGTCCGGGCGGATGAGCATACGACGCCGGCGCGGTCGATCGCCGGCATGGGCGATCATCCCTGCGCAATGGCATTTTACGGCGCGATCGTCACCGCACTCTACAAGCGCGAGCGCACCGGCAAGGGCTCGCATGTCAGCTCCAACCTGATGGCGAACGGCGTCTGGGCCGCTTCGGTGCTGGCGCAGGCGAAACTCGTCGGCGCAAAATTCGGCGAGCGGCGTCCGCGCGAGCGCGCACTGAACGCGTGCACCAACCACTATCAGTGCAAGGATGGCCGCTGGCTGATCCTCTCGCTGTTGAATGAAGACCGCCAGTGGCCGACGCTGGCGCGCTGCCTCGGCCGCGAAGACCTCATCACCGATCCCCGGTTTGAGGCGAAGAAGGACCGCCACGCGCGCTCGCTCGAACTGATCAAGATCTTCGACGAGGTGTTCGCCACCAAGGATCTCGCCGAATGGCGCAGGATACTCGACGGCAACGGCCTCGTATTCGGCGTCGTCGGCATCCTCGACGACATTCCGCACGACAAACAGATGATCGAGAACGAGGTGCTGGTGCCGTTCGAGAACGACACTATGTTGACGATCAACAGCCCGATCTGGGTGGACGGCAGCAAGAAGGTGCAGCCGCGCAAGCCGCCCGGTATTGGCGAGCACAGCGACGAAATCCTGCGCGGCGCCGGCTATGACGAGGCCGCGATCAAGGCGCTGCGTACCGCCGGCGCGGTGGCGTGATCGACGCCGCTACTCCCTCGCAATCAGCTGACGGACCAGCTTCGACAGCGCCTTAGTGGCTTCTTGTCGAAAGCCGCGGCGAGGTATCGCGAGCTGCTGCAGCAAGATTCCGTTCAGGGCAGACACGAACAAAGTGGCGTGCAATTGAGGCTCGGACGAGCCCGCGGCCCGCAACGCCAGCTCCGCGCTTTGGCGCCAGGTGGCGAACCATTCCGCCACAACCGGCCGGTGCCGCTCACTTCGCGCCGCCGCCAGAAACGCCTCGTAGCACGCGATATGGACTTCGGGCTGGATCTTCAGCTCCTGCGAATACCAGCCAGTGAGCGCATCGACCCACGCATCAAGGTCAAAAGCCTTGTTTTGCAGGCTGAACGCAAATGCACGCAGGCGTTCTACCTCCCGCGTCAGCGCAAAGCGTAGCGCGCCGTTCACCAGACTATCGCGCGTCATAAAATGATGCGTGACGGCGCCGACCGACATCCCGGTTTCAGCCGCGACGGCGCGGTGCGTCACTCCGTCAATGCCCTTGCGGCCGATGATGCGAAGCGTCGCCTCCATCAATGGACGTTCGCGCGGACTTGGCTTGTCGTCGATTGCGTTGGCCACGTTGACAGCGCTCCCGATCCGAAATAAAAAACAAATGTTCTGTTTTTCGGATCATACGTGCTATTGTCCGGCAGGCAAGCCCCGAACCAGACAAAGGAACGAGATATGCCCAGCTATCGCCTGCATTACTTTCCCGAGTCCGGAAACAGCTACAAGCTCGCGCTGATGCTGACGCTGTGCGGGGAGCGCTTCGAGGGGGTCTGGACCGATTTCGGCGGTGGCGTGACGCGGACCGCGGAATGGCGGCGCGACGTCAACGAGATGGGCGAAATTCCGGTACTGGAGGTGGACGGTGAACGCCTCACCCAGACCGCGCCGATCCTGCTGAAGCTTGCAAAGCAATTCGGAAAATTTGGCGGCGAGACCGAACAGGAAGAGTTCGAGCTGCTGCGCTGGCTGTTCTGGGACAACCACAAGCTCACCGGCTACATGGCGACCTACCGCTATTACCGCGCGTTCACGCCCTCGCCGGACGAGCACGTGCTGAAGCATTTCCGCCGGCGTCTCGACGACTTCCTGTCGATCTTCGAACAGCACATGCAGAAGAACGCATTCGCCATCGGCGAGCGGCCGACGGTGGCGGACATTTCCATGATGGCCTATCTGCATTATCCCGCCGACGAAACGGGCTACGATCTGGCAACGAGCCATCCCGCCCTCAACGCGTGGCTCGGGCGGATGGCTCAATTGCCGGGCTGGAAGTCAGCTTACGATCTGTTGCCCGGCAAGCGCCTCAAGCACTTCGTGTGAAAACAGTCTTGAGTCTGCTACGTGTGACCAGTGCTATATAGATGAGCGCATCGCTGGAGCCCGATTCCAGATGAAGAACTCGTTGATAAAGGTTCGCTTTGAACTGGACGCGTCCGAATGGCACGGCCACGGAACTGAAACGCTGTGGGCGATGCCAATGCCTGGAAGTGAATGGCCAAATTTTCAAATCAACAATTCGCCATTTTTCGCGACGGGGATCAACTATCTGGACGTCGTTGCAGCGAAGCCGACAGGGCACGACCAGATTTTCGATTTTGTGACAGTAACCGAACGAAGCGGGCATTCGACATACATGCTTTTGATGCAGCTCGCTGAGGCTCGCACTGGAGTATACTGGGGCATGTTGGAGAGAATGGGTTGTTCATATGAAAGTGCACAAATTAGCTTGAGCATAGGGGAACGGCTGCTCTATTCGGTCGACGTCCCACCCACAGCAGACATCTATGAAGTCTACGAAATGCTGGAAAGAGGAGAGAATGAAGGGGTGTGGTTGTTCCAGGAAGGACACGCGGATATTCCCGAGTCACGCACCGCGTGAGCGTCGAGGCCCACGAGGCGCTGTTACGCTAGCCGCCGCCTGAGTGGCCCTAGCGTCCTTTGACGAAGCACATGCCGATGCGCGAAACCTTGCCGGCGGCCTGGCAGGTCAGGCCCTCGGCGCAGGTCCAGTCGCGGAAGCTCGCATCGTCGTTGGCGGCCGGCTTGCCCTGCACGTAACAATGCGCGCCCCAGCCGTCGGAATAGTTGCTGCCGGCGAGTTCCGTGCTGCCGCGTAGTTGCGGGCGGCTGGCGAAGCCGCGGGAATAGTCCGGCGACTTGCCCTCGCGTAGCGCAGTCAGGATATCGCGGCGGCGGACCTGATCGCCGAAGAAGTGCGGCGACGCCGGCACGACGGCCATATTCGACGGCTTGTCCGCCATCCAGTCAACGCCGGGGAAATGAAAGCCGCCGATGCCGCGCGTCTGGTGGCAGCCGGAACAGGTCACGTCGTTGAGACGTCGTTCGAACCCGGCCAGTGAGCGGATGTTCTGCAGCTTCACGCCGCCCTCCGCCGCCTTCCTCAGCGCTGCCACGACATCGGCCTCGCCGAACACGGCGCCCTCGCCCTGTGCCAGCCCGAATTCAGCCTCGAGCTCGGATGGATCGAACCCGACGGGCGTCGGCGCAATTGCACCGCTCGCGAGGAATTTTTCCGGGATCAGCACCGTGCCGCGATCGAACGCGGCGAGATTGACGGGATCGAGCAGCCACGCCTTGAACTCGCGCTTGAGGCCGTCATCCGCCAGAAGCCGCGCGCGATCGATCTGGTTTTCCATCGGCGCTTCCGCGAACATGCTGATGTTCCGATCGTAGCGAAACACTTTCAGGAGATAGTCGGTGCGGAAATCGCGCACCGCGGATTTCGGCGCATGCGCGATCTGCAGATTGGTCTCGATGCGGTCGATGTTCTCGTGGCCGATCAGATCGAGCGGACCGCCACTCGCCGTCCATGGGCCGCCAGATGGCGCGGCAAGCCAGCGACCTGCGACTTCGGCGCAGGTGATCGCCGCGCCCTCGGCTTTCGCCTTCAGTACGAGATTAAGCGACATCGGCAGCCGCGGCGGCGAAGCGTCGTCGCCGGCCGCCTTGTTGATCCGCGTCAGGCGATAGATCAGGCGGATCTCGCCGCAGTTTGTCTCCGCCGCATAGGTGCGATCCATGCGGTTGACGATGCCGGCCAGCACGAACCGCGTATCCGCCGAATAGAGCATGGCGCGATCAAACAGCTGAAAATCAAAACCGGTGCCGACGCCGATCGTCTCCTTCGGCAAGCTCGCAGCGTGCCGCGCGACATAGCGATCGAACTCGCCATCGATCGCCTGCCGGACCGGCGTCATCGCTGGGATAGCGAACAGTTCGTTGTTGGCGAGCGGGGCGTCGGCCGTCCGTTCCGGCAACAGCATGCGGTCAAGGCGAAATTTTCCGCTATCGAGGTCGCGGAGTGTCGCGGGATCGATGATCGCGGTGCCACGCTCCGGCGCCGCGTCCTGCGCCGCGCGTGCCGGCGAAGCGCCGCACAGCAGAACGAATATGACGGCGAGAAATCCCGGGGCGCGGCTCATGCCCCAACTAACACCGCGCAAAGTGGTCTATTCAAGAAAAAAGGCGCCTCACATCGCCGTGAGGCGCCTTGCTATCGGCTTATAGTCTCGTCAGCGCGCGACGATCAGGCCCTTGCTGGTCACGACCACCCAGCGGCCGTCCTGCTTGCGGATGGCGTCGACACGGCCGAGGCCAGGTATGGGATCGCCGGCATAGACTTCATACATGCCGCGGCGGCTCTCGATCAGCGCGCTGCCGTTTGCGACGTCGCGCAGCACCCAGCCCTCGACAGTCGGCAGGCGGGCAACCTCGGGCTTGGGCGGTGCAGCAGGCGCAGGCGCCGGCGCAGCGACTGCGGCGGCCTGTTGCGGGATCGTGCCCGTGACGTCCTTCTCTTTCGTGGACGTCGCCGCGGCGGCAGCTGTCGTCACCGACGCCTGGGCGGCCCGGAGCTTGTCGACGGTCTCGCTGAGCTTGGCGAGTTTCGCGGCCGGCTCGGCCTGTGCCTTCTCCACCTTATCGAGGCGGTCATTGGCCTTGTTGAACTGGGTCGCGCCGGCCTTGGCGGTGTGTTCGATGCTGGCCTTGAGCGCCGTGATGTCGGCATCGATCCGCGCCACCGCGGCTTCGAGCGCACCATCCTTCGCCGAGGCCTGCGCGGCCGGCTGTTCGGCCGTCAGCTTGCCGATGCCCGCGGTCGCCAGCGCCCCGCCGAGCGCACCCGCCACCGTCGCCAGCGCCACCATCGCGGCCATCGCGCCGAACCGGCGCTTGCCCGACGATGCCTCCGCTGGCCCAGCCGTGGCGTCGGCACCGACCCGGTCGCCGGGCGACATGATCATCACATTGCCGGGGAAGCGCGGTGCTTCCGCCTTCACGGCGTCGATCCTGGGAGTTTCCTTGGAAGTTTCCTTAGGAGCTTCGGCCTTGGAAGTTTCAGCCTTCGGCGCCTCAGCTTTGGGCGCCTCCGGCGCTTCCATTTTGGCAGCTTCCAGCTTGGGCGCGTCCGCCTTGGGCGAAGTCTCTTCCTGCTCGGGCGCGAGCCTTGCCGCCGCAACCTCGGTCGTAGCCATAACCGGCTCGTTCGCCGCTGATATCACGGGACCGGACGGCCCCGTGCCGGAAGTTCCGGTTTCACCGCTGGCGGGCTGGGATTGCTCATCGCTCACGTTGGATTCTCCAGAATTGATTGACCATTTGGTAACTTTTATTGCTTGCCAAATCGTTACCGGCCACGGCCTTACCGAAATTTTAGGAACTCATCTGGCCGGGATTTTGGGCGGCCAACCATCGGCCGACCCGATCCCTGGCTCCTATGCTGCCCTGCGGCATCCTCGTCGGTTCCGTTTGCGCCGGTCCGTTTCCCGATTAACATGGACACGACCGACCAGCCAGAAAGGCAGGTGGCTGCCATGACCATCGAGAAATGCATCGCCGACTTTGATGTAGATGACGTCATTTTTGAGGAAGGCTCGACCGGACGGGAACTGTTCGTCGTGCTCGACGGCAAGGTCGAGATCGCCAAGATGAACGGCGCCAGCAAGACGGTGATCGTCACGCTGGGCAAGGGCGAGTTCTTCGGCGAGATGGCGGTCATCGACGGCTCGTCCCGTTCAGCAACGGCCATTGCGGCCGCCCCGAACACCCGCGTGATGCGCATCAACCACGCCCGCTTCGTCTATTTGGTCAGCCAGCAGCCGGCCTTCGCGCTGATGATCATGGATGCGCTCAGCAAGCGCCTGCGCGCCTCCAATACGGTGGCCTACAAAGCTGCGGCGGCTTCATGAGCGAGCGCCGGCCAAGCCCGTTCAAGACGCTGCTCGACAGCGAGATGTGTACGCTGATCGAAGCGGCCAAGGACGTCTATCAGGTGCGGTTCAAGAATCGTGCGGCGAACGCCTATCTGGTGCGCGGAAGCTCGCGCACCATCATGATCGACGTCGGCCTGTCCTCGAACTATCCGCACCTGTTGACGTCGCTCGACCATATCGGCGTGAAGCCCGACGATATCGACATGGTGGTGCTAAGCCATGAGCATCTCGACCATATCGGCGCCGCCTATCACTTCCATGGCCGCGCCTTCATCGCCGCGCACCGGCTGGCTGCCAACAAGATCATGCTGCGCGACGACTTCTCGATGCTGCGCAAGATGTTCAACGAGCCGAACGTGCCGATCAACATCGATCTCTGGCTGGAGGAAGGCAACCTGATCGATCTCGGCAATTTCCGCCTCAACGTGATGCACACGCCCGGCCATACCTCGGCCTGCATCACGCTGTTCGAGCAGGACAAGGGATTGCTGTTTGCTTCCGACACGCTGATGCCCGGCGGGGTGATGGGCGGTGTATTCGGCTCCGGCAGCATCGCCGATTACATTCAGTCGCTGGAGCGGCTGAAGGGCCTCGATTCGAAGATCCTGCTGTCCGGTCACGGGCGGCTGTCCGACACGCCGCAGGAGGACGTGCGCATCGCGATCCAGCGCTCGCATGGCCTGCTGTCCGACACTGCACAATTGTTCGACGCGCTGGATGCGCGCGCGAATTTCGAGCCGATCATGCAGTCGGTGCGCGACCTCAACAAGCTCGACGACAGCTAGGGTTGATCGGCCTGTCCGCCGCATGTTCCGCCACACCGAAGGTGTGATCCGGCCATTTGACAACGCCAACATCGTGGCGTGGATGGCCCGGGTGGCCGAGCGGCCTTCGGTTAAGTGAGACCAGTGCCTGCGGTAAGGAAAGCCTTCCCGCGGGCACTGCTTGGGCATAGCGCGTCAGCCGGCCTTTCGCTGCCGCAGGCTCGCGTAGAACGCGGACTCGAAGTTCATATAACCGATGAACGACGCGGGATCGCCGAAGGGAAGAATCTGCGTGGCCCAGAACCCGCCGAACCCGTTGCGCCGATCGATCCAATAGAACAGATTGGCGAGACCGGCCCAACCGAGGGCACCGGCGGGACGACCGGTGGGAGCTTCTTCATCGTTGATCATGAAGGTCAGCGCCCAGGACTTTGACTGCCCCGGGAAAAACTCCGCATCGTTGCACAGCGAAGCAATCACACCGGTGATGGGAGTGACTTTGCTCTCTCCCAGATGGTTCTTCTCCGCCATCCGCACCGTCTCGGCTTTCAGCACACGGCCGTGTTCGCCCATTCCGTCATTCAGCCACATGCGGATAAAGCGCATGTAGTCGTCGATCGTCCCGTAAAGGCCATGACCGCCCATGTGCACCTCGGGCTCAGCCGGCAGCTCGAAGTCCATCGGCGTCAGTGAGCCGTCGGCATTTCGCGCGTGGATACCGGCCAGCTTCTTGCGCATCGCGTCGGTAAGTTCGAAGGTGGTGTCCTGCATTCCGAGCGGTTCGAAAATCCGCGACTTGAAGACATCGCCCAATCGGCTACCCGTGATGGCCTCGACAATTTGACCGCACCAATCGAGATTGGTGCCGTATTCCCATCGTTCGCCCGGATCGAACAGCAGCGGTGTCATCAGGCACGCCTTGGACGCGGTGATGACGCTGGGCTGCCCCCTTTCCTGCGCCAGGCGACCATAGGTGTGGTTGATGAAATCGTAGCTCAGGCCGGCAGTGTGAACCATCAGCATGCGCGTGGTGATGTCCCGCTTCGGCGCCCGCAGCATCGGCTCGCCATTGGCGGTAAAACCCTCGATCACCTGCAGCTTTCCGATCTCGGGTGCATAGCGCCGGGCTGGCGCGTCGAGATCGAGCTTGCCTTCCTCGACGAGTTGCAGGACGGCAGTCCCGGTGATCGCCTTGGTCGTGGAGAAGATGGCAAAAATGCTGTCGGTCGTCATGTCGGCCGGCTGATCGAGACGGCGCTTGCCGGCCGCACCTTCGTAGATGTTGCGATGGCGGTCCGTCACCATGGCGACGACGCCGGGTACGCGCGGAGTGGCCGTAACGACGCCATCAAGAACGGCGTCAGCCGCCGCACTGAAGTTCGTGCTCATGATCTTTCTCCTTCTGTACTGAAATAGCTTCGTCGATCACTGCATGGCAAAGCCCGGGTAGCCGTTCGCCGCGACCTCGTCGCACTTCTGGCGATAGGCACCGACGCCGCCGCAATACGACAGGACCCGGCGCGGCTTGCCCTGGACGTTCGAGCCCAGATACCAGGAATTGGTTTTTGCGATCAGCGTCGCATTGGCGATCTCATCGTGATGGGCTACCCACCCGTCCTCCGCGTCCTTCGTCGGCTCGATGACGTTGAGGCTCTGGCGGCGCATGTAGGCGATGCAATCGTCGATCCATTCTACCTGCTGCTGCAGACACGTGGTCATGTTGCAGAGCGCGGCCGAGGGCGCGAGCGGCACGGCGGTCGTGAACAGGTTCGGATAGCCGTGAACCTGCAGGCCCATCGTGGTGCGGATGTCCCTGCTCCAGTCATCTTTCAGCGACCTTCCGCCGCGCCCCCTGATGTCGATCCGCGTCAGCGCGCCGGTACCAGCGTCGAATCCGGTCGCCAGGATAATGATATCGAGGTCATGGATGGTCCCGTCGGCGGTCTTGATCCCCGTCGGCGTCACGCACTCGATCGGATTACTCTTGACGCTGGCGATCTCGACATTGGGACGGTGGAAGGCCTCGAGGAAGTTCTGCTCGAGCGGGACCCGATGCGTCCCGAACCCATAGTTCGACGGAATCAACAGCTCGCACAATTTCGGATCCTTGAGCCGTTCGCGCATCTTCTCGCGAACAAATTCGGAGATCTCGCTGTTGACCTCCTCTTCAAAGAACAGCTCCGCGAAGGACGAGATCCACAGTTTGAGGGAGCCGTCATTCCAGCAATCCTCGATCACCTCGCGGCGCTGTTGTCCCGTAAGGCCGGCCCAAGTGTGCTCGAAATCGTATTCAAATCCGGTAAAGGTATGCGGCAGCCGTTCGGTGAAGCGCTTGAACTTCGACTTGTAGGCCTCCGCATCCGCCGGGCCGTATTTCGGGTTCTTCATCGGGATGATGTATTGCGGCGTGCGGATGAACACCTTCATATGGCCGACTTGGCCGGCGATGGTCTGGATGACCTGGATGCCGGTCGCGCCGTTACCGATAACACCGACGCGCTTTCCGGCGAAATCGACCGGCTGGTTCGGCCAGCGCGCCGTGTGGAACACCTGCCCCTTGAACGACTCCTGCCCCGGGAACGACACGTGGGGCGCCGAGAGCATGCCGCAGCAGGTGACCAGGAATTGGCTGTCGATCACGTCGCCCCGATCGGTCGTGACGAGCCAGCGCTGCGTCGCTTCGTTGAAATGCGCACTCTGGACCGTCGTGGCGAACTGGATGTCCTTGTGGAGATCGAGACGGTTCGCCACATAGTTCAGCCAGCGTTCGATTTCCGGCTGGCCGGGGAATTTCTCGCTCCAGCTCCATCCCTTGTACAGCTCCTCGGAAAACAGGTACTGATAGATGTAGCTTTCGGAATCGAAGCGCGCGCCAGGATAGCGATTCCAGTACCAGGTGCCGCCGACGCCTGACGCCGCGTCGATCGCCCTGACGCTCATGCCCTGTTCACGCAGTCGATACAGCGCGTAGAGCCCGGCAACGCCGGCCCCGACTACCACGGCGTCGAGTTTCGCCGTCACCTGCGCGCCGTTGCCTCCGTTGGGCTTGGTTGCGGCTTTCGTCATCTTTCCCTCCCAGGTTCTTTGCGCGTACGGCCTTCCTCCCAGCCGACATGTGATCGGCTGGCGACGCGTCGCGGATTGTCAGTCCCGGCAAGTCGATCGGATGAGTTCTAAGGCTCGCGGCTTTTTTGCCGTCTTTCCGTTCCTGCTTGAGACGCGAAGGAGGCTACGAGCCCATCGGTGTTCCGGGCTTGGATGAAACAGACAATCCTTTGAACGAATCCTCCGGCACCCCGCGGCCAAGTGGGCGGTCCGGCACAGTTCGCTTGGCAAATGGCAAAAGCGGCTTATGCTGCCGGGGCTGCAATCCGGCCAACGAAAAGAGCGGTGAACCGCGCCCGAAGAGTTTGCACGGAGGGAGCCCGACCCATGGGCCAATTCATCACGGTTGAGGAGCTGCCCCGCTACGCTCCCGGTCAACTGAAGTTGGACAGCCTTGCGGTGGGAAAGGCCGATTTCCGGCTGCGGGTGTTCCGCTATGAGCCGTCCGACATCTGGGTCCCGCCGTCGGAAAACTTTCTGATCGTCGTCTACCGCGAAGGCACGACGTCGATGAACCGCCGCGTTACGGGAGCGTGGAAGCAGGACCATGTCGGCCGTGGCGTCACCACGCTGCTGACCCGCGCGGAGGCCTCGAACTGGCGCTGGGCACATGACATCGAGGTCAGTCATTTCTACATATCGCCGACGCTGATGGCGAAGACAGCGAGCGAGGCGTTTGACCGCGACGCGGAAGCCGTTGAGCTCCATGACCTGCTCAGGATCGACGATCCGATCCTGACCTGGATCAGCGATCAGATGGTTCAGGAGGTCGCCTCAGGAGGTCCGGGCGGGCGGCTCTGTTACGATGCGCTGGCGCTCCAGGCCAGCGTGCACATCCTGCGGAAATACGCCTCCGTGCATTTCAAAATGCCCTGCGCACAGGGACGTTTCAGACCGGCTCATGCGCGCCTGATCGAAGACTATATCGAGCAGAATATCTTCCGGAACATAACGCTCGAGGAGCTGGCAAACATCTGCAACTGCACACCGGTACAGTTTGCGCGCAAATTCCAGGCACACTACGGAATGCGCCCTCATGCCTACGTGCTGATCCGCAAGGTGGAGCGTGCGTGCCAGCATCTACGCAAAGATCGGCTGCCGCTGAAGGAGATCGCCCTCTTGAGCGGCTTCGCCGATCAGAGCCATCTTAATCGGGTGTTTCGCCGACATATGAACGTCACGCCGGCCGAATATCGAAGGCAGGCCTACCGCGGCACGCTCGGAGCTGGTGAGTCTGTGTGAGATGATCTGTTCGCGGACCACGTATCGTGGTGGCGGCCAGTCGGCCAAGAGAAAAGGCCGGCGGGCGTTACGCCGCCGACCTTGTCTTGCAACTGCCGGCTCGCGGGTCCGGTTCCGCTGCGTTGCATTCCACTTCCTAAATCTACCTTGATCAGTAACCTCCCGCGCCGACCGACGCCATTGCACCTAGATATAAAAGAACCGTTCTGAGATAGGCTCACACTGTGCAAGAGGATGCAGCCGACTATCCATTGGTATAAGACAGCGGCAGCGCTTTACAGCACCACCGGCGTATCAGGCAGTTCATTCGAACCGCCATCCACCTTTGGAAAATGCGTCGCCAGTTCGCGCGACACCGCCTCGATGCCCCTGATGACGCCGCGCTCAAATTCCCCTGCCCTGAAATCGGTTTCCATCTCCCGGCAGATCCTTTCCCAGCCCTCGCGGCCGACCTTGGCATCGATGCCACGGTCGGCGACGATCTCGACGTCGCGATCGGCGAGAAGCAAATAGATCAGCACGCCGTTATTCTGCGCGGTGTCCCAAACGCGGAGCTGGGAAAAGACGTCCAGCGCCCGCTCCCGTGCCGGCTGGTTACGAAACAAGGGCGCGCCGTCGAGCGCGCCTTCGACGACGAAGCGAAGCTGTGCGGCATGCGTGGCTTCGCCGGCCTTGATCCCCTGCTCGATCTTCGCCAGCGTCGCCGGCGGAAACGCGAGACGCCGCCGCCAGTGATGCTGCAGAAGATGCCTGATGATGCGCGCCGCCTTCATGTCTACCAGCTCCCCGAGGCACCACCGCCGCCGAAGCTGCCGCCGCCCCCGCTGAAACCGCTGTCGCTGTCACTCGAACTGCTGCCGCCCGACCATGAACCTCCGCTGCCGCCCGTGACCCACCCACTATCCCTGCCGCGGCGGCCCACGCCTGGGCCCATTGAGCCCATGTTCTGAACGAGGAACGTCACGACGAAAGCGATAAAGCCGATGAGGATCGCGGCCGCAAGCGATCCCGCCATGAACCATCCGAATATCCCGACGATGCCGCCGGTTGCCGCCGCCCCGATGAACCGGCCAAGCACCGCCCTCAGCACCGTACCGACAATGAAAACGAAGATCAGAGCAACGGGATTAAACGGATCGATATTGCCGAGCAGCCCGCCATCCTGCCAGTGCGGCGGTTCCGGCTCCGGCAGTTTCTCACCATTAGCCACCCCGATCATCCGGTTGACGCCTGCCGAAACCCCGCCGGCAAAATCGCCGCTCTTGAACTTCGGCGTGATATCCTCATCGATGATGCGCTTGGTGGTAGCGTCGGTGAGCGCGCCCTCGAGGCCGTAGCCGACCTCGATGCGCAACCGGCGATCGTTCTTGGCGATCACGAGCAGCGCGCCGTCGTCGATCTTCTTGCGGCCGATCTTCCACGCCTCCGCGACACGGAGCGCGAACGGCTCGATCGCCTCGCCGTCGGTTGTCGGCACGATCAGCACCGCGATCTGGCTGCCCTTTCGCGTTTCCAGATCTTTCAGTTGCTGCGTCAATGCAGCGATATCGCCGGCCGAGAGCGTGCCGGTTTGGTCGACGACGCGGCCCGTCAGCGGCGGCACCGCGACGAGGGCCAGCGCTGAGCAAGCCCAGCACAGCAGCAGCGCCAGAAGGGAGGCTCTTGCAGCGTTCATCGCGGATCGTTCGCTCACCCGCTATTTCGCGGGCGCCGGCGTCGGATTGAAATCAACCTTCGGCGCGGTCGAGATCGCTTTCTCGTTATCGACCGTAAAATTCGGCTTCTCCTTGTAGCCGAACGCCATCGCCGTCAGATTGTTCGGAAAGGTGCGGATGCCGACATTGTAGTCCTGCACCGCCTTGATGTAGCGGTTGCGCGCCACGGTGATGCGGTTCTCGGTGCCCTCGAGCTGCGCCATGAGATCGCGAAACAGCGTGTCGGACTTGAGCTGCGGATAGTTCTCGGTCACGACCAGGAGGCGCGATAACGCGCTCGTCAACTCGCTCTGTGCCGCCTGGAATTTCTGGAAAGCTGTCGGGTCGTTCAGCACTTCCGGCGTCGCCTGGACGCTGCCGACCTTGGCGCGCGCGTTAGTGACGCCGAGCAAGACGTCCTTTTCCTGCTGCGCAAAGCCCTTCACGGAATTGACGAGGTTCGGCACCAGATCGGCCCGGCGCTGGTACTGGTTGACGACTTCCGACCAGCTCGACTTGACCTGCTCGTCAGTGGTCTGGATGGCGTTGTAGCCGCAATTGGTCAGGCTCAGGCACGACAGCGTCGCCAACACGGTCAATAATCTGCGCATCGAACTCTCCCGAAAACAATCAAACGCCAGCATAGCAGAATGGTTGCGCGGGGTATGCAGGCCGGAGATTGCGTCAGGCCGATTTTGCAGACCGGCTGCACCAGACGGCACTTGCGTATCATTTGCCGAAATAACAACATGGCCGGCAACAAAAAGGGAAACGCGAGGGCCGTGATGCCATTCGAAACCATCGTCGTGGAGCGGCCGGAGCCGCGCATCGCGCGAATCGTGATGAACCGGCCCGAAGCGCGCAACGCGCAAAACCTGCAGATGACCTACGACCTCAATGCCGCCTTCGACCAGGCAGTGCAGGACGATACGGTCAAGGTCATCATTCTCGCCGGCAATGGCCCGCATTTTTCGTCGGGGCATGATCTGCGACCGACCGGTAAGAACACCGCCGGCGCGGATTTTCCGCCGGTTGGAAATTGGGGCGGATTTGCCGAGCCCAATGCCCATGGACGTTTCGCGCGCGAGCAGGAGATCTACCTGCAGATCACGCGGCGCTGGCGCAATCTGGCAAAGCCGACGATCGCGGAAGTGCACGGCAAGTGCATCGCCGGCGGGTTGATGCTGGCATGGGCCTGCGACCTCATCGTCGCAAGCAGTGACGCGGAATTCTGCGATCCCGTCGTCACCATGGGTGTCTGCGGCGTCGAATGGTTCGTGCATCCCTGGGAGCTCGGTCCGCGGAAAGCGAAGGAATTGCTGTTCACTGCTGACGTCTGGACCGCGGAGGAAGCGCACCGGCTCGGCATGGTCAACCACGTGGTGCCGCGCGAGGAGCTGTCGTCCTTCGTGCTGAAGCTCGCCGAGCGGATCGCCGCCAAGCCGTCCTTCGCGCTGAAGCTGACCAAGGAAGCGGTCAATCGCTCGGTCGACGTGATGGGACAGCCGGCGGCGATCGATCAGGCGTTCGCGCTGCACCAACTCTGCCATGCGCACAATCTGCAGGAGTTCGGCATGATGGTCGATCCCGCTGGCCTTCATCCCTCGGTTCGGAAATCGGCACAGGTAAAATAGAGAAAGCAAAAACAACAGATGGACCTTACCCTGACCGACGAGCAGCGATTGCTGCGCGAGAGTGCCGACCGCTTCGTCAACGAGACCTATACAGCCGATCTCCGCCGCCGGACGGCGAACGAGCCGCTCGGCTTCAGCGCCGGGATCTGGAAGCAGTTCGCCGAACTGGGCTGGCTGGCGCTGCCGATCCCCGAGGCTTACGGCGGGCTTGGCGGCGGCGCGATCGAGATCGGCATCCTGATGGAAGCGTTCGGCCGCGGCCTCGTCGCCGAGCCGTATCTCTCCACCGCCGTGATCGGGGCATCGCTGATCGCCGAATGCGGCACGGAGGCGCAGAAGCAGGCGCTGTTGCCAAAAATCGCCGACGGTTCGCTGTATCTCGCATTGGCGCATTCGGAGCGTCAGGCGCGCTTCGATCTCGGCGCTGTTTGGACCACGGCGAAGAAGACGTCCGGCGGCTGGCGTCTCGACGGACAAAAAATCGCCGTGCTCGACGGCAATGCGGCCCACCAGATCGTTGTTTCGGCCCGCATCGATGACGGCAAGCTCTGCCTGTTTCTGGTACCACAAGGCACGCACGGTCTTGCCTTGCGCGACTACCCCCGGCTTGGCGGTGGCCGCGCCTGCAATCTCGAAATGAGCGGCGTCGAGCTTCCCGCCGACGCACTGCTTGGCGACGGCAGCGACGCACTGTCCGCAATCGAAGCTGTGGTCGACCGCGCGATGGCCGCACTTGGGGCTGAAGCCGTCGGCATCATGCAGACCCTGCTCGACCAGACGCTCGAATACACAAAAATCAGAAAGCAGTTCGGCCGGCCGCTCTCGGCCAACCAGGTGATCCGCCATCGCCTCGCCGACATGGCGATGCAGTGCGACGAGGCGCGCTCGATGGCCTTGCGCGCCGCGCTGACGGCGAATGCCGAGCCGCTGGCGCGCAGCCGCGCGGCCTCCGGCGCAAAAGCCAAGATCGGCAAATGCGCGCGCTTCGTCGCCGAGCAGTCGGTGCAGCTTCATGGCGCGATGGGCGTCACCGAAGAGCTCGACATCGGCGCCTACTTCAAACGGCTGCTTGCCTTCGAGACGCTGTTCGGCAGCAGCGCCCATCATTATCGCCGTCATGCCGCGCTCGGCGGCCGTGCCGCTCAGGCCTGACAAGGAGCTGAAACCATGGATCTGACGTTCAGCGCCGAAGAGCGCGCGTTTGAAAAGGAAGTCCGCGACTTCATCGCAGCCAACCTCACGGCGGAAATGAAACGTGCCACCGCACTGACGCCGTCGGTCTTTTCCGATCCCGATATCGGCATGGCCTGGCAGCGCGCGCTGCACCGGAAAGGCTGGGGCGCGCCGGGCTGGCCTGTGGAATATGGCGGGCCGCCCTGGACCCCGGCGCAGCGCTGGATCTTCGAGAGCGAAAGCGCCCGCGCCGGCGTGCCCAATGTGAACGTGATGGGCGTCAAGATGGTCGGCCCCGTTATCATCGGCTTCGGCACACCCGAGCAGAAGAATTATTACCTGCCGCGGATTCTCGCCGGCGAGGATTACTGGTGCCAGGGCTATTCCGAACCGGGCTCCGGCTCCGATCTCGCCTCGCTGAAAACCCGCGCGGCGCGCGATGGCGACCACTACATCATCAACGGCACCAAGATCTGGACCACGCACGCCCACCACGCCAACATGATGTTCGCGCTGGTGCGCACCAACGAGACCGAGCGGCAGCAGGACGGCATCTCCTTCATCCTGATCGACATGAAGAGCCCGGGCATCACGACGCGGCCGATCCTGACCATCGGCGGCGATCACGAGGTCAACCAGGTGTTCTTCGACGACGTGCGCGTGCCTGTCGCGAGCCGCGTCGGCGAGGAAGGCAAGGGTTGGACCTACGGCAAATATCTGCTCGAATTCGAGCGCGGCGCCGGCATTGCTTCGGCCAAGCTGCGCGATGCGCTGAAGACGATTTCCGATCTGGCCGAATCCGACGTCACCGGCCGCGCCATCGACGATCCCGATATCGCGGTGCGGATGTCGGAGATCGAGGTCGATATCGATGCGCTCGAGATGACCGAGCTGCGCGTGCTCTCCGCGCTGCAGACCGGACAAAACCCCGGCGCGGTGTCGTCGATATTGAAGCTGCGCAACAGCGAAATCCGCCAGGCGGTGACGCGGCTCGGCGTCGATGTAATCGGCCATGACGGCCTCTATGTCGAGCCAATGCGGCCCCTCTACCGCCTCAACGAGACGCCGGGAATTCCGGAGGAAATGCTGCCGATGGTGCCGGAATATCTCAACGGCCGGGCGTATACGATCTTCGGCGGCTCGTCGGAGATCCAGCGCGATATCATCGCGAAGATGGTGTTGGGGTTGTAACGCGACCAATTGCGGCTCGTCTTATCCTCCCCTGGAGGGGGAGGATCGGTTCGCATGCAATGCGAACCGAGGTGGGGTGACGGTCTCTCCACAGCCAACAGTGCCCGTGTTGAGAGAGCACCCCACCCCGCCTCACATCTCGCTGCGCTCATGCGTGCCGACCCTCCCCCTCAAGGGGCGGATGAAGGGCGTCCTACCCCACCACCCGCGCATCCCTTATCGCCTGCCACACCTTGGCGGGCGTCAGCGGCGTATTCAGCTGCGTGATGCCAAGCTCACTAAGCGCATCCATCACGCCGTTGGCGACGCAGGGCGGGCCGCCGATGGCGCCGGATTCGCCGCAGCCCTTGGCGCCGAGCGGGTTGGTGCGACAGGGCGCGGAATCATCGAGCGTGACCGTGATCGGCGGAATGTCGTCGGCACGCGGCACGCAGTAGTCCTGATAGCTCGCGGTCAAGAGCTGGCCTTCCTCGCTGTAGGCGACGCCCTCATAGAGCGCCTGCCCGATGCCCTGGGCGACGCCGCCATGCACCTGCCCGGTCACCAGCATCGGGTTGACGGCCACGCCGACGTCATCGACCGTGGTGTAGCGCACCACCCGCGTGACACCGGTTTCGGGATCGATCTCGACTTCGCAGATATGCGTGCCGTTCGGCCAGCTCGGCCCGTCGACCTCGCCTTCGGAATCGACGGAAAGCTGCGCGCCATCTTCCTTCTTGGCAATCTCGAACAGGCTGATCTTCTTGTCAGTGCCGACCACCGTCAGCCAGCCGTCGCGGTATTCGATATCCTCGACCGAGGTCTCCAGCACGTTCGAGGCCTTCTCGCGCGCCTTGTTTATCATGTCGTTCGCCGAAACCGCCACCGCCGTACCGCCGACGAACAGCGAGCGCGAACCGACACTGCCGAAGCCGGTGGCGAGATCGGTATCGCCCTGCACGACGTCGATCTTGTCGAGGGCGATGCCGAGCGATTCGGATACCATCTGGGTGTAGGTGGTCTGCAGGCCCTGCCCCATCGCCATGGTGCCGGAATGCAGGATGATGCGGCCTTCCGCAGTCGCATGCAGAGAGACCTTTTCGGTGTGCGCGCGCCCGCCGGTCCATTCGATATAGCTGGTGAGGCCGCGCCCGTAGAGCAGGCCCTTCTTCTTCGCCGCCTTCTTGCGCGCGGCAAAGCCGTCCCAGTCGGCCAGTTCGGCGGCGCGTGACAGCATGTGGGCGAACGCGCCGGAATCGTACACCTGGCCGACGGCATTGGTGTAGGGCAGTTGCGCCGGCTTGATGTAATTCACCTTGCGGATGGTGCGCGGGTCCATGCCGATCTGCCGCGCCGCGGCGTCCATCAGACGCTCGACGATGAACACGGCTTCCGGCCGCCCCGCGCCGCGATAGGCGCCGACCGGCGCGGTGTTGGTCATCACCGACTTCACCTCGAAATGCACCAGCGGCAGATCGTAGACGCCGGTCTGCACGAATGGCCCGAGCACCAGCGGAATGATGTTCGCCGTTCCCGACGAATACGCCCCGGTGCCGCCGATCGAGCGCACGCGATAGGCCAGCACGCGGCCCTTGGCATCGAGCGCGAATTCGCCGGTCGAGGTGAGATCGCGGCCATGGGTGCCGCCGACGAACTCATCGGTACGGTCGCCGCGCCAACGGATCTTCTTGTTCAGCTTGGTCGCGGCGTAAGCGACGATGCCGTCCTCCGGATAAAGACTGGTCTTCTGGCCAAAACCGCCGCCGATATCGCCGACCAGCACACGGACGCTGTCCTTCGGCCGCTTCAGAATGGATTCCGCGAGCAGATCGCGGGTCGAGCCGGGGGTCTGCGACTGCACGTGCAGGATCAGGCGGCCGGTCTTCTTCTCGATCTCGGCAATCGTCGAGCGCGGCTCCATGGCCGACGGCACCAGCCGCTGGCTGACCAGATCGAGCGAGACTTTGTGCGCGGCATTGGCAAAGGCTTCCTCGACCTTGGCGGCATCGCCATAGCTCATCGCGGCGACGACGTTATCCGGCGCCTCCGGCCACACCGCCGGCGCACCGGGCTTGACCGCTTCCAAGGGATCGACCACAGATGGCAGCACCTCGTAATCGACGACGATGGCTTCGGCCGCGGTCTGCGCCTGCACGCGCGAGGTCGCGACCACGGCGGCGACGGCCTCGCCGGCATAACGCACCACCTCATGCGCCAGCAGCCGGCGCGGCGGCACCGTCATCGCCGAGCCGTCCGGCCGCTTGAAGATGGCGAGCGTCGGGAGCGTGCCGATATCGTCCTTGATCAGGTCGGCGCCGGTATAGACCGCCTGGACGCCGTCCATCCCGGCCGCTGCTGCCGTATCAACCGAGACGATCTTCGCGTGCGCATGCGGCGAGCGCAGCAGATAGAGCCACAGCGCGCCCTCCTCCGGTTTGTCGTCGATGAACAGTCCCTTCCCGGTCAGCAGCCGCTGGTCTTCCAAACGCTTGACCGGCTGGCCCGCACCGAAACGCATATTGCCGGGAAGAATGTTCATCAGTTTTTCCTTCGAGCTTCTTGGTAGGAATTGGGCGGGGTTTTAGCGGTTTTTCCGCGGGAGGCAACGCATTCAATTCATTGCAATAATGCCTGCAATAAATGCGCCAGCGCGCGCCTCGCCACCGGCCGCGAGCGGGGTATGATCCTGCTGTCAAGAAGGGGTATCAGCTGCGGCCGACGTCGACGATATCGATGGTGATATCGCGGGCTTGCGAACCTCGTTTCAGGCCGATGCGAATGCTCTTGCCAGCACCGACCTGCTCGATCTGGTCGGTCAGGTCGGAGAGCCGGTGCACCGGCTTGCCGTCGGCCTGAACGATAACGTCGCCGAGCGCTCCCGAATTGAAATCGACGCCGCGAATGCCGGCGCGCTCGGCCGGGCTGCCGGGCGCGGTGCGCACCACGATCACCCCCTCGATGCCTAGCCTGGTCGAGACCGCCTCGCTCGCGGCGACAATGCCGATCCCGGGCGTCGGCACGCGGCCGTTCTTGATAAGCTCAGGCACCACACGATTGACGATGTCCGCGGGGATTGCAAAGCCGATGCCGGCGCTGGTGCCGGAGGGCGAGAGAATCGCGGTGTTGACGCCGATCAGCCTTCCCGCTGAATCCAGCAGCGGCCCGCCCGAATTGCCGGGATTGATCGCGGTGTCGGTCTGGATCACGTTGGCGATCTCGCGGCCGCTCGAGGTCGGCAGCCGACGCTTCAGCGCGCTGATGATGCCGCTGGTCAGCGATTGATCGAGGCCGAACGGATTGCCGATCGCAAAGGCCGACTGGCCGACCTTGAGTTCACTCGAGCTTCCCAGCGCCACCGGCGGCGGCAGCTTGCGCGCGCTCCTGATCCTGAGCACCGCGAGGTCGTAGTTGGGCGCGACGCCGATGACCTCCGCGCGAGCCACTTCGCCGGAGGCAAAGCGAACCGCGACTTCGCTGCCATTCTGAACGACATGATTGTTCGTGACCACGTGGCCGTCATTGTCCCAGATAAAGCCTGTGCCCGAGGCTGCGCCCGCGCCGGCTTCGCCGCCTTCATCCTCGGCCAGCGGATTGGCGGCGCCGGAGCGCGCGGCGACCTGCACGACCGACGGTGACACGCGCTCGAACAGTTCGATATTGGCGCGCTCGGCCTCGGAAAGCGGCCCGCGCTGGTCAACGGTGCGGGCCGAAATATTGGTCCACGGGCTGTAGCGGATGTTGGAGAGCGTCAAGGCAACCAGCACGGCTGCGATGGCGGCGAGGGAAAGCGCGAAGCGACGGCTCATCGAATACTCATCTGGTAAATGCCGCGTCCAGCGAGGAGAACGGGAAGCGGAGATTTCAGCCCATCAGGCGTCCGCGTCAGCAAACGCCCTGACCAGCCGAAAGTTTCTGGCCGTTCAGAGACTTGTTGGCGCACCCGGGGGATGGGCAGATATCATCTAGGGAGCGCGTATTGTCGCGCAAGCAGCCCTCACCGTTGAAACCAAGCGTCCCTCAACCCATTGTCAGGAGGCCACAATCGAGGGTCCCGGCACGGCTTTCGCTGATTTGAGGCAAATGTGCCGATGCGGACTGTGTGTGCTCCTGGAGTTCGATCATGAACAACAAGACACGTTTCAATGTCGGCTATGCGATCGCTGCGATCTTTGCCGTCATCGTGATCCAGTACTTCATTTCCATGGCGAACCAAATCGCCGTCATTCCCTATAGCGAATATCAACAGCTCCTGAAGCAAGGCAAGGTGGTGAGCGTCGGCATCTCGGACCGGACCGTGCAGGGCACGTTGAAGGAGCCGCTTTCGGGGGGACAGAAGCAGTTCATCACCACGCGCGTCGACCAGGAGACCGCACAGGAGCTGGAGAAATATAACGTCAAATTCACCGGGCAGATCGAGAGCACGTTTCTGCGCGACCTCTTGTCCTGGGTCATGCCGGTGCTGCTGTTCTTCGGCCTGTGGTGGTATATCGGCAAACGCGCCGCGGAAGGCGGCGGCCTTGGCGGCGGGTTGATGGCGATCGGCAAGAGCAAGGCCAAGGTCTATGTCGAGTCCGATACCGGGGTGAACTTCTCCGACGTCGCTGGTGTCGACGAAGCCAAGGACGAACTGCGCGAGGTCGTCGACTTCCTCAAAAATCCCACCGACTACGGGCGGCTCGGCGGACGCATGCCGAAGGGCGTGCTGCTGGTCGGTCCGCCCGGCACTGGCAAGACACTGCTGGCCAAGGCCGTCGCCGGTGAGGCCAAAGTGCCGTTCTTCTCGATTTCCGGTTCGGAATTCGTCGAAATGTTCGTCGGCGTCGGCGCGGCGCGGGTGCGCGACCTGTTCCAGCAGGCGCACCAGAAGGCGCCGGCCATCATCTTCATCGACGAGCTCGACGCGCTGGGCCGCGCTCGCGGCATCGGGCCCTTTGCCGGCGGGCATGACGAAAAGGAGCAGACGCTCAATCAGCTGCTGGTCGAGCTCGACGGCTTCGATTCGCGGTCGGGTCTCGTCATCCTCGCCGCGACCAACCGGCCGGAAATCCTCGATCCTGCGCTGCTGCGCGCCGGCCGCTTCGACCGGCAGGTGCTGGTCGATCGCCCCGACAAGAAAGGCCGCGTCGAAATTCTTAAAGTGCACATCAAGAAAGTGCAGCTCGACACGAACGTCGATGCCGAGGCGGTCGCGGCGCTCACGCCGGGCTTCACCGGCGCCGATCTCGCCAACCTCGTCAACGAAGCCGCCCTGCTCGCAACGCGCCGTGGCGCAAGCGCGGTAGCGATGACCGACTTCAACAATGCGGTCGAGCGCATGGTGGCGGGGCTGGAGAAACGAAACCGGCTGCTCAATCCGAAGGAGCGCGAGATCGTCGCCAATCACGAGATGGGCCACGCGCTGATCGCGCTGTCGCTGCCCGGCGTCGATCCCGTGCACAAGGTATCGATCATCCCGCGCGGCGTCGGTGCGCTCGGCTACACCATCCAGCGTCCGATCGAAGACCGCTTCCTGATGACCAAGGAAGAGCTGGAGAACAAGATGGCCGTGCTGCTCGGCGGCCGTGCGGCTGAATTGATCGTGTTCAATCATCTCTCCACCGGCGCTGCCGATGACCTTCGCCGCGTCACCGATATCGCCCGCAGCATGGTGACGCGCTATGGCATGTCGGAAAAGCTCGGCAGCGTCGCCTATGAGCGCGATCCCGGCAACTTCCTCGCCGGCGCCGATCGCCCCTATCCGACGCGCGAGCGCGACTATGCCGACGAGACGGCCGCTACAGTCGACGAGGAGGTTCGCGCGATCGTCGACCATGTGTTCGAACGGGCGCAAGGTATCCTGAAGGCGCGACGCGCGATCCTGGATCGGGCGGCGAAGAAGCTGCTGGAGAAGGAGACCTTGGAGCAAAGCGATCTGGAGGCGCTGATGCGGGAGACGCCGAAGGAAGGGCTGCGGGCGGTCTAAGCCAAGAAAACCGGAATTGTCGGGTGGGCAGAGCGCAGCGTGCCCACCATTCACGTCGGGACTCGTTGATAGATGGTGGGCACGCGGAGCCTGTCATCGGGCGCGCATTCGCGCGACCCGTTGGCTTTGCCCACCCGACAGGAATCCCACCTAGGCCAGATCGCGCAACGCCGCCTCGACGACCTTGCGCTGCTCTTCCGTCAGCGGCGCCTGCGGCGGCACGGGGTCGCCGACGGCATAGCCCTGGATGTCGAGCCCGGCCTTGATGCAGGCGGCCAGATTGAAACGCGCAAAAGCCTCGTTGATGCGCCACAGCCTGCGCTGCAGCACCATCGCCTCGTCCCAACGCTTGGCGTTGCAGAGATTATAGAGTTCAACGCTCTGCCGCGGGATGATGCAGGCGGGACCTGCCATCCAGCCCAGCCCGCCGATCAGCATCACCGCCGCCGGAATATGGGCTGATGCCGAGAAGACTTTGATGCTATCGCCGCAACGGTTCATGATCGACAGCAGCCGCCCGGTATTGGTCGAGGCATCCTTGATGTAGCCGATGCGCGGATGGGCCGCGAGACGGGCGATCACATCGAGCGTCAGATCGGACCGCTGGAATTGCGGGTTGGTGTAGATCACCACAGGAATGTCGACGGCATCGGCAATGGCGCGGAAATAGGCTTCGACCTGCGCGTCGGCAACCGGAAAGTAAGCTTCCATGATCGCGAGAATGCCGTCGGCGCCGCGCTTTTGATACTCCCTCGCCTGCGCCACCGCATCCGCCGTCGACGTCGAGGCCACGCCGGCAATCACCGGCACGCGGCCGTTCGCCGCCTCGATCGCGGTCTGCACCACGTCTGTCCGCTGCGCCTGGTTCAAATAGGCAAACTCGCCGGTGGACCCCAGCGGCGTCAGTCCATGCACACCAGCCTTGATCAGATCGTCGCAGAGCCGGCCGAGAACGTCGGTACGGATCTGCCCTGACACATCGATCGGCGAGACCAGATAGGGAAAGACGCCGTGAAAATCAGCCATGAGAGGAAGATGCCTCAAGCGGGAAAGCCATGATCATTGCCATGGCTATCTGGAATGCCGGTCCAAGGCAACGATGGCTATTTGCGTTCCTTGATCCAGGCCTCGATCGCCGGCAGCGCGCGCGCCTTGAGATCGGCCGAGATCGCGATCGTCTCTTGGGCGCGGCCAGCCGTCACCCGCCCGCCCGAGGTCGCCTGAGCCGGCGTGAAGCCGGCGAGTTCGGCAGCACGGCGTTCGTCGCTGAAGTTGGTCATGAAGCTCGCAACGAACTGGTCGCGGAATTGCGGTCCCAGCTTTACGAACAGCGCATCATAATTTTTCTGCAGGAACTCCCAGGCCAGACCGGGCTGCTCACCGGAGAACCCGACCGAATTGATCAGGCCAGTAACGATGGTGCCCGGCACTTCATCGGTCAGCGTCAACGCCAGCGTGGCGCGGGCCAGCGCCGGTTCGCGCGTGCTGGCGGCGGCGAGGTAATAACGCGTACGTTCGCTGGTCACGGTGCTCTTGCGCGCGAGCGCCAGCAGCGCGTCATACGTCGCACGATCCGCCGTGACGCCCGCAACGTGCGTGACGGCATCGCGCAACGCGTTGGGCAAGGATTGCGGATCGCCGAGGAAGCCGGCGAACCGCCGCTTTGCCTCCGCGATGACGTCTTCGTCGCCGAGATCGCCGAGCGTCCAGATCAGGCTGCTGCGCAGCAGCGTATCGTCATCATCACCGGAGCCGCTACCGTTCCAGCCGAGCCGATCGAGCACCGGGCGCAATTTGGCGCGGGCATAGCGCTGCAGCGCCGGACGCTCGGCGCGCTCGCGCGACAGGCGGTTGAGCGAAGAGAACACACCGATGACCTGATCCCATACCGGACGGCGGTCATCCGCACCGATCTGTTCGACCAAGGCGAGATAGGATGGCGGCTCGGCACGGCCGGCCTGCACCATCGCCCAGCTATCGGCGAGGAAATTGACCCGGTCTGTGGCTGACATCTGCGGCAGGGCCTTTGTCAATGCTGTCAGGTTAACCGGCCCATACTCGACGCGGTAATAGCCGATATCGCCAAGGTTAGCCTTGATCGCCTCGCCGCAGGATCCGGCCGCCGCTTCCGCCGAGCCGCGAAGCAATATGACATCGGCAGTTGGTGTCGCGCCCAGCGGCCCGATCGCAACCGGCACCTGCCAGTTGCGCGGCGGCAAGGCTGGACCCGTCCGTGCGGGCGCGATCGCAAAACGATCCTGCCGCAGCGTCATGCGCTGCGCACCGCCTTGGCAAACTGTTTCGGCTGAAATCAGCGGCACGCCATCCTGCTCGGTAAAGGATGCGGCGATTTCGGTCACCGGCTTGTGGCCCGCGCGCTCCAGCACCTGCCAGAGATCGGCCGTGGTGGTGTTGCCATAGGCATGCGCAGCCATATAGGCGCGAATGCCGTCGCGGAACACGGCTTCGCCGAGATAGTTCTCCAGCATCCGGATCAGCGCCTGTCCCTTGTTGTAGGTGATGGCGTCGAACGCGACCATCGCCTCGCTCTCATTGGCGACCCGTTGCTGGATCGGATGCGTGGTACGCCTTGCGTCGAGTGACATGGCGAACTGCTTCTGGCCATAGCCGTTCAGCCAGCTCTGCCACTGCGGATGAAATTGCTCAGCGGCCTTGGTCGCCATCCAGGTTGCAAAGCCCTCATTGAGCCAGAGATTGTCCCACCAGGCCATGGTGACGAGATCGCCGAACCATTGATGCGCCATCTCATGGGCGAGGATAGAAAAGATGCCGCGCCGCGCGCTGTCCGGATTGGTCGCGGGATCGAACAGCAGCCGGCTTTCGAAGAAGGTGATGCCGCCCCAGTTCTCCATCGCGCCGCCGAAGCCGCCGGGCACTGCGATCAGGTCGAGCTTGGGGAGCGGATATTTGATGCCAAAATAATCATTGAACCAGGCCAGCAGCTGCACCGCGCTGTCGAGCGCGAACCGTCCCTTCGCGGCCTTGCCGGTGGTGGCGACGACGCCGACCGTCACGCCTTCCGCTTCCGCGGTGATGCGCTCCAGTTCGCCCACCGTCAGGACGAACAGATAGGTCGACATTTTCGGTGTGGACGCGAAAGCAACGCGCTTCAGGTTCGGCTCGAGCATTTCCTCCCGCGTCACCGGCATGTTGGCCACGGCGAGCAGATGACGCGGCACGATGACCGTCAGCGCAAAGCTCGCCTTGAAGGCGGGCTCGTCCCAGCAAGGAAATATCCGCCGCGCATCGGCGGGCTCGAGCTTGCTGGTCAACAGCCGCTTGGCGCCGTTGTCGGTCGGGTAATCGACGAAAAAGAATCCGCGGTCGAACTTGTTGATCCGCGCCGTGAACGCGATGCGCAGCCGATGCGCGCCCGTAGCTAACGGCTGCGCGAAGGTGAATGTTGCCGTCTCGGCGGTGGCATCGAGCGCGATGTCGGCGCGCTCGGCGCCGTCGTCAACCGTTACGGACGCAAACGTTGTGCTCACCGCGTTGAGCGTCAGGCGCGCGGTAGGTTCGCGCACCTCGATATCGATCACTTCGACGCCGCCAAGCTCCAGCTTCTCGGCATCAGGCCGCAGCTCGATCGCGTAGTGGAACGGAACGACCGTCTTCGGCAGCTTGCCCGGCGTCGCGTCAAACGAGAAGACGGGTTCGGCGTGAACAGAGCCCGAGACGGCAATCATCAATGCGAGCATTGCGCCGAAATAGCGCGTCAAGACTGCCGCCTGCTTAAGTTTCACGTGCGCTCCTCTGTCAACCACCGCTAGACATGCAAATCATACCGCCGCTTCCGCCACCGTGAAACAGGCGTGAGAAGCACGCGCGAAAGGCCCAAGATGTCCACAGATGTTCACAGGTTCTAACGATTTAACTCACGATAATTTCACGACTTTCTTCCCAATCTCGCCGCCCTGACCAAACGCGAGAGCAGGTTTGATGGCTGTGCAAGAGGTCGCCGACGCATCGTCTTTTCGAGCTTCCGAACACACGGTGCGCTGCCCCATTTCTGCTGCAGCCACTCCCGGATTTCGTCATTTCCTCGGCGCACCATCTCCTTCGCAGCGCTTCCGCGCCTTCGGTATCGATCCGCTCGCTTCGCCGTCGGATCATGCCAAGCTGCGTGGATTGATGCACCGCCTGTCGCGGCGAATGGATGCCGCCATCAAGTGGCCGCCACACCATGTTCAGTCGGCGGAATATTGGGAAAATCCATTCATCCCCTCCGGCTACACCTATCTGCTGCAGTTCATCGCGCATGATCTGGTGCACTCGGCGATCCCGCTCTCGGTGGCGGGAGGGCTCGGCCGAGGAACGGCCAATGCGCGCCGCATGCCGCTTCGGCTGGAGACGCTGTATGGCAGCGGTCCGGTCGGATCGCCGCACATCTATGCGCTCGATGCGCCGAATGACGATCGCCGCACCAAGCTGCGGCTTGGCCGCATGCGCTGGAAAGAAAACGAGCCGGCATCCGGCTGCCCGTTCCGCGACATCGCCCGTGCCCAGGCAGAGAACGTGACGGGAATCGATCGCAGCATCGCCGGCGTTCGCGTGGCCCTCACCGAAGCCCTGGTCGCCGATCCGCGCAACGACGACCATGCCGTCATGTCACAGCTCACCGCGCTGTTTGCGCTGCTGCATAACGGGCTCGTCGACATCATCCGCCGCCAGGAAGGTCACGCGGTATCCAACGCCAGGTTCGGTGCCGCCTACAAGCGCTTCCTGTGCGCCCGCGGCGCGCTGACGGCCATCTATCACAACGTCATCCGCAACGACCTGATGCAGCGGGTGCTCCACCCGGCAGTTCACGCCAGCTATGGCAGGCCCGCCCCGCACTTCATCGACCGCCCCGATCCCGCCGCGAATGGGGCGATCGGCGATTGGGAAATTCCGCTCGAGTTCTCGCACGGCGCATTCCGTTTCGGTCACGCCATGGTGCGGCCGGAGTACCAGATCAACGACCTGTCCCTCCACGACCTCAACAACACGCTCGAAAAGAGCTCGATGAACGATCCGGCGAACATGCCGCTCGACGAGACCTGGATGGTGCAATGGTCGCGCTTTTTCGAGATCGGCGGGTCGACGCCAAATTTCAGCCGCCGCATCGGACCGCACCTCAGCGACGGGCTCGGCAATGACCAGATCTTTCCGGCGTTCGACGAAACCGAACGCGTCGGCCTGCTCTATCGCGACCTGCTCGGCGCAAGCCTTGCCGGCATGTGGTCGGTAGACGCCCTGATCGCCGAGATCGGCGGCAGGCAGCCGCAGTTCATCGCCATGTCGCGCCTACTTGCCGACCGCGCCTACCGTGTCGATCAGCTTCGTGGATGGCTGCGCTCGGGACGCGCCTATGGCGCACTGACCGACGAGGACATCGAAACCCTTTCGAACGATCCTCCGCTGCCGTTCTTCATCCTGTTCGAGGCGATGCAGCAGACGGGCGGCCTGCACCTCGGGCTGCTCGGTTCGATCATCGTATCGGAGGTGATATTCGGGGCGCTCGCGAGCGACCCGCAATCGGCTCCCTGCCGTCCCCTCGCCGATCAATTGGATCTCGTTTCCCGTGAATTCTATCAGGCAAACGTACTTCGAGACATTCCAAACATTTCGAACATGGCGCAGCTCGTGGCGTTCACCACTGAAATTGCCGAGTTGCAGCAAGCCGTGCCCGCATTTCTGTGAGGTGGGATTCTCCGCTTCACCCAACCCGGAGGAGTAACGAAGATGGCACTCGAGAGAATGCAAGTGACCAATCATGAGCGCTGGGGCAATCTGGTCAAGACCTGGTCGACCGGCAAGAACTATCTCGACGACGACAACGAGTATCCGATCCCGTCCACGGTCGAGGAGTTCAAGGAACAACTGGCCAAAGCCCAGGTGTTCATGACGGTTCCGGACCGCTTCACCAAGGTGAAGTTCGTCGAGCAGGAGATGGATACGATCGTGGTACGCTTGCCGCCCGCCTTCGCAATCGCCGATTCCGAAGAGAAGCTTAGCAAGCCGGGCGCGACCTATCCGCTTCCGCCGTTCTATAAGCGCCTGTTCAACGGCATGGACCCGGTAATTCCGGAAGCCGAAAAGTTCAAGGTGCATGCCGAGCGTATCGGCGACTACACCATCAGCTACTGCGCCTGATGAAGTAGTTGCGCGTCAGTGAACGATGCCATCGACAGGAAGCCCTCCGCCACGCAAGCTTTGGCGCAGGGCTTCCCATCGCTCTTTCACGCTGATGGGATGTGCTTGCATGACCCAGCGCGCAGCCGCCTCATCCGTCGGAGGAGACGATCCGACCCAGAATGAACGCAGGCCATTCACGAATCGTTGGACTTCCTGCAGAGCCAGCTCGCGTTCGCCAAGCTGGAACAGCGCGGCGGCCCGCCATGCCGGCAGCACCTTGTTGATGCCTTGCGCGCGATCGCACGCCTCGATAGTCCCCCGATAGTCGCCACAGAAGAAGCGTATGGTGGCGTGATATGCCCATTCCAGATAGGAGGGAGCGGGTGAAAGCGCGAGCGACCGCTCGGCGCGAACGCGGGCGTCCTCGATCGATCCGCAGATTGCCGAGTAGTGCGCGCTGGACAGCAACGTCCACGGATCATTGTCATTGAGCTCACACGCCAGCTCCATATGCGGCGCGGCCTCAGCCTCGCGAAGCGCCATCACATAGGACCAGCCGCAGCACAGGTGCGCCCGGGAATCGACCGGGTCCAGTTGAACGGCGGTCTTCGCCAATTCGAGCGTAGCTTTTGCCTTGTCGAGATCCCGAAAGACGCCAGGATGCACCAGATGCTCGATGTTGTTCATCTGCACGAGGCTGCTGTAGCACGGCGAGAACCCGGGATTGTCGTGGATCGCATCGCGGAAGATGGCGACCGCTCGCCGCCAGCTCTCGGGATCGAATTTCGACATCAGATTCTGTCCGCGCAGCCAGCGGTCGTGCAGATCGAGCGAGACATCGGGCTCGCCGGCGAGCCGCATCAGTCGCTCGGTCGACAACTGCACATTCAATGAAGTCGCGATCCGGCGGATGATGCGCTGCTGCGTTTCAAACCAGTTGCCGAGACCGAGGCGGAAGCTTTCGCTCCAGATATAGATCCCGGTGGTGTCGTCGCGCAGCACCATCACGATGTTGATTTCGGGACCCGCCTGATAGGCGGTGGTTTCGATGCAGTATTGCGGCGCCGTGCCCGAGGCGGGAAGCACGACGGCGGCCGGCGGACGGTCGACGACGCTCCATTCGCGGAAACGCACCAGACAGGCGGCGAGATGCTGAGAGAATCCCTGCACCAGATGGCTGTGATCCTCATCGACGCCGTGCATCGCAAAGGGCCGCAGCACCAGGCGCGTCTTGGCCGGCGGAGTGGACGCCGGCGTGAGCGGAGCCGCCGGCTGCAGGCCGGTGCCCCTGATCATCCGGATCGCGAATTCATCGTTCGCCGCCGAGGCGCCCCGGTCGGTCGGCGCGCGTTCCAGAATCCCGAGCTTGATGTTGGCGACGAGTTCTTCGGTGGCCGGTGACGGCTCCATCGCGTAATCGCGATCCAAAAGATCCCACAGCGATTTGTAGATGCGCAGCGCACCGGCGGTGTCGCCCTCTTCCGCATGCGCCCGCATCAGATAGCGGCAGGCATATTCATGCGTGGGATCGAGATTGACGATCGCCGCCGCGATCTTCTTCTTGCCCTCGGCCGGCACGCTGGCGGAGGTCAGGCCTTCGTCGAGATCTCGCATCAGCCGTTCGTGAATGGTCTGACGCTTGGCCAGCACCCAGACCCGAAACGACGGATCGAGATCGTCCATTCCTTCGAGCAGCCGCCCGTCGAGTTGCGGCGTGTTGAGCAGCAAGGGGTGAACCCGTCCGCTTTCGGCAAGTTGTAGCACACTTTCGATATCGACTTCGATGCGGCCGACGTCGAGACCGACCATCAGCCGCTCCGCGACGAAGCCGTCATAGCCGGCCTCCTCGAGCATCGACCGCAATTCGCGAACCACCTGACGCAGCGAGGCACGCGCCTTTTCCTCGTCCGAACGGCTCCAGAGCAAACCGACCAGCCGTTCGCGGCTCTCCTGTCTCGTCTCCGACAGCGCGAGATAGCTCAGCACGGCGCCGGCCTTGCGGGTGCGCAGCTCGATCGGCCGGCCGTTGAAGCGCACACCAAGCCGCCCGACCAGCGATACCGACAGGCGCGGCGCGCTTTCGGGCGCTGCTGCTGCGTTGTCTGCGGTGATGGCGTTCGCGCTGGCCGGCATTGCAACGGTTTCCGGGAACCGATTGGTTAATATCCTCAGTCTATATCAAAGAAACGCCCCCGGTATAGGTTGCGCCGCCTCCGGTTAGCGTAATCATATCCTGCAGCCGAGGGGTGATGATTTCGGATGGCTCGAGTTGCAGGCCCGGAGCGATCACGCGGATCACCGGCACGGCGAAGCGTTCGCGCATGAGATCGGTACAAAATGTATCGATTCCCAGTTTTTCCAAACGCTGTACGATCAGTCTAAATATGACGCTCGCTTCAGTTGCGGAAAAGGACAGATGGACTGCGTGCTCCGCAACGGGTTGCAGCAGTCTGCACTGATCGGCATTGATCGCCGCGCGATGCAGGTGGATGCGATCCTGCGCGTTGAGCGCATCATCACCGCGCTCGCTGCGCTTGGCGGCGACGACGACGTCGGCCAGTTCGCCCTGGCACATTTCCAGAATCGCGGAGCGAACTGCGGCCTCGAGCGCGGGACGCGCGGCGAGGCCGAAGGCAAAATCGCCGCCATCCGCCCGGCACGACACGGCGGCAACGCAGGGCACGCCGATGTCAGTCGTGATGTCGAGCAGCCATGTCCGGCGCGGTGTCGATACGCCGTGCCGAAGCTTCTGCAATAGTTCTTCCGCCGCCGCACTGGCATCGTGCTGCGGCGGAATCGATCGGGCCAACCGACCGCCCCGCCACCACAGGCTGGCCGCATCGCGTTCGATCAATTCCAGCAGGCCGTGCAGGGCTGCAGCGTCCCGCGAGGATCCGGCGGCCGAACCGATGCTCAAGGGAAATGGCGGCGGGAAATCGCGGTGCGCCGGCGGACGGCGCAGGCAGATATCCGCCGGAAGCCACACCTCGCCACCATCCGTCAACCGAGTTGCACGGTACCAGGAAAGCGCTCGCTCCGGTTGAATACGACGCTCCGAGAGCTGCGCCACCAGCTCCAGCGCGTTCGGGCCGAGTTTTCCACGCCAATCGCCCTCAGGGAGATCGAGCAGCAGATCCGTTCCGGTCAGCAGCTGAGAGAGGTACTCTATTCCCTCGCCAATGCAGCCCTGAAACGCTTCCTGCAATGTGATGCCGACGCCGGAAACGCCAATGATGGGGCTTCCGTCGTGCAACGAATCAGCAAGCGCCGGATCAAACTGCGCACCAAAGCTGATCAGGCCGGGCGCCGTGGGCGCCGCCAGTTCGAACACCCGCGCAAACCGGGAGGCCGCGATCAGTAAATGTGCACGATTCGTTGTTTCCGGATCGGTCCGGCTCGCGGATTCAGCTTCATATTCCAGCGCCTGCAGCACACTTCTGGCTTCGTGATCGCTGGCGGCATCCAATGCGTTGCCAAGAAGCAACGATGCCGCGCGCGCAAACAATTCCTGCATCGAATTTACGGTACCGCTCACGGTGACCTCACGACTTGCCGTGCAGACTCGCGAACGAGAGGCCAGCCCTCGTCCTGGAGGAACTTATGCTCGCGAAAGCCTTCGTCATAGCCATGGCGGCAGATATTGCCCGCTCGGATTACGCCAAGCCGACCTTGATTCGTGGCCGAAGCCGGGAGTGGCTGATCGCCTGCCGCTGGGGACCGGAAGGGGAATACTTGTCGATTGCGACAGCTGGCCCGATCACAGAGCCTCTCGCAGTGGTTGCACCGCAGTCGATCACGCCGATCCATAGTTTGGTCGGCCTGCTGGTTTCCGAATCGGAAAAGCAATCCACCAGCACATTCCTGCTGGTGCGCCAGCCGCCGGCGGCAATCGAGCTTGCTGGCACGTTTTTCCCCGCCGATGGATATGTATTGCTGCAAGACCACGGCGATATTCATCTCGTCTGCAAGGCGCGCTACTCGCATAGCTGCGGCTGGCTCGACGGCAAGGAGATCCGCAAGGACATTCCCGATCCGGCGCCCTATTCGGCCGAGGCCATGTCCTGGCACATCGAGGCGACGCGCCGTGACTGGATCGGCGAGTTTATTCCCGGCAGCCGGCCGCCGGAGCGGCTGGCGATTCGCGCGACCGGCTGAAACTTGCGAACGGACTATCGCCGGGACGGCGACCTTCTCTGCTCAGTGCGATCGATCTGCTCGAGCCGCGCAACGGTGGCCTTGGCTCCGGGGGATCGATCGGCGATGCTTTCGACGAGCCTCGCGAGGCAGCGGCGCACGCGCGGATTGGTCGTGCGCGCATAGGCCTTGAGCACGCGCAAGACGCCCGGATCGGTGAGCAAGCGTATCGGCAAAGTCACGCCGGAAGATCCCGCTTCGGAAGATTCGAAAAATTCGCCGACCGAGACGTCCAGCACGGCGGCGATCCGCGATAACCGGCCGGCGCCGACTCGTTCGGTTCCGCGCTCATATTTCTGCAGCTGTTGATGAGTAACGCCGGTCCGCGCCGCCAGCACGGCCTGGCTCATGCCGCGGTTGACCCGAAACGTACGAATCCTGGCGCCCACCAGCACATCGAGCGCGCCGGACTTCCTCGTCGCCATGGGCAGGCTCCCAACCCTGTTCAGCTGGGAGACCCTAACACAACCTCAGAGAGATTCGTCGGCTAATTTGCGATCACAGGGAGCAGTTTGACCCGCGGCTCCGCGGTGACGTGGTCGAGCGTCAGCCGGCCCTTCGCGTCGATCGCTGCCTTCATCGCCGACGGACGACCGGTCTCAAGAAAATGCAGCAGAACAGCGCGGCTTTCGTCCGACAACGCAAATAACCCGCGCATCAGCTCGAAGAAGCCCGGTTCTTCCGCCACATAGAGCAGTTCACGCAGTTCCGCGCCGGTGTATTGCCCCAGCGCCGTCAAAAGCCATTCGGTTTGGTCATTCGGATCGCTCTCAGGCACGCGATTCAGGTAGTAAACGACCGATTCCGCACTCATTCTCATCCCCCGGTACCGTGATAGCTGACCAGCCGCCCGCTTCGGACGGCTTTTGACAGCTAACTTCCCGAGCCTCACACTGCGTGCCTCTTCGTGATCCCAGCGTGATCGCAGCAGCGACGGGCCGAAATTGGCCTGCAGGTTCCTTGCCGACCGTGAGTGTGCCGAACTGGTGCAACCGGGCGCAGACAAACGCAAGATTGCTCGGCTCCCGGAAGCGAATCGGTCGTTCGGAACCATCGCCCCCCTGCGGAGATCAGAAAGCCTTCGCGATGGCGCGCTGGGCGTCCTGCTGAATGGCCTTCAGATGATTCTGGTCGCGAAAACTCTCGGCGTAGATCTTGTAGACGTCTTCGGTGCCCGACGGCCGCGCGGCGAACCACCCGGCCTCGGTCTCGACCTTGATGCCGCCGAAGGATTGGTCGTTACCCGGCGCCCGGGTGCGAACCGCCGTGACCGCGTCGCCGGCGAGCTGGCGCAGGTCGAGCTGTTGCGGGCCGAGCGCCTTCAGCATGCTCTTCTGTTTGGGCGTCGCCGGCACGTCGATCCGCTCATAGAAGGGCACGCCAAGCTCGGCGGTCAGCGCCGCAAATAACTGGCTCGGGTCGCTACCGGTGCGCCCCAGGATTTCGGCGGCGAGCAACCCCATCACGATGCCGTCCTTGTCGGTCGTCCATACCGAGCCGTCGCGCTTGAGGAACGAGGCGCCGGCGCTTTCCTCGCCCGCAAATCCGAAACCACCGGTGCCGAGGCCTTCGACGAACCATTTGAAGCCGACCGGCGTTTCGACCAGCTTGCGGTTCAGCTTGCGCGCGACGCGGTCGATGATCGAACTCGAGACTATGGTCTTGCCGATCGCGGCCCCGCTTCCCCATTGCGGCCGGTGCGCGAACAGATAGGCGATCGCGGTGGCGAGAAAATGGTTCGGGTTCATCAGGCCGCCGGTGCGTGTCACGATGCCGTGGCGATCGGCATCGGTATCGTTGGCAAAGGCGACGTCGAACCGGTCGCGCATCTGGATCAGGCTCGCCATCGCGAACGGCGAGGAGCAATCCATCCGGATCTTGCCGTCCCAGTCCGCCGTCATGAAGCGGAATGTCGGGTCGACCGCCTTGTTCACGACGGTCGCGTCGATCCCGTAGTGCTCGATCAGCGGCGCCCAGTAGTGAACGGCGGCGCCGCCGAGCGGATCGATGCCGATCTTGACGCCGGCTGACTTGATCAACGCGACGTCCACGGCATTGCCGAGATCGGCGACATAGGGACGGATGTAGTCGTGCAGGTGGGTCGAGGGCGCCTTGCGGGCGCGCTGGTACGGCACCCGCGCGACGCCGTTCATGCCCGCTTCCATGTAGCCGTTGGCGGCCTTTTCGACCTTGCCCGTCACGTCGGTGTCGGCGGGACCGCCATGCGGCGGGTTGTACTTATACCCGCCGTCCTCGGGCGGATTGTGCGACGGCGTGATGACGACACCGTCGGCAAGCCCGCTGGTCCGGCCCTTGTTGTAGCTCAGGATCGCGTGCGAAATGACGGGCGTCGGCGTGTAGCCGCCCCGCTCGTCGATCATGATATCGACGCCGTTGGCGGCAAACACTTCCACCGCGCTGGCCAGTGCCGGCTCGGCAAGAGCATGGGTATCGATGCCGATGAACAGTGGCCCGGTCAGTCCTGTCTCGCGGCGGTGGTCACAGATTGCCTGCGTCGTCGCGAGAATGTGGTTCTCGTTGAACGAGTTCTTCAGCGACGTCCCGCGATGGCCCGAGGTCCCGAATGCGACCCGCTGGGTGGGATCGGCCAGATCGGGTTTCGAAGCGAAATAGGCCGTGACCAGTTGCGGCACGTTGACGAGGGAAGCAGGGTCAACCGGCTTGCCGGCGGCGGGATTGGGAGCAGTCACATGACCTCACGGAATGAATGGTTTGGCTGCATTATACGTAGAAGCGCCTGACGTAGGCAAAATTTAGCGTCGCGCCGGCGATGCACGCCGATGCAGCCGCCGCTAGTAAACGCCGCGTGGCCGAGGTGGTTTCCTGCCGCCAAGCGCGAAGTAGGGATTATTGTAGCACTGTGCCGGACGGCCCGATGCCGATGCCGCGCACTGCGCCAGCGACGTGAAGCTGCATTCGATACTGCCGCCGCCGATATCATAGGTTTGGATGCAAACCGGGTAATTTGGATCATAGGTCTGGGCGCGCAGCGGCGCGGCGGCCGATACGGCCGCGATCGTAAGAAATGTGCAAGCCAGTACACGCATGGGGGCTCCTTTTCAAAAGGAACTTACCACATTCGGCCGTTCGCTCGAATCCCGATTAGAGTCGCTGCCGTTCTATGACGGCACCAGCCTGTGCCTGAAGAACGCCAGGATCTCGTCGCGTGCTGCGATCGTCGGCTGGCCGGCCTCGTCGATCAGGTGCGCGGTGACGACACTGTGCGGCGTCGTCACGTGGCGGGCGAAGAACGGCGCAAGATCGGTATTCGCCGCGCTGTCCGGCAAAACCCGGGCGACGAAGCGGTCGCCGAGCGCGTCTGCATAGGTTTTGAAGCGCTGCGCCATGCAGAACTTGTCGCCCTCGAAGCGATAGGCCATGACAGTCAGATCGTCCCGCTCGAGCCGTTCGCGGACCGCACTGACTTCATCGGGTGCGATTTCGATCCCGGCCGAATCGTTCAGCGGCAGCGACGGCTGCGAGAGCACCGGCGCCAGCATCGATGGTTCGAGCATCATGGTCAGGGCGAAATTTCCCGTAAAGCACATCCCGATCGCGCCAACGCCGGGACCGCCGCATTCGCCATGCGCAAATCGGGCCAGCGATCGCAGCCATTTTGTGACCGGACTGGATTGATTTGAGGCGAGCGCGCGAAACTCGGCACTCACGCAGGCGCGCTGAAAGACCGCAGCGCCCTCCTCCACACCAGGCACGGCGCCGTCGCGGCCGAACAGCGACGGCATGTAGACCGTGAAGCCGGCATCGCGAACCCAGCGCGCAAACCGCGCCACATGCGGACTGATGCACGGCATCTCCGCCATCACGATGACGGCAGGCCCCGCACCGGCGACGTAGACGACCTTGGCGGTGGCGTCGAGCGTGATCTCGCGGCGCGTGAAATCCTCGAGCGGATCATCTTGTTTCATCGATCGGTTCGGCATCGGCGCAACTCCTATCCTTGGCATCTCGCAAGGGATCGTTGCGATTTCGCAGGCAGCGCGCTAGTGTCAAAAATGACATTAATCGGGCATTTTTTGACATGACCAAGGTCGCCATTATCGAGATCGAGGGATGCATGGCCTCAAGCGCGGCCATCACCCACGACGTATTGGCGACCGCCAACCGGATCGGCGGCGCGAAGCGCATGCTGCCGTTCAAGGTGACGACGGTGCGTTGCGGGTCGCGCCGCAGCGATGTCGATCTGCGCGGCGTCGAGCTCGTCATCGTCCCCGGCCTTGGCACGCCCTCGGCGGACGAGCTGCTTCTCAAATTGAAGAGTTCAGCCTGCCGGCGCGCGGGCGATATGCTTGCCGGCGCGTTCGAGCGCGGCGCCGCGCTCGCCGCCTCCTGCGCGAGCACCTTCCTGCTGGCGGACACCGGGCTGCTTGACGGCCGGCGTGCGACCACGACTTGGTGGTTCGCGCCGCTGTTCCGGCAGCGCTATCCCGCCGTCAATCTGACGCCGGAGCAGATCGTGGTCGCCGATTGGCCCATCGCAACGGGCGGCGCCGCCTTGGCGCAGATGGACCTGATGCTTGCGATCGTCGGCCGCTTTGCCGGATCGGCCCTGGCGCAGGCCTGCGCCAATTATCTCCTGCTGGAAGAGCGGCGTTCGCAGGCACCCTTCATGGCCATCGCCTATCTGGCGGGACAGGACGAAAGGATCGCGAAAGCCGAGCAATGGGTGCGCGACAACATCGCGCGCGACTTCGCCATCGAGGAGCTCGCCGCAGCCGTCGCGTTGGCGCCGCGGACATTTGCCCGGCGAATGGCGGCAACCTGCGGCGTTTCACCGATTCAATTTGTGCAGCGGATCAGGCTCGAGACGGCACGGTTCCTGCTGCAGACCACACGCCTGCCGGTCGATGAGATCGCGCGGCGTGTCGGCTACGCGGAGCCGTCCACGCTGCGCCGGCTGATCCGGCGCGACACCAAGCATCCACCGGGTCATTTCCGCCCCGCCGCCTGAACGCGAGGCGCGCTAACCTATGATCGCCTTCACCTCCAGATACTCTTCAAATCCGAACACGCCGAACTCGCGGCCATTGCCGGATTGCTTGTAGCCGCCGAACGGCAGGCTACGGTCGAACGGCGCGCCATTGAGGTAGACGCGGCCGGCGCGGATGCGGTTGGCGACCTTGCGGGCACGGGCAGCATCCCCCGACTGCACAAACCCCGCCAGGCCGAACGGCGTGTCGTTGGCGATCTCGACCGCTTGATCATCGCTGTCGTAGCTGATGATCGACAGCACCGGCCCAAAGATTTCCTCGCGGGCAATCTTCATCTGCGGTGTTACATGGCCGAATACGGTCGGGCGAACATAGTATCCGCGGTTGATGTCGGCTGGCCGCCCCGGACCGCCAGCAACCAGCGTCGCTCCCTCGTCAATGCCGGACTGGATGAAATCCTGCACCTTGTCGAATTGCGCCTGGCTCACCAGCGGCCCCATGGTGGATGCGGGATCAAGGGGGTCACCGAGGCGAATGCAGCCGACCGCTTCCTGCGCGGCCGCGAATGCCGTCCCGAGCTGCGTGCGCGGGACCAGCATGCGCGTCGGAGACTGACAGTTCTGCCCGGCATTGGTGTAGCAGGCGTGAACGCCCTCGATGACCGCCCTCTCCAGATCAGCATCGGCGAGGATGATGTTGGCGGACTTGCCGCCGAGTTCCTGCGCGACGCGCTTGACGCTGTCGGCCGCGAGCTTGGCCACCCTAACACCGGCCGTTGTCGATCCCGTAAAGGACACCATGTCGATGCCGGGGTGCGCCGCGATCGCCTCGCCCACCGTCGGGCCATCGCCGTTGACGAGATTGAAGACGCCAGGCGGCACGCCGGCGTCGTCGACGATCTCGGCAAACAGCATCGCGCTGAGCGGCGCGATCTCGCTGGGCTTCAGGACCACGGTGCAGCCGGTGGCGAGCGCCGGCGCGACCTTGGAAGCGACCTGATTCAGCGGCCAGTTCCACGGCGTGATCAGCCCGCAGACACCGATCGGCTCGCGGCGAACGACACCATTCGCCATCCGCTCCTCAAACCGGTATTGCGCCAGCACGCGCGCGGCTTCCTCGAAATGAAACAGCGCCACGGTGGCCTGACGCTCCGTCGCAAACGTGATCGGCGCGCCCATTTCGAGCGTCATCGTCCGCGCCAGCTCCGGCAGGCGCGCCTTGAAACCCTCGATGATCCGCCGAAGCCAGGACAGGCGCGCTTCGACACCGGTTTCGGAATAGGTTGCGAATGCGCGACGCGCCGCCGTGACGGCCCGATCTACATCGGCCTTCGAGCCGAGGCTGATCTGCGCGAAGGTCTCTTCCGTCGCCGGGTTGACCACGCCGAGCGTTGCCGGCGTCGCCGGATCGACCCAGGCGCCGTCGACATAGAATTTCAGCTTTTGCATCGTTCCCTGTTCATGATGTCGCACGGCGTTGTTCGGTCAGAGATGCCTGCCTTCATCCACCGGCAGCACGATCCCCGTCGAGCTCGTCAGGTTGACGATGCAGGCGATCACGGCCTTCGCGACATCATCGGGCGTGGTGACGTGAGCCAGCGGCAGTTTTTCGGCGGTCTTCTCCAATTGCTCACGGGTGCGGCCGGCGACAAAATCCGTATCCACGCCGGCCGGCGAGACGGAGAACACGCGAATGCGCGGCCCCAGCACCTTGGCCAGCGCGATCGTCAGCGCGTCAACGCCGGCCTTGGCGGCGAGATAGGCGAGGCTGCTGCCGATACCCGTACGCGCTGCAATCGACGAGATGTTCACGATCGCTGCCCCGCTGCCGCGTTCCAGCAATGGGCGAAAGGCGCGGATCATGGCGAACGGCCCGCGAAGATTGGTCGTAACGGTGCGATCGAAGATGTCATCCGTTAACTCATCGAGATTGGCCGCGGGCACCGGCGTCGTGGCGCCTCCGCAGTTGACTAGCACATCGAGCCGCCCGAACTGCCTCTCCACGGCCGCTGCCGCTTCGGCGATCGAGGCAGGATCGTCAATGGCGATGCGCATGGCGAGATGCCCGCTTCCCTGCAGCCCCTCGATCGCCTCGTCCGCCAGCGAACGGCGGCTGTTGTAGCCGACCACAACGGCCGCCCCCATCGCCGCAAGGCGCGCCGCGGTCGCCTTGCCGATACCACTATTGCCGCCGGTGACCAGCGCGACCTTCGGGATCGCCAGCGCCGGAATTTCAATTGCAGTCATTGCCGGCGATCTCGTCACTGCATCGCGATCTTCGCGGCCTCGATCACGGGCCGCCATTTATCGCGTTCGCCATCGATGAAGGCCTTGAGATCATCAGGCGATCCGCCGACGCCTTGCAGCGAATTCTGCTCGAGGATGGCCTTGCCCTTGTCGCTGTTCAGGAAGGCGTTGACGGCCTTGTTCACCTTCATGATGACGTCAGGCGGCGTGCCGGTCGGCGCGACGATCGCGTACCATGCGGTCGCCTCGAATCCCTTGAAGCCCGCCTCCTGAACGGTCGGCACATCCGGTAACTGCGCGACGCGCCGGCTTGTCGTCACGGCCAACGCGCGAATCTTGCGGTCGGCCATCAGCGGCAGATAGGTCGGCATGAAATCCATGGCGACGTCGACTTGTCCCGACAACAGATCGGTGATCAGCGGCGCCGAGCCGCGGTAAGGCACATGCGTCATCTCCACGCTGGCGAACTGCTGGATCAGCGCCGATGTGATGTGTCCGAGGGTGCCGTTGCCGGGATGGCCGACATTGACCTTGCCGGGGTTCTGCTTGGCGTAGGCGATCAGTTCGGGCAGCGTCTTCGCGGGAAAGGCCGATGTCGCCGCAATGATCATGGGAGACTTGGCGACGAGGATGACCGGCGTGAAATCGCGCTCCGAGTCGTAAGCGAGGCCCTTGTACATGAGTTTGTTGAGCGCGATCGGCGCCGGCGTGCCGAACAGCCATGTGTGGCCGTCGGCCGCCGCCTTGGCGACCGCCGTCCCACCGAGATTGCCACCCGCGCCCGCGCGGTTGTCGACGATGAACTGCTTGCCGAAATCTTCGCTGAGCGCGTGGGCAACCGCGCGCGCCAGCGTATCAACCGCGGCCCCTGCGGGGAACGGCACGATCATGGTCACCGGGCGGTTCGGCCAGTCCTGCGCGACGGCGCACTGAGACGGCGCAAGAGCGAGTGCAAGGCCCAAGAGGCCGAAAGCGAGCGGGCGCATGTTTCCTCCTGACGTGCCTGCGTTGACCGAGGTGCTTATTCCCCGGCGAACCTGTCCAGGCCCTTGCGGTGCAGCCACTTCGACATCTCTTCCGCAACGGCTTCGTTGTTGAGATCGGCAAAGGCGATATGCGTGTTGCCGCGCAGGCCCGCGTCTGGAAGCAGCAGGACCTCGCAATCGCCGCCGTGGCGATTGACGATGTCGCAAAACGTCCGCGCCACCTTGACCGAACTCGCCCAGATCGGGCGCGTATCAGTGTAGTCACCGAACACCATCTGGATCGGAAACTTGGTCAGCTTCTTGAACTCGGCGAGCGGCACGGCATTCGGACCATACGGCGCGTCCGGCTTCGGCTCGGGTCCTTCGCCTTCCGGAAACACGAACCCCGGCGTCTCATAGGCGACAATGCCCTTCATGTTGTCGCTGCTCGCCTTCAGCGCCGACAACAGCGCACGCCAGCCGCCCGCCGAATTGGTGACGGCGACAACGGGGCCGATCCGGTCGATGGCCTTTCCGCCGGCATCGGCTTGCAGCAATGCATTCTCCAGCGTATCGAACTCGTCATAGCGGGCGCGCGTCGCCTGATTCCAGGCCTCCTTGTCGGCGGTCGGAAACTGCAGGCCCGGATGCCAGTTCAGGTAGGTCAGGCCGAAACGCCAGGCGGCGAAATTGCGCTGATCGAAATAGTCAGGCTTGTAGGTGATCGGCTCGCAGCTCCAGTTCGCGCGGCCGACGCGCGGGCCGTCCCAGAGATAGACGGGGTATCCCTTGCGCAGGAAAATGCTCTTGTAGCCTTCGCCGCCGTCCCAGCGGCTCTCCCACACTTTTGTGCTGGAAGAGTGCCACATGATAAGGCCAACGCTGCGCCGCTTCACCGGAATGAAGTATTCGACGTAACCATGATCGCAGGAGAGCGTCTGGCTGGGATCGCCTGATTTGGCGATGATCTTGCCACCTACTTCGTACGCGCCGGTCGATTCCAGGATGATCGGCGGCTTCTTGCGATCCTCTTGGGCACAAACTGGATTGTTCAGCGCGGCAAACAACAAGGCCACGGCAATCGGTTGCCAGCCCTTACTGTTCGTCATCATTTGCCTCCCTCCCCTGGCGTGCCGCTTTGCGGTCTTTGCGCCGATCTTGCTAGGCGGCGTTCTGCGCTGCCATGACCGGAAGATTCAGGAACTGCGCGGCGTTGTCGCTGATAAGTTTCCTGATCGCCGTGCGCGGCATCTGCAGATCGAGCAGTATCTGCGTGATGCTGCGGAATCCATCGACCGGGCGCTGCGAGCCTTGCAGGCCGAGGTCGGACGACAGGATCGTGTTGTCGACGCCGGCCACCTCGATCAAGTGCGCGAGGTCGTCGGGGCTGTACTTCAGCGACTTGCCCTCGATGAACATGCAGATCGAATGTTCCATCTTGACTCCGCGCGCGACGAGCTGGCGGATATCCGCGTCGTTGCAGCCGACGATGTAGGTCGGATGGTTGACCATCATCTTCTTGACGCCGCGCCGCGCCGCCTCGTCGAACAGGATGTGGAGCTCGCTAGCGGGCAGATGGCCGCCGGCCAGGATGATGTCCGCTTCCGCGATGAGATCGATCACCTTCTTGGTGTAGTCCGTAAGCTTGCCATTGGCATCGAGCGCGGAAAGCGGGATCGGATCCAGCATCCTTTGCGAAGTCTTTGGAAAGGTCGAGTTTCCTGCGGCCATCGCCTTGATATGGTTCGCTGCCGACAGCGTCGGCATCCAGACGATCTTGCCGCCGAGCTTGATCGTGTGATCGACCGCATGCGGGTTGATGCCGCCGGATGCATTGTTCAGCACGATCCCAGAGAACAGCTTTACATTGGTCTCCGGAAACAGCTTCTCCAGCAGGATCGCGTGCGGCATGCCGGCGTAGAAATGATCCTTGAACAGCACCGCGCGGAATTTTGCCGCGGCTGCATCAAGCAGTTCCTCGTGGTGATCGAGGATGCGCGGCATCGCCGCCGGCCCACTATGGCAATGCAGATCGATCGCGCCGACCAGGAGCTCGGCGACTTCCGCCGGACGCGACAGCGGCGGCAGCGGGACGGTGGTCGGATAGGACGCTTGTTTCTCGGCCATGTCGGGCCCTTTCAATGTGACGCGTATCAGGCGGCGGATTTGCCGGCGGGCGCCTGCGCGGGCATCGGATAATCGTCCGCGTTCAGCACCCAGCCGGGCTTGGCCGAGAAATCCATGCGCGGCGGGCAGAAGATATCGACGAGAATATTGAGTTTTGGATCGATCGCCTGAGTGGTATGGATCGACGGCGGTGGAATGACGGCGATCGAGGGCGACCCGCAATGTTCGTGATCGTCGTCGCGCCACTGCGCCATGTCTGTTGTCCATGGCCAGCGCAGATGGTGGATGAAGGTGCCGGCCAGCGCCAGCGAGCACTGTTCGAAATCGTCATGGTGGTGCGGCGACATCTTGGTCGTATCGCGCGGGCCGTTTCGCGGCTCGAGAAAGTTCACCATGAAGGTCGAGCAGCGAAAGATCCGCCCGAACCTGCCGGGCGTTGCCGCGATGTCGAGGCTGTAGGTGCGAATTTTCGGGCCGCCGGCCGCTTCGGGCCACGGCTCGAACGGCGGCAGGTTGGGATGCGGCGTCGCATAGGACGCTGCGTTGGAGCAACGCCTGGCGAGATCTTCCGATCGCGTCGTCATCATGCGCACCACTTTGGCAGGGCCGAGCAGCGTGATCGAGCTCGCACCTGCCGGTACGAAACTGATGGTGTGGCCGTTGACCAGCGCGCGCTCATTGCCCCATACGATCTCGGCGCCCGCGCCAGGATCGGGAAGCAGCACGACATATTCGTCCGGTTGGTCAGCCCGAGCTAGCACCGCGCCCGTATTGGCCTCGCTAAAGGCAATGATGAAGTTTTGGCCGCGGGCGTACCAGGTACGCGCGCCGTTCTGGTTTTCGGCAGGCTCCGTCTCATAGAATTTCGCATACTCCGCGCCGGCAAAATGCGTGGCGGCGGGCTTTGCGCCGACGGGCGCAGCCGCGAGCGCGGCGCGGGGATCACTGTTGTGATACATGAAGGCCATCCATGGTTTGAACGAGGTTCCTGAAATCGGTGAGCGTCTGCGCCGCGGCCCGGCGCATCTGGCCCTGGTCCGACGAGATGATGAAGGCGCTGGCGCCGAGCCCGGCGAAGTCTTTCGCTTCCGCCGCGCTTGCGACCATCACGCAGACGGGCTTGGTTACTTTATTGGCCGCCGCAATGATCCGCGTGACCGCGTCCTTCACCGACGCATCCGCCGACGATTTGGCGCCGAGGGCGACGGTGAGATCGCCGCGACCGATGAAGAATCCGTGGATGCCGTCGACAGCCGCGATGGCATCGATCTGATCCAGTGCCTCGGGGTCCTCGATCATCGCAATCGCGCAGACCGAGGCGTCCTGTTCCTCAACCAGTGACCACATCGGCGTGCCGCCATAAGCGCCGGCGCGGGCCGAGCCGGAGTAGCCGCGCCGTCCGCCGCGATAGCGCGCCGCGGCTGCGACCGCGCGCGCCTTCTCGACGGTCGCGACATGCGGCACCAGCACGCCGGCGGCGCCGCAGTCCAGGCACGACAGGATTTTGGCCGGGTCGTCCGACGACACCCGCACGATGCCGGCAAGATTACTGGCGCGCGCGGCCAGCAGCATGACATCGGTCATCGCGCGGTCGATCGGCGCGTGCTCCTCGTCGATCACGACGAAATCATAGCCAAGCGCACCGAAGATCTCGGTCGCATGGGTGGTCGGCGTCTTGATGAAGGTGCCGACAACCGTCTGCCGCGCAGCGAAACGGCGGCGAAACGACGAAAAATGCGGCCTGACGACGTCTCCGGACATTGTTCCTCCCCGCCATCTGCTCAGGACCGCGTTCAAACGCGCTCCGGCGTGGCTTGGCGAAAACCATTGCAGGCAGGCGGCCGGTCGGCCATAGCTATTCCGCCGCGTTCCACCAGGTGGAATAGTTAGATGCCGCTGAAGTCCGACACCGTCGAAGCCGCCGCCCGCACGCTGCTGCTGCTGGAGGAGCTCAACCGCCACCGCGTCACCTCGATCGATCGCCTGCACAAGGCGACCGGTTTGCCGAAATCGACGGTGGTACGGCTGATGAAGTCGCTCTGCGCGATGGGCTATGCCGCCAACGATCCTCGCCAGGGCGGCTACGCGGTCGCCTCGCGCGTCAAGTCGCTAAGCAACGGCTTTCACGGCGATCCGCTGGTGGTGGAGGCCGCGCGCCCCTGGGCGCTCGCCTTCACGCGGCAATATCAATGGCCGATCGCCATCGCCGTGCTCGAGCGCAGCTCGGTCGTGGTGCGCTTCAGCACCATTCCCGACAGTCCGGTCTCGCCGTTTCACGGCACGCTGAACATGCATTTGAGCCTGCTCGGCCGTGCGCTCGGCCGCGCCTATCTGGCCTTCTGTCCGGTCAGCGAGCGCTCGATCCTGCTCGACATGCTGGCGCGCTCGCAGCAGAGCGAAGACAAGCTCGCCGTCGAACGCAAGCGCGCGCTGTCGCTGCTGGCCGCCATCCGCAAGCAAGGCTTTGCCGAACGCGACCCCATGGTCGAGCCGCGCTCGTCGAACACGATCGCCGTTCCGATCATCGCCAATGACCGCGTCCTCGCCACCGTCGGCATGACCTACTTCACATCGGCGCTCGACCGCGCCGACGCCATCGCCCGTTACGTGCCGCTGGTGCAGGCGCTCGCGGAGAACATTGCGGCGAGTGTCGCGTCGTTGCAGCAATAGCAACAGGCGCACGTCATCCGATGCATTTGTCCATGATGTTGTCGATCTCGGCCTTCGAGAGAACGCCGATCTCGGCAATGAATACGATCCGTGTCCGCGGCATCCCGGCCGCCACCGATCCGCCGGGCGCCAATGTCGCGCGGCCGCCGGCGAGCTGAAACACCATCAACCGCCCGGGCTGCTCCACGGTCTCGAACAACCCCTTCGCCCGAATGAGCTTCGATGCCAGCCGGCCGATCGCCTGCTGCAAGCGTGGCAGCGATAACGGCCGTTCCGATGTCCAGCTCAGTGTCTCGAACCGATCAGCCTTGGGACGTTGTGGCTGCACATCGCGCGGCACGAGGGCGCGGTCGACGTCGACGGGGAAAAGAAGGGCAGCCGGGACTTCGCCATGCACGGCATCGACGACTGTCGCCGCCGGGTGCAGCGCGCGAATTGTCTCGCGCAGTTGCGCGCTGCGAGCTGCATCCACCAGATCCACCTTGCTGAGTGCGACCACGTCGGCTGCGCGGAGCTGCGACCGCAACAGCGCGTCGTCGTTCAGCACCGCCGGCGTTGTCGTCGCGTCGACCACGCACAGCACCGTCTCCAGCGGCGCTTCTTTCCAGATCAGCGGATCCATCAGGTTGCGGACGATATCGGCGGGATCGGCGATCCCGCTGGTTTCGATCACGATGAACTCCGGTTGCGGATCGCGCCGCAGCAGCGCGGCGAGCGTGCGCAGGAGGTCGCCTTCCAGCGTGCAGCAGATGCAGCCATTGCTCAGGCTGACCACGCCGTCGCTGGCGCCAGCGATCAGCTCCGCATCGATATTGATCGCACCGAAATCGTTGACCACGGCGGCGATGCGCCGCCCTTCCGCATGCGCCAGCAGGTGGTTGACGATTGTGGTCTTGCCGGCACCGAGAAAGCCGGTGACCAGCAGGACCGGGGCCGGCACGATCAGCTCTCGACAACAGGCCGGCGCACCGGAAGGCCGGGCCGCGCCGCCACGTCCAGCACGCCATCCGAAATCAGCGGCTGGCCGCTGACCACGAGATGCCTGACGCCTTCCGACGGGCGGTTCATCGCCGAGAAGGTCGCGCGGTCGGTCAGCGCGTCGAAATCGAACACGACGATGTCGGCATCCGCACCGACCTGCAGCCTTCCCTTGGCACGCATCGCCGGCGTGCTTGCCGAAAGAATCTCCGCCGGAATCAGCGCGCATTTGCGGATGCCTTCGAGGAGCGACACCGCCTTGCGCTCGCGCACCCACTCGCGGATGAAACGGGTGAAGCAACCGGCCGAGCGCGGATGCGAGGTGGCGTCGTTCGGCAGCGGCCAGGCGTCGCCGGTGTAGACGCTGCCGTCCGACAGCGTCCAGGGCATCGCGTCGGAGGCAATCGCACCACCGGGATACAGCACGGATATATCCAGCAGATCGCGATGGTGCGGATTGTTCTCGGTATCCAGGATATGCCACAGCACCAGCGTCGAAGGCTCTTCGGCTTGCGCCGCCAGCAGTTCCTGGCGGTCGCGGAAGCGCCGCCCGTCGGTCACCCGCTGCACCGAATCGTAGCCGAGGCCGTTGCGCGCCTCGAATTCGGGGTCACTGAAGAACGCCGCCGCCAGCACCGTCGAGCCGGTGCCGTAGGGATAGGCCTCCACCGTGATCGGCAGGCCCTGCGCCTGCGCCTTCTTCACCAGCACGGCGCAGCGCTCGACATCCGTCTTGCTGGAGGAGTTGAAGTGGCAGATGTGCATGTGCGCGCCGGTGGCGCCGGCATAGCCGATCAGGCGGATATAGGCCTCAGCCGCGCTCTCGGGATCGATGCGGGACATGTAGGCGACGTGGGTGAAGGTCGCGACATTATGCGCGGCCGCCAGCTGGCACACCGCGGTCAGCTCCTGCACGCCGGCGCCCGGGGCGTAGGCGTTGAGGATGCCGATGCCGATGCCGCCCTCGTTCAGCCCGATCGCGAGACGGTCGAGGATGCCCACCACCTCCGTCTCGCTCGCCACATTATCCATCCAGCGGCGGTCGCGCATGGCATTGCCGAACGCCTCCAGCGAGCTCTCCGCGTTCGAGCCCGTCATCGCGCCGATGCGTGCAAAAGCCCAGTTGGCCGCGGCGCCGTAGTTGAGCACGCGCCCCTTGTCGGCCTGGCGCCGATACCAGGATGCGACCGGCAACACGCCGGCCTCGAGATCGAGCGTCGTCGTCACCCCGTCGAAGGCCTGCATGCGATCCGCCGGGATCGACTGGCCGTGCGCATGCAGGTCGATGAAGCCCGGCGCCACCACGAGCCCGGTCGCGTCGATCACCCGTTCGGCGCTGCCGAGATCGGCGCCGACCGCGGCGATCCGGCCATCCAGCACGGCAACATCGCCGATCCCATCCATCCCGCTGGCGGGATCCACCACCCGGCCGCCACTGATCACCAAGCCACCCATATCGCCACTCCCACACGCAACAGCTCCGCGGACGTCCATACCGCCGGGGCTTGAATAGAGGCAGATTTTCAGGTCGAGGACCACCTCCGCTGACGCCGGCGCATCATGCGTATTGTTACATCATCCGCATGCTGGTTGCCGCCATCGCGCATTGCTCGTTCAGAAGGCAACGGGGTGCTTTGCTAGCCAACGATGAAAAAACTGTAGCCCTGTTACCACATTCATGAGTTCAATGTTGCTGTGTTCGCCGCGCTACAGACTCTGCGGCAAACATCAGTAAATCTTCACCTGTGGGGGCAGAGCGGCGCGGTCGTTGCGGACTCGTCGAGAGCCAGGGGGGCCCAGGCCTCTGCGAGTCCGCGCGCGCTGTTTTTTTGCGCAGATGCGACGATCAATAGTTTGCTGGATAAGACGAAGGAATTGGATATGCGTAAACGCTCGGCTACGGCCATCCCTGCAGATTTCAACTTCGTCAAAGCCTATTTTGAGCTGAAGCGATTACGAGCAGATATCGAGTGCATCGAAAGATCATCAAGGCTGCCCTCAAGCCAGGTTTCGGCAGTGGGCCGCAATAGGCCCAAGGGTGACGACGACGTTCAACGTATTTCGCGCGCCCAGCAGGCAGTTCCGTAAGGCACGTCAGGTGCGCTGATGCTGGCACCTGATGCGCATTGTTGCACAATTCGTGACGTCGGCATGCTAATCTGAGGCATGTCAGAAATCACAGTATATGACGGACAGCCGCTGCCGTTCGAACAACTCACAAAAGCGATCGCCGAACGCCGGTCGCTCTACGGGCGCGCCAGCGGCCTTCGCATCGATCGTGCCGAGCGCGGCGAAGCCTGGTCCAGCCTGCCCTATCAATCCGTGTTCGCCGGCGACACGCAATCCGGCGTGATCCACGGCGGCGTGGTCACGGCCATGCTGGACGAAAGCTGCGGCATGGCCGTGCAACTCGCGCTCGACGGCAGCCGCGCGATCGCGACGCTCGATTTGCGCATCGATTACCAGAAGCCGGCAAAGCCCGGCCTCGACATCAAGGCGCATGCGATCTGCTACCACGTCACGCGTTCGATCGCCTTCGTGCGCGCGACCGCCTATCAGGAGACCGAGCAGGACCCGGTCGCGACCGCCGCCGCCTGCTTCATGATCGGCGCCAACCGCACCAACATGCTGCAGGACAGGGAAGCGTATGACGTGCCGACCCTCGACTTGCCCGAGGAAGATTCAGGCCCGTTCGCCAACAGCCCGTTCGCGCGCTGCCTCGGCATCGGCATCGCTGACGACGGCGTGCTGCACATGCCGTTCTCGTCAAAGCTCATCGGCAATCCGGTGCTGCCCGCGATCCACGGCGGCATCACCGGCGCCTTCCTGGAGACGACGGCGATCATCGGCGTGGCGCGCGAACTCGGCATCGCAACGCCGCCAAAGCCGATCGGCCTGACCATCAACTATCTGCGCTCGGGACGGGCGCTGGATAGCTTCGCGAATGTCTCGATCGTCAAGCAGGGCCTTCGCATCGTCGCCTTTCAGGCGCAGGCTTGGCAGGACGACGCGTCAAAGCCGATCGCCACCGCGTTCGGGCATTTCAAGCTGCGGCAAGCGGCGGATAAGGATTAGCGGAAAACGCTTCATCACGTCCTCGCGCTTGCATGATGGGTTGCGGCTGATGCGTCGGCTTTATCTTGTTCTCGGCTTTTTCTTCGTCGCGCTCGGCTTCATCGGAGCCTTCCTGCCGGTGCTCCCGACGACGCCGTTCCTGATTCTCGCGACGACCTGCTTTGCACGATCGTCTCCGCGACTGGAAAACTGGCTGCTCTCCCACCCGCAGTTTGGGCCGGCGCTACGCGACTGGCGCGAGCGCGGCGCCATCCCGCTGCGAGCAAAGCTGCTGGCCCTCGCCGGCATGATCGTCGGCTTTCTGCTGTTCTGGATCGGCAGCGCGCCCGGCCCGATCCTGATGGCCAGCGTCGGCGCACTCATGCTGGTGGGCCTGGTCTACGTCTTCACCAGGCCATCGGCTTGAGGGCACTGGAGAACTCCCTTCCGAAGGGGTGCATTTCCAAAAATATCGAAAACAACCCCATGCACAGTAGCCGGCGGCGGCCGGCGTTCGACATCACGACTTGACACGTCGGGCAAATCAGGGGCATTTTCCGATATTCCGAAGTCCTGCCGCGCCGTCGCCTCGCGTTACCGGGCGTGGCCGTCGCAGCCGAAACATCCTCACCCTCAATTGAAATTCACCTGATCACCGCGGCGAGCAATCGCCCGCGCGTGGCCGAATCGCGCGGGCTAGCAGGCGCGCGTCGAAGGAAATCTCCACATGAACACCGCTCCTGATATCACGACGCCAACGACGGTCGCCGCAACCGACCAGACGAATGCGGCCCCGCGGATAAAACTTCAGTCGCACGGCTTCGCCATCGACCATCCAGATCAGGCCCTCGGCGAACGGCTGATGGCGAATGCGCTGGGCGTCACTGACCGCGAGGCGATGCACGGCATTGTCAGGCAATTGGTGAAGGCAAGCGTGAGCGGCGAGAGCCCCGACGAGGTGACCCTCTCCTTCATGCTTTCGATGGTCAGAAGCATTCGCCCCCGCGATTCCCTCGAGGCGATGCTGGTGGCGCAGATGGTTTCGGTTCATGTGATGGCGATGCGCTGCGCCCATCACCTTGCGAACGCCGACGACCTTGCCCAGCACGACAGCGCCGCCCGCGCCCTCGGACGGCTCGCCCGCACCTTTCCCGCCCAGATGGAGGCGCTGAACCGCTACCGCAGCCATGGCGAGCCCGCCATCACCGTGCAGAACGTATCGGTTGCCGACGGCGGCAAGGCCATTGTCGGCAACGTCACGCAGCACGCGCGGGTGATCGTCTCGGACAAGAGCCGGGCATCCGCGGCGCGGAAGGCGCCGAAGGCCGCGGGGGCCAGGCGAGGGCGCGATTCCGCTGAGGCCAAGCGTGAAGCAGAGGCATGAACGATCACATCAGAACTACAGGCCCGATGCAGGCGAGCCCGCGGTGCGGCGCCAAAAGCCGCTCCGGTAGTTCGTGCCGCGCGCCGGCGATGCACGGCAAGAAGCGCTGCCGCATGCACGGCGGCGCGAAGGGTTCCCGGCGCGCCAAAGGCAAACCGGAACGCGCGCAAGCATGGGCTGTTCACCAGGGAGGCGATCGCCGAGCGACGGCAGATTGGAGCGTTGTTGGGTGAGGCGCGGAAGGTGCTGGAAGGGATGAAGTGATTACGTTTTGCACTAGTTGTACTGATCATATGCGCTCAATCCCCTCATCCTGTGGCGCCGGCACCGGGCCGCCACTATGACCCCACGATTTTGCCATACGCATCGTGTTGTTCGCCTGTACGACCCTTCCCGTCAGGCTGGCCTTCGGAAACATGGACATGGGCGGCGATTTCATTGGCTGCTGGCCTGCGGGTAGCGGCAGGAGAACGGCACGGCAGGCGAAGCCCGGGTACAGCGCGAAGGTGCTTGCCTGCGGCGCATGGCTGCTCTCGTGCGTCATCGTCGCCGGCATGGCGACGCAAACGGCATTGGCGGAAACAGCCGCGCCGGCCGCGACACGCGTCACTGATAGCGAAAGAGAACAGGGTGATCCTGGCGTCGCGCCAGCATCCCGCACGCGGAAGCCGGAAGGCGAACCAGCCCTGCGACAGAATGAGGCGCAGAAGCCGGCGCCGGAAGCTGCCGTTCAAATGCCGGACGCCCGGAAATCGAGCCACGAGGCCAAAGATCCAGCCAAGGATCTAACCAAGGATCTACCTGTACCGCAGCTCGTCTTGCCGGGCGATCTGGCGAAGAAGATCGGCCAGAAGATCTGGCTGAATGAAACAGGCGGAAAAATTGATGCGATCACGTCTTGGAATGCGAACGAGGAATTCGCTTCCTTAGGGATCGGTCATTTCATCTGGTTTCCTGTCGGCAAATGGCTGCCTTTCGAGGAGAGCTTTCCGGCCCTTCTCGAATTCATGCGCCAGAAGAACGTGCGTTTGCCCGCCTGGCTGGACCAGGCGCAAATTCCGGCCAACCCGTGGACCAGCCGGGCCGAGTTCAGGAGGAACGTCAACTCACCGCGGATGAAAGAGTTGAGGCAGTTTATGCTCGACACCGTGGCGGAGCAGACGCAATTCATGGTGGTGCGGGCGCAAGGTGCGATGGAGAAGATCCTCAAGACGACGCCCGACGGCACCGAGCGCGACCATATCGTCATCCAGTTCACGCGCGTCATTCGCGCCTCCGAGGATTTTTATCCGCTGATCGACTACATCAACTTCAAGGGCGAGGGCACCAACCCGAACGAAGCCGCCATGGACAGGCAGACCGGGCGGCGGCAGGGTTGGGGTCTCAAGCAGGTGCTGCTCAGGATGAATGGCGTGACCGGCGATCCGAAGGCCGTGCGCGCCGAATTCGCCGATGCGGCGCAGTTCGTCCTGCAGCAGAGGGTTCGCAACCTTCCATCCAACCGTGTCTTCGAGGCCGGCTGGCTGCGCCGCGTCGCGACCTACCGCCGCCCGATCGCGGACCCGGAATCGAACCCCGAACGGGCCCTGAGGAAATCGTTGCGCGTGACGGCGGCTCAATAGCTTCCAGGGGATAGTTGCCGTTTTTGCGTATGCGTGAGGCCGCATGTCCCACGACGTTCGTCAGGCAATCGCCTCGCTAGGCGCCTGCAGCCGTTCGCCAACGCTTGGGCCTGTTCGACGCTTCGGTTTCAAGCCGAGATGGATCTCGCGCGGTCGTCCATCAGCTCGGCCCGCATGGTCGGGCCGGCCTCACTGAGCAGCTTGGCGCGAATGCCGGATTCGTTACGGTGACAGTGCACTCAACTGCGGGTGAGAGTTTCGTGCACTGTCTCCGTAATTGCGGGAGGCCCCGCTTCCGCAGCCGCCGAATAAGAACTTGCGTGCAAGGCGTGCGCCCGTCGGGGATATCCGAGTTCCGGCTTCTATCTGTGATTGACGATCCCTAGCGGCTTTCCTAGCTTCGAATCATGTTTGAGATCATCGGGGACGACATTGCCCTGCTGAATGACACGGATCTGCGCGCGCTGATCGGACGGCTTTGCGAAGCCGAACTGCGGCGACAAGGTCATCCTGTGTCCCACGTGACGTGGGGCGGCAGCCAGACGGCAAAGGATGGTGGGCTCGATGTGCATGTGGCGCTCCCGCCCGGTACCAGCGTCAGCGGCTTTATCCCTCGGCCCGAGACCGGCTTCCAGGTCAAGAAGCCGGATATGCCCCGTGGGGAAATCTTCGGCGAGATGAAGCCGGGCGGCACCGTGCGCCCGGTCATCGTTGACCTCGCAAAGGCATCGGGCGCATACATTATTGTCAGTGCGACCGGGTCTACGGCGCATTCGGCCCTCAAGAATCGTAAGGAAGCGATGGCCGAGGCAATCGAGGGCGTCGCCGATGCCTCGAAGCTCGCGCTTGATTTCTATGACCGCAACCGTATTGCAACCTGGCTCCGCGATCACCCCGGCCTTATTCCGTGGGTCCGGTCCCTGATCGGCAAGTCAATTCCCGGCTGGCAATCCTTCGGCTCCTGGTCGCGGGCACCGGGAGGCATCGAGGATTCCTATCTCTTCGATACCGAAGCTCGCATCAAGACAGAGGATGAAAAGGAAGGTGAAGGCCTTGGTGCGGTTGACGGGATCAATCGTCTTCGTGATATCCTGCGGCAGCCGGGACAGGTGGTTCGCCTAGTCGGCCTCTCGGGAGTTGGAAAAACGCGGCTTTGCGAAGCGCTCTTTGATCCCACGGTCGGGACCAACAGCCTCGATCCTGCGCTCGCCTTCTACACGAATGTCGCTGAAGAGCCGGACCCGCCCCCGATCGGACTCGCTTCCGATCTCATCGCCGCAACCAGGCGCGCGATCCTCGTCATCGATAACTGCCCGTTCGGGCTTCATGGCGAGTTGGCCAAGGTCGCGCGTGCCGCGAATTCAACAATCAGCATCATAACGGTTGAGTACGATATCCGCGATGACCAGCCTGAAGGGACCAAGGTCTTCGCGCTGGATTCGTCCTCGCTTGATCTCATCGAGAAACTGGTGAGGCGGCGCTATCCTGAGATCTCCCAGATAGACGCACGGACCATCGCGGAATTTTCAGGCGGAAACGCTCGGGTCGCGCTTACACTCGCTGCCACGGTCGGCAAGAACGAGTCCATTGCCGGCCTCAGCGACGCCGACTTGTTCAAACGGCTTTTCCAGCAGCGGCACGAGCATGATGCCGATCTGCTCTTGATCGCGCAGGCCTGCTCGCTGGTCTATTCGTTCGAAGGGGTCAAGATAGAAGGCGAAGGCGCCGAGTTACCGATCCTGGCGGATCTGATCGGCAAGCCTGTTCCCGACGTTTACCGCGCGATTGCCGAACTCAAGCGCCGCGATTTGCTACAGGAGCGCGCGGAATGGCGGGCTGTGTTGCCGCACGCAATCGCCAACCGTCTCGCTGTCCTTGCCTTGCAAAACATTCCGACGGCAACAGTCGTAAAATCGTTGGTGACAGACGCGCCTGCGCGCCTTAGGCGCTCATTCTGCCGTCGCCTTGGGTATCTTAATGGAAGCAAGGAAGCCCGCGCGATTGTGGAATCATGGCTTTCGCCCGGCGGCATGCTCGAGGATATTCCCAATCTTGGCGAAGACGAACAGGCGATGCTGGCGAACGTCGCGCCCGTCATGCCGGAGGAAACTCTCGCGGCTATCGCAAAAGCCCTAAAAGAAGCCGATACGCCGACGCTGGCAAAAAGTACGCATGTCGTGCGGCTCCTCCGTTCACTTGCCTATGAGCCGAAGCAATTTGAGCGGGCGATTTCTCTTTTGATCAAGTTCGCCCAGGCCGACGCCGATGACGACAACGGCGCTTCTGACATCGTGCCGTCACTGTTTCAGATCGTCCTCTCCGGCACCCATGCGCCGATAGCGATGCGGCTCAATGTGCTCGAAGACATGCTCCGATCGGACGACGGCAAGAGGCGTGAGCTTGGATTGAAGTCGCTCAATGCGGTCCTCAAAACGGATCATTTTTCGTCCTCGTACGGGTTTGAATTCGGCGCGCGCTCGCGTGACTACGGTTACTACCCGCCCAACGGCAAGAACGTGAAGGATTGGTTCGGCGCTGTACTGCAACTCATTCAACCGCTGGCGCTTTCCGACGATCCTGCCGGTGCCGGCGTTCGCTCTTCTCTCGCGCGGAAGTTCCGCGGCCTTTGGTCCAACGCCGGGCAGGCCGACGCCCTGGAGGCCCTGATGAGGGACATCGGCAAGAAGGGATTTTGGCGCGAGGGTTGGGTGGCTGTACGTCAAGCGCGGATTTACGACGGCGAGCGCATGTCAGCCGAGATACGCGAACGGCTTACCGCGCTAGAGGAGCTTCTGCGTCCCAAGGATCTCGTCGACAAGGTAAAAGGTGTTGTCCTGGGATCTGGTAAAAGCGTGGACCTTGATGACCTCGACGAGATCCTGAACGAGGACTATGAGGGCGCGATGACGCGCATGAACCGGACAGTTGAGGCTTTGGGCAAGGCCATTGCGAGCGACAATGAGGCGTTCACGACTCTCTTACCAAGTGTCGTAAAGGGCGGCTCTCGTGTTCCTCTGTTCGGCGAAGGCATAGGCAGCAGTACCGAGAGGCCCTATGAGGTATGGCAAGCCTTGGTGACCGAATTTTCGGCCGTGGAAAGACCCGACACGGGCGTGATGGGCGGCTTCCTTACTGCTGTGCAGAAGCGGGACCCCGTGCTTGCGAACAAGATGCTGGATGAGGCCGTCGAGCATCCGTCGGTTGGCGCGTACTTCCCGCAGCTTCAGGCCCGGGTCACGGTGGATGAGCAAGGCGTCAAGCGCCTGCATAGGGCGCTTGAACTCGGCATGGCGGACATCACGCAGTTTCATGCGCTCGCTTGGGGCCGCGCGGGCGATGCCGTCCCGGCACCCGATCTACGCGACCTTCTCCTTGCCATTGCCAGCAAGCCGGAAGGCCTCACCGTTGCGCTAGAAATCCTGTCGATGCGACTCGTCTCTAATTTAGCGAACAAGCAGGAGCCAGCGTCCGAAATTGGCGAGACAGGGCGCGTTCTTCTCGATGCTTTCGAATTTCACGAGAAGAATGGCCGTGCCGATCGGGAGGATCACGAACTCGGCCGGATCGCACGGGTTTCGCTTGCGGGCGACGCCGGCATTCCAATTGTGCGGCGGCTCGTCCGCAAGATGATGGCCGCCATAAAGAGCCACGAAGTTTCTGCACATGACCAGGATGATTTGGTCGAGAGCCTGCTTCGCGTCCATCCGAGAGTCGTCCTGGATGAGGTTTTCGCGGGTGATAAAAAGGACAACGAAGAAGCGGTCCGAACCTTTGTCGACTTTCAGCGGTTTCACAAGAACCCGCTGGGAGCCGTGCCGGATAGTATACTTCTCGCCTGGTGCGATGCCGATCCGGCGATGCGCTACCCCCTCATGGCGGCATCAGCCAGTTTGTTCAAGCGACCGGCGAACGACAAGCCGAATGAATGGCTTCCTCTGGCATCGGATCTTCTAAAAAGAGCACCGAATCCTTCGGCGGTACTAACGGAGATCGTGCACCGCGTGCGCCCATGGAGTTGGAGCGGTTCGCTTGCAACGAAGTTAGAGGAACGCCTCAAGCTCTTGGAGCAGCTTCCGATCGATCAAACGCCGCATCTCACCGAAGCGCTCGGCAATGCCAAGCTTGGTTTTGAGGAGTGGATCGCAAGGGAGCGTAAGAGCGAGGCTGCGGAGAGCCGCGCACGCGGCGGTCGTTTTGAGAATTGAGAGCGCGTAAATAAGTTGGTTTCCATCACTTGAGGAATTGAACATCATCAGCGATGAGGGCTACGCTAATTCCTCCACCTATCCCAGATGGCGCGGGGACGATTTCGGTTGCCCTGGACGCAGCATCGATCAGGTTGGCGGCTACGCTTGTCCCCAACTCCGAATCTATGACTGAGATTTTCTCTTTCTGCAGGAAGATACGATAAGTCTGATTGAGAAATCTCACGCCGACACCGGCGATAACGTTCTGACCGTAGTACGCGCCTTCGCCAAACGGGATTGCTTGGCGATCATCGTTAGGCTTGAAAATTGTACCGTGTATTGTGGTGCGCGGCGAAATTGGAATTGGTTGGAGGGTGAACGCCCCATCGCGATTAAGGTCAACGCCCAAAGCCAAAATCATGCTGCTCTTCATATCGGGTTCGAAATCAGCGATGATAATCTGCGCTAGTCTACTTCCGAAAAACGGATTCAGATTTCCTGCTTGGATGTACGGCGCGATATCCGCATGAATTCTATTTGTAAAAGCTTGGCCATCAAACTGCTTTAGCGCCACACGATGTGCTTCCAAAAAGCTTAATGTCGTTCTTCCGAAATCGAGTGGGGCCGGCGTTTCAGCGAGATGCTTACAAAGTTCGGCATCTGGGATGTTCGACGTGTCCTGCATAGAGATAAAGCCCGTAACTACAACGACTGTGCGTCGCAGTCCGGTAGGCACAAGAATTTTATTGATACCGTCGCAGAAAATACCTCGTGGAGTTTGCCGCTTGTCAGCGGCCACTACGAGGCCGTCTTTGGTCGGTAGAAAAACAGCAAGCGTGCCTCCAGCCCCTGAAAAGGCGGTGCTGCTCATGTATTTGGCCCCTGACATAATGCCGAGCATGGCCGCACAAAAAACAACGCTAAGTCGTACCGCACTTTCCATGCGAACGGACTATAACGAAAACATCCACCGTCCCACCGACTTCGCGAGTGGGACAAACTCGCGGGAAAAGTAAGCAGAAACAATGGGCTGATGATGCGCTGGCGCTCCCTAGGGGAATCGAACCCCTGTTTCAGCCTTGAGAGGGCCGCGTCCTAACCGCTAGACGAAGGGAGCGTTGGCCAGAGGGAATAGCCGCGAAATGTGTGGGGGGCAAGGCGGAAGGTTCTATTTGTCGGGCTCCGAAGCGGAATCCAACGTGCCACCGTCACAGCCTCAAGATGGATTCCGGGTTCAGCCCTGCGGGCTGCCCCGGAATGACGGCAGGCCCGGAATGACGGCAGACAAGGTTAATCACGGCTCGTTGACGAATCTCAGCTTTCCGGCCGGTTTCAGCGTCTTGGCGTCGAACGTGCGGATCTCGGTCGCGCCGCCGATATCCAGCGTCAGCACCAGCCGCTCACCGGCGACGGCGGTCCCGACGATCTTGGCGCCCTTGGGCAGGGTTACCGTGATATCGGTCGTGGCCGCCGCGGGGCTTCCCTCGCCCCGATAAAGGCGGTACCCGACGGCGATCAGGACCACGGCGACCGCGAGGGCCGAGGCCAGGCCCGCGATCAGCATCATCCGCCTGACACGCGCGATCAGCGCGGCCTGCTCGGGGGTCGGTTCGGGCAAAGCGGTATCAGTCATGCAAGGCTCTTGAGAAGGCTCGGACTTGGAACAGGGATTATCGAACGGCGGGCAAAGGCTGGAGGTCACGGTCGGCGGCGACGAAGGATCGCCCCGGCTCGACCGCGTGCTCGCGGTGCTTCGCCCGGAACTGTCGCGCTCGCGGCTGAAGGCGCTGATCCTGGCCGGTTCCGTCACCGCCGGGGGCACCCCCATCCGCGACCCCGCTTATCATGTCGCGCGAGGGGATACGATCACAATCGACGTCCCCGAAGCCGTCCCGCCGGAGCCGAAAGGCGAAGATATCGCCCTTAATATTGTCTATGAGGACGACGACATCATCGTCATCGACAAGCCGAAGGGCCTGGTCGTCCACCCGGCCGCGGGGCACGAGACCGGCACGCTGGTGAACGCGCTGATCGCCCATTGCGGGGCCAGCCTTTCCGGCATCGGCGGCGTCCGCCGCCCGGGCATCGTGCACCGGCTCGACAAGGACACGACCGGGCTGATGGTGGTCGCCAAGAACGACCACGCCCACCAATCGCTGACCGCGCAATTCGCCGATCACGGCCGCACCGGGCCGATGCAGCGCGGCTACATGGCCTTCATCTGGGGCGTGCCGAACCGCCAGCGCGGCACGGTCGACGCGCCGATCGACCGGCATCCGTTCGCCCGCGAGAAAATGGCGGTGCGCCCGGGCGGACGCGAGGCGGTCACCCATTGGGAGCTGCAGGCAAGCTATCAGGGCCGCGACGGCAAGGGCGTCGCCGCGCTGCTCGCCTGTCAGCTCGAGACCGGGCGGACCCATCAGATCCGCGTCCACCTCGCCCATATCGGCCACCCCCTGATGGGCGATGCGGTCTATGGCCCGCATTTCAAGACCAAGGCCGGGCACCTCGGCCCACAGGCTCAGGCCGCGCTCGAATCGCTGGGACGGCAGGCCCTGCACGCCTACCTGCTCGCCCTGGAACATCCTCGAACCGGGGAATTTTTGCACTGGGAGACCGGTCTGCCGGAGGATCTGCTTTCCCTCCAAAGCGCGCTGGAAGCGGCGCTATGACGCAGGCCCTTTGGAAAAGCTTAGTTATGACAATAGGTTATGGCTGCCACACGGGGACGTGACGTCAGCATTCCTTCCCTATTTGTTCGTTTTTTGCTATGTTGCACCTGCGCTGAATATCCAGCGCGGAACATCGCAGCCTGGTCGGCTTTAACACAGCGATCACCTGCCGGGCCCGCCGCTATCGGGGGCCTGAACCACTGGAGGGCGCTCAATGGCCCGTACAGCTACGTTGCCGGTTCTCAATGGAGAATCCGGTCTTTCAAGATACCTCGCCGAGATCCGCAAATTCCCGATGCTGGAACCCCAGCAGGAATACATGCTCGCCAAACGCTGGCGCGAGCATGACGATCGCGACGCGGCACATCACCTTGTCACCAGCCATCTCCGGCTCGTGGCCAAGATCGCCATGGGCTATCGCGGCTACGGCTTGCCGATCTCCGAGGTCGTCTCGGAAGGCAATGTCGGCCTGATGCAGGCGGTCAAGCGGTTCGAGCCCGAGAAGGGTTTTCGTCTCGCCACTTACGCCATGTGGTGGATCAAGGCCTCGATTCAAGAGTACATCCTGCGTTCCTGGTCGCTCGTGAAAATGGGAACCACCGCGAACCAGAAGAAGCTGTTCTTCAACCTGCGCAAGGCGAAGAGCAAGATCTCGGCGCTGGACGAGGGTGATCTCCACCCCGATCAGGTCAAGCTGATCGCCAAGCGGCTCGGCGTGACGGATCAGGACGTGATCGACATGAACCGCCGCCTCGGCGGCGACGCGTCGCTCAACGCACCGATCCGCGACGACGGCGAAGCCGGCGAATGGCAGGACTGGCTGGTCGACAACTCGCCCAACCAGGAAGCCATCATGGCCGAGAGCGAGGAGTACGATCACCGCCGGCAGGCGCTGAACGGCGCCATGGGCGTGCTCAACCCGCGCGAACGCCGCATCTTCGAGGCGCGGCGCCTGGCGGAAGAGCCGATGACGCTGGAAGACCTCGCCGCCGAATTCGGCGTCTCCCGCGAACGCGTGCGCCAGATCGAGGTCCGCGCTTTCGAAAAGGTGCAGTCGGCCGTCAAGGGCACGATTGCCCGGCAGGAAGCCGAACTCGAAGCCGCGCATTAAGCGGGGCAGAGGTATCAAGTAATGAGAAGCCGGCGGCAACGCCGGCTTTTTGTTTTTGGGCCGAAGCTGTCTCACCAGCCACGCTGTCGTCCTCCGCGAAAGCGGGGGACCCAGTACGCCGCGGCCGTCGTGAGATCACCTGCAATAACCGCGGCCTCTGGAATACTGGATCGTCCGCCTTCGCGGACGATGACAGCAGTGGGTGATCTACTCCTCTACTCCCCCCACTCCCGCGCCATCGTCGCCAGCACGCAGCCCTCGCAATAGCGCGCGTCCTTGTAGTCGATCCAGTTGTGCGCGTAGACGCGACCCGCCGGAATGCCATAGCGGGCGCGCAGCACCTTCACCAGGATCTTCCATGCCGCGATCTGCGCCTCGGTGGGTGCGCGCGTCACGTCGGGATAGTTGCCGGCGAACTCGACGCCGACCGAATTGTTGCCGATCACCTGGCGATAGGTCGCGCGGTTGTCGATATATTTGTTGTCGTTGCGGTTGGCGCCGTCGCCATGGGTCGGGACCAGATGCTCCGCCACCGCCCAGTACACCGTGCCGTCGGTTTCGACCCACACCATGACGCCGCGCCGCGTCGGGTTCTTCGACTGCGCTAGCGCGCCGCCGCGCGCCGAGCCCGCCGGCCCTTCGGTCTGGTGCACGATGATGTTACGCCAAGGATGGGATTTGGCGAGATCGCCCCAGGGCGCGAGCCAGACCATCTTCAGGCCGGGAATATCTGGCGTGCCCGAGACGCGCGCGACCGCGGCAAGGTCGGACGCTTGCGCAGAGGCGGACGCGAGGACGAACAGTGCGGTCGCGACGAAACGATTCATGATCGAGGTCCAGTGACGAACCTCAGTACCACGCTTCAGGCGCGCTGGCGCAGCGCCATGTGCGGCCGCTCCACATCGACCGCTTCCGGCGCCAGCGGCGGCGCCGGATCGTAGGTGGCAAAACCGTTGCGGCCGGCCTTCTTGGCATCATAGAGCGCGTGGTCGGCGGCGGCGATCAGGCGGTCGGGATAGAGGCCCGTCTCAGCCGTCCATTGCGCGACGCCGATCGAGACCGCGATCGGAATCTCGTTGCCGGTGCACTGCTCGGCATCGGCCCGGCAGACCTCCAGCACGCGGCGCGCGATCATGGCGCCCTCGCGCAGCGTCGAGGACGGCAGCACGATGCAGAACTCGTCGCCGCCGGTGCGCGCCAGCATGTCGCCGGGCCGCAGGCGCGTCTGCGCCATCAGCGTGAAATGCTGCAGGCAGGCGTCGCCCGCGGCGTGGCCGTAGGTGTCGTTGATGCCCTTGAAACCGTCGAGATCGATCACCAGCAGCGCGAAAGGTTGCCCGCCGCGCTCCGAGCGCGCGCATTCTTCGGTGAGCCGCTGCAGCAAATAGCGGCGGTTGCCGACGCCGGTGAGATCGTCGAGCAGCGCCAGGTCCGCGACCTCGTTGCGCAGGCGGTCCATCGCCATCAAGAGGAAGCCGAAATTCAGCGCCATCGACAGGAACACCAGCACGAGGACCACGACCGACTGGCTCGCATTGAAATGCATGTAGGAGAAGCCGCCGCCGATGCCGGTCACCGCGCCGAACAGGCGGACGGCAAAAATGGCCATGATAAGAAGCGTGACCATGCCGGCCAGCCGGGCGCCCGGATTGATGTGGCCGTCATGCCGCGCCATCAGCAGTTTCAGGCTGAACGCCATCGGCAGCGTCTGGGCGATCGTCAGGACGGTCATCCTTCCGGGCACGCTGTCATGGACATAGGTGAAAGAGCACAGCCCGATCGAGCCAAGCACCGTGACCAGCACGGCGTGGCGCCAGTAAACGGGCTGATTGAAAAACCGCTGGACCCCCATCGCGGCCAGGCAGATCGTCAGGATCAGTGTGGTGCCGGCGAACAACAGCGGCGCCATCATATCCGGCATCACCACCCGCAGCATCGCGACCGCGGCGCCGGCCGCCCCGACGAATGCCGAAGCCGTCCAGAACCGCGCGGCCTCGAACGAGGGATAGCAGCGCATGACGTAGGCCCAGATCAGGCCCAGCGCCAGGAAATTGATGACGAACACCGTCCACAGCGTCGGAACGCTCAGCATCGCGAACTCAGGACAGCAATGTCCCGTCTCCCCTCTCGTTCTGACGACCGCGGGACCATGCGCGTGCACGCGCACGACCCGAATTTCTCCCACGACGAACCCCGCCGTCTTGCGGGGGCAAGGTGCATCCGCGCCGCTTAACGGACCCTCACCGCTGATGGCCAATGCTAACCTTGGTTTTGAATTGATGAACACCGCGCGCGTTGGCGGATCGTTAAGCATGACGCGCGCGATGCGAACGGCGGCGGCGAGGCGCGTTTCGGCACAAAATCGCGTCAAAATGCATAACAACTGTGGATAACGTGATGACAACGCCACGACAGCACGCGGCAGCGGGCTGCGAATCTGCTGGGATCATGCCCGAGGATGTTGCGAGGCTGGCCCTCCGCCAAGCATGCCTCGGTGTCGCGTTTCAATCCATGAAAACCTTGAGAGGATACTATGGCTAAGAAAGCGAAGAAGGCGAAAAAGGCGAAGGCCAAGAAGGCCAAGAAGGCCAAGAAGAAGTGAATTTTCGCCCGGGTGGAGTGCTCAGCTCCGCCCGGGCTCCTACCTCCGGGATGGTTTTTTGGAGAATGGCGGGCCGAGGGTCCGCCTTTTTATTTGGTCGTCAGCCGTCATTGCGAGGAGCGTGAGCGACGAAGCAATCCATCTATCCGTTATGCCGTACGATGGATTGCTTCGCTTCGCTCGCAATGACGCCAGCGCTTCTACCGTTCCGAGAGCGCGAGCTTCGCCCCGAGCGCGGCAAAACCGGCGGCAAAGCTGCGCCGCAGCCAGGCCATCGCCTTCGGCCGGGTGATAACGCGGTCGCGCAGGCCGGCCGCGAACAGGCCGTAGACCGCGAACACCGCAAAGGTCATCGCCATGAAGGCCGCGCTCAATTCCAGCATGCGCGCCAAGGGATGCGGCTCGGTGGTCGCCACGAATTGCGGCAGGAAGGCGAGGAAGAAGATCGAGAGCTTTGGATTGAGGATGTTGATCAGGATGGCGGTCACGATCACGCGCCGGCTGGAGCGGGTGGCCGCGGCGGGGCGGGTGTCGACCGACAGCGCGCCGGTCTCGCGCAGCGCCTGCCAGGCCATATAGAGCAGATAGATCACGCCGCACCATTTCAGCGCGGTAAAGGCCAGCGCGCTGGTGTGCAGCACGGCGGCAAGCCCGAGCATCGCCGCCAGCATGTGCGGCACGATGCCGAGCGTGCAGCCGAAAGCCGCGGCGACCGATGGCCGCGCACCCTGCGTCAGTGCCACCGCCAGCGTATAGAGCACGCCGGTGCCGGGGGACGCGACCACGATCAGCGAGGTCAGGAGGAATGACAGCGTCATCCCTCGCCTTTATCACGCCGCCAGCGGGCGCGAAAGCCGGCCGCGCTTAAGAGCGCGCCTCGCGTCCGTGATCGTGGCGGTGCTCATAAACCATCCGCTCCGCCTCGCGGATCACGTCGAGCGGCGCCCAGGGCTTGGCCCAGAATTTGACGCCATCTGGCAATTCCTGGTGCAGCGGCTTGCCCGAGGTGACGATCACGCCCATCTCGGGATTGTATCGCCTCGCGATATGCGCCAGCTCGACGCCGTCCATATTGCCGGCGAGCTGCACGTCGGTCATCAGCAGGACGAGATTGTCGGCGGCGCGCTCCAGCACCAGCTCGGCGGCCTCCGCACTCTCGCATTCGATGACATCGACCTCGCTTTCCTCCAGTAGAAGACAGATCATGTCGCGTTGCATCGGATCGTCTTCGACGATGAGGGCCGTTGCGCGATGCGGTTTTGATTGTCCCATGTGAGCCTCCTCCATTCGCGTCGCTCGGGCGATGTCGGCTTTTTGTCCGGTAATCGACACTAAGCAATGAAACCGCTTTTCGGTTCGGTTCCAATTTGCGAAAGTTTGCGGGAACCTGCCCTCTCGACCGTTCAAGGAGCTCATCCGCCATGACTGCGATATCCGGAAGCGCGGCCGCCGTGACCGGCGCTGCCAGCGGCATCGGCCGTGCGCTCGCGCTGGAACTGGCTGCGCGCGGCTGCGATCTGGCGCTGGCCGACCGCGACGAGGCCGGGCTGCAGCAAGTGGCCGCCGAGATCGGCAAGGCGCATCAGCGCAAGGTAACCACCCACCGGGTCGATGTCGGCCTGCGCGCGGAGATCCAGGATTTTGCCAGCGCGGCCGTCGCCGCGCATCCCGGGCTCAACATCGTCATCAACAACGCCGGCGTCGCGCTGCTCGGCGCCTTCCATGAGGTCGACCCGGCGCAGATGGAGTGGCTGATCAACATCAATTTCTGGGGCGTGGTGCACGGCACGCGCGCTTTCCTGCCGCATCTGTCGACGCGGGGAGAGGCGCATATCGTCAACGTCTCCTCGATCTTCGGCATCGTCGCCCCGCCCGGCCAGACCGCCTATTGCGCGGCCAAATTCGCGGTGCGCGGCTTTTCGGAAAGCCTGCGGCATGAGCTGGCGATGGCTGGTAGCCCGGTGAAGCTGTCGGTGGTTCACCCCGGCGGCGTGCTCACCAACATCGTGCGCAACGCCCGCACCGGCAGCGGCATCTCAGACAATGCGCGCCGCGCCGAATCGATCGACCGCTTCGATGCGATCGCCAAGACGACGCCGCCGATCGCCGCCCAGCGCATCATCGCCGGCATCGAGAAAAATCAGCCGCGCATCCTGATCGGCAACGACGCCAAGTTCATGGACCTATTGCAGCGGTTTCGCCCGGCGACCTATTGGAGCGTGCTGGCGAAGCGGATCGAGAGGATGGGTGGGAAGAAGTGAGGGGGCCGAGCTACACACCCCAGTGTCATCGTCCGCGAAGGCGGGGATCCAGTACGCCGCGGCTTCTCGGCTTAATCGTTGGCGTCTCTGGGGTCCTGGATCGCCCGCCTTCGCGGACGATGACACCAGTGCCGTAGGGTGGGCAAAGCGAAGCGTGCCCACCATCTAACGGCGCGGCGGCGATGGATGGTGGGCACGTCGCTTGCGCCCCTTTGCCCACCCTACGAAACTGCCCGCGCGGCTATCGCCCCGCCAGCCGGTCCGCGAAATAGCCGATGGTCTTGCGATAGATCGTCGCCCTGTTCCACTCGCGCATCGCTTCGAAATTGGCGCTGCCCTCGCCATAGGGCGCGCCGGGCTTGAAGCCCGACATGTGCAGCAAATTCGCGGTGGAGGCGAGCACGTCGGGGACGCTGTGGCGCAGGTCGACATGGCCGTTGCCGTCGAAGTCGACGCCGTATTTGATGTAGGACGACGGCAGAAACTGCGTCTGGCCGATCTCGCCGGCGAAGGCACCGATCAGATCGCGGAGCGGCAGGTCGCCGCGATGCACGATCTTCAGCGCGGCGAGCAGCTCGCCCTGGAATAGCTCGGTGCGGCGGCAATCATGCGCCATGGTGGCGAGCGTGCGGATGACAGGCAGCTTGCCGACATCGCCCTTGCCGAAATCGGACTCCAGTCCCCAGATCGCGACCACGATCTCCGGCGGCACGCCGAACTTCTGCTCGATGCGCGCGAGCAGCGAGCCGTGCCTCAGCAGCATCTGCCGCCCGATGTTGATGCGGCCGGGGCCGACGCGGGTCGAGACATATTGCTCGAACGATTTGTTGAAGGTGCCGCGCTGTCGGCGATCGAAGGCAAGCACCGCCGGGTCCTGCGTGATGCCGGCAAAGGCTTGGGCAATCACCGCTTGCGAGATGCCGGCCGCGGCCGCCTCCTGCGACATCGTTGCAATGAAGGCATTGAAATCGCCGCCGCAGCGGGCGGCGTGCAAGGGGGTGGCAAAAGCGACGAAGGCAAGCGCCGACGCGCAGAAGGCAAAGACGAAACGAAACGAATGCATGGGGAGCCGGTTTTTTGGGAAGGGGCACGGACAAATCGGCTGATGTTGTAACACGGCCGTTTCGGGTATTCGAGGCTTGACGAAACCTGGTGCGCCAAAGGACCGGCTTGACCGCCGCGACATTGCCGGATTGGAGCACGCGAGGTAAACGCGCTATCGAATGCATGGCGCGGTCGTTCTACGGTCCATCACTGAGCAGAATATTCGCGAGGCATGACGCGATGCAGGATGGCCTATCGAAGATGAACAGCGCATCGCTGCAGCCTCGCTTGTGGCGCGCGCCGCTGCTGCGCCTGCTCGCGATCAACCTGTTCATCGGCGTGGCGCTGGCGGCCGGCCTGGTCGGCGGGCTGCTCCTCCTCAATCCCGGCGGCTTGCGGCAGCTGATCTTCGCCGACGCCTCGCCTGGCACTGCGCTGGGACTGCTGCTGTTCGGCTTCGTCGTCACGCTGGGCTCGACCGCAATGGGCACCGCCATCATGGCCATGGGCCGGACCGCCGACGACGAGACGCGCCGCGGCCCGCCGGCGCGCCCGGCCCCCGCGATGATCCCGGCAAAGCCGCTTCGCTGATCGGCGAGACCCTGCCTTTCGCTCGCGTGCTTGATCCGCGTCAATATTCCCGCGCCCCGGCTTTCCTAGGATCAGCGAAAACGGAGAGCCTCAATGATCGGAATTACCCTGACCACGGACCAGATCCGCAATGCCCCGACGCCGGTTCGGCAGTGGATCGAGCAGCAGGTGATCGCCTCGCTCGGCCTTGCGGCCGAGACGCCCGCGGAGCATTCCCAGGCCGCCCATCTGGTCGCCTGCACGACGGACGAGGCGGCTGCGGTGCTGGCAGAGATCAAGGGACTGATGCCAGCGTTCAACGTGTTCTTCGAATTCGCCCGCCCCGGCATTTCGTTCGGGCAGCCGCCGGTGATGGCGTTCCGCCTGATCGACATCCTCTATCACACGCGCCTTGAGGATATCGAACAGGTGATCGAATGCCTCGAGGCGATCAACGCGGCCTTTTCACACGTGCGCGGCGAAGCCTCCGCAAAGTTCTGCGGCTTCGACAATCAGGGCCACTGCCTGATCCCACCGGAGACGCAGCGCAGCGTTGCGGCGCTATGGCAGAGCATCCTGGCGAGCCAGAAGGAGTGGCGCGGCAACGCGGATGTGAAGCCGGCGGCGTGAGTGGTGGAGCTCGTTAAATGCTTCCTGGCTTTGGCTCTAACTTCGTCGTCCCGGCGCACGCCGGGACCCATACGCCGCGGCCTGTCTTGTAAGAGCGGACGTGTCGACGGCTTGGCTTGAACAATTGCCGCCGTGGCTATGGGTCCCCGCCTCCGCGGGGACGACGGGATACCCCTACTCGCCGCCGTCGATCTGGCGGCCCATCAGCGCGATGGCCTTCTGATAGACGCCGGCCGCATTCCAGGCCTGGATGGCGGCAAAGTTCGGCTCGCCCGGCTGATAGCCGGCACCGGCCTTCCAGCCATGGGCCTTCAAAAAGTTCGCGGTCGACATCAGCGCGTTCGCCGCATTTTCGAGATTGCCGGTGCCATACGCCAAAATGGCTTTCGGCATGAACTGGGTCTGGCCGACCTCACCATGCATCGAGCCGCGCTGCGACGGCGACAGCGCGCCGCGATCGATCAATTGCAGCGCCGCGTAAAGGTGCTCGGTGAAATATTCCGAGCGCCGGCAGTCATAGGCGAGCGTCGCGATCGAGGCCAGCATGTTCTGGTTGCCGCGCTGGGTGCCGAATCCGGTTTCCATGCCCCAGATCGCGATGAGCGGCCCCGGCGGCACGCCGGTGCGCTCCCGGATCGAAGCGAACAGCGCGCCCTGCGAGTTCTTGAGCTGCCGCCCCTTCGCGACGATGGTGGTCGCGCCGCGCTTGGCGAGAAACGCTTCGAGCGAAAGATTGAAGCTGCGCTGCCCGCGATCGGCGTTGATCGTCGCCTGCGCATAATTCGTCGCCATCAGCGCCTGGATGGTGCCCGCGCTGATACCTTTGGCGCGGGCCTCGCCGGCGAACTCCTGCTTCCAGACGGCGTAGCCGGCGGCGGAGCTGCCGCATTGGGCGGCGTGGGCGTGCGTGCTGAAAGATGCGAGCATTGCCAGCGAGGCACTGAAAGCAAAAGCGATGCGGAGCATAGACAAACCATTCCTGACAGAGCGCTACGAATAAGCCCTGGTTTCTAGCATGTCCTTTGCCGCGCTTCGAGGGTTGCCATATCCATTGACATCTCGAAATCAGCCATGATTGCGACTAATTTGAACCGCCGGACCGCGCCTGAACTACGGCGTCGAACACCGGCGTCGTAGTTTCAACGCGCGCTTAGACCACTTGGCTCTCCAAGGACAAAGGCCATGGCCAAGTTCGACGGCTTTAGAGCCGGGATTGGAATTGTCATTGCTGCGCTGGCCGGAAGCGAAAAGGCAGCCGCGCAACTGCCGGCGCTTTCTTTGGATCCTTCACGATTGCCCCATCGCGGCACCATCGACGAGCGCTTTCAGTCGTACAACGTCGAAATGGTCGAGGTGACCGGCGGGCGGTTCTGGAAGCCGTACCGCGCGAACGCTTCGCCGGCAGCGCGCGACGCCGTGAACACCGGCAACGCTCCAGCCGGCTCGAATCCCGATCTCTACGAATATCGCCCGCCTATCGACCTTTCGAACACCCGGCTGCGCACCTTGGCCGCCGCCCTCGCCCCTAGCTATCTGCGCGTCAGCGGCACCTGGGCCAACACCACCTATTTTGCCGACAGCGATGCGCCGCCCACGACGCCGCCGGACGGCTTCCGCGCGGTACTGAGCCGCGCGCGCTGGAAGGCCGTCGTCGATTTTGCCCGCGCGGTGAAGGCTGATATCGTGACCTCGATGGCGACCGGCCCCGGCACCCGCGACGCAACGGGCCTGTGGCAGAGCGATCAGGCACGGCGGCTGCTTGCCTACACCAAAACCGTCGGCGGCGGGATTGCTGCCGCCGAATTCATGAACGAGCCGAACCTGGCCGCCATGGGCGGCGCGCCAAAGGGCTATGACGCGGCGGCTTACGGGCGGGATTTCAAGGCCTTTGTTGCGTTCATGAAAGCCAGCGCGCCCGACGCGATCATTCTCGGCCCCGGCTCGGCCAGCGAGACGGCGGCGGCGCCATCCAGCGCCGGGTTCATCGGCACGCGCGACCTCCTAGCCGCATCGGGGCCCGGCATCGATGCGTTCTCCTATCATCACTATGGCGCGCTGTCGCGGCGATGCTCGGGTATTCCGGGCGAGACCACGCCGGAGGCCGCGCTTTCGGAAGACTGGCTTGCACGCACCGACCGCACGCGCGCGTTCTACCAGTCGCTGCGGGACGAATTTGCGCCTGGCAAGCCAATGTGGTTGACCGAGACTGCGGAGGGGGCGTGTGGCGGCAATCCCTGGGCTGCGACCTTCCTCGATACGTTCCGCTATCTCGATCAACTCGGCCGGCTGGCCCGCGCCGGCGTTCAGGTCGTGGCGCACAACACGCTGGCGGCGAGCGATTACGGCCTGCTGGATGAGACGACGTTCCGCCCGCGGCCGAACTATTGGGCGGCGCTGTTGTGGCGCGCCCTGATGGGCACGATCGTTCTCGATGCCGGCGCGCACAGCGGGATGCATCTCTATGCGCATTGCCGGCGCGGCGCGCGCGGCGGCGTTACGCTGCTGGCGATCAACACGAGCCGGACGGAGGTGGGGTCGCTGCGCTTGCCCGCGGCGAGCGAACGCTACACGCTGTCAGCGGATGACGTGCAGAGCGCGGACGTGAAGCTGAATAGCACGGCTTTGCGGCTCGGGCCGAACGACGAGCTGCCGGCGCTTGCCGGCGTGACATCGCCGGCCGGTACGATCGAGCTGGCGCCGGCCACCATGACGTTCCTCACGATCCCGAATGCTGGAAACCCGGCGTGCGACTAAATTTGCCGGCGATGCGGGCCGCACGCTCCTCCCCTCGCCTTTCCCTCGGCTTGTTGATTAGACTTACCAGCGTGTAGCTGATGATCAGCAGCAGAAACCACGAGCCGAGCTTGCCAAAGGACACCAGCTCCCAGCCCTGCCGCTGCGACGGATAGAGCCAGGTCTTGGTGAAGGTGCCGATGTTTTCCGAGAACCAGATGAACAGCGACACCAGGAACAACCCGAGCAGCAGCGGCATCGTGCGGTATTCGCGCCAGACCTTGAAATGGACGCGGCTGCGGCAGAACAGCAGGATGCTCCATGCGAACAAGAGCCAGCGCAGGTCGATGATGAAGTGATGGCTGAAGAAGTTGACGTAGATCGCGAGGCTGAGCACGGCGAGCGCAAGGCGGCGCGGGTGGGCGGTGAACTCGAAATCGAACAGGCGCCAGGCGCGGCAGATATAGCTGCCGATGCAGGAATACATGAAGCCGGAGAACAGCGGCACGCCGCCGACGCGAAAGAAATTCGGCTCCGGATAGATCCAGGAGCCGACTTGCGTCTTGAACAGCTCCATCGCGGTGCCGACGAGGTGATAGATCAGGATCACCTTGGCTTCATCAAACGTTTCCAGCCTGCTTGCGAGCAGCGCGAGCTGCACGGCAATCATGCAGAGAAACAGGAAGTCGTAGCGCGGCAGTGCCGCATCCGCCGGATAGAAGCGCCAGGTCGCGATCATCAGGAACACGGCAATGCCGCCGAACAGGCAGGCGAAGGCCTGCTTGGCGCCGAAGCGGAGGAATTCGTAAAGCGGCGACGTCCAACGCCGCCGCGCCATGACGCGGCCGAGGCGATACTCGGCGACAATAAAGCGGCGGAGCGGCCGCCAGATGGCGGCGGCGCTCGGGTCGGACTGCGGATGATCTGGGAGCGATTTTGGAAGGTATTGCACGCGCGGCAGGATGGCCGCCGATCACGGTCGAAACGCGACGGAGATTTGCAGATTTTGCTGAAACGGTTCTCAATCAGCGTGCAGCCGAAGGCAGAGCACCGCGCTTGCCAGCGCTGAACCTCCCAGCAGCACGAGCACGCCGGATAAGCCGTGGCTCGCGAACACCAGGCCGCCAAAGGTGACGCCGACCGTTCCGCCGAGGAAGCTGCATGAATTGAGCATGCCGGATCCCTTCCCCGCCTGCGCCAGCGGCAGCGTCGCAAGGCCGAGCCGCGGCGCCGAGGCGTAGACAAGCGCGATGGCGATGCCGGCGACGCACAGGCCCGGCATGAGGACTTCAAACGTCGCGCCCATCTGCAGCGACCACCAGATGATGGCGCAGCCAGCCGCGAGCAGGAGCGATGCCGCCATTAGCATGCGGCGCATGCCGATCTTCGCTGCGATCATCGGCGCCGCGCGCGCTAAGGCGAACAACGCCAGCGAGAGCGGCACAAGGGAAAGGCCGGCGCCGATGGGCGACATGCCAAGGCCATCAAGGGATTGCACGAAGAGGTTGTAGTAGAGCAGCAGTGTCATGATGTCGAACATCACGAGGAACAACAGGCCGGCGGCGATCGCGAAATTGCGGTTCGCGAACAGGGCGAAATCGACCAGCGGCTGCGGGCGGCGCGTTTCCAGCCGCAGCAAAGCGGCAAGCGCCATCGCGGCTGCCACGAGCGGAATGGCGGCGGCAAGCCAATTGCCGCTGACATGCGCGAGAGCCTGCAATCCCGTTATCAGCGTCACCATGAAGACGGCGAGAAGGCCGAGCCCGGCCCAATCCATCGGCGCCCCGCGCCGGCCGCCGCCGCCTTGATGCCGCAGCAGCATCAAGGCTGATGGCACCATGGCAACAACGTTCAGCCAGAAGATGAAGCGCCAGCCGGCGTAATGCGTGACCGCGCCGCCGACCAGCGGGCCGATGCTGAAGCCGAGCATCAGAAAGCCGGTCCAGCCGCCGATCGCCTCGGCCCGCCGATCGTCAGGCGCGGCTTCGGACACAGCCGCCAGCGTGCCTGCTACGGCGAATGCGGCGCCCAGCCCCTGCAGTGCGCGGGCGCCGACCACGACGAAGCCGGCGGGCGTCAGCGCGATGAGTAGCGAGGCCAGCGCGAACAGGGCGATGCCGATAACCGAGGAGCGCCGCGCGCCAAAGAGGTCCGCCGTGCCGCCGCCGACGATGATGAAGATCGCCGCCGTGAGGAGATAAGCGTTGACCACCCATTCGACATCAGCCGCACCAAGCTGCAGGCTGGCCTTCATGTCGGGAAGCGCGGCCATGATCGCGGTAGAATTGTCGCCGACCGCCAGCATGGCGAGGCAACAGGCGATCAGCACGGGCCTGAGCTCGCTTTTCGCCCGCTCGGCCGGCATCACCACCGCCCCTTGCGCTTGTTCCAGGCAAACAGCAGGTCGGCAAAGCGGTCGTAGAAAAACCGCGTCAACGGCAGCACGAGGCGATTGCCGAACAGGACGGCGAGCCAGCCTTCGCCGGGCGTGAGCCGCCAGATCGCGATGGCGACATCCGCGCCGACGATCAGGCGCCCGCCTTCATCGGTCGCATGCAGGCGGCGGCGCACGTCGTCGAGCGTGGCGCCATAGCCGGCGAGCGCATCGGGCTGTTCGTTGATATCCTCAAATGCGATGGCGCCCGCGCGCACCGCCGCCAGCAGCTTGCTGCGCTGCCAGTCGATGCCGGCGTCGCAGACCGGGCAGCGCGTGTTGTACCAGACCGTGAGAGAAGGTGCGGGCATGGCCGCAAGCGTAATCGTCGGCCGCCGCCGCGTCGAGACGCCATGTCGAGCTGTCACCTCACGGCTGCCGCTGCGCAAGCCACCGAACCGCCCGATCGCGCGGGGCAGACGGGCGAAGGACGCGCATTTTTTTGCTTTGACAGCGGCAGCCCTATCGAGGACAAGCCGGCCATGGCCAAAAAACCCGGAACCAATCCCAAAGGCGAGTTCGCCTTTTTCAACGTCGTTTATGAAGACGGCTCACAGCGCTCCAACCGCCGCGTGCCGTCGGAGCTGCTCGGCGGGCTCGACGGCGACGAGCCGGCGCGCGCCTTCATCCGCGAGCAGGATCGCGAGATCGCCGAGAAATCCGGCCGCCCGCAGCTCGAGATCAAGAGCATCAGCCGGGTCGGGGCGAAGAAGAAGTAGGCTCCATTCTCGTCATACCCGGGCTCGTCCCGTGCGGTGGCGAAGCAGTAGCCGCAAACTCCAATGTCGTCACCCGCGCAGGCGGGTGACCCAGTATTCCAGAGACGTCAGCGACTGAATCGATAGGCCGCGGCGTACTGGGTCACCCGCCTGCGCGGGTGATGACACCTGTTGGCTGTGGAACGAGCTCCGCCTTACGCCCGCAACGTCTCCAAAAATCCATGGCAAAACAAAAAAACGGCGGGCTTTCGCCCGCCGTCTTCATTTCGAATGTATACATCATCAGACGAATTAATTGTCGAGGAAGCTCCGCAGCTTCCGGCTCCGCGACGGATGCTTCAGCTTGCGCAGCGCCTTGGCCTCGATCTGGCGGATGCGTTCGCGGGTGACCGAGAACTGCTGGCCGACTTCTTCCAGCGTGTGATCGGTGTTCATGCCGATGCCGAAGCGCATGCGCAGCACGCGCTCTTCGCGCGGGGTGAGCGAGGCCAAAACGCGCGTGGTGGTCTCGCGCAGATTGGACTGGATCGCCGCATCGATGGGCAGGATCGCGTTCTTGTCCTCGATGAAATCGCCGAGGTGTGAATCCTCTTCGTCGCCGACCGGGGTCTCCAGCGACAGCGGCTCCTTGGCGATCTTGAGGACCTTGCGGACCTTCTCCAGGGGCATGCCGAGCTTTTCGGCGAGCTCTTCCGGGGTCGGCTCGCGGCCGATCTCGTTGAGCATCTGGCGGCTCGTGCGCACGATCTTGTTGATCGTCTCGATCATGTGCACGGGGATGCGGATGGTGCGGGCCTGGTCCGCAATGCTTCGCGTAATCGCCTGCCGGATCCACCAGGTGGCGTAGGTCGAGAACTTGTAGCCGCGGCGATACTCGAACTTGTCGACCGCCTTCATCAACCCGATGTTGCCTTCCTGGATCAGGTCGAGGAACTGCAGGCCGCGGTTGGTGTACTTCTTGGCGATCGAGATCACGAGGCGCAGGTTGGCCTCGACCATTTCCTTCTTGGCCTGGCGCGCCTCGCGCTCGCCCTTCTGCACGCCATGCACGATCTTGCGGAATTCGCCGATCTCAAGCCCGGTCAGCGCCGCGAGCTGCTGGATCTCGCCGCGCAGCTCCTTGATGCGGTCCTTCTCGTGGTGGACGAAGTTCTTCCAGCCTTTTGCCGAGAGCTTCGAGACACGGTTGAGCCAGCGCGGATCGAGCTCCGAGCCCTGGTAGTTGCGCAAAAAGTCCTCGCGCGCGACGCCGTGGCTGTCACCCAAACGAAGCAGGCGGCCTTCGAACGAAACCAGCTTCTTGTTGATGTCGTAGAGCTGCTCGACAAGCGAGTCGATACGGGCCTGGTTCAGGCGCAGCGACTTCACCTCGACGATGATCTCGTCCTTCAGCTTCTTGTACTTGCGCTCCTGCGAGGGCGACAGCGACTCGCTCTGCAGCTGGTTGGCGATGTCCTGCTCCTGCAGGCGGCGCAGCTTCTTGTATTCGGAAGCGATCTTGTCGAAGGTCTCGACAACCTTCGGCTTGAGCTCGGCCTCGATGGCGGCGAGCGACATCTGGTTCTCGAACTCGTCCTCTTCCATGTCGCCTTCGGCGGCGGCTTCGGCCGGATCCTTCTCCTCGCCATCGCCGTCGGGCGTGGCACGGAACGGGGTTGCCGACGGCGGCGCTGCCGGCGGCGCGACATGGGCCGGCGCGGCGGCCTCGCCATTGGCGGCGGCCTGGCCTTCGGCGGGCGCTGTGATCAGCGCCGGGTTCATGTTGTTCTTGGCGTCGGGGCCGGCATAGGTGGCTTCGAGGTCGATGATGTCGCGAAGGAAGATCTTTCCTTCGTTCAATTCATCGCGCCAGATGATGATGGCCTGGAACGTCAGCGGGCTTTCGCAGAGACCCGCGATCATCGCCTCGCGGCCGGCCTCGATGCGCTTGGCAATCGCGATTTCGCCTTCGCGCGACAACAGCTCGACCGTGCCCATCTCGCGCAGATACATGCGGACGGGATCGTCGGTGCGCTCACCGGGCTCGGACTTCTTGACCTCGGTGACGGCCTTCTGCGTGACCTCGACAAGCTCGTTGTCGGTGTCGTCGTCGTCTTCCTTCTCGGCCTCCTCGTCGGCTTCCTCGGCCTCGGAGACGTTGATGCCCATGTCCGAGAGCATCGACATGATGTCCTCGATCTGCTCGGGCGAGGTGGTGTCGGAAGGCAGCACTTCGTTGAGCTGATCGAAGGTCACGAAGCCGCGCTTCTTGGCCTGCTTGATCATCTTCTTGACGGCAGCGTCGGAGAGGTCGAGCAACGGCGACGGCGCGTCGGCCGAGTCCTTCTCCGGGGCGTCCGCTGCCTTGTCGTCTTTTTCCTTGTCCTTAACCTGCAGCGTCTTTGCCTTGGTGGCCATTCATCAAGCTCCCGAAACGCGCTCGTGCGGAATGACGCGATGCGTCATCCACTCCTGAATTACTGAAGTCGACAGCAGGATGTCTTTTGTTTGAAAAGCCAACCCGCTAGATCCTTGCCTTGCACGCGATCCCTTTCGAAAACCGGTCACCGTGTTTTCTGGATCACGTCCGTGCCCCTCGCGTATTTGCATGCTGGCGACGCGCAAAGGGCGGCGCAGACCGTCGCCACCCCTTTAACCCGCCATCGCCGGTGTTATGCCATAGCCCGAAAGGCGCCTCGCTGGTTAAGTACCCTCGGACTATTAAGCTTCGCTTAACCCTGTTTTTGCCGCCAAACCATGGATTTGGCGAGTCTTTTTGCGGGCATGGCCGCCGCCATCCGCAAATGTTTTTTGTATCCTAAACGCTCTTCCGGAACCGGCCCGAAAGCTCGCCAAAACCCTCGATCAGGGCCTCGGTGCCGTCGAGCGACTCCAGCCGGGCGCTGACGTCCTTCAACCATGCCAGATTGGCCTCACTGGGCTCCTCGCCCAACGCCAATTCGGCATCTCGCTTCTCCCTAAGTAGGGCGTGCGTTTTCTGATGCAAGACAACGAGTTGCTGCCAGGTGGCCAAAACGTCTTCGCGCGCCGCGCCGGGGCGTGTGCCCCACACCGCCGAAGTCGTGATCGCTCGCTCAACCCTTTGAAGAATCTCGCCTAATCCGCGTGCCTCGAGGTCGGCGCGCATCTTCTCGGCCTGCTCCTCGACATCTGGGGAATGGTGATGGTCGTTGGCAAAGGCGGCGATGATACCGGCGCGGAGCTTGTTGGCCTCGCCATGCGCCAGTTCCAGCGCGGCTACCTCCTCCAGGTGATCGTGCAGCAGCCAGGGATGGTTAATCAGGGATTGCAGGATCAAGGCCTCGCGGCGGGACATGGCGCTGCGCTGTCCGCGCATGATCGGGCTGGTCGCAAGCTGGGGACTGGCCGCCTGGTAGGGACCGGGGGCGATCCCCGACGCCGTTCCCCCCGGACGACCGCCGCGGGAGGCGAATCGGCCGGCTGGAGCGCCGCCGCGCGGGGCAAAAGCGCGGGGTGATTCGCCCCGCCGCCCCGGAAACCCGCCACGCCCGTAACCGCCGCCGCGCCCCGTGTCGGGGGCAAAGGTGCGCTGCAGGCGTTCGGCGAGATCCTGACGGTAATAGCGGCGCACTACCTCGTCGCGGATGCCGTTAGAAAGTTCGTTGATGCGCGCTTCCAGCGCGGCGCGCCGCTCGGGGGTTGCGAACGTGCCGCCCTCGATCTCGCGCGACCAGATCATGTCGGCGAGCGGGCGTGCCGCCGAGATCACTTCCTCGATCGCCATGCGGCCGCCGGCGCGCGCGAGGTCATCCGGGTCCTGCCCTTCCGGCAGCAGCGCAAAGCGCAGGCTCTTGCCGGGCGCGAGATGAGGCAACGCGAGATCGGCGGCGCGGTACGCCGCCTTCTGCCCCGCGCGGTCGCCGTCGAAGCAGAGGATCGGCTCGTCCGCCATCCGCCAGAGCAGCGCGAGCTGATTTTCGGTCAAGGCCGTTCCGAGCGGCGCAACTGCACCGGCAAAGCCCGCGGTGACCATGGCGATGACGTCGACATAGCCTTCCACCACGATCAGCGGCGAGCCGTCATGCGCGGCCTGGCGGGCGGTGGCGAGGTTGTAGAGATTGTCGCCCTTGTGAAACAGCGGCGTTTCCGGCGAGTTCAGGTACTTTGCTGGGACATCCTTTTCCAGCGCGCGGCCGCCGAAGGCGATGACGCGGCCGCGGGCGTCGGTGATCGGAAACATCACGCGGTCGCGGAAGCGATCGTAGGGCACGGGAATGTCGTCGCCGCCGACCAGCAGGCCCGCTTCGACCATGTCGTCGGTGGAGATTCCCTGCCCGCCAAGATGCTCCTTCAGCGCGAAGCGATCCGGCGCCGCATAGCCGAGGCGAAACTGCAGCTGCGTCGCCGGCGTTATCGCGCGGTCGCCGAGATAGCCGCGCGCTTTCGCACCGTTGCGCGAGGCGAGCGTATCGGCAAAGAATTTGGCCGCGAGCTCCATCACGTCATAGAGCGTTCTGCGCCGCTGCTCGTGGCGCGCGGCATCAGGGGTCGCCGCCGGCAGCGGCAGACCGGCCATCGCGGCCAGCCGCTCGACGGCTTCCGGAAACGAGACACCTTCCGTCTCCATGACGAAGTCGAAAATGTTGCCGTGCTTGCCGGTCGAGAAGTCGTGGTAAAACTGCTTCTGGTCGTTGACCGTGAAGGAGGGCGTCTTCTCCTGCTGGAACGGCGACAGCCCCTTGAACTCCCTTCCCGCCTTCTTCAGCTTGACGCGCCGGCCCACGACTTCCGAGACAGGAAGCCGGGCGCGCAGTTCTTCGAGGAATTGAGGCGTGAAGCGCATCAGTGGGGTTTTTGCCGAATCATGGGGCGGTGCCAACCGACCATGGATATAGGGTGAGACCGTTAAAAGGCGAAGGCGGCCGGATTTCTCGCCGCTATTCACAGGGGCTCTCTGTCATTCAGGGGCGCGAAAGCGAACCCAGAATCTCGAGATTCTCAGGGGCGCAAAGGCGCCCCATAGTTCGCTTCGCGCCCCGGAATGACGGTGGAGAGGCTTTGCGTCCGCTTGAATCCCGGCCGGTTCCACGCTTCCATATCCCCATGTTCACGGTTTTCCGGGGTGGCAGGAGCGGGGCGTGGCGGGTGACGCGGTTTGCGCCGGTAAAGGGCGCATCGCTGGCACCGACGCCGGCGCTGTCGGTCGTGCACTCGCTGACCATCGCGCTGCCGATCCTGCCCTCGCTGACCTCCTGGCGGCTGGCCGGCGTCGCCAGCCATCTGCGCTATACCGAGCGGCCTGAGAAGAAGCAGCTCGATGCCGTGCGGGCCGAGATCGGCCGCCCTGAGGCAACCCACGCCGCGCTGATCCCGATCAAGAAATCGGCGGCATGGTGGGATTTGACGCAGGAAGAGCGGCGCGAGATCTTTGAGGACAAATCGCAGCACATCGCGGCGAGCCTGAAATACCTGCCCGCGATCGCCCGCCAGCTCTATCACAGCCGCGATCTCGGCGAGCCCTTCGACTTCCTGACCTGGTTCGAATACGCGCCCGAGCATGCCGATGCGTTCGAGGAACTGGTCGGCACCCTGCGCGCCAGCGAGGAATGGAAATATGTCGAGCGGGAGGTGGATATCCGGATGGAGCGCGAGCGGCTGGACGCGGGCGATTAGCTCCCCGGATGCTGCCTCTCGTGCCCCGGATGCTGCGCAGCATGAAATGCTGTGCTGCTAAGCCGGGGCCTATGGCCGCGATTACTCTACGCTGAGGCATGGGTCCCGGCTCTGCGGAGCAGCGCCAGAGCGCTGCACCGCGTCCGGGACACGAGACCTATGATTCCAGAAATTTCCCCGACGTGATCTGCGGCAACCCCGTCACCGGCCAGTTGTAGACATAGGTCCAGGCCTCGCCCGCCGTACCGTCCTCATGCATCACCTCAAGCATGCGGCGGATATATTCGGTCGGCTCCGGAAAACCGGCGCCGCAGGCTTCATACATGTCGAACTCGGCGAGCAGCGCGTCGCGCTCGCGCAGGCGATAGAGCTCGCCGAACACGATCTCGGCCGGATCGCCCGACAGCACCAGCCCCGGATAATGCTTGATGCGGTAGAGCCGGCCGCGGCAGGTGGCCGTGCCCAGGAAATCCGCGCTGCGCGACAGAAGCTGCGCCATCGGATGGTCGAAGCCGCGCATCAGCGTGCCGTAGACGAACAGTCGATCTGAAATCATCCAGTCTCTATGTCATTGCGAGCGAAGCGAAGCAATCCATACGAGATTTCCGTCATGCAGAGCTATGGATTGCTTCGTCGCGTTGCTCCTCGCAACGACGGAGCAAAACGTCAAGCCGGCACGACCTCTTCGCTGATCACCAGAAACTTCACCAGATCCATCCGTCCAAAGCTCGTAGTCAGCGCGACGTCGGCAGCGTCGCGGCCGGTGGCCATCAGGATGCGGCCGATGCGGGGGACATTATGGCGGGCGTCGAACGTGTGCCACTGGCCGGAGAGATAGACCTGAAACCAGCCTGAAAAATCCATTGGCGCGGGGTCGCGGGGGACGCCGATGTCACCGAGATAGCCGGTGCAGTAGCGCGCCGGGATGTTCATGCAGCGGCAGAAGGTCAGCGCCAGATGCGCAAAGTCGCGGCAGACGCCGGCGCCCTCCGCGTAGACATCGTGCGCCGACTTCATGTGATGGGCATGCTGGTAGCCGAAGCGGAGATGGCCGTGGACGAAATCGACGATCGCCTTGACCCGCGGCCATCCCGGCACTGTGCTGCCGAACAGCGACCAGGCGACATCGGTGAGCTTGTCGGTCTCGCAATAGCGGCTCGGCATCAGGTAAAGCAGCACGTCGTCGGGCAACTGGTCGATCGGCAGTTGCTGCGCGGCAGGCACCACCGGATCAGGCAGGCCTGAATCGCGCACCAGCGCTTCGCCGCGCAGGATGATGCCGCCGGCGGGCGCGATCAGGCGGCCACACACATTGCCAAAACTGTCACGGTAGAAGCCGATCGGCACGTCGGGCGCGGTCGTGATGCGCTCTGTGCCGACGATGTCGGAGAAGCGCGATGGATGGATCGAGAGCATGGTCACCATCGGCGTCGGCTGCACGGCGGCATAGGCTATCTCGAAGCCGACCCTGATCTCCATGGCTCAGACCTTTTCTCCCCGTGGTCTCTCGTGTTGCGTGAACATGTCGTGCACCTGGCGCGCAGGCCGCCGGGCGCACCGATAAATGGTCTTGTCGTTGATGGTCAGGATTGGCATCGTCAAACAGTCATCGATTCTGTCAGGTCCGCCCAGCTGAATCCTGCTCAATTGTAGATCGGCGTGCCGCTTCGATAGGCAATGCTTTCGAGGAAATGCTTTGAACGACGCAGGCAGCACAACACTACTCCTCAGCTCCGAAGATGTTCCTCCGGTCCGGGAATTCAACGCCGAGGGGCGCTCGCCGTTTCTATTGACCTGCGACCATTACGGCCGGCTGATCCCGCGCATGCTCGGCGACCTCGGCCTGCCCGAGAGCGAACTCAAGCGCCACATCGCCTGGGACATCGGCATTGCCGGCGTTGCCGAAGCACTGTCAAAACATCTCGATGCCCATCTGATCGCGCAGCGCTATTCGCGGCTCGTCATCGACTGCAACCGCCCGCCCGATGTCGCAAGCTCGATCCCGCTGATCAGCGAGGCAACGACCATCCCCGGCAACGAAGGCCTTTCGCGTGAGGCCGCCGCGATCCGGCGGGCGCAGATCTTCGATCCGTACCACCGGCGCATCGGCGAGATCATCGACCAGCGCGGCAGCGCCGGCCGGCCAACGGTGCTGGTATCGCTGCACAGCTTTACGCCGGTTTATGCGGGCATCGCGCGGCCCTGGCACATCGGCACGCTCTATCACCGCGACAGCCATCTGCCGCCGCTGATGCTGGAGCTGCTGCGCGCCGAGGGCGATCTCGTGGTCGGCGACAACGAGCCTTACAAGGTCAGCGACGAGACCGACTACACCATCCCCGTGCATGGCGAGGCGCGCGGCCTGATGAATACGGGAATCGAAATCCGCCAGGATCTGATTTCGGATCAGGCTGGCGAGAAAGCCTGGGCGGAGCGGCTGGCGCGGATCCTCGGCGATATCGAGGTGACGCTGCGGGCGCGGACGCTGGTTTGACGGTTGCCTGGTGCGTGCCGCGGACGCGGCCATGTTTTCTGCCCTACACCTCAGGCTGCGTCCGTCCAGCTTTCCGAGAATGCTGACGCCGATGTCGAGAAGGGGCGCCGCTCGCGCGCGCGGCCAGGATTTCCCAATGGCCTCAATGCCGTTGCGGACAGGCGCGTGCCGGGCGCTGGCATCGATACAGAGCATAGGCCATAGCGCTCGTTGGGGAGCTGGTTCGGCTGCGAGTGGATTTGGTTGAGCTCGTCAAATGTGACGCAGTCCTTCACTTCGGCGAACCGCGCTGCGGGAGAGGCCTTCGGCGTCACTGACGCAAAGCGAATAAAAGTGTCCAGCAGCTCATAAAGATGAGGATCAGAGAGCCTACGGTCCAGAGGGTTGCGCGGGTATCGTGAGTTCTCGCTGTGAAGTAGGCCGCAAAATGTAACATTCGCGAAATGACGTAGCCATACAACAGCCATTGGGCGAGCGTTAGGGATGGCTCGGTTAGGATAAAGAGAAATCCAGCGACGAGGAAGAACGGCAGATTCTCAAGATCGTTCAGCTGAATTCGCCGGATGCGATCCACGTATTCATTGGGTGTCAGTTGTTCAGCGCTTGGGTTGGGGTTGAGGATCGTCTTCTTGATGTCCTCTGGCGAGCGAAATCCGCCTTTTACCTGCATCATCCGAACAACCGTCAGCCATGACATCATGACGGCTTTTAGAATCATTACGCAGGCGGCGACAGCATAGGCATTGAAAAGCGGATTCTGAAAACTGAGCTTGTCCATAGCGCTGCCTTCGCGTTCTGGCGATCCCCGATTATTCACATGAAAGCGCGCGCCGCTAGGGGCTGAACATCGGAATGGGGTCACTAGCGGAAGTCGTATGTTCGACCAAGTTATTCGTGCAGTCGCAGCGAGGAACTCACTTGCCGTGGTGGTGCATAGTTTGATCCGGCTGAAATCATGGGGTAGCGGAGTAGCGACAACGGGGGTTGGCCCGTAAACAGTGGAGGAGAGTTAGCCACGCTGTTCGTACGCGATGCCTTCCGCAGCGTCCAAACGTTTCAAAACTATGGAAGGGTCGAGTACAGGTTGCCGCCGGCCCGCTTATTCGAACCAATCTTGCCGCGCATTCACTTTTTCTCCGTTTGTGATACCTTGTGTAGTATCAAACACTCAGGGGACCGAGAACTGAGCGGGGAGCGCCATGAGAGGCGTCACCGAGTGGCTCACGTCAATCGGCCTGTCGGAGTACGCCCAGCGTTTCGGCGAAAACGGCATCGACCTATTCGTCCTGCGCGACCTGACGGAGCAAGACCTAAAGGAACTGGGCGTCCTTATAGGTCATCGCCGTAAGCTGCTGCGCGCCATAGCGGAGCTTGAAGACGCAGCCAAGCCCAAACCGGCGGAAGCAACGACCGAGCCGAGGCGACCGGATGGCGAGCGGCGTCACCTCACAATAATGTTTTGCGATTTGGTTGGCTCGGCAGCCATTGCGGCGCGGTTGGACCCGGAGGACATGCGAGCGTTGATTGGCGCCTATCATGGCTGCATCGCAGAAGTCATAAATCGCTACAACGGAAAGGTTGCCCGCTATATGGGCGACGGCGCGTTGGTCTATTTCGGCTTTCCTCAAGCACATGAGGATGATGCCGAACAGGCTGTGCGTGCCGCGCTTGCGCTCATAGATGCAGTCGCGAGTATCCGCAATGTCGCCGAGACGCTGCAAATTCGCATCGGTATTGCAACGGGCACTGTGGTTGTTGCCGAGCTTCTAATTGAGAGAACATTGGCGGAGCATGAGGTTGTCGGCGAGACGCCGAACCTCGCCGCGCGCCTGCAAGCGATGGCGGAGCCAGGGACCGTGTTGATCTGCGCGAGCACGCGTCGGCTCGCCCAGCGGAAGTTTTATTACCGCGACCTCGGTCCCGTCGCGTTGAAAGGCTGGACGAAGCCCTTCCAGGTTTACCAGGTGCTAGGAACGAGCGGCGTAGAGAGCCGCTTCGAGGCGATGCACACTGCCAAGCTGCCGCCTCTGTTCGGGCGTGAGGAGGAAATAGAGCTGCTGTTGCGCCGCTGGCGACAGGCCACACTCGGTGGGGGACGGGTGGTGGTCCTTACAGGAGAGCCGGGTATTGGCAAGTCACACATCGCGTTGGCGCTTGATGAGCGGATCCAAGATGAATCCCACCTCACCTTGCGCTATTTTTGCTCTGAGCATCATACCCACAGTGCATTGTTCCCATTCATCAACCAGCTCGAACGTGCTTCCGGGTTCGTGCGCGGCGACTCTCCTCAGGAGAAGCTATCCAAGCTCGACGCACTACTGGCGCAATCCACACACAATCCCGAACACCTTGCAGTTCTGGCCAACTTATTGGCGCTGCAGATCGATGATCATTACCGACTGCGGGAGGTCACTCCGCAAAAACGCAAGGAGAAAACGTTCGCGGCATTACTAGCCCAACTCGACGGGCTAGCAGCGCAGCAGCCGGTTTTTCTTATTTTCGAAGATGTACACTGGATTGATCCAACCTCACTTGAGCTCGTTGCAGCTGCTGTGGAGCAAGCGCCTCGGCTTCGGGTACTGATGCTGATCACGGCGAGACCCGAATTCACTCCCCCGTGGCCGAGTTATCCTCACACCACAACCATCCCACTCAGCCGTCTTGGCCGACGCGACGGCGCAGCGCTGGTCTTGCGCGTGACAGGAGGCAAGACACTCCCCAAGGAGGTAATGAATCACATTCTCGCGCACACCGATGGGGTACCACTCTTCATCGAGGAATTGACGAAGATGGTGATCGAAGGCGGGTTGTTGCGCGAGCAGGACGGCGAATATGTTCTTGATGGCCCGCTACCTTCGTTCGCGATCCCAACTACTCTGCAGGCTTCGCTGATGGCTCGCCTTGATCGGCTGTCACCAGTGCGGGACGTGGCCCAGATCAGTGCCGTCGCAGGTCGCGAATTTCACTACGAACTTGTAAATGCCGTCGCCGGGTTGCCGAAGCAGAGATTGGACGAAGCGCTCGACCAGTTGGTACGCTCGGAACTGGTGTTCTGCCGGGGGGAAATTCCAAACGCGGTATACACCTTCAAGCACGCGTTAGTGCGGGATGCCGCGTATGCCGGGCTCCTGAAGAGCCGCCGCGTGTATCTACACGCCGCCATCGCGAACGGACTCGAGCAGAGATTCCCTGAAATAGTACAAACTCAGCCCGAGATTATTGCTTACCACTACAGTCAAGCAAAAAACTACGAAAGGGCCCTACACTATTGGTATGAAGCAGGCAAACAATCAGCGGCGCGTTCGGCGCACAATGAAGCGATCGGTCATCTGAAACATGGATTGGATCAGGTCCCCAACATCGACGAGCCGATGCTACGCAACAAATCGGAGCTACTGCTCCAAATTTCCCTCGGCAACTCGCTCCGGGCGATTAAGGGATGGAGCACTGACAGCGTCAAGCATGCGTACACGCGAGCGCTTCAGCTGTGCAAGGAGAGCGGGCTTGATGAACATATCTTGCCTGCGGTGTTCGGTCTATGGACCTGGAACTTCGTTCGTGCTTCGCTCGGTGAAGCTCAGGCTCTTGCAGAATATTTGCTGAAGAGCGCCGAGGACGCGGACAACTCGGTTTACAATGTTCTTGCCCGCGAAGCTCTGGGGTTTACCTTGTTTGCACAAGGAAGATTTGCTGCTGCTCACACGGAGCTGGAACGCAGCATCAGCCTCTGCGAAGACTGTAAGGCCGCAGCATATCTTGAACTTTCAGCACAAGATCCGCGAGTTCATGCCAGGTCGTACGACAGCATGGTACTTTGGGTACTCGGCTATCCAGATCAGGCGTTGCGGCTTTGCGCTGAGGCACGCCGATACGCAGATGCATCTCAACATCCGTTCAGTGAGGCAATTGCTCGAACGATAGGCCTTCGCGTGCATCAGCTTCGTGGCGATGCCGCAGTTGTTGCCGATGAGGCAAACGCCACCATCGCATTCTGCGAAGAGCATGAGTTTGTGCACTATCTAGCCATGGCGTTGATCTTGCGCGGGTGGGCAAGTGCCGACCAGGGCGAGTTTGAGAAAGGGATCGCCGAGATTCAAGAAGGCCTGGAAAAAAAGCGAGCGACCGGTGCCTTGCTGCTGGAGTCGTACGCTTTGGGACTAATGGCGGACGCCTGCATCAAGAACAGGCGTTATGAGCAAGCGTTTGACGCTTTGAAACAGGCGCAATCAAGTCTCAGTGGAGAGAACTGCGAACGCTTCTACGCGGCGGAAATATATCGTTTGCTTGGCGAAACGCACCTTAAATCGAACAAAAATCTGGATCAGGCGGAGCATTATTTCTGCAAAGGTCTTGAGGTCGCGCGCGAACAGAAAGCCATATCATTTGAACTTAGACTTTGTCTGAGTTTGTGTGACTTGTATGAGCTGAGGCCGGACGCGGACAGATGTCGCTCACAACTCGACGAGCTTTATAGATCTTTTGGCGAGGGTTTTGACACGCCGGATCTCGTGAAGGCCAAGGCAAGATTAGAAAGTTCTTGGTGATGTTCAGGTTCGGACCGCGATCGGCTCAATGGGTCAGACTCAGAACGCCTGAGCGAGCATGTATTGAGAAGAGCAACGATTGTGCAGAGCACGGCTGAGTGAAAGCAGCCATCCGCTGGCCGTGTCTGCGTTGGTGATTTCCGGATCCTGACAAGAACGCCTGCGATGTCGGCTTACCGCAAGAGCCACACGGAGAGCCTGTCACGATGGCCAATGTCTGCCTTGTTCAACGCGAGGTCACCGCGCCCGCGTCAACGCCAGCCAGATGCCGCCGCCGATCATGAAGCCGCCGGAGACGCGCGACACCAGGCGGGTCCGCTGCTTGGAGAAGAACAGCCGCGCGCGGCCGGCGAGCAGCGCATAGACCGCGTCGGTCGAGGCGGCAATCACCATGAAGGTGATGCCGAGCAGCGCCACCTGCGGCAGATGCGGCTTGTCCATGTCCATGAACTGCGGAATGAAGGCGCCGAAGAACACCAGCACCTTGGGATTGGAGAGCAGCACCAGAAAGCCCTGCAGGAAGAAGCCGCCGCGCGGCGGCGGTGGCGGCTCGTCGGCATTGACGCCTTCGACGGGAGACCGGATCAGCTTGATGCCGAGCCAGATCAGGTAGGCTGCGCCGGCAAAGCGCACCCAGTCGAACCAGTAGCCCATGGTCGCCATCAACGTGGTCAGACCGATCGCTACGGTGCCAATCACGATCGCCATACCGGTTTGCACGCCGGCGCAATTGATCATCGCCGCGCGGGTGCCATGCCGCAGGCCGTTGGCGATGAGGAGCGTCACGACGGGGCCCGGCAACAGCGCAAGCGCGATGCAGGCGGCGACGAAGGCGAGATAAACCTGAAGGGACATGGGAATGGTCTCTGCGTGGGTGATGGCCTTGGTTTACCCAAGTTTATCCATGTCATCCACTTCTATCTGAAAGCGCGATCAGACGGACATGCAGTCTTCGCTATTTGTAAGCCGCTGGAACATCCAGTACGGCCGTGCCATTGCCTTGCACCTGTCACCGCGAGGTCGAACTTCCGACAGTGGCTGCGCCGAAGAAATCAAGCAGCTGTTTTGAAAGATAGTCCGGATTTTCATCCGGCAACCAGTGTCCGGTGTTCGGCGCGACGCCGCCGCGAACGTTGCTGGCCAGCTCCCTGGCCATATCCGCTTCCTTCGGCCCGTTGCTCTTGTCGCCAGCAAGTGCCAGGACCGGCATTGGCAGCTTCCTGGTCATGAATTCCTTGAAGCGCTGTTCGTCCTCGGGGAAAGCGCGATAGAGCTCGAACCCGGCGCGCAGGCCGCCCGGAGCGGCATAAGCGCGCGCATAGACGGCGATGTCCTCATCGGCGACAGGCACAAACGCGCGCTTTTTGTAGAAGTCGGAAATATACGCGTATTCGTGACCGGCGATCAGCATTTCGGCGATATCTCGCTGCTGATGCAGTCCGAAATGCCACAGCTCCGGATCAGGTCGCGACTTCGCCTCGTTCCATACGCGGGTGGCCGGCACCGGCACATCGAGCATCGCGAGCCTGGCAACTTCGTTCGGCCATTGCGCCGCGTAGGCATAGGCTACCATGACGCCGATGTCCCGACCGACCAGGTTGACGCTGGTCCTGCCGAATGCGCGGACGAGTTCGTGGAGATCGGCCGCCATGTTCGCCTTGTCGTAGCCGCCTTGCGGCTTTTCCGATTCGCCGGCGCCGCGATAATCGACGGCAACGACACGGTACCCGGCCGCAGCCAGCGCCGGCATCACGCGGCGCCAGGTGTACCAGGTTTGCGGCCAGCCATGCAGCAGCACGACCATAGGACCATCGGAAGGCCCGCCGATCACATAATGCAACCGCACGCCGTTTGCCTTGGCAAACGCATGCGTGAAAGTCCGGTCGAAATTCGCCGGCAGCCCGGCGCGCGATCCGGACGAGGCATCCTGTGCCATGCCTGAACCGGTCAACAAGGCAACGCACAGCACCGCGAGCAATAGCAGGGAAGCTGATGAACGTTTCATCGAGGGTCTCGCCTGATGCGATGTTCGAGAGCAGCTTGCGATGCGGACTTGCATCCGGGACTATCTGCGATGCAGCTCTCCGAAACATCATCACACCGCTGCAGAGGAACTGTCTGCAGGGGATTCCGTTCCCCGGAGTTCCGACGAAACAGTCATGCTCCGCAGGCAGGCGCCTCAACGCCCTTCCATCGCAGCCGTCACCCAGCGTGTCATCTCACTCGTCGCAAGAAACGCCAGCGCCGTGCGCCGCACCTCGGGCGCGTCGCGGTTGCCGTGCGCGACGGCAACGAGGAGATCACAACCTCGCGAGACGGCGATGCCTACCGCGTGTCCTCGGCTCGTGGCTGGTGGCAACTCGTACATCCTGATCCGCCCCGGCATATCCGCGATGCGGATCACCTGCCCGGTACTGACGGGCGCAAACCGTTCATTGATCAAATCAACATCCGCGACGCGATCGACTTCGTCATCGTCGGCGACGCCGCGGTCGCAATTGCAAAAACCCATCTTCGGCCGCACATAGATCGCGACGTCGCGGCCGCAGGCGGCGGTGTCGCAGCGAAAGGCCTTGCCAGCCGGCCAGCCGTCGCGCGGGAACGGCCAGGCAATTTCGCGCCATTCGGCGTGCCGCTCGTCCTGGCGCGGGCCCACTTGCTGATAGGCCGCAGCGCCGGACAATGCACCGAGCGCCAGCCCGACAAATGCAATGATCGGCCATCGGCGCATCGTCCGCATCCTCACGGCAGCCCGGCGACGGCACGGGCCGGGCCGGTCAGCTCCAGAATGTGCAGGCCGGTGTTGGCGCGGTCGACGATGTAGACGTAACCGCGCTCGTCGGTCTCGACATTGTTGGTCTGGATGGCGACCTTGCAGCGGTCCTGCTCGCCGATCTTGACGCAGCGCTTGTCGGTCGCCGCGGTGATCGCGGGAATGAAATAGCCGACTTCCTTGGGATGATAGGGATCGCGAATGTCGAGCGCGCGCACGCCGGCATTGAAGAAGGCGATGAACGCCATCTTCTTGTAGAACACCGGCGCCATGCTCTCGTTGGAGGAATGCGCGCCGAACCGCCCTCCCCGTTCGCAGAACGAGCCGCTCGCCTCCGGCACCGTGTAGCTCGAGATAATCATCGGCGCCTTTTCGACCGTGACGTCGGCGAACCACACCATCTGCCTGGGCTCGTTGCATTCGTTCAGGATCGCCTCATCGACGATCATGACGATGTCGCGGGTCTTGCCGTCCTTGTCCTTGGCGAATTCGGCAATCGGCATGCCCTGCATCGGAAACACCGTGTGGGCGCCATTGAAGGCCGACATCGGCAGGCGCGCAATTTCCGGCAGGCGCAGATTGTCCGGCGTCGGCTCCTTCGGACCACCCAGCAGCTTGTCGCGATCGACGATCTGCAAAATGCCGCCCTTGTTGGTGCCATAGCCGAAATAGACTCTATTACCGGAAGGCCCGGTCGAGATCGGTCCGTGCAGCTCGGTCGGCACCGCTCCGGTCGAGCCGGGCTCCTGGCCGGGAAGGCCGAAATCCCTGATCTTTTGCGGATGCGCGGGATCGGAGAGATCGTAGATCTGCGTCATCCGGCGCGTGCGCCAGTCCGGCGCGCCCGACACCAGGAAGGCAATGCCGGTGTCGCACTCCCACCAGTTCTTGTGCGTGTCTTTCAGGCCCGCGATCCGTGTCACCAGCACGGGATTGGCGGGATCGGCGACGTTCCAGATTTCGTGCGCCGCGCCGCCGAACGTCCTGAGCATATAGACCGCGTTGCGATCGCCCCTCGGCAACGACTTGCCGTCACAAATCCGCACCATTTGCGCGCCGCCCGACTCATATTTGCCTTCCTGCCCCGGCAAATGGCGCAAATATTTTGGCTGCGAGGGATCGGTGACATCGACGATCGAGGTGCCGTTCGGTTCGGCCTTGCCGGTCTGCGGATTGACCGGCGCCGGGATCTCGTCGCTGCCGCCGTGATGGCCGATATAGGCGATCCAGCGGTCGCCCTGATGATGAATGGTCGGCTGATAGCCGCTGCGTGCCTGCAGGTCGCTGGTTCCAACCAGCTTCATGTTGAGCGCTTCGGGCGGCGCGCCAATCGCTTGCTGCTGTGCAGAAGCAAGACTTGGGCATGCGAGGAAGGAAATCGAGAACAATGCTGCGAGTTTGAGGCGACCGCTCATCTTCCACCCCCGGCTGTTCAAGACCAATCTGCGTTGGCTGGGCACACGATAACACAGGCTGTGCGCTCTGCCCAACACACGCTCTTGACATGCAACCCTTTGGTTGCCTATTATCCGAGGCATGGATGAAGTCTTCAAAGCGCTTGCCGACGGTTCGCGGCGCGTGCTGCTGGATCGGCTTCACGCCAGAAACGGACAGACGCTGAACGAACTCTGTGACGGCCTTGCGATGACGCGGCAGGCCGTCACTAAGCACCTTGACATTCTCGAGGCGGCCAACCTCGTCGGTACGCGCAAGCACGGCCGCGAGAAGCTGCACTACATCAACCCCGTCCCGATCCATCAGATCGGCGAGCGCTGGATCAGGAAATTCGAGCGCGGGAAGCTCGCCGCGCTCTCTGAGTTGAAACGGCAGTTGGAGAAGCGTGATGAGTAAGGGTAGCGGAATTGACGTCAAGAAATTCAAGCCGGCGATCGTCTACACGATCTACATCGCCGCCTCGCCCGAGCAGACGTGGAAGGCGCTGACGACGGCGGAGTTCAGCCGCAACTATTTTTCTGGCTTTGCGATCGAGGCCGACCTCAAGGTCGGCGGCGCCTTCATCGCCCGCGCCCCCGACGGTTCCGAGCATATCACCGGCGAGGTGATCGAATGCGATCCGCCGAAAAAGCTGACGGTCACCTGGAATGTGAACTGGCCGGCGCTGGTGGAAAAGCTCGGTCCGACGCTTGTTACCTATGAAATCGAGCAGGCCGGCGACGTCGTCAAGCTGACGATGCTGCAATCGCATGACCGCGACATCAGCGACGACATCCTGTCCGGCGGACGCACCGGCTGGCCGGCGATCCTGTCCAGCCTGAAGAGCCTCTTGGAAACCGGCCATGCGCTGGCGATCAAGATGCAGCCGCCGGAGCGGATGCTAAAGGCGCTGAAGGAAATGGGAGTCGGAACGCCGAAGTAGCGGCGTCTCGCTCGTCGTCCCTGCGAACGATGTCGCCATTCCCAACACTGTCATACCCCGCGAAGGCGGGGTATCCAGTACGCTGCGGCTTCTCGGTTCAATCACTGCTGTCTCTGGAATACTGGGTCACCCGCCTGCGCGGGTGACGACGGCTGAGCGTGCAGGGAAGCCATCGCCCCGAGTGGACTTAGGCCCGCCCAAGGGATATTCCAGCAGACGTAGATAAGACGGCTGCCCTGGACGTTGCCTTATCGCACCGAGAACCGCTGACCTGAGCGCGGAAACGCACACCGATGAGCCTCCGCACCCGGCTATTGATCCTGGTTATCGCCGCGATGCTGGTGCCGGCCGTCCTGGTGGGATTGCGCTTCGTCCAGAACCGGACCAACGACATCGATGCCGCGCTGGCCAGCCTGTCGGCGAGCGCCAACAACATCCTCGCCGATCTCGACGAGAAAATTCAGGGCACCGCCCAGCTCCACTACGGCCTCGCCCGCGCCCGCGATCTCGATACGCGCGACAAGGCGGCGTGTTCCGCCTTCCTGTCCGCCGTGCGTGAGGAATACACGCGCTTCACCGGCATATTGACCATCAATCCGGACGGCAGCCTGTTCTGCGACTCGCTGCGAACCAACCGGACGCTGGACTTGCGGGACCGCGAATATTTCAAACAGGCGCTCAAGGCCCACGGCATCGTCACGCTCGAGCCGGTGTTCGGCCGGTTGACCGGCATCTCCGTGCTGCAGATCGCCTACCCCGTTCGCTCGGAGACGGGCGAATTGAAGTTCATCCTGCTCGCCTCGTTCAACCTGCAGAAATTCGCCGGGGACCACGACAGGCGTCTGTCCGATGACAGCGACGTTCTGCTCGTTGACAGGAAGGGCACCGTGCTGGTCGCGCCTGACAGCAAGGACTGGAGCGAGCCGGCCGGCGCATCGATTGCCAATTCGGAGCTGTTCCGCTTTGCGGCCTCGCCGAACCGCGAGCCGTCCCGGGAATTGACGGGACGCGACGGCAAGGTGCGTGTCTGGGCTGCCGCGCGCTCGCATTCGCTGCGCGATGCCGGATTTTACATCATGGTCGGGCGGCCCAAGGACAGCCTGGTGGCCGCGGCCAACCGCCGCCTCTACGAGGACCTCGCGATGCTTGCGGTGGCCTCGCTGCTGCTGCTGGCAGGCGTGTGGATTCTGGCGACCATGAGCATCGGCCGCCAAGTCGGACGTCTCGCCGCGATGGCGACCAAGCTCGGACTTGGCGACCTCAGCGCGCGGATCGCGCCGCCGCATCCGAGCGGCGAATTGGGCGGGCTGATGACACTGCTCAATGGCACCGCTGAATCGCTGCAGCGCCAGCGCACAGCCATCGACGAGCTCAATCAGAAGCTCACCCAATCCCAGAAGATGGAGGCGATGGGCCAGCTCACCGGCGGCGTGGCCCATGATTTCAACAATCTGCTGACCGTGATCCTCGGCAATGCGGAGCATCTGGCCGAGCGGCTGGCCCCTCACAAGGAGCTGAGCACCATCGCCGAGAGCATCGCGACCGCGGCCGAACGCGGATCGGATCTCACGCGAAGCCTGCTTGCCTTCGCGCGCAAGCAGCCGTTGATGCCGAAGGATATCGACATCGGCCAGAAGATCGCCGGCATGGAGCCATTGCTGCGCCGGACGCTCGGCGAGCATATCGAGTGCGATTTCAAGCTCGACCAGCCGCTGTGGCAGGCCAGCGTCGACCCGGGCCAACTGGCCTCCGCGCTGCTCAACCTCGTGCTCAATGCGCGCGACGCCATGCCGTCAGGCGGCACGCTGACAGTTGAGGTGCAAAATATTTCGCTCGGCGAATCCGACGTCGACGTCAACGGCGAGGCACGCCCCGGCGATTACGTCATGGCCGCCGTATCGGATACCGGCACCGGCATGACTGCTGAAGTCGCGCACCGCGCCTTCGAGCCTTTCTTCACCACCAAAGAGGTTGGCAAGGGCACCGGCCTCGGGCTCAGCATGGTCTATGGATTCGCCCGGCAATCCGGCGGACTGATGCAGATACGGACCGAACCGGGGCACGGCACCGCCGTCAAGCTGTTCTTCCCCCGCGTCGGCATGCCCCGCGCCGGCGCCGCATCAATCGCCCCGCAGCGGACCACGCCCACCGGCAGCGAGACCATTCTCGTGGTCGAGGACGACGACATGGTGCGCGGCTACGTCGAGGGCGAGCTGAAGGCGCTCGGCTACCGCGTGATCGTCACGCGCAATGCGCCCGCGGCGCTCGAAATATTGAGAGGGCCCGAGAACATCCATCTTCTGTTCACGGATGTCGTGATGCCCGGCGGCATGTTCGGCACCGAGCTTGCCAAGGAAGCCGCCCGGCTACGGCCGGCGCTTAAAATTCTCCTGACGTCAGGCCATACCGAACATCCCGTCGAAGCGGCCGACGGGGACGGCCGCGAGGTGCGGATCCTCAACAAGCCCTACCGGCGGCACGACCTGGCAGCGATGCTGCGTTCGGTTCTGCAGGCGAACTGACGGCCAGCCTATTCCTTCACCGGCGCGATGATCCGGCGATAGAGGTGCCAGGTGGTGTGGCCGAGCACCGGCAGCGTGACGACGAGGCCGAGAAAATACGGCATCGCCGAGACCGCCAGCAGGATCACGATCAGCGCCGCCCACGAGATCATCGGCAGCGGGCTCGTCACCACCGCGCACACGCTGGTGATCATCGCGGTGACGAAATCGACGTCGCGGTCGAGCAATAGCGGAAACGACACCACCGTGAGCGAGAACAGGATCAGCGACAGCGCGGCGCCGACGGCGTTGCCGATCGCGAGGAACAGCAGGCCCTCATTGGTCGTGAGCACCACCGTGATGAAATCGTGCAGGCTGGAGAAGGACGCATTGAGGCCGAGCAGCAGCGCGATCAACAGCCGCACCTGGTACATCCAGACCACGAACACGAACAGCGTCACGAACGCCATCCAGCCGATCTCGCTGCGCGTCCGCACGGTGGACCAGATCGCACCGACCGAAATCGGTAGCCCCATTTCGCGCCTGCGGCTGACCTCATAGAGCCCGATCGCAACGAACGGACCGAGCAGCGCAAAGCCGGCGGCGAGCGGATAGGCGAGATAAACCATGCCGAAGGCGGTCAGGCAGAGCAGGATCGCGATGCCGCCGACAGCATAGAACGCGCCGAAGCCGAGCCCATAGAGCGGCACCGCCTGAAAATCCCGCACGCCCTGCCCCAGCGCCTCCGCGACATCCGCCGCCGCAATGCGCCGCACCACCGGATCGGCCTTGCCGGAAACCGATGTCATGGGTTCCCTCCGTGTCGTCGGAGGTATTGAGGCAGGCGGCGCAAAAGGTGTGTTGATCTCGGTCAACATTTTGAGAGGTGACCCGCTCTTGCCGTCGTCCCTGCGAACGCAGGGACCCATACGCCGCGGCCGTCATTGTCGAAAAAAACAGACAACGACCGGCGCGCAAAAACAATTTCCGCCGGTGGTTATGGGTCCGTGCGTTCGCAGGGACGACGTCGATGTTGTCTACGTCACGCCGCCAACATGGTCGCCACGAGGGCATTCGCAACGAACAGCGCCGCATCGATGACAAAGATCCTGAGCATCGGGCCCTTCAAGACAGGCCAATAGGCCACCCCGACGCGGCCGCCGCGCAGCAGGATCGGAATGTTGTAGGCGAACTGGCTGAAGTGACACGCCGAGAAGAACAGGAACAGCGCAAGCTGCGCGTCATATGCCCCAAAGAACGGCGGGCGGAACAACAGGAGATACACGGACAACAGGCCGATCGGCAGATTCATGCCGCCGAGAAACGCCACGCTGGCCGACAAGGTCGGCGCGATCGGATTTCCGCGCTGCTCGCGCGGCACCAGTATCTTCAGCGTGTTGCCCTGGGCGATGCTGAACTGGATGAAGGCGCCGCCGAACCAGAGCGCATTGAGTAACAGGACGAGATCGGGAAGAAATCGCATGGCTACTTTCCGTAGAGGCTATTTTCCGTAAAACGCTTCGCTGCGCACCACGCGGCCGGCGCTGTCGAAGTCCATGAATTCGCTGGCGCGCGCCTCACCCAATTGCCACCACACGGTCAGGCGCGAGATCGTCTCGTCCCAGCTCCAGTTCAGGATTTTCAGGTCAGCGCTCGCGATGTGGCCATACGCCTGCCGCCAATAGGTGCGGATGTTCTCGGCGCCCGCGACCATGGGCGAGCCGGTCAATTTGAGCGCCAGCGGGCTGCGCATTTCGGCGTTCTCGGCAAAATGCGAGACGACCGCGTCGATATCGACCTTGCACCAATTGGCGCACCACGTCTCGACAAAGCGCCCCATACTAGCCCGGTCCATTGGCAGTTCGCCCATGCTCGCGCTCTCCTCCCTACGCAATAGCCAGGAAGAGATGGCACGGGGCAATTCTCAAGTCAACTATATTGACTTGAGAAGCGTCAGTTGTTGTCGGCAATGGCGCCCATGACCGCCATCCAGGCGGCCGCGCCCGCCGGGCCGACACGATCAAACGCCTCGCGCAGGACCTTGCGCTCGTGGCCCGACGCCCGCTGCTCGACGCGCTGCCCCGCTTCCGTCAGTCGCAACAATTTGGAGCGATGCTGCTCGGGCGACCGCTTCGAGGTCAGGAGCTTACGCTCCAGCAACTGGCTGAGCGGCCGGTTCACGGCCTGCTTGGAAATGCCGAGCACGTCGATCAGCGCGCCGATCGAGATATCGGGCTGCCGCGCCACGACATAGAGAATGCGATGGTGCGGGCGCGACAGGCCAAGCGTCGCAAGATACTCGTCGGCCGTAAGCGTCATGCCGCGCCAGCCGTAATACATCAGCTCTAGCGCAGCATCCAAATCGTCGAGCTTGGTGAGCGAGGCGCGGTGCAGGCCAGCGGCGCGCTTGGCAGCTTTCTTCATCCCAGCGCCCGCAATTCGCGGCGCAGCACCTTGCCCGTCGCCGTCATCGGCAGCGTCTCGGCGAACTGCACGAAGCGCGGATATTCGTGGGCGGCAAGCTGCACCTTGACGAATTCCTGGATCTCGCGCGCCAGTTCGTCGCTGGCGGCAAAGCCCGGGCGCAGCACAATCCAGGCCTTGATCGATTCGGTGCGGATCGGATCGGGAATGCCGACCACCGCTGACATCGCGACCGCCGGATGCTTCATCAGCGTATGCTCGATCTCGGCGGGGCCGACGCGGTAGCCGGCGGTGGTGATGACATCATCCTCGCGGCTGACGTACCAGAAATAGCCGTCTTCATCCTGCACGCCGAGATCGCCGGTCAGCAAAAATTCGCCGGCATATTTCTTCGCGGTCGCTTCCGGATTCTTCCAGTATTCGAGCATCGTACACGGACAGGGCTGGCGCACGCCGATGATGCCGCGCTCGCCGCGCGGCAGCTCCTCGCCGCGATCGTTGACGATGCGGACGTCGAAGCCCGGCGTTGCCTTGCCCATCGAGCCCGGGCGGATCGGAAACAGATTCGAATTGCTGCCGATCACAAGGTTGCATTCGGTCTGGCCGAACACCTCATGCGCATCGATGCCAAACGTCTCGCGCACCCAGCCATGCAACTCGCCGCCAAGCGATTCGCCGCCGGTGAAGATGCTCCGCAGCTTCAGACCGGGATTCTTCACGTTCGCCTGCCGCATCAGTTTCAGCGCGGTCGGCGGCAGAAACGTATTGCGGATGCCGAGATCCGCCATCATTTGCATCGCCGCCTGCGGCTCGAATTTGCGCGCGCGATGGCCGACTAGCGGAATGCCGTGATACCAGAACGCGAGCAGGCCGTTGATCAGCCCGCCGATCCAGGCCCAGTCGGCCGGCGTCCACATCAGGTCGCCGGGCTTGGGCAGGAAGTTGTGGCACATCTCGACATTCGGCAGATGGCCGAGCACGACGCGATGGGCGTGCAGCGCGCCTTTCGGATTGCCTGTCGTTCCCGAGGTGTAGATGATCAGCGCAGGATCTTCGGACGAGGTATCGACGGTAGGAAACACCTCGTCCGCCTCCTCGATCGCCGGCCAGAACGGCTTCGCGCCAGCGTGCGCGATGCTGGTCGTGACATAAATAGCCTGAAGATAGGGCAGCCGGTCGCGGATCTTCGAGAGCTTCTCCCACCCGCTTTCGTCGGTAATGATGGCCCGTGCACCGGAATTCGACAATCGGAATTCCAGCGCGTCCTCGCCGAACAGCGCAAACAGCGGGATCGAGATCATCCCCGAACGAAACGCCGCCAGATGCGCGATCGGCAATTCGAGCGATTGCGAGAGGAACACGGCGATGCGGTCACCGCGCACAAGGCCGTCGGCCTTCAACACGTTAGCAAAACGGCGCGAATACTCGGCAACCTCGTCGAAGGATGTGCGCGTGGTGTCGCCACTCTCATCGACATAGACCAGCGCGAGACGGCCGGAGCCGTCGGCATGGCGGTCGCAGCACGCGGTCGCCATGTTGAACCGCGCGGGAATGTCCCAGCGGAAGTTGCGGTAGAGTTCGTCGTAGGTTGCGGATTCGGTGAGCATGGTGGCGGCCTTGGCAACGTTCCCGTCATGGCCGGGCTTGTCCCGGCCATCCACGTTCTTGCTTGCTTACGGCGAGTTTAAAGACGTGGATGCCCGGGACAAGCCCGGGCATGACGTGGAGAGACATTTTGTAGCCCTGACATAGGGCGCACTGACTTAGAACAATAGCGCCTCCTCCATCGCCAGCTCGGCCTCGAGGCTGGCGACGTCGCGATAGATCGAGGCGACGGCGAGCACGCGGCCCCCGCGCTTGTACTGGACGAGGCAATCCTTGGCCGCGATGTCGCCGTCCACGGTGATTTCGTCCCATTTCTCGGCGTGACCGACATAGTTGATCGGCACGTCGTAATGCTGGCTCCAGAAGAACGGCACGGCATCGAAACGTTCCTGCTGCCCGAGCATGTTGCGTGCCGCGGTCTGGCCCTGGCGCTCGGCCACCACCCAATGCTCGACGCGGATGTTTTCCCCGGAATGCGGATCGGGCCAGCGGGCGATATCGCCCGCCGCGTAGATGCCGGGGACGCTGGTTTCCAGATAGATATCGACGGTGACGCCGCGATCGGTCGTCAGCCCCGCCTTCTCGGCCAAGCCAAGGCGGGGACGCACACCGACGCCTACCACGAGGAGATCGGCCTCGATCACACCGCCGCTTTTCAAGGTCGCGCGCTTGCCGTCAACCGCGGTGACGGTGTCGCCGAGATGGAAGATGACGCCGTGCTCTTCATGCAGGCCGCGGACGAAGTCGCCCAGTTCGGGCCCAAGCACGCGCTCCATCGGCCGCTGCTCCAGGCCGACGACGTGGACCTCGACATTTCTGGCGCGGAGCGACGCCGCAGCCTCAAGGCCGATAAAGCTCGCGCCGATCACGACGGCACGCCGCGCGCCATCGGCCCGTGCAATGATCGCACGGGAATCCGCCAGCGAGCGCAGCACGTGGACATGGGGCTGATCGATGCCCGGAATATCGAGACGCACCGGCTCCGCGCCGGTCGCCAGCAGCAGGCGGTCGTAGGGGATGGGCTCGCCGCCTGACGTCACGACACGGCGTGCCTTGGTATCGATGGAGGTCACCTCGGTATTGAGCCGGAGATCGATCTTCGCCTCGGCGTAGAAATCATCCGGCCGCAGCGGCAGCCAATCCTCCGGCGCGCTGCCGGCGAGATAATCCTTTGACAGGTTCGGCCGGTCTACCGGCGCCGCGGCGTCGCTACTCAGCATCACGATATTGCCGCGATAATCCTGGCGCCGCAGCATCTCGGCGGCCGCAAAGCCCGCCGCGCCGCCACCGACGATCACGATCTGGCCGGGCACGTCGGTGGCCGGCTGCGGCTTGATCTGCGGCCTGGGCTGTTCGAGCTTCTCCCGGACGATAACGCGGTCCTCTTGCTGCTCGACCTTCCAAACCGCGACCGGCGTGAGTGCCGGCGCCCGGACAGCTTCGCCGGTGCGCAAATCGAAACAAGCGTGATGCCAGGGACAGCGCACGCTCTCCCCGGTCACCAGGCCTTCGGCAAGCGGTCCGTGATAATGGGTGCAATGCGCGCCGATCGCAAAGATCTCCGATCCCGAACGCACCAGCAGAACTTCCTCGTCGCCGACATGGCCGAGCAACGTCGAACCTGCGAATTCGGACGGCGTGACACCCTTTGACAGATCGGGACCGGCGGGTGGCGCTTGCTGATCGGCCATGTCTTCCTCCGATGATCGTCGCGGCTTTGTTGCTTAGGTCGCCATTCCCAGAAATTCCTGACGGGTCAGCGCGTTGTCGCGAAAGCAGCCGAGCATGCGGCTGGTGACGAGATCGGTGTCCGGCTTGTGCACGCCGCGCGTCGTCATGCAGTGATGCGTCGCCTTGATAATGACGCCGACGCCCTGCGGTTCCAGCACGTCATTGATGGTGTTGGCGATCTGCGCGGTCATCTTTTCCTGGATCTGCAGGCGCCTGGCATAGACATCAACGACCCGCGCCAGCTTGCTGATGCCGACCACGCGGCCGTTCGGGATATAGGCCACCCAGGCCTGGCCGATGATCGGCGCCATGTGGTGCTCGCAATGGCTCTCGAAACGGATGCCGCGCAGCACGATCATCTCGTCATAGCCTTCGATCTCCTCGAATGTCTTCCGCAGGATTTCGACGGGGTCCTGCGCGTAGCCGGAGAAGAATTCCTCGAACGCGCGCGTCACCCGCGCCGGCGTCTCGCGCAGCCCGTCCCGATCGGGATCTTCGCCGGTCCATCGGAGGATGGTGCGAACGGCCGCTTCGACCTCGGCCCGATCGGGTTTTTGGATTTCGGACGGCCGCGCCCTTGCGCGGTCCAGTGCATGCACATTCGGATTCATCAAAATGCCTTTCCACGACGCTTGCATTAACGAGCTTGAACCCGTTGGATGCAGCGGCGGCGGAAAGGTTCCCGGGAAAAATCCGGCTGTTACTTTGCGAGGCCGATCGTAGCGCCGTTGGCGGTTGCATTCCTGGCTAGATGCAAATCGCCGAGCCCATTCCAAAGGCTGGCCACGATCAAGAGCATAAACAATACGGCGGTTATGACATAGACCTGTTCATGCGCCTACCCGGGCAAACGCAGTAGCTCGGTCACTTCGCACGCGGCTTCGACCTGCACCGCCTTTCTTTCGACCGCATCACGCAGACGCCCACGGGGTAGCATCCGTGCCTGCTCGCGAAGTCGGCTCGCTTCTTCGGCTAGCCGCACTTCAAGGGTTTTGGTCTGTTTGAAACGCCGACGCTTTTGCATGCGCTGCTCCATTGCATGATTCGAGGGAGGTGAGCGCAACGGGGTGTTCGACATTGGACGCCACAAGCCGCGCAGTGATGAACGTACGTTATCAGCCATGCAACGCCGGTCTGTTCGCTGCTTGACCGAACAACGCACATTGCTACGAAAAGCTGGAAGATGGCCGATAATCGCTCAAAAAACGCAGACTGCGCAAAGTTAGACAAATACTCACGCTGCAGAAATGGTTCGAGCTATGCGATCGCGAGGAACTGCTGAAAGGGGTGCGCCGGCCCGGTGCGTGGCTCGCCTACACGTCCAACGCTTGGGGCGCACCAATTTTGGGCAATTGTCATCTCAGCCAATCGCCAAGCTGGTATTACAATTTCGACCCGCAAGCCGATCAGCTTACATAGCCTTGGGAATTCGCGCCCATCATATTCAACGAGCGGCTACACTGTTCGATTGCTTCTTCGAATTGACGAAGGTGCAGGTGCGCAACGCAGAGAAGCCGCGCTGTGATGTTATCCTGCAGGACGGTCAGATTTGTGCGGTCGCCGTCGAATCGATCTGACCAGATATCGCGGGCCGTCTGAAGGTCAGTTAGCCATACGTTGATCCGCACCTGATTTCCGATTTGTCTTACCGCGCCCTGTACGGCCCAGCGGATGCCGAGATCCGTCCCGAGTTGTTTCAGATCGATCGACTTGTTCCTGTAGCTAAAGGCGCTCTCGCGCCCGATGACAAAGCTGGCGGGCGTTCGCGTGAGATCGGCTATCAAGTTTGTCGCGACGGCGTCGGCAAAGTAGTCCTGCTCTGGATCATTGTTGAGGTTGGCGAAGGGCAACACGATGAGCGAGAGACGAGGCGCGATCTTAGACCTGACTGTCTGTTGTGCCTGAATCTTTTGACCTTCCGAAACAACGCCGGTGGGGTCCGTTTGCCAGACATTCCAATGGGCGGCGCCGGCAATCGCGCCAACGGCGGCAATAGACGCCAGCGCCGCGCCGACGACCTTAAAATAGTCTCCGAGACGACCTAGCGAGAAACCGGATCGCCGGTTGTCAAATGTTTTTTCAGGGCGATCCGGGATCGCTACCTTCCCGGCTGCGCGGGCAAGCCTTGCAAGTTCTGTTGGGGTGCCTGCCACCGCCGCGGTTGCGCGATGCTGATCCTCATCGTGTACAGCGCCCACGAAGCGAAAGCCTTTTCGTGGGAATGTCTTGATAAGACGTTGTTGCTCGCCGGAATCCCCGATCGCGCGTCGGACGGCGTTCAGCCGGGTCGTCAGCGCCGCATCAGATACAATCCGGCCATTCCAAATCGCGTTTACGAGATCGTCCTTGCTGACAACGCGATCCCTGCTGCGGATCAAATATTCGAGCATATCGAGGACCTGTGGCGCCGTAGGCACAACATCGGGCCCACGCCGCAACTCGCGCAGGTCGGTATCCAACGCACAGTCCTCGAAGAAATAGCGCATGACACCATTCCCTCAGGCCTGCCCTCCATTCCCGAGAGCGCGGCAGCCATTTCCAGTAAGAATATGCCTTCGGTAAGGGAAATGTAAGTCTCCAGTTAAGCGCGTTGGCGCATCTTGCGGCACCTTGGCATGGTGAAACAGTCCAAACAGGACGCCGCCATGAGTATCATCAATGGAATTAACGGGCTGGCACCGGCACCGAAAAAGCGGCAGGTCTACAGTCCTTTCGAAAAATACTGGATCGCATTTCTGGAATGGCGCAAACGTGACAGGCTCCGCGCCCAATTGTGTCATCTAACGGACAGCGAGCTTGCGGACATCGGCATGACACGCGGTGAGATCGATTACGTGACATCGCACCGAGACATAGACCCCGAAGTATCCGATCGGCGAGCTGAACGTCCGTTGCCTGCCGGGGAGTAACTGCGACAGCAAGGGGGTAAGCGAGCTAGTACGAAGGAAGCGGGCGTTTGGGCCAAACATCCGCAGCGAAGACGACGGCAGACCTAATGGAGGGCCATCGTCGGAGCTACTTTGCTCTCAGCAATGGGCTTATTTCGCCGAAGTCAGTGATGCCGAGCATCCGTCCCAGCTCCAACGCTCGCGGCAAGACCCAAAACGGAGAATCCGGATCGAACGGCGCCGGCTCGCTCATCAAATTGTAGAGCGTCTTGGCGCAAATCTCTTCGAAGGCATATTGAGCCAGAGCCAGCTGATCCTCGCGTTTTCCCTGCCGCCAGGGTCTTCTTCCTAGTGTCGATAAACAGGGCGTGCGCCTGCTTGCGGCGAGGCGTATCGTTCGCCAACGCGATCAGTATTCGAAGTGTTTCCTTGTCCTCGCACCGCCTTTCAAAAGAGCGTAAGCGGTGCATGTCGGCGCCGCAGAGCGACGACATTGCATTGCCGCGGAAAGAGCTATTGCGGAATCTCTTGCTCCACATTTGCGCGGTGACCCGGCACAAAGCTCGCTTCGCGCTGTCCCGTAGCCAACGGTTCAATCTGGCGTTGCGTTTTAATGCTTCCTTTATCGTTCCCTAAGAAAATTGGACGAGGAGCACCGTCAGCACCGGAGTTTCGATGATGGGCCAGGAGCAGCACGATTTTTACAAGGTCAATTCGCTAACCAATCTGGACAAGGCGTCGCCTGTCGAAGGCACGATTGTTTGGGATGCACCGCGCTCTTTGTGGAACGGCGCAATGCTGCTCGGTGCTATCGTCCTCGGGCCGCTTACGTTTTCGTGGAGTGCGTTGGCCGTCTTTATGGTCACGGCGGGAATTACGCTTTGCGCGGGGCACTCAGTCGGCTTCCACCGGCGCCTCATTCACCGCAGCTTCGAGTGTCCCAAATGGCTGGAGAGGACGCTGGTCTGGCTAGGAACGGCGGTGGGCATGGGTGGGCCGCTGTGGACCATTCGCGTGCACGACAGCCGGGATTGGGCGCAGCGCCAGGCCGATTGTCATCCGTTCCTCGCGCACCGGAGAGGCTTCTGGTTGGATGGCCTGCTTTACCTCCATGGACGACTTGTCCTGAAGCATCCTCCAGGTTTCGATCCTGGTCCGGGAATTGCCGATGATCCCTTCTATCGGTTTCTCGATCGCACCTGGATGTTGCACCAGATTCCGATCGCTCTCATTCTCTATTGGCTCGGCGGGTGGCCTTTTGTCGTGTGGGGCGTCTTTGTGCGCGTCGCAGCGTGTACGACCATGCATTGGGGAATATCCTACTTTGCGCATACGCAAGGTGAGCAGGACTGGACCGTCGACGGCGCGGTAGTCCAGGCGCACAATGTGCCATTGATGGCTATTCCGACGATGGGAGAGAGCTGGCACAATAACCACCACGCCTTCCCGGGTTCTGCGCGACACGGGCTCTATCCCGGACAGATCGATCTCGGCTGGGAGTTCGTGAGGCTGCTGCGCGCCCTCGGCCTGGCATGGAATGTTCAGGTGCCCGCGGAGCTGCCGCCCCGCCCTGGAATAAGCCCGGTCCGCGCCCGCTCGCTTTCGGTCTGTGCGCCCGGCCAGGCGGAAATTTCAAGAGTCCAATTATGACGACTGCGGCTGAGGCCCTCGCCGCTTATTACGCGGCGAATGGCATAGACGCTGATCCCGCTCGCACCGCGACATGGACTTGTAAGATAGGGCCGGCGTCGATTGAATTTCCAAACTGGAAGTGGCGACGAAACGCCATCACCCGGCACGACCTCCATCACATTCTCACCGGCTATCCATGCACGATGACGGGAGAGATGCAGATGGCCGCCTGGGAGTTTGCTGCCGGACGCTACCGGCACTGGGCTGCGACACTGTTCTGCCTGCCTCTGGCGCTGATGGGCATCATATTGGCACCACGGAAAACCGCGCTGGCGTTCAGAGCAGGTTTGATCTCGACAAGCCTTTATGGCTCCGAACTGGATCTCAATAAGCCGCTCGCCGCGTTGCGAGCAGAAATCGCAACGCGCGGTGGCCGACGTCCCACCAGTTATCCGACAGAGACCCCGTGAACGAACGCGCATGAACATGCGTGCGGTCACTTTGCCGACATGGCGTGAGAACCGGCTTAAGTCGCATCGGGCCAAAATCCGAAGCACTCAGGTTGTGCGCACTGCCGCGCCGGAAGCGGACTCCCATCCAGCCATTCTCGAGTACCTGTCCTAGATAAAGCTATCCTGACAGCGCCGCCTTCACGAGCCCGCTCGCCTTGCCGAAATCCATCTGGCCGGCGAACTTCGCGCGCAGCACGCCGATGACCTTGCCCATGTCCTTCATGCCGGCGGCGCCGGTCTCGGCGATCGCGGCTGTGATCGCGGCCTTCACCTCGTCGTCCGACATCTGCTTGGGCAGATAGGCCGAGATGACGGCGATCTCCTCGCGCTCCTGCGCGGCGAGCTCGGCGCGGCCGCCCTTCTCATAGAGCTCGACCGATTCCTGGCGCTGCTTGATCATCTTCTGCAGCACGCCAAGGATGTCCGCGTCGGAGAGCGGCGGCTTGCCCTGCCCGCGCGCCTCGATGTCGGCGTTCTTGAGCGTCGAGTTGACCATGCGCAGCGTGGAGAGCTTTCGCTCGTCCTTGGCCTTCATGGCCTCCTTGACCGCGTTGTTGATGTCGTCGCGCAGCATGGTTGCCTCACTGAAAATGGCGCCGCCAGAGGGCCCTTGGTCTATCGGAAGATCGCGCGTCTATATAGGTGCCGGGCGCCCCGCGCCACTGGCATCGTCGAGGCCGGAACGGGCGGGACCGGCCCGAATTGGTCAAGCCGGGACCAGCCGGTTTCCGGCCGATTTGGTCCAAACCGCCGGGGTCGCCGGTCAAATATGCGGTAAACGCATGTGAATCCCCCGGTTTTCTGGCCTTCCGGCTTTGACGCGCGGGGGCGCTTGCGACTATGAAGTGCGCTCATGACAACATCTGAAAACGCCTCAGCCTGGCCGGACCACAAGCCGACCGCGCTCCTCGTGCTTGCCGATGGTACCGTGCTGGAGGGCTTTGGCCTCGGCGCGGAAGGCCACGCCGTCGGCGAGGTCTGCTTCAACACCGCGATGACCGGCTATGAGGAGATCCTCACCGACCCCTCCTATGCCGGCCAGCTCATCACCTTCACCTTCCCGCATATCGGCAATGTCGGTACCAACGAGGAAGACATCGAGACGGTGAACATGGCAGCGACGCCCGGCGCGCGCGGCGTGATCCTGCGCACCGCCATCACCGATCCCTCGAACTACCGCGCCACAAAACATCTCGACCAGTGGCTGCGCGCCCGCGGCATCATCGGCCTTTCCGGCATCGACACCCGTGCGCTCACCGCGCTGATCCGCTCCAAGGGCATGCCGAATGCCGTGATCGCGCATTCGAAGAGCGGCAAGTTCGACCTGCACGCGTTGAAGGAAGAGGCGCGCGAATGGCCGGGCCTCGAAGGCATGGACCTGGTGCCGATGGTCACCTCCGGCCAGCGCTTCACCTGGGACGAGACGCCGTGGGACTGGCAGAACGGCTTTGGCCGCCAGAACGAGCCGGAGTTCAACGTGGTCGCGATCGATTACGGCATCAAGCGCAACATTTTGCGCCTGCTCGCCGGCGAAGGCTGCAAGGTCACGGTGGTGCCGGCGACGACGTCGGCCGAAGACATTCTGGCGATGAAGCCGGACGGCGTCTTCTTGAGCAACGGCCCGGGCGATCCGGCGGCAACCGGCAAATATGCCGTGCCCGTCATCCAGCAGGTGATCAATTCGGGCACGCCGACCTTCGGCATTTGCCTCGGTCACCAGATGCTCGGCCTCGCCGTCGGCGCCAGAACTAAGAAGATGCACCAGGGCCACCACGGCGCCAACCATCCGGTGAAGGACGAGACCACCGGCAAGGTCGAGATCACCTCGATGAACCACGGCTTTGCCGTGGATCAGGACACCTTGCCCGAGGGCGCGATGCAGACGCACATCTCGCTGTTCGACGGCTCCAATTGCGGCATCGAGCTGAAGGGCAAGCCGGTATTCTCGGTGCAGTATCACCCCGAAGCCTCCCCGGGCCCGCGCGACTCGCACTATCTGTTCAAGCGGTTTGCGGATTTGATGCGGCAGAGGAAGCGGGCGTAGGACGGTCTCGTGCCCCGGATGCTGCGCAGCGCCATAAGCGCGTTCACGCGCGTCTTCGACGCGCTATGGCGATGCGCTGCTGATCCGGGGCCCATCTTTATCAATCCCAAACAATGGGTCCCGGCTCTGCGGCGCAGCGTTGCCTGACGATGCTGCGCATCGCTAGGCTGCACCGCGTCCGGGACACGATGGCAACATGCCTGGTTTTCGAGATTCCGAAGGGAACGTGGGGCGCGTACGGCGATTTAAATGATACTGTCGTAGGGTGGGCTGAGCCACCGGGTCGCGCGAACGCGCGCCCGATGACAGGCTCCGCGAGCCCACCATGCTGCGCGGCGAGAGTTTGGTGGGCACGTCGCTAACGCTCCTTTGCCCACCCTACGATTCCGCGACCAGCGGAGATAACCATGTCCGTCGTCAACGCCGATATTGAGCCGCTTACCTTCGTTTTCGAGGACGACGGCCTTGTGCCCAACAATCCGCTACCATTCCTCGTCTACAAGGGCGCGGTGGACGTTGCGAACGATCATCCGGAAAAGACCATCGAGGGATTGTTCGGCGCCAACGGCTGGGGCGCGATGTGGCGCAACGGCGTCTATGACTATGTGCACTACCACGCCACCGTGCATGAAGCGCTCGGCGTCGCCCGCGGCCGCGCGCGCGTCCGCTTCGGCGGTAGCAGCGGCGAGGAGCTGGAAATAACGCCCGGCGACGTCGCCATCCTGCCGGCCGGCACCGGCCATCAATGCGTGTTCGCCAGCCCGGATTTCTGCGTGGTCGGCGCCTATCCGCCGGGGCCGCCGATGCAGATCACGCGGCCGACGCCGGAGAACCACGCGAAGGCATTGAAGACGATCCCGGAAGTGAAAGTGCCGAAGACCGATCCGGTGCGCGGCGAGGATGGACCGCTGGTGCGGCTATGGACCCGCCGCGCGCGATGAGACGGAATTCGTCATCCGCTCCGGGCGAGCGGGAATTTCGGCTCCGCCACCGCCGCCGTGTCAGCCGGTGAGACCCGCATCGCCGCGATCCGCGCGACGAACAGTCCGATGACGAGATTGGTGCGCTCGATCTCCAGCTTCTCGCGGGCCGGCCCGTTCGGGACGCTCGCACACATTGCCTTGATGCATTCCAGCGTGCGCGACAGTGAATCGACCACCGCATAGATCGGCTCGATCGACGGCACGGCCGCTTGTGGGCCCGGCGCGTTCGCGGCCACCTGACCGGAGGGACCGGCTCGATGGCCGGACGATGTCACGTCGCGAAATTCAATAATTTTCTGCATCGCAGGATTCCAAACTCGACAATTATGGGCTCAAACGTTGCTATTTTTTACCGCGCAATCAGCTCACCGGGCCGCGTTGCATGGTAGCGGCAATCTCGTCCAAACACGCTTAAATTGACTATCGGAATCCCGCAGCATTTTCTTTATGCACATGCCATTTGCATGCGACACTTTGCCTGCCAGCACTGGTTGCAATGGACCTTCGAGGCGGATCGCGCATCGCCGATCCGCCGCTATGCTGTCCGTTGCCGCATCAAGCTGCGTTGGCGCCTTCCTGACGGCTCGCTTCGAACAGGAACCAGGTGCGGCGCTCGGTCTCGTCAATGAACAATTCGAGCAGCTGGGCTGTGCCCGTGTCGTCATTGTCGTCGGCGAGCTTGTGCGCCTTGCGCATCGCCGCCGCCATCTTCTTGTTGTCTTCCATCAATTCGCGCAGCATTTCGCGCGGCGGCACATAGGCCTCGTTGTTGTCCTGGATGGTCTGCAGCTTCGCGATTTGGCCGATCGAGCGCAGCGTGATGCCGCCGAGCTTGCGCACCCGCTCGGCGAGCTGGTCGGTGGTGGCGAAGATCGCTTCCGACTGTTCGTCGAGTAGCAAATGATAGTCGCGGAAGTGGCGGCCGCTGACGTGCCAGTGGAAGTTCTTGGTCTTCAGATAAAGCGCGAAGGCGTCCGCCAGCAGAACGTTGAGCGAGGCCGAAATCTTCTCGACGGCGGCCGGGGCAAGGTCGGTCGGGGTATCGAGCTCGGGGGATACCTTGTCGGATTTGTTGTTGGTTTTGCTCACGTTGCACCTTCCTGTTAGGAACCGAACTTAAAGGCGGCGGTGGACATTGGCCGCTGGACGACCTAACGCATCACTTTCAGGCTGGTTCCCGATCCCGGAACCGGCGACTTTTGCCGGGCGTGCACGCATGGATGAATGGATCGACTATTACGATTCCACGCATACGATTTATGCGAGCAAGCTGCATCGCGACCTGCATTTCCAGCTCATTGCGCGCGACATCGTCGGCTACATCGCCTCGCCCGATTCCGTCGTGCTCGATTATGCCTGCGGCGAGGCGCTGTCGGCGGCCCGCGTGGCGGACGCCTGCGCCATGCTCTATCTGGCCGAGCCGGCGCCCGGGGTGCGCGGCCGGCTGATCGCGCGCTTTGCGCCGAACACCAAGATCCGCGTCCGCTCGCTCGAGGATCTGTCGCGGATGGCGGAAGGCTCGGTCGATCTCGTCGTGATGAATTCGGTCGCGCAATACATGACGCCGGAGGAGCTGGATTCGGCCTTTGCGGTGGTTCGGCGGCTGCTGAAGCCCAACGGCCGCCTGGTGGTCGGCGACATCCTGCGGCCCGAGGTCGGCATGTTCAGGGACGTGCTGGCGCTGCTCAAGTTCGCCCGCTCCCACGGCTTCCTGCGGGACGCCCTGTACGGCCTGGCGAGCACCGCGCTGTCGGATTACCGGCAGCTGCGCACCCGCATCGGACTGCAGCGCTACACCGAGAATGAAATGATCGGAAAGCTCGCCCGCGCCGGCTTCTCCACCTCGCGCGCGCCTCAGAACATCGGCCACAACCCTTGGCGGATGACCTTCGTGGCTCGGCACGCTCTGAAGCTCAATTAGGCGGCGCCGCGCCCTAAGGTTGTTAACCCTAAACCACGGTAAGCATGGTTCACCGCGCTGTGATCGGCCATGATGGCCGTGGCCCGGTGGCGGAAGCGTCGACGCGGGAGCAGTGCAATGCTCTTTATCCTGGTTCAAATCCAGGCCGGGCCTCCAGCCTTCGCTGGCTTCGCCAGCTTCGGCTAGGCAAGCCCTCTCGTAGCGAAGGCTGTCTCGCCGAAGCTCGTAGAGCGAAGGCGGACCGAGCCGACCAAGCGCCAAATCCCTGAATTTCCCCGTTGATGGCCCGTTTTTGGGGGTTTCGCGGGTGCAAAATCTGGTCTAAAGACCACCCGCGCGCGAGGGTGACCCGCGCTCTTGGCTTAGGGGACGCGCGGCTGCGCGCCCTTTTTTTGTGCCCAATTTCCAGTCTGAGAGCTGATGCCCAAAAGAACAGACATCTCCACCATCCTGATCATCGGCGCCGGTCCCATCGTGATCGGCCAGGCCTGCGAATTCGACTATTCCGGCACCCAGGCGGTGAAGACGCTGAAGGAAGAGGGCTACCGCATCGTCCTCGTCAATTCCAATCCGGCCACCATCATGACCGATCCGGAACTGGCGGATGCGACTTATATCGAGCCGATCACCCCGGAAATCGTCGCCAAGATCATTGAGAACGAACGCCACGTCATCCCGGGCGGCTTTGCGCTGCTGCCGACCATGGGCGGGCAGACCGCGCTGAACTGCGCGCTGTCGCTGCGCCGCCAGGGCACGCTCGACAAGTTCGACGTCGAGATGATCGGCGCTACCGCCGACGCCATCGACAAGGCGGAAGACCGACAGCTGTTTCGCGAGGCCATGACCACGATCGGGCTCGAGACGCCGAAGTCGCGGCTCGCCAACGCCTCGGAGCTGAAGAAGTCCTATCGCGACAAATACCTCGCCGAGCGGGAGAAACTATCCGGCGCGGCGCTGGATGAACTCGAACGGCAATGGGCGCTCGGCGAAAGCGAACGCCGCAAGCGCTATCAGGAGCATGCGCTCGGCCAAGCGCTGATGGCGCTGTCCGAGATCGGGCTGCCGGCGATCATCCGCCCCTCCTTCACCATGGGCGGCACCGGCGGCGGCATCGCCTACAACAAGGAAGAGTTTCTCGACATCATCGAACGCGGCCTCGACGCCTCTCCGACCAACGAAGTGCTGATCGAAGAATCCGTGCTCGGCTGGAAAGAGTTCGAGATGGAGGTGGTGCGCGACAAGAAGGACAACTGCATCATCGTCTGCTCGATCGAGAACCTCGATCCGATGGGCGTGCACACCGGCGATTCCATCACGGTGGCGCCGGCGCTGACGCTGACCGACAAAGAATACCAGATCATGCGCGACGCCTCGATCGCGGTGCTGCGCGAGATCGGGGTCGAGACCGGCGGCTCCAACGTGCAGTTCGGCGTCAACCCGGCCGACGGCCGCATGGTCGTGATCGAGATGAACCCGCGCGTGTCGCGCTCCTCGGCGCTGGCCTCCAAGGCAACCGGCTTCCCGATCGCAAAGGTCGCTGCCAAGCTCGCGATCGGCTACACGCTCGATGAAATTGCCAACGACATCACCGGCGGCGCGACGCCGGCCTCGTTCGAGCCGACCATCGACTATGTCGTCACCAAGGTGCCACGTTTCGCATTCGAGAAATTCCCGGGCGCCTCCACCACGCTGACGACGTCGATGAAGTCGGTCGGCGAGGTCATGGCGATCGGCCGCACCTTCCAGGAAAGCCTGCAGAAGGCGCTGCGCGGGCTCGAGACCGGGCTCACCGGCCTTGACGAGATCGAGATCGAGGGCCTCGGCCGCGGCGACGACAAGAACGCGATCCGCGCCGCTTTGGGCACGCCGACGCCGAACCGCATCCTGCAGGTCGCGCAGGCGATGCGGCTCGGCTGGTCGAACGAGGACATCTTCAATTCCTGCAAGATCGATCCCTGGTTCCTCAGTGAGATGCGCGGCATCGTCGACATGGAAACCAAGGTGCGGGCGAACGGGCTACCGCCGAACGGCTACGGCATGCGCATGCTCAAGGCGATGGGCTTCTCCGATGCGCGCCTCGCGGTGCTGACGGAGACGACCGAGGCCGAGGTGAAGGCCAAGCGGCACGCGCTCGGCGTCCGCCCCGCGTTCAAGCGCATCGACACCTGCGCCGCCGAATTCGCCTCTCCCACCGCCTACATGTATTCGACCTATGAAGCGCCGTTTGCCGGCAAGCTCGCCGACGAGAGCGCACCTTCCGACCGCAAGAAAGTCATCATCCTCGGCGGCGGCCCGAACCGGATCGGCCAGGGCATCGAATTCGACTATTGCTGCTGTCATGCCTGCTTCGCGCTTGATGATGCTGGCTATGAGACCATCATGGTCAACTGCAATCCGGAGACGGTGTCGACCGATTACGACACCGCCGACCGGCTCTATTTCGAGCCGCTGACCGCCGAGGACGTGCTGGAGATCATCACCACCGAGCGGCAGAACGGCACGCTGCACGGCGTGATCGTGCAGTTCGGCGGCCAGACCCCACTCAAGTTGGCACGCGCGCTGGAAGCGGCCGAAGTGCCGATCCTCGGCACCTCGCCCGACGCCATCGACCTCGCCGAGGACCGCGACCGCTTCAAGCGCGTGCTCGACAGGCTGCGGCTGAAGCAGCCCAAGAACGGCATCGCCTATTCGGTCGAGCAGGCGCGGCTGGTGACATCAGATCTAGGCCTGCCGCTGGTGGTGCGCCCGTCCTACGTGCTCGGCGGCCGCGCCATGCAGATCATCCGCGAGGAGACCCAGCTCGACGACTACCTGCTCGGCACGCTGCCTGAGCTCGTGCCCGCCGACGTCAAGGCGCGCTATCCGAACGACAAGACCGGGCAGATCAACACCGTGCTCGGCAAGAACCCGCTATTGTTCGACCGCTATCTGTCCGACGCCACCGAGATCGATGTCGATTGCCTCTGCGACGGCAAGGACACCTTCATCGTCGGGATCATGGAGCATATCGAGGAAGCCGGCATTCACTCCGGCGATTCCGCCTGCTCGCTGCCGCCGCATTCGCTCGATGCGAAGATGATCGAGGAGCTGGAGCGGCAGACCCGCGAGCTCGCGCTCGGCCTCGACGTCGTCGGCCTGATGAACGTGCAATATGCGATCAAGGACGGCGAGATCTATGTGCTCGAGGTCAACCCTCGCGCCTCGCGCACCGTGCCGTTCGTCGCCAAGGTGATCGGCACGCCGGTGGCCAAGATCGCAGCAAGGATCATGGCCGGCGAGAAGCTGGCCGACTTCAAGCTGAAGAAGAAGCAGCTCGGCCATGTCGGCGTGAAGGAATCGGTTTTCCCGTTCGCTCGCTTCCCCGGCGTCGATACCGTGCTCGGTCCGGAAATGCGATCGACCGGCGAGGTCATGGGCATCGACCGCTCGTTCGAGATTGCCTTTGCCAAGAGTCAGCTCGGCGGCGGCACCCGCGTGCCGCGCAAGGGCACCGTCTTCGTCTCGGTGCGCGAGACCGACAAGAACCGCATCGCCGACGCCGTCCGCCTGTTGCACTCGCTCGGCTTCAAGGTAATGGGCACCTCGGGCACCCAGCGCTTCCTCACGGACCAGGGCATCCCGACCGAGAAGGTCAACAAGGTGCTGGAGGGACGGCCGCACATCGTCGACGCCATCACCAATGGCGACATCCAACTCGTCTTCAACACCACCGAAGGACCGCAGGCGCTGGCCGACAGCCGTTCGCTGCGTCGGGCTGCCCTCTTGCATAAAGTGCCGTATTACACCACTCTTTCGGGTGCTGTTGCGGCCGCCCAGGGCATCCGCGCCTATCTGGGCGGGGACCTTGAGGTCCGCACGCTGCAGAGTTACTTTTCCGAGAACTGATCGTTGGTTGGGCAAAAGCCCGCTAAGCGATTGGCAATACAGCCCTATGGCTGGAACTCACCGCTCGGTTGGATGTTGAATCGGCCCCTGATGGGGCCGAAAATTAATAGGCTGACGGCTCCCGTCGGAGCCACGAAGGCCCGAATCGAAATCTAGAAAGTACCTCGTGCGTGCCGCGCCAATGGCGGCTCGCGCGATGCAAGGACGGAAGAGATGATGGACAAGGTTCCGATGACCGCGAACGGCTATGCCGCCCTGGAGCTTGAGCTGAAGCAGCGCCAGTCGGTGGATCGTCCACGCATCATCGAGCATATCGCCGAGGCGCGCTCGCATGGCGACCTCTCCGAGAACGCGGAATATCACGCGGCCAAGGAAGAGCAGTCGCACAATGAAGGCCGCATTGCCGAGATCGAGGACAAGCTCGCGCGCGCCGACATCATCGACATCTCAAAGCTCTCCGGCGACACCATCAAGTTCGGCGCGACCGTCACGCTGGTCGACGAGGACACCGAGAAGAAGGCGGTGTGGCAGATCGTCGGCGAGGTCGAGGCCGACGCCAAAAAGGGGCGCATCTCCATCACCTCGCCGCTCGCCCGTGCGCTGATCGGCAAGAAGAAGGGCGCCACCGTCGAAGTGATGGCGCCCGGCGGCGCCAAGGCCTACGAGATCACCAAGGTCGAGTGGCGGTAGATTCTTTCTGCCGCTCGCTGCTTTCCGTCGATGCGTTCGCAGCGACAGAGCCCTAAGGCGCGGAGAGCGGAATGCGGCACTACACTCCTGTCGTCGCCCTCCTCGCGCTAGCCGGATCGGTTGCGGCCGCGCTCGCCGCCGAAATCGAAATCCCGCCGCGCCGTGGGCACGACAATGTTTCGGTTCAGAAGGGCCCGCCGAATTGCAGCCGGTGGAGCGACGGCTGCGTGAACTGCTCGCGCGACGACAAGGATGCGGAACCGATCTGCTCCAACATCGGCATTGCCTGCCAGCCCAAGGCGATCACCTGCCTGAGCCGCGCCTCCGCTCCCAAGCCATAGCCGCCGCGCGCGCCGTGGAATCATCGCGAGGCGACGGTCACCCGCGAGTGACTGTTGCGGCAAAGCCGCGCATTACGACGCGGCTCTCTTGCCGGCGCGTGCTGACAGCATTGTGAGTGGCGAAGCCGCGGATTTCATAATATTCGCCCTTCGGGACAATGCTTATAATTCATAACTAAGCAGCTTTGCACCGGGCGCGGCGAATTTCGCTCGTCCGCAAGCCGGGCGGTCGCAGCGGCAGGCCGTCGGCTTGTCGAAGGCGATCTTGTTGCGCTGCAATCACGACAATGTCGCGAAGCGGCGGGAATGATTCAGTTTCACAGGTGTTGTGTCGGCATCACACGCGATTGTTCAACACCGTGTAATCTCGTCACGCTAGTTTCTGGCGTGCCAAACAAGGGGGACGATGAGATGGACCAATTCGACAAGATGCTCGCGAAATTTCAACCGCAGGCACTGAGCCTGTTTCGCTTCATCACCGGGCTTTTGCTGTTTCAGTACGGCGTCGCCAAGATTCTCGGCTTTCCGGCCGTGCCGATGTTCGCGAAGATACCGCCACTGATCGTGGCCGCCGGGACGATCGAACTGGTGCTCGGCGCGCTGCTCGTGATCGGCCTGTTCACGCGGCTGAGCGCGTTCATCCTGTCCGGCGAGATGGCGTTCGCCTATTTCCTCGGCCACATGTTCAAGACACCTGCCGCACCGGTGTTTCACCCGATCCTCAATGGCGGCACGGCGGCGATCCTGTTCTGCTTCGCCTGCCTCTATCTGGCGACCGCTGGCGGCGGGCCGATCAGCGCCGACGCGATGATGCGGAAGAAGTGACGCAAGCGCCGCCTACGCAAACTCGTCATTCCGGGGCGATGCGAAAGCATCGAACCCGGAATCTCGAGATTCTCAGGTGCGCAAGGGCGCACCATGGTTCGCTTCGCGCCCCGGAATGACTCGGCCTCACCCCGCCGCCACCTTCACATCGAGCGGCACCGCCGCTTCATATTTCGAATTGTGCAGCACCAGCGAGGTGCGGACGTTGCGCACGTGCGGTGCGGCCGTCAGGTGCGTGACGAAATCCTGAAACGTCGCCATGTCGGGCGCGACGCATTTGAGGATGAAGTCAACTTCGCCCGACAGCATCCAGCACTCGCGCACCAACGGCTCGGCGCGCACGAACTCCTCGAAGGCGCGCAAATCCGCGTCCGCCTGGCTGGACAGATGGACCGAGGCAAACACGGTGACGTCGAAGCCGAGCCGGCGCGGGTCGAGCAGGCCGCGATAGCCCTGGATGTAGCCCTCCTCCTCCAAGCTCCGGACCCGGCGCAGGCAGGGCGGGGGTGAGATGCCGACCCGCTTGGCCAGTTCCACGTTGGTGATTCGGCCATCGACCTGGATTTCGGCAAGGATCTTGAGGTCGATTTCGTCCAGATTCTTAGACACGCGCGTCGGGTTCCTTAATTTCCGCTGCGCCCAGGCAGCTTTGCTGGCAATCTCTTAGCGCAGGCCGCGCGCCTTGCGCAATTTTATTGCGCGTGCAGCGCCAAATTTCGCAATTGTGAATTCGGTTCCGGGGAAAATTCGCTGGGATGAATTGCAAATCTTGCATAGCTACCCAGATATCTTAGACTTGGATTTGACACTTTCGGCGCCGTCGCGACCTCCTCCCGGGCGCTTTCTACCCAGTCAAAACAACCCCCGAATAAGAGAGGGATCCGCCGATGCCTGCGCCTATCCATGCCAAGGTCGTCATTATCGGTTCCGGCCCCGCCGGTTACACCGCGGCGATCTACGCGGCGCGGGCGATGCTGGAGCCGGTGCTGATCCAGGGCATCCAGCCAGGCGGACAACTCACGATCACCACCGACGTGGAGAACTACCCGGGCTTTGCCGACGTCATCCAGGGCCCCTGGCTGATGGAGCAGATGGAGAAGCAGGCCGCGCATGTCGGCACCAAGATCGTCACCGATCTCGTCAGCAAACTCGAACTTTCGCAGCGCCCGTTTCGTCTGACCTGCGATAGCGGCGACGTCTATCTGGCGGAGACGGTGGTCCTCGCCACCGGCGCGCAGGCGCGCTGGCTCGGCATCCCTTCGGAGGAGAAGTTCAAGGGCTTTGGCGTCTCGGCCTGCGCAACCTGCGACGGCTTCTTCTATCGGGGCAAAGAAGTGATCGTGGTCGGCGGTGGCAACACGGCAGTCGAGGAAGCATTGTTCCTGACCAACTTTGCATCGCAGGTGACGATCGTGCATCGCCGCGATCATTTCCGCGCCGAGCGCATCCTGCAGGACCGCCTGTTCAAGCACACCAAGATCAAGGTGGTGTGGGATAGCGCGATCGACGAGATCTGCGGCGCCGAGAACCCGAGCAAGGTCACCCATGTGCGGCTGAAGAACGTCAAGACTGGTGCGCTGACGGAAGTGCCGGCCGACGGCGTCTTCATCGCCATCGGCCACGCGCCGGCGACCGATCTCGTCAAGGACCAGATCAAGCTGAAACCATCCGGCTATGTCGAGGTGGCGCCGAACTCGACCGCGACTTCGGTCCCCGGCCTGTTTGCCGCCGGCGATGTCGCCGACGAAACCTATCGGCAGGCGGTCACCGCCGCCGGCCTCGGCTGCATGGCGGCCCTCGAGGCCGAACGTTTCCTGGCTTTGCGCGCGAGCGATCGCGCGGCGGCTGAATGATCATGGCTCGAACGCGGGACGGATTTACGGACATGGATTGGGACAAGCTGAAGGTGTTTCACGCGGCGGCGGAAGCGGGAAGCTTCACCCATGCCGGCGAGCAACTTGGGCTCTCGCAATCGGCGGTGTCGCGGCAGGTCAGTGCGCTCGAGCAGGAGCTCTCGGTGTCGCTGTTTCATCGCCATGCGCGCGGACTCATCCTCACCGAGCAGGGCGATCTATTGTTCCGCACCGCGCATGACGTGTTCATGCAGCTGCAGGCGGCGCGCGCCAAGCTGACCGACAGCCGCGAGCGGCCGAGCGGCGATCTCAAGATCACCACCCCACCGGCGCTCGGCATCAACTGGCTGATTCCGCGGCTCGACGAGTTCACCGCGCTCTATCCGGATATCCGCATCTCGCTGATCGTCACCGACGAGGATCTCGATCTGTCGATGCGCGAGGCCGATGTTGCGATCCGGACCCGCAAGCCGACGCAGCCCGACCTTATCCAGCGCAAGCTGTTCTCGATCGGCTTCCACGCCTATTGCTCGCCGGAATACATCAAGCGCTTCGGCACGCCGCGCACGCTCGACGACCTCGACTCGCACCGCATTATCATGCTCGGCGATGCGCAGGTTCCGACGCATCTGCAGAACCGCGCCTGGCTGATCGACGCCGGCCGCAACGGTTCCGGTCCGCGCGAAGCCTATTTCAAGGTGAACAACATCTTAGGGCTGGTCCGCGCCTGCCAGCAGGGCCTCGGCATTGCCGCGCTGCCGGACTATCTGGTCGAGTCAAACGACCGTCTGGTGCAGCTGTTCGGCGAGTCCGATTCGATCCAGCTCGACACCTATTTCGTCTATCCCGAAGAGTTGAAGACGGTCGCGCGGGTGCAGGTGTTCCGAGACTTCGTGGTGAGCAAGGCGCAGCGCTGGCCTTCCTAGCAGCCGGTGCTGTTCGGATTAGCCCATTTTATAGAGGGCCCGCTCACCGCATGTCTGACATGCGACCTCGAAGGTTGCTGCAAGGCACAGATGAGGATCATAGTGCTCAAACGCTGAGCGGTTGCGTCGCGCATATGTCCCCCTCCTCCAGTGACGTGGCGGTTCAGTAATCCCTCTTGGAAGGTGATTGTGTCGGCCTCACGTGGCCAATACCTCAAGCCGGGCTCTCTTGGGCCCGGCTTTTTTTCTTGCTCGCGTCACATGAGTCCGCCGATTGACATTGAAGCCTTTCACAACCATCATGCCCACATGATCACGCGTTCGTGTGCAGCTTCGTCGTCGAAAAAAGGTCCCCATCCGGGGACCCGAGATCGACGCGCGCGCTGAACTGCCGCAACCCGCGATCCGCAAAGCCCCGCCGTCTGGACGGGGTTTTTTATTGGTCCCGTCTCCGGCTTTCCCCAAGAGGAGATGGAACGATGACTGAACCTTCGACCAGCGATTTAACGCGGCGCCTGCAGGGCCTGTGGCTGCCGCTGATCACGCCGTTTCGAAACGGCGAACTCGACGAAGCGTCGCTGCGCCGGCTCGTCAGGCACTATGCGGCCGGCCCGATCGACGGCTTCATTCTGGCGGCGACGTCGGGCGAAGGCATGTCGCTGCGCACCGACGAGCTCGAACGTCTGGTGAGAGTGACGCGCAGCGAGCTCGCCACCGCTGGCCGGCGGCATTTGCCGATTCTGCTCGGCCTGTCCGGCGCCTCGACCACGAAGATGCTGGCGGCGCTGGACGAGACGGCCGGCTGGCCGGTCGACGGCTATCTGATCGCAAGCCCCTATTACATCAGGCCGTCGCAGCGCGGCATCCTGCTGCATTTTACCGCGCTCGCCGACCGTGCTGCACACCCGATCGTGCTCTACAACATTCCCTACCGGACATCGGTCAACATCACCAACGAGACGCTGTTGCAACTCGCCGCGCATCCCAACATCGTCGGCATGAAGGATTGCAGCGCCGACCGCGCGCAGTCGATCGACTTCCTGAGCCGGCGTCCCTCCGGCTTTCGCGTGCTGACCGGCGAAGACGCGCAGTATCACGAAGGGCTCAGCGACGGCGCCGATGGCGCGATCCTCTTGTCGGCGCATCTCGAGACCGAGGCCTTCGCATCGGTACGGACGCTTTTTATGCACGGCGATCGCGACGGCGCGCTGGCGTGCTGGAAGTCGGTTTCCGCTCTGACCCGGCTCTTGTTCAGCGAGCCGAGCCCGGCGCCTGCCAAGTACTGGCTCGCGCGCAGCGGGCTGATCGACAGCGCCGAGATGCGCCTGCCGATGGTCGAGGTCAGCGCCGAACTGGCGGCCTTGCTGGATGAGGAAATCGAACGGCGCAGCCCGCCGCTGAAGCTGCGGGCCTGAATGGCGCACAAGAAAGACGCTCCCGCCCGCCTCAGTGGAGAGCGGGAGCGATACGTCCTTAGCTGAAGAGCAGCCGATAGGTCATGACAGGCGCGAAGCCGAGGAGCATCGCCCAGGCGGCGAATGACGACACCAGGAGAACATCGTGCATGCTCTGCGCGTAATCGCCAAACTGAAATTTATTGCGATGAAAGGTCATTTGGAATCCCCCCGGACTTTTCTTGAGGAAGAATCCATACGCGTAAAATTCTAACGTTGCGGGCGCGGCTTCGCTCGACTTTGACGCCGCGCAGTCACCGGATGTTAACCAGCGCCGGTGGCGGTTAATCCGCGGTAGCAGGTGGATTCAATTGCAAGCGAAATCTCAACCAGGTTTTTAAAGCCGATCGCGTATCAAACTGGTCGGAGCAACGAGAAACGCGGGGCGCGTCGTGCATTTCGAGAACAACAGGCTGCCCGATCCGGGCTACTCCACCGAGGACATTATCTGGGCCGTCGGCATCTGGTCGGTGATCCTGACGCTGTCCCCGGTCGTCGTGTTCTACGTGCTGATGGTGGCGTAAGAGGCCTTCGCGCTCCGCCGTCATTGCGAGGAGCTCGCGACAAAATTGCAGAGCAATTTTGCGCTGAAGCGACGAAGCAATCGATCTCTCCCCGCGGGGAAAGATGGATTGCTTCGCTTCGCGCGCAATGACGCCGATAGTTTCTGCAGCCCCCACCAAAAGAAAAACGCGCGGAGCGCCGCGCGTCTTCAACAGTCCGAAAAGACAAGCGGCGTTGTTACGCCGCCTGCTTGTGCATGGCGCCCGATGCCGACGCCGTTCCGCGGATCGCCTTGATCGAACGTTCGATCGCGCCCCAGAGCCTCGAGATCTCCGCCGCGGCGCGGCCTTCGGCGTAATATTCGCGGGCACCTTCGCCCTGGCTCAGCGCCATCAACAGGTCGGCGCGGTTGGTGATCTGGCCGCTCCAAACGGGAGCGCGGAATTTCGCCAACGCTTCGCGCGCGATGGTGACGATGCGGCTCTCGACGCCGTCACGTTCGGCGGGGGCGCCGTTGATCACGACAGCGTAGGGCTTGCGCGCCGAGCGGCAGGTTTGAATCGTTTCCTGCACCGCGTTGACGTCGAACACGCCGGGCCGCGCCGGAATGATCACCATGGTTGCATTGCGGATTGCGTCGTCGACGACGGCCGACAGGTTCGGCGGCGTGTCGATGAACACCCATTCGACGCCGTCGCGCTTGGCGGCCGCGACGATGCCGCTGACGGAATTCACCGCAGCCTTGATCGGCGGCTCATTGGTGCCGCGCAATTTATGCCACAGCGTGAGCGAGCCCTGTGGATCGGCATCGACGAGCAGTATAGGTTTAGTCGCCTTGTGAACATGGGCAGCGAGGTGAGCAGCCAGGGTACTTTTTCCCGACCCCCCTTTACGTGATGCAAAAACAATTACGTTCATACCTTGGCCTCCAGTTGACCCCAGAAGCCGAAAATGAATCACCGCGCTGATTCGTGAAAGAAAAATTTATCGGGCGCCGCGATGAAGCCACTTAATTGCCAATAAGGCTGGTTTTTGAGTCACACCGCGCAATCACGGACAGGGCGAAACGGAAATCGGCAAAGCCTGTTCTGCCCGGCTCACTGCGCGCTTTTTGCGCGCTCGCGTTCGAACTTCACGCGCTGACGTTCCAACCATTTGCGCTCGATCCAGCCCAGTCCCTGCGCCAGCGGCTTCTGCAGCGGCGGCACATCCTGCGCGAACAAAAGGAGTCCGAGCGGCAGCATCCAGAGCCCGAGCACCGGCAGGAAGCTGAAACAGCCGCCCGCGACGAGTAGAAGCGCAAGCGGAATGCGCACATAGAACGACGACGGCTTGCGCACCCAGCCGACGAACTTCGATGGCCCCGACGGCAGCTTCTTCTCGAACCACGCAAAGTGCCGGTCGAGCTCCTTCTGGTGGTTACTCAATGAACTCCCTCTCCTCTTGCCTGAGAAGATGTTCATTGCCGAGGCGGCAAACAAGGCGTCCGTTCGCCGCGAACGAAACCGTGAAAGCTCGTGATGTCCGTCACGCCGCCGGTTTCGCCGGCTTCTTCTTGCGCGGCTTGGCGCTCACCGCCTTGCGCGGCGTTGCCGGACGGATCACCGTCGGGCGGCCCGCTGACCTAGCCGAAACTTCACCCGGTTCCGGTCCCGGCCTGAACTGCGCGCGGCAGGGCGGCGAGAGTTGCGACTTGTTCCTGATCATGCAGGCGGTGACACGCTCAACGTCGGGAATGTCCGAACTGCAAAGGCGGAACGCATCGCCCGTGCAGGCCTGCTGCTGTTCGGCGGTATAGGACTGCGCCGCGGCAGGCCCGACCGAGACCGACAGTATGGCGGCCAAAAACAATCCGACCTGGAAAATCCCTGCCCGAAAGATCGTCATCAAATCCCCCCAGCCCAAAGTTTGGCAGAATTGTGGGTGAATGGCGAAGGATTCGCAAGCACGGGTGGACGGCGCGCCACAGCACAAGTGTCGCGGCGGTTCGGGTCTGGGCGGTCATTCCCGTGGGGTGAAAGCTGGTACAGTTGGGTGGGCTCGAACCACCGACCTCCTGTTCCACAGACAGGCGCTCTAACCAACTGAGCTACAACTGCATCCCTAGCGCGGGGGCTCCGAAAAGGGCCCCGCGAATGGGCCGGAAACTAGGTGCAACGCCTCGCTTTGGCAAGTGCGCCGCGTCACACATAATGGTCGCCGGCGAGGCATTTTGCGTTCATTTTTGCGAACCGTCCGCGGGGGCGGTGACCGGCCCCGGGCAAGCAAAAAGCCCGGGCCGTTTCGCCCGGGCTTTTTCAGAGTTCATATCCCAAGCGATCAGGCGGCAGGCTTGTAGTACTTCGCGGCGGAGGCCTTGATCGGCTCAACGGTCTCGCTCGCGACCTTCTGGCCGAGCTCGGCGAGCTCCTTGGCCTGGGTGGTCAAGGTCTCGTACTGCTTGCGGGCGTGCGAGGTCCACAGCTCGAGCGCCGCGGCCGGGGTCTTCACGCCGAACAGCTCCTGCGCGAAATCGAGCGAGGACGAGGTGTTGGCCTTGAAGAACTCGATCAGCTTGGCGTTGTACTCGCTGGCGCCTTTGCTGGCCGAGGTGAATACGGCCTCGATGGTGCCGTTATGGGTCTCGGCAGCGTCCTTGAACTTGGCGTAGCTGTCGCGGGCCTGCGAGACGCCCTTTTCAGCGAGCGCGCGCATCTGCTCGGGCACTTCGAAGGGGATGATGGAGGCAGAGAAGGGATCGGTGGAGCTGGTCACGGCTTGCATCCTTCACAACGGGGTTAAACGATATTCCCCCTCGCGGACGCGGGCAGACAAGCGGCCGAGAGGGTTCACGTACACACGCATTCACGGAAGTGCCCATCCACGGGCTTGCCTAATAAGCACCCATATCATGTCAAATTTGTGCAACGCAACGGAGTTTGTGACGCGTCGCAACATTATTCTCGTTCCGGATGCCGGTTCCATCCGAGATCCCCAGCGGTTGCGGCCTTGCTGGTCAGTGTTTTGGCTTGGCCGCGTCGAGTGCGGCCTTGCCGACGAGCTGGCCCATTTCGGCCGCCTGCTCGGCCAGCGAGCGCATTTGAGTCTGCACGTATTCGCCCTGCAGCCGGAGCACCTCGGCCAGATCCTTGGCCTTGAGCAGCGACTGCGCATAATCAAGCGAAGCCCGCACGTTTCGCTCGGCATTGACGATCGTTATTTGGCTGACGTCCCGGGCGCCGGCGCGGATGGTGGCGTTGCGCTCCTCGAGGGAGCCGGCCACGGCCTGGGCGGAGGCGGCGAATTTTTCAAAGGTCTGGCGGGCTTGCTCGAAGCTCGCTTCCGCCATCGCCCGCATCTCCTTGGGCATCTCGAAACGGCCTTGCATATCCTCTCTCACGGCGTGCTCCTTTCTGGATTGCGTCCAATACCGCCGCGGGCGCCGCTCCGAATCGGATGCGGCGCCGGGATAGTTCTTCCGACCGTGGTCCCTGGCGCTGGCGTGCAACCCACCCAACGCAATACCCCGCGGAAGGGTCCAGCGGTTGCGGCTGATGCGGCGGGGTTAAGGTTATCCTCGGCTAAGGTTACCAACAGCTAGCCGGGCCCGTGGACCTGCCGCGGCCAGCTTGCGATACTAACGAAGCCTTAACCCTGTCGGCGTTCTGGCTGCCGATGTGATGCCGGACGGTGATGTAGCAAGCGATGAAGGACGCGGAATTTCAGTGGCGGGCGCAGAGCGATCCGCGATTGGCGGCCTATGCGGCGAGCCGCCTGCCCGCATGGTTGTGGAGCGCCGACGGCCGGCGAATTCTTTGGGCCAACGCAGCCGGCGTCCGCGTGTTCGGGGCTACCAGCGCGGCGGCCCTCACTGAGCGAAATTTTGGTCCGGCCGACCAGCACCGGCGCCAGATCGCGCGGCTCGCCGGCCGGCTGCTCGCCAGCGGCGCCATCCGCCTGGAGCGCCTGCGGGGATTTGGCGCAGCGCCCGGCATGCTCGCGACCTGCGGCTGCTCGCGGTTCGATTTTCCAGACGGCAGTCACGGCGTCCTGATCGCCGCCGGCAATATCGCGCTGATGGCGCCGCGGCCGGCGCCGATTTATCAACCGCCCGAGGACGAAATACCGCGGGCGGCCGCATCATCAGAGGCGACCTTGCCGACAGGCGCGCCCGCCGTGCCCGTTGCCGAGCAACCGGCGGCGCCGCCGGCTCCGGAAGTCCGGCAGCCGGCGCCATCGTGCGAGACGCCTGCCGCCTTTACGCTGTTCGACGCGCTGGCCGAGCCTGAGACGGCTGAGGAATCTTCCGCTACAGAGAAGCCCGCCGCGGCCGAAGCCGACATACCCCTGCCGTCGCCTGCGCTCGAAACATTCAAGCTTGAGGCTTTCGCCGGCCACACCGCACAGGGGCGCCGCCTGCCGCTGCGCTTCACCTGGCAGATGGACAAGGAAGGCCGCTTCACGCTGGGCACCGACGAATTCACCGGACTGATCGGCCCGCGCACCACGGCCGCGTTCGGCCGTCCCTGGCGCGACATCGCCGAAACCTTCGGCTTCGATCCCGAGGGGCGAATCGTGAAGGCGTTTGCGACGGGGGCGACCTGGAGCGGCGTCACGCTGAACTGGCCGGTCGATGGCGGCGGCACGCTGCCGGTGGAGCTGTCGGGATTGCCTGTCTTCGACGGGCTGCGAAACTTCATCGGCTACCGGGGCTTTGGCGTCTGCCGCGATTTCGATGCGCTGGCGCGGCTTGCCGCCCGACGCCTTGCCGAATTATCCGGCGAGTTGATGACGCCGCAGGAAGCGCCCGCTGCTACAGCGGCGGAGCCCATCGAGGCACCATCACCATCGCACGACGAATTGCCCGAGCCGAGCGCTGCCGCAACTTCACACCAGGAAAATCTGGAGACGCCCGTGGAACCTCCCAACGAAAGCGTCAAGGAAAGTATCGAGGACAGCGTCGAGCAAGACGTCAAGGAAAGCGTCATGAATAGTTCGACCGAAGCCACAGCCGAATTGCCGGCAGACGCTGTCGGAAACATCCTGCCGTTCCGCATGCCCGGCGATACCAAGTCGCTAGCGCTGACGCCGGTCGAGAACAATGCGTTCGACGAACTGGCGCGTCAATTATCGGCGCGGCTCGACACCGAGAACGGCCAAGAGACGGGCCCGGCAAGCGCCGGCGAACAAGCCACCTTCGAACCATCGGCGCGCGAAGCAGCCAGCGCGCCGCCCGAATGGCTGGCGCCGCCAGAGCCGCCGGCGCATGGCGAGCCCTCACGCGACAAGGCGCTGCTTGATCTGCTGCCGGTCGGCATCCTGATCTACCGGCTCGACCGCCTGCTCTATGCCAATCCCGCCTTCCTGACACAGATGGGCTATCCGAACCTGCATGCGCTGGAAGATGCCGGCGGGCTCGACGCGCTCTATGTCGAAGCTGGTGCATCGAATGCGCCCTCGACGTCGGATACCGGCCGTCCCGTGACGATTTCCGCAAGCGCGCCGGTGGACGCCGACGCGCCGTCAACGGCGGCAGAGGCCCGCCTTTACACGATTTCATGGGACGGCGATTCCGCGCTCGCCCTGATCTTCTCGGGCACGCGCCATGAGGCCGCGGCGGTCGCGGCCGCGCTCGCGCAAGCAGAGCCCGCAGCCGCGCCCGAAATCGTCCCGCCCTCCGATGTCGGCCACGCCAACGCCGAAGAACTCGCCGCCATCCTCGACACCACGGCCGAAGGCATCGTGATGTTCGACGCCGAGGGCAATATCAACGCGGCCAACCGCAGCGCCGAAGCGCTGTTCGGCCACGACGGCAGCGAGCTCGTGCAGCGCAACCTCGCCGATCTCTTCGCGCCCGAAAGCCAGCACGCTGTGTTCGAATATCTCGCCGGCATCAAGGCCTCCGGCGTCGAGAGCCTCTTGGAGCAGGGCCGGGAGGTGCTGGGCCGCGAGGCCAAGGGCGGCATCATTGCGCTGTCAATGACCATGGGTCGCACGCGCGCCGATGGTCCGAACTTCTTCGCGGTATTCCGCGATCTGTCGCAGGCCAAGAAGACCGAGAGCGAATTGCGCGAGGCGCGGCGGCTCGCCGAACGCGCCGCCAACGCCAAGGCCGACGTGCTGGCGCGGATCAGCCACGAGGTGCGGACGCCGCTGAACGCGATCATCGGCTTCTCCGAAGTGATGATCGGCGAGCGCTTCGGCGCGCTCGGCAACGAGCGCTACCGCGAATATATGAAGGACATCCGCGCCTCCGGCGAGTGCGTGATCGCCATCATCAACGACCTGCTCGATATCTCCAGGATCGAAACCGGCAGGCTCGATCTCGCCTTCACCCACCAGAACCTCAACGAGATGGTGGAGAGCTGCGTCGCCGTGATGCAGCCGCAGGCCAATCGCGAGCGCATCATCATCCGCACTTCGCTTGGGCATTCGCTGCCGCCGGTCGTCGCGGATGCGCGGGCGCTGCGCCAGATCACGCTCAACCTGATCGGCAATTCGATCCATCTCGCCAATGCCGGCGGCCAGGTCATCGTCTCCACCGCTCTGTCGGATTTCGGCGAGGTGATGCTGCGGGTCCGCGACACCGGCAACGGCCTCAACGACAATGAGGTGGCCGCGGCGCTTGAGCCGTTCCGCACCCGGGCGCCGTCGGATCAATCGGAGAGTTCAGCGGTCAGCCTGTCGCTGACCAAGGCGCTCGTCGAAGCCAACCGCGCCAAATTCCAGATCAAGACCGGCGGCCGCTCCGGCACGCTGATCGAGATCGTGTTTCCCCACGCGGTCGCGCGGGCCTGACTCATCGCGGCTACCAAGAAGGCGCGCTCCTTCTTCCGCTTGCGGGGAGGGTTCGGGTAGCGGCGGCTCAGCAGGCCCGCTTCGGACCTGCGCCGCGCAATTGTCGCTGCACTTTCAGTCGAGGGAAATACCGAAGGCCAAAGGCGCACGCGCTTCAAAATCTTAGCGAAAAATTCCTGGCCCCGGTTCGAAGGCGCAAAGGTCCGTCTGGACAGCGGCGGCATTTCCGGATGATATGCGGCGAATTGACACACAGATGCGCTGTGTGAGCCTGGAGGAAACCCCATGATGCCGTTTAAAACGCGCCTGTTCGGCGCGGTCGTTGCGTTGGCGCTTGCAGCCAGCCCTGCCCTCTCGCAGCAGCTCGAGCTCAAGATCATGGCGCCCGCGGCACCCGGCGGCGGATGGGATCAGACTGCGCGCTCGATGCAGCAGGCCCTCGTCGCCGCCAAGATCGCCCGCAGCGTCCAGGTCACCAACGTGGCGGGTGCCGGCGGCAGTGTCGGCATCGCGCAGTTCGTCAACGGCGCCAAGGGCGACGGTAACCAGATGATGGTGAACGGCTTCGTCATGGTGGGCGCGCTCGCCATGAACAAGTCGCCGGTGACACTCGAGCAGGTGACGCCGATTGCGCGCCTCACCGAGGAAATTCAGGTCATCGTGGTGCCGGCGAATTCGCCGCTCAAGACCGCGCAGGACCTTGCCAACGCCGTGAAGGCCGACATCGCAAAAGTCACCTTTGCCGGCGGCTCGGCCGGCGGCGTCGACCATGTGATGGCGGCGCTGTTTGCCGGAACGATCGGCGCCGATGCCAAGAAGATCAACTACATTCCCTTCTCCGGCGGCGGCGAGTCGCTGGCGGCCATTCTCGGCGGCAAGGTCACCGCCGGCATTTCGGGCCTCTCCGAATATGAAGGCCAGATCAAGTCGGGCAAATTGCGCGCGCTCGGCGTGACCTCGGAGAAGCGCATCCCGGGCAGCGACATTCCGACGTTCAAGGAACAGGGGATCGACCTCGTGATCGCCAATTGGCGCTCGGTGGTCGCGCCTCCCGGCATCACGCCGGAACAGCGCAAGGTGCTGAGCGATGCCGTGGAGAAGATGGTCCAGTCCGATGCCTGGAAGGAGATCCTCAAGCAGAAGGGCTGGGAAGACGCCTATCTCGGCGGCGACGCATTCGCCGACTTCCTGAAGAAGGAAACGGTCCGCGTCACCGATGTGCTGAAGTCGGTCGGCCTCGTCAAGTCATGACCGACAACGCTTCCAGCGACGCGCCGGCTCCGCGGCGCATCGATCCCGCCGGTCTCGTCATTGCAGCGGCGCTCGCGGTGCTCGCGGTGGTGCTGGTCTGGGACGCCAGCAAGCTGGCGTCCACCTCGATGTACGGCATGGGGCCCGAGGCGATGCCGGTCGTCGTCGCCACAGGTCTCGGCCTGCTCGCGATCGGCAATTTGATTGATGCCTTGCGCGGCAACTTGCCGCCGCGCGAGAGCGCCGATCCCAAACCCGTGCTGCTGATCCTCGGCGGCCTGGCGCTATTGATCGCCATCATCGGCCTTGGTGGCGGCTTCATCCTCGCGACATCAGTGCTGTTCGTTGCGACGTCGGCGGCGTTCGGGCGGCGCGCCATCCTGACGGATGCCGCCATCGCGCTTGTGATGAGCACGCTGGTCTATCTCGCGTTCGATCGGCTGCTGACGCTGAGCTTGCCCGCCGGCCCTCTGGAAAGATTGCTGTAATGGAAACCTTTGCCGCCCTCGCGCATGGCATGGCCGTCGCCGTGCAGCCGATGAACCTGCTCTATGCGCTGATCGGCGTGTTCCTCGGCACCGCCGTCGGCGTGCTGCCCGGCATCGGCCCGGCGCTCACCGTCGCGTTGCTGCTGCCGGTGACCTACAAGCTCGATCCCGGCGGCTCCCTGATCATGTTCGCAGGGATTTATTACGGCGGCATGTATGGCGGATCGACCACCGCCATTCTCATCAACACGCCCGGCGAGAGCGCATCGATGGCGACCGCGCTCGAGGGTAACAAGATGGCGAAGGCTGGCCGCGGCGGCCCGGCGCTGGCGACCTCAGCGATCGGCTCGTTCGTCGCCGGCACCATCGCCACCATCGGCCTCGCCTTTCTCGCACCGTGGCTGGTGGATTTCGCGGTGCGCTTCGGCCCTGAGGATTATTTCGCGCTGATGTGCGTCGCCTTCGTCACGGTGTCGGCGACCTTCGGCGATTCCCCGATCCGCGGACTGACCAGCCTGTTCATCGGGCTGACGCTCGGGCTGATCGGCATCGACAAGCTCACCGGCCAGGCGCGGCTCGCCTTCGGCGTGCCGGAATTGCTCGACGGCGTCGAGGTGACGACGCTGGCGGTCGGCCTGTTCGCGGTCGGCGAAGCGCTTTACGTCGCCTCGCGCCGCCATCACGCCGAGGAAAAGATCGAGCCGGTGCGCGGCTCGCTATGGATGACGATGGAGGACTGGAAGCGGTCGTGGAAGGCGTGGCTGCGCGGCACGATGTTCGGCTTTCCGATCGGCGCGCTGCCCGCAGGCGGCGCGGAAATTCCAACCTTCCTGTCCTATTCGACCGAGAAGCGGCTGACCAAACATCCGGAGGAATTCGGCAAGGGCGCGATCGAAGGCGTCGCCGGGCCGGAAGCCGCCAACAACGCCTCCGCCGCCGGCACCTTGGTGCCGCTCTTGACGCTCGGGCTGCCGACCTCGGCAACCGCCGCGATGATGCTGGCCGGCTTCCAGCAATATGGGCTGAACCCGGGGCCGCTATTGTTCGCCGAACGGCCCGATCTCGTCTGGGGCCTGATCGCGAGCCTGTTCATCGCCAACGTCATGCTGCTGGTCCTCAACCTGCCGCTGGTCGGCCTCTGGGTAAAACTGCTGGCGATCCCGCAGCCGTGGCTCTATGCCGGCATTCTCGTCTTCGCGACGATGGGCACCATCGCCGCAAAGCCGTCGGTGGTCGAGCTGTCGATGCTGGCAGGTTTTGGCGTGATGGGCTTCCTGATGCGGCGGTTCGATTTTCCGATCGCGCCCGTCGTGGTCGGGCTGATCCTCGGCCCGATCGCGGAAAGCCAGTTGCGCCGCGCGCTCGCCATCAGCCTCGGCGATCCCATCGTGCTGCTGCAGAGCCCGATGTCGGCAACGCTGCTCGCCATTGCGCTGATCGCGCTATTGGCGCCTTTCGTGCTGAAGGGGATGAACCGCTTCAAGGCGAACGAAGACTAAGGCGCAAACTCGTCAGGGCGCAGCCAAACAGACAAGCCAGCGCCACTCGCGCCGCCGCGCGCCATTCCCACGTGTCCCACCAGCCTGCCCAGCCCGTGCATTCGAACCCCGGGCCGGGGGATGTGTGACATCGGTCGCAGAGCGTGTTGAGGGGATCCAATACTTGCAACGGGATTGTTCATGAACGCGATGAATTCCCGTGAAGAACTATTTCTCATTGCTGGATCCGCTGCGCTTCGGGGCTGCCCTCAGCGTCGCTGTTTTTCACCTGATGTTCTATTCCTGGGCCGGGTCTTCAATCAACGCCCCTCAAGGTTTTGAGCATCTTTTCGCCGCCGACATTCAATTTCCGAACGCAGCACCTTTCACGTGGTTCGGCTGGGTCGGCGTTGAAATATTCTTTGTCATTTCCGGCTTCGTCATCGCGAATTCCGCGAGCACGTCTTCGCCGAAGCAGTTTCTTTTCGGCCGTGCCCTCCGGCTTTATCCGGCGGTATGGGTCGGCTCCACCTTGAGCTTCCTCGTTCTGCTTTTCTTTGCGCGCGAGAAGGCATCCGAATTCTTCCTTCCCTACTTCCAGGCGATGCTGCTCATTCCCAAGGGGATCAGGGGTCAATGGCTTGATGCCGTCTATTGGACGTTGGCGGCGGAGATGGCCTTTTATGGGATGGTGTTTTGCACGCTGCTCACCAGGAAAGTCACGCTGCGGCACCTCGCCTGGGGTCTCACCATTTATAGCGCCGTGTTCAACGCCTTCTCCATGGTAGTGCTATCGGGCGCACTACAATCTGACATGCTCTATTGGGTCGTCCTGATGTTTCGGGTGCCGGGTGCAACATGGTTGTTGAACCATGGCTGCTTCTTCGCGCTTGGAATTTGGCTGTTCATTTCCGCGAATAGGCCGCTCGCGGCTCTCGAACGGATTGCCGTGGCCGTGACATGCCTCTCCGGGTGTGCCGAGATCTACTATTTTTCACATTTCCTCTTGAGCGCCATACCCGCCATCTCGGATCAATCGGCCGTTGTGCCGATCCTCGTTTGGGCTGCGGCGGTGTTGCTCATTGCCTTCGCTGCAAACAAAAGCAGGCGCTCTGCCGGCGCCGCTTCCCCTGAAGCACCGGCTTATTTGCGAACGCTTGGGCTGATCACCTATCCGCTCTATCTGACCCACAACGTCACCGGCTCGGCGATCATTCGTGTCCTGATCGATGCCGGCCTCGATGCCTCCCTGGCGGTATGGGTCAGCATAGCCATGCTTGTCCTGGTCTGCTGGCTCATCTGCGCGAAGATCGAGCCCGCCATCAGAGGGCTCTTGAAGGAAATCGTTGCGAACGTCGGACGGCTTCCGAAGACAGCGCCGCCTGCGAGCCTTCCAAGTCCGCCTCTGGGGCTGCCCGTTCCGCTGCCCGTCCAGGCAAAAGTGAACTTCGCGGGCCGGTAGCGCGATCCGCCGCTACCCGTCTACCGCATTCAAAGCGATGAATCGGCACAATTCTTGCTCGAATCCACCATGCCTGAATGCATCCGCCTGCAGATGGCCGGTTTCTAGGTACTTTGGATTTGATCATTATGCGCTGCCTGATCGTGGCCGACTTGCATTATTCATTGCCGCAATTCGACTGGCTGCTCGCGGCAGCTCCGCAATTCGACGTGGTGATTTTTGCCGGCGACGCGCTCGACATCGGATCGTTCGTCGATTTCCGCGCGCAGATTCTCGTGGTGAAGAAATACCTGTCGCTGTTGTCCCAGACCACACGGGTCATTCTCTGCTCGGGCAATCATGACCTCGACGAACGCAGCGCGGAGGGCGAAAAGATCGCGCGCTGGATCGGCGACGTCCGCGAACTCGGCATCGCCTGCGACGGCGACAGCCTGACCGTCGGTGACGTCAGCTTCACGGTGTGCCCATGGTGGGACGGGCCGCTGGTCAAAAGCCGCATCGAAGCCCAGCTTCGCGACGCCGCGCTCGAGCGGGCGCAACACTGGATCTGGGTGCATCATGCGCCGCCTGCGAACTCGCCGACGAGCTGGGGTGGCAAGCGCTTCTTCGGCGACGTGGAGCTGGTGCAATGGATCGCGCAGTATCAGCCGTCGATGGTGATCTCGGGCCACGTGCATCAGTCGCCTTTCATCCCCGACGGATCCTGGTTTGATCGTCTCGGCACGACCTGGGTCTTCAACACTGGCCTGCAGCACGGCCGTCCGCCGGTCTGCATCGTGATCGACCTCGATGAGAGCGCGGCGTTCTGGATCGCCGCCGGCGAAGCGCAAAGGATCGACCTGCGCGCGCCGCTGCTGCGGCCGGCGGCGCCGATCGAGACCGTGCCGCCATGGCTTGTATCTTTGGGACAGATCGCCGATCCGCTGTTCGCCTCATCGATAAGCACCGCGGAAGTTCGGAAAGAGCGCTTGTGACGGTCAGGACTGTGCGGCCCTATCGCACCGGGCGATCGCGGAGCTTGCGCCACGAAACTGACGCCTCGGATCGCCGCGCGACCTTGCACGGAGCAACATCGAAAGCTGACGTGTGTGATGGCTTCGCTGGTAAGCAGCCGATTACCGCATGCGCAGCTATGCGGGTGGCTTCCGTGCACGGCGGCAAACTGGTAGATTAGATTGCACCTGCTCACCGGAGGCCGACGAAGCCGATCACGCCACTATACGTGAAGTGATGTGCAATGGTTCCGAAAACCCAATACGCGAAGAGCGGTGATGTTCGCATCGCTTATCAGGTCGTTGGCGAAGGGCCGCTAGACCTCGTGTTCGTCCCTGGTTTCATTTCCAATCTCGACGTCGCTTGGGAAGAACCCTATCGCGCGCGAATTTGGACACGCTTGGCGGCTTTCGCCCGCCTGATCATGTTCGACCAGCGCGGTACCGGGCTTTCCGACAGAACGGTCGGTGTGCCAACCCTCGAAGAGCGCATGGATGATGTTCGTGCGGTCATGGATGCGGTCGGCTCCAAGCAGGCTGCCCTCTTCGGAATCTCCGAGGGCGGCGCGATGTCACTCCTGTTCTCGGCCACTTATCCAGAGCGCACCCGAGCGTTGGTCCTTTACGGCGCCTATGGCCATTTCCGCTCTTGGGTTCTGCCTCCGGAGGAGATCGACGCCGCCCTGGAACGCATGGAGAGGAACTGGGGGAGCGGTGAGAGTCTCCGTTTGTTCGCGCCCAGCGTAGCATCGGATGAGACGTTCAAGCTATCATGGGCTCGTTTTGAACGTCTCGGCGCAAGCCCATCTGCTGTTGTCGCGCTTATGCGAATGAACAGTGAAATCGATGTTCGCCCAATCCTTCCCTCGATCCGAGTACCAACCTTTATCATTCATCGGCAAGGAGACGTTCGCGTCAACGTTGAGGCTGGTCGGTTCATGGCCCGGCAAATCCCAAACGCGAAGTATCTCGAACTGCCCGGCAATGATCACCTGTTGTGGACTGGCGAAACAGAACGGGTATTGGATGAGATTGAGGAGTTTCTGACAGGTTCGCGTTCCACGACCGACTCTGATCGAGTGCTCGCCACCGTTATGTTTACTGACATTGTGAACTCAACCAAACGCGCCGAGACGATCGGAGATCGTGCATGGCACGATGTGCTTGATCGGCACAACGCGCTCGTGCGGCGTGAGATTTCGCGGCATAGAGGGCATGAAGTAAGGACGATGGGAGACGGCTTCCTGGCAACCTTTGACGGGCCGGCTCGGTCAATCCGGTGCGCTCTGGCCATCAATGAGGGCGTTGAAGCTTTGGGGCTGCAGGTAAGAGCCGGCCTTCACACTGGCGAGGTCGAGATGAGCGACAATGATCTGAGCGGCATCGCGGTCCACATTGCAGCGCGTGTCGCGACGATCGCAAAGCCCGGACAGGTTCTGGTGTCGAACACCGTCCGTGATCTTGTCGCAGGCTCAAACATCAGGTTTCACGACGAAGGTAGTCATTCCCTCAAGGGTCTCACAGAAAGCGTTCGATTGTTCGCTGCCGAACGTTAGTAGCGCAAACCCGATATGCCGCAACGAGTTGTCGGTTGGTCTGAGCAGCAGATATTCTTGTCATCGACTCCCGTGCAATTTGCCGACGCTATCGGTCGTATCAGCATAGTTGCGCAGCACGTGACTCGGTATCTCGAAACCGCAGAAGAATTATCGCAGCAAAACGATGCGTGCCATACGGGAAAAAGTGGCATAACATCTCGGCTGCAGTAGTCCAAATTCGGCAAGCCGCCATCCCACCGTCGGTGAAGCCATGCAAGAGATTGCGGACTGGCTGGAGAAACTGGGGCTCGGGCAGTACGCGCTGCGCTTTGCCGAGAACGGCATTGATCTAAGCGTTCTTCCCGAGCTGACGGACCACGACTTCGATAGGCTCGGAGTCCTGCTCGGCCATCGCCGCAAGATGCTACGCGCGATCGCCGAGCTCAAGCAATCTGATCTGGTTGGCGAGCAAGCTCATCGGCGCGACGCCGAGCGACGCCACCTCACGGTGATGTTCTGCGATTTGGTAGGCTCGACTGAACTCTCTGCCCGCCTCGATCCCGAGGACATGTGGGAGGTGATCCGCGCCTATCGGGCCGCCTGCGCCAACGTCATAGCCAATTACGAAGGCAGTATCGCCAGGTTCGTGGGCGATGGAGTGCTTGCCTATTTTGGCTATCCCCGTGCGCACGAAGACGACGCCGAACGCGCCGTGCGGGCCGGGCTCGACATGATAGCCGCAGTAAAGCCGCTCGAAACACGCGCCGAACCAATCGAGGTGCGGATAGCCATCGCGACCGGGCTTGTGGTGGTAGGTGACCTCATCAGCGGATGCGCGTCGGAGCAGCAAGCGATGATCGGCGATACACCGAACATCGCAGCCCGGCTCCAGAGCCTTGCTGAACCTGGCGCGGTTATCGTTGCAGCATCGACGCGCGAACTCCTTGGCGATCTATTCACTTTCCGTGATCTCGGCCTTCGGCAGGTGAAGGGCCTCTCCGAACCTCTCGCGGTCTGGGCGGTCGAGGGTGGAGCAGCGTCGGAAAGCCGCTTCGAGGCGGTGCGCACGGCGCGCTCGATGGGCTTTGTCGGCCGCAAGGCCGAAATCGAATTCGCGCTCTCGCGACAGGAACTGGCGTGGCAGGGCCAAGGCCAGGCGGTGTTGATTTCTGGCGAGGCCGGTATCGGAAAATCGCGCCTGGTCGCAACGCTCTGCGAGAACCCTGCGTTGGGGGCACACTGCAGGGTGCGATATCAGTGCTCGCCTTATCATACCAACAGTGCACTTCATCCCTTTATTGCCCAGCTCGAGCGCGCCGCAGGTATCAGCTCACACGACACCTCAGAGCAAAAGCTCGACAAGCTCGAGGCAATGCTTGCACTTGGTACGCAGCAGGTGGCCAATGCGGCGCCGTTGATCGCTTCACTTCTTTCGATCACGACGGGCGAGCGCTATCCGCCGCTCGGCCTCAATCCAGTGCAACAGCGGCGACAGACGTTCGCCGCCCTGCTCGATCAGCTTGAAGGTTTGGCCCGGCAACAACCGGTTCTGATCGTCTGCGAGGACCTGCACTGGGCCGACGCCACCACACTTGAGCTGTTTGATCTCGCGGTCGACCGGATCAGGGGCTTGCCGATTCTCGCCCTCATGACCTTCCGTCCCGAATTCGAGCCGCCCTGGGCCGGGCTCGCCAATATCAGCCTGCTGCGGCTCGATCGACTTGACCGGCAAGACACGCGCGCTCTGGTCGAACAGGTGACTGTCGGTCGACAGCTGCCCCGCGAAATGATGAGGCAGATCATCGACAGGACAGATGGCATCCCGCTGTTTATCGAAGAACTGACCAAGACGATCCTGGAATCCGGGCTTCTGGTCGAGGATGCCGGACGCCTTCGCCTTGATCGTCCGCTGCCGCCCCTCGCCATTCCAGCGACGCTGCAGGACTCGCTGACGGCGCGCCTTGACCGGTTGGCACCGGTCAAGGAAATCGCACAGATCGGCGCTGCCATTGGCCGCGAATTCTCATACACATTGCTGCGCTGTTTGGCGGGGCGCGATGACCTGACGCTGAACATCGCGCTGAGGCAGTTGGAAGAGGCCGAACTGCTGTTGCGCCGCGGGACGCCGCCGGAAGCGAGCTATAGCTTCAAGCACGCGCTCGTCCAGGAAGCGGCATATGAAAGTCTGCTCAAGAGTCGGCGCCAAGTACTCCACAAACATATCGGCGATGTCCTGCGTGACCAGTTTCCGGCCATCGCCGAGACCGAGCCGGAAGTCGTGGCCTATCACTTCACCGAAGCGGGACTCGACGCGGTTGCGCTCGATTGGTGGCGCAAGGCAGGCCAGCAGGCGCTGAAGCGCTCCGCCTATACCGAGGCGATTGCGCATCTCGGCAAGGCGGTTGCGATTGCCGATGGGTTGCCGGATGACCCGGGCCAAACCATGAACCGGCTTCACCTTCAAATCGCATATGGTCGCGCATTGCGCGGCAACCTTGGACACAGCGCTCCCCAAACGGTGGCCGCATGGACGCGCGCCCGGCAATTCGCCGCCGACATCAATGATCCGGATGAGCTGGCGCCGATCTATTCGGGATTGTTCAATGCCTGTCTGACCCATGGCGAGATCGGGCCAATGTGGGAGTTGGCGGATGCAACCATGAGCGCCGCCAATAGACGACCGGACTCGCCGATGTCATCGGTCGTCGCACATTGGACCAACGGGGCGACCTGCTGGTTCGGCGGCGACTATTCGAACGCGAAAACGCATCTTGAGCAAGCGCTCACGACCTATCATTCCGAGCCGGATCTGGAGATCTTCAGGACGTCAACCCTGGACCTGCCGTTCGTCATCATGCGATTTCTCGCCCTGGTGCTCTGGCCGACCGGGCAGATTGACCGCGCCCGCCGGCTCGCCGCCGACGCGGTGCGCTACTCGGGCGAAAAGCGCGCGCTGTCCCAGGCCAATGCGCTGGTGCACAAGGCGGTCTTCGACGGACTCTGCGGCGGGGCGTTACAGGAAACTGAAACAATCCTGGCGCTTGCTCTCGCCCGCGATCATACGATGCCGTTGTATGTTGCCGCCGGCACATACTTAACCGGCCTTGCAAAGTGGCGCGCCGGCGACCGAGAGGCCGGGCTTGCCGAAATGGGGCGAGGCTGGACCTTGCTGCACGAAAATGACTGTTACCTATGCGAACCATTCTGGGGAATGCAGGTCGCCATCGCGAACGCCGCGGCCGGGCAAACGGCTGCTGCGTTGGAGATCTTGCGCGAGTTGATCGCCGGGACGGAACGGTCCGGTCAGCATTGGCTGGACGCCGAACTGCATCGTGTTCAGGGCGAGGTCCTGTTGCGCCATGATCCAACCAACGTCCGTGAGGCGGAGGGCGCTTTCAAAAGGGCCCTTGAGGTCGCCCGAGGGCAGCACACCAAAACTTTCGAATTGCGCGGCGCGCTTGGGCTTGCGCATCTCTTCAGAGACGACGGTCGCGAAGCGGCCGGTTCCGACGTGCTGACGCGAGCCCTGATCGATCTTGATACCGGGCAAGACCTCGCCGAAATCGAGCAAGCAAAAAAGCTGTTGAGACAAATCCGCTAGAGGGATGCGGCTAGAGTCTCGAGTCGGATTGCCGGTCCGAACCTGGCGAGACCTCTGTCGGCGGCAAGTTGATCATGCTCTGCAGCAGCTCGCCGACCATCGAGAGATGATTGCCGTGGCCGGCATATTGATGCATCAGGTCGGCCAGATAGGTGTTGGCGACGTTGAGGCGTTGCGCCAGCAGGCGCGCGATCAATAGCGCCACCGCGGGTTGGTCGCGCAGGAACGCCGCGGCGTCGTCGATCTCATAGACGACAGAATCGGCGGCGGCGCGCACGGTCGCGGTATGAGGCTGTTCGAGCAATACCGACATTTCGCCCAGCATCGCCCCGGGCTCGGTCAGGACGGCGACGACGCTATCGCCCTTGATGACCTCAAGCCGCCCTTCGAGCAGCACGAACAGATGCCCGGTCTTGCTGCCCTCATGGAGCACGAGCGTGCCGGCCGGCACGGTTCGCTGAATTCCTCCGGTACAATAGTCCAGCATTGCGCGCATCAGCTTCATCTCCCTGCCGGCCAAGCCTAGGCGCTGGCGATGACAAGGTCGAATGGATAGAGCGGGCTTTGCTGCTCAAAATGTCGGCAGGGCAGGTCCCGGTGGCGGCACGCACGTGGCCCAACAGCGAGGATCAGATCCTCTCGAGCATGGCGGCTTTCAGCTTGGCGATGCGCGCTTCATCGCGCTTGTAGAACGTCCACTGCTTGACGCGCTTGGCGCTTACCAGACCGGCCTGCGACAGTATTTTCAGATGTTCGCTGACGGTGGGCTGGCTGACGCCGAGCTTTTCGGCGATCAAGACGCCGCACACCCCGTCCTTGACGAGGTCGCCGTCGACCTGCGGGCGGAAATGTGCCCGCGGCCGTTTCAGCCATTCCAGGATCAACAGCCGCCGTTGGCTGGCGAGCGCGCGAAAAGCAGACTCGACGTCGTCCTCGAAAGAAGTCATATTGCTAATTAGCTAAATGACTAATTGCTGTCAATCGCGCGCCAGATCGGCGGAGCCTTCGATCGACAGCACACTTTAATCGAGACCCTTTTCAATCGAGAGACCCTTGTTAATCGAGAGAGCCTTGGGAGCGCGTTGCCATGGATGCATCAGCGGATGCCGTAACGCCGGAAATGATCGCCCGATGCGAGCGGCTGATCCGGCCCTTCATCCGGCGAACGCCGATCGTTGAGGTCGATGGCGCGGAGTTCGGCCTCCCCGGCCATATGCTGACGCTCAAGCTGGAGCTGCTTCAGCATTCCGGCTCGTTCAAGGCGCGCGGCGCTTTCGCCAATTTGCTGACCCGCGACGTGCCGAAGGCCGGCGTGGTGGCGGCGTCCGGCGGCAATCATGGTGCGGCCGTCGCCTATGCGGCGATGAAGCTCGGCAAGCCGGCCAAGATCTTCGTGCCAGGCATCTGTTCGCCGGCGAAGGTTGAGCACATCAAAGGTTACGGCGCCGATCTCACGATCGGGGGCGACCGCTATGCCGATGCGCTCGCGGCCAGCGAGACATGGGTGCAACAAACCGGCGCATTGCCGGTGCACGCGTTCGATCAGAACGAGACGATCATGGGACAGGGAACGCTCGGCCTCGAGCTCGCGGGCCAGGCGCCTGAGATCGATACGCTGCTCGTCTCGGTCGGCGGCGGCGGGCTGATCTCCGGGCTGGCCGCCTGGTACGCCGGCCGCATCAAGGTTGTTGGCGTCGAGCCGTTTGCCGCGCCGACGCTGACGCGAGCCTTTGAGGCCGGCCATCCGGTCGATGCGGAGGCTGGCGGGCTGGCCGCGGATTCACTGGCGCCGCGACGCGTGGGTGAACGGGTCTTTCCGATCGTCTGGAAATATGCACGACAGACGGTGCTGGTTACCGACGGCGCGATTGCCGAGACACAGGCGACGCTTTGGCGTGCCTTGCGCATCGTGGCAGAGCCGGGTGGCGCGGCAGCACTCGCGGCAATCCTGTCGGGCGCCTACCGGCCGGCTGCGGGCGAACGGGTCGCGGTCATTGTCTGCGGCGGCAACACAGACGTTGTTGATTTCAGCCGCGCCCGTTGATCCGCCGCGCCCGCCACATTTGGAATCGCTCTAAATCGGTTCGTTGGAATCGCTCTAAATCGCGACATTCGCGACATACCGTCGCTGACGGCATGACGGAGGCTGCGCTACTGAGACCGGCATCACCACAACTTTTGTCGGGCAGCTTCATGACGAAATTCCGCGCTACCGCCGCAACCGCCGCGTTGCTTTGTTTCACTGCGTTCGGAGCCGCGCCGGCCTCCGCCGACGGCGAGGTCAACGTCTATACCTATCGCGAAACCAAGCTGGTGCAGCCGTTGTTCGATGCCTTCACCAAGGACACCGGCATCAAGGTCAACGTGGTCTCGGCAAGCTCGGGCCTTGAGCAGCGGATGAAGGCGGAAGGCGCGTCGAGCCCGGCCGACGTGCTGCTGACGGTCGATCTCGGCCGCTTGGACGATGCCGTACAGGCCGGCGTGACCCAGCCGATCAAGTCGGTGGTGATCGATGAGATCGTGCCGGCGCAATACCGCGACCCGGACGGCCAGTGGGCCGGCATCTCGATGCGCGCGCGCGTGATCTACGCCTCAAAGGACCGCGTCAAGCAGGACAAGATCACCTATGAAGAGCTCGCCGATCCCAAGTGGAAGGGCAAGATCTGCATCCGCTCCGGTCAGCATATCTATAACAACGGCCTGTTCGCGGCTTATGTCGCCAAGTACGGCGAGGCCAAGGCCGAGGAATGGCTGAAGGGCGTGAAGGCCAATCTGGCGCAAAAGCCTTCCGGCGGCGACCGCGAAGCCGCTCGCGATGTGGCGGCCGGCAAGTGCGACATCGGCATCGGCAACACCTATTACTGGGCGCTGATGATGAACAACGACCCCGAGAAGAAGCCGTGGGCCGAAGCCACCAAGGTAATCCTGCCGACCTTCGAAGGCGGCGGTACCCACGTCAATCTCTCCGGCGTCATCCTCGCCAAGCACGCACCCAACAAGGCCAACGCGGTCAAGCTGATCGAATGGCTTGCCGGCGAGAAGGCGCAGCACATCTACGCCGATGCCAACTACGAGTACCCGATTCGCGCCGGCGTCGCCGTCAACCCGACCATCGCGGGCTACGGCAAGCTGACCGCCGATCCGATGCCGATCGCCAAGATCGTCGCGAGCCGGAAGGCGGCCTCGACGCTGGTCGACAAGGTCGGGTTCGATAATTGATCGCGATGTCTTTGTAGAAAAGTGATTCCGCACCTTGCACCGCTGCGTCCCCTCCCCCCTTGCGGGGGATGGTTAGGGAGAGGGGTAAGCCACACGGGCAGTATCGCCCGTGGCTACCCCTCTCCCCGCCCTCCCCCCCGCGAGGGGTGAGGGAGCCTACCTGCGCAAGCGGACAAACTTCGGCTCACCTCCCCGCTGTGAGCTGGCGTGACTCCCGCCACGCACTCCGGCCGCATCGCGGCAGCGATTGCGGTTGCGACCGCCATTCTCGTCGCCGCTCCCGTCATTTCGATCATCGCGCTGGCGCTGCAGCCGGCGCCTGATGTCTGGCAGCACCTGATCAGCTATGTGCTGCCGACGACTATTCTCGATACCGCGCTGCTGCTCGTTGGCGTCGCCGCCCTGTCGCTGGCGATGGGCGCGGGCACCGCGTGGCTGATCTCGCTGCATGAATTTCGCGGCCGCGGGATTCTGCTTTGGCTGGTGCCGCTGCCGCTGGCGATCCCGACCTATCTGGCGGCCTACGTCTATGTCGACCTGTTCGAGCCGCTCGGCGTCGTCCATCAGACGCTGACACTGTGGCTTCCGACGCAAGACGCCGTGCGTATGCTTCCGAGGCTGCGCTCGCTGCCCGGCGCCATCATCGTGATCGCGCTGGTGCTGTATCCTTACGTCTATTTCTCGGCACGGCCGATGTTCCAGCTGCAGAGCGCCGAATTCGCCGAGGCCGCGCGGACATTGGGGGCCGGACGCTGGACCATCTTCTGGCGCATCTCGCTGCCGATGGCGCGGCCGGCGCTGGCGGTCGGCGTCGCGCTGGTGTCGCTGGAGACGCTGAACGACATCGGCGCCAGCGAGTATCTCGGCGTTCGCACCCTCACCGTCTCGGTGTTCACGACCTGGCTCAACCGCGGCAGCCTTGCCGGCGCGGCACAGTTGTCCTGCTTCATGCTCGCGATCGTCGCCGGGCTGATCGCGATCGAGCGTTACGGCCGCCGCACCATCAATGTGGAGTTCTCCGCCGAAAGCCCGCGGCTGACGCGGCGAACACCGCTTGCCGGCCTCAAGGGCGCCTGCGCTCTCGCTGCCTGTCTGCTGCCGGTGGCGCTCGGCTTCCTCGTGCCGCTATCGTTTCTCGCGCATCAGAGCTTCAAGCGCGGGTTGTTTGCGAATTTCGATGCGGCGCTGTGGCATGACGCCTTCAACTCGATCGCGTTCGCGACCATCGCGGCGCTGGCGGCGCTGCTGCTCGGCTTTGCCACCATTTTGGCCTGGCGCTGGCGGCCGAATGCGTTGCGCTTCATCGCCATGAACGTCGCACAGACCGGCTACACACTTCCAGGCCTAGTGCTGGCGATCGGTCTGCTCGGGCCGGTGCTCGCGATCGACAATGCGCTCAACGCAGTCGCCGGACGGCTCGGCCAAGCCTCACCGGGCCTGATCGTGGTCGGCTCCGGCGCCGCCGTCGTCATTGCCTATGTGATCCGCTTTCTGGCGGTGCCGACCGGATTCATCAAGGCGGCGTTCGAGCGCATCCCGCGCGACTACGACGACAGCGCGCGCGCAGTCGGCGCTCGCCCGGCCACGACGATGCGGCTGGTCCATCTGCCGCTGCTCCGCCCGGCCATGCTCGGCGCGGTCATCGTCGTCTTCGTGGACTGCCTGAAGGAGTTGCCGGCGACGCTGCTGCTGCGGCCGCTCAACGTCGAGACGCTGGCGACCTCGATCTACCAATATGCCAGCCGCGGCAGTTTCGAGGAAGGTGCGCTGGCGGCGCTCTTGATCGTCGCCGCCAGCGTCGGCCCGGTGGCGTGGCTGACGCGGTTCTCGGACGTTCCGTCAGGGCCGGCGTAGTCCGTCCATGCGTCTTACGGCCTGGAGAATTGTCCGGCGCGCTTGATCAGGAGATCGAGGAAGCTTCGTGCCCGAAGCGACATCCAATGCGTCTCGGGATAAACCGCGTGCAGCGGCAGCGCGGCAATCGAGAAATCCGGCAGCAGGTTCTGCAACTGGCCGCTGCGGATGCCGGCAAGCGCGCTCCATTCCGGCAGGATCGCAATGCCGAGATGATGCTTCACCGCCTGCTCCATCGCATCCGCATCGTCGACCAGAAGCGGCCCGCCGATCGAAACCACGTGGCGGCCGTGTTCGGATTCGAAGATCCAGTCGTTGGCGGACGGTAGTCGCGAATAAACAATGCATTGGTGCGCGTTGAGATCGTCAGGCGCGCGCGGCGCCGTACGTCCCTTGAGATAGGTCGGCGTCGCGACCAGGTAACGCCGCACCGTGCCGAGCCGCCGCGCGACCAGCGTGCTCGCTTCGAGTTGCCCGATCCGCAGCGCCAGCTCGATCCCCTCTTCCACCAGGTTGACGAAACGCTCGCTGAAGCGGACGTCCAGGCGAACGCCCTGATAGGTCCGGACATATTCGGCGATGACAGGCATCAGATAGCGCCGGCCGAACGATGACGGCAGGCTTACCCGCAGCGTGCCGCTCGGCCGCAGCGAATTCTCGCCGACGTTGGCCCGGGCCAGATCGAAGTTGCCGAGAATCTGCCGGGCCAGATCGTAGATCCGCTGGCCTTCCGGCGTTGGCTTGAGCTTGCGGGTGGTGCGGAAGAACAGTTGCGTGCCGAACTCGCTTTCGAGCAGCGCGATCCGCTTGCTCACCGCCGGCTGGCCGATCCCGAGTTCGTGGGCGGCGACGGAGAAACTGCCGCCCTCCAGCGAGCGGACAAAGGCGCGCAGGCAGTCGATCCGGTCCATCCTATCATTCCCATCAGGAATAGATCATATCCTATCCATTCCATTTCTCTCGGGCAAGTTCACGGCTACGCTGCAGTCAATGGGGGACCACCCCCAATCAATCTTTGGGCAATCTTTTGGGAGGGCGGACATGAGGCAGCGCATCGGAATCGTCGGGGCCGGCATCGCCGGCCTGCACCTGGCCCTCTATCTTCAGAAGCACGGCGTCGAAGCGACGCTGATCACCGACCGCGCGCCGGACGATTATCGCGGCATCCGCTTGCTCAACACGGTCGCGCATCACCACGTAACGATCGCGCGCGAGGACTATCTCGGCGTCAATCACTGGAACGACCCGAAGCATCACTATTACTACCACGATCACTTCTTCAACTTCCCGCAGCCGATCAGCTTCCGCGGCTACTTCTCGCGGCCGAGCCGCGCGGTCGATTACCGGATCTACCTGCCGGTACTGATGAAGGATTTTGCGGATCGTGGCGGCAAGATCGAATACCGCCGCATCGAGGAAGACGACATCGCGCCGCTGGTCAATCGCTTCGACCTGCTCGTCGTCGCCAGCGGCAAGGGTCCGCTCGGTCAGCTGTTCGCCTACCGGCCCGAGCACTCGCCCTATTCCCAGCCGCAGCGGCGCCTCTGTGTCGGACTTTACACCGGCGTTCGCGAGCCGGACCCGATGAACGTGACGCTGTCGGTCTCGCCGGGGCATGGCGAGATGATCGTCATTCCCACCATCACCTTCAGCGGCATCGCGAGCGCGCTATTGATGGAGAACGTTCCGGGCGGCGACATGGAGGAACTGGCGACGCTGAGCTATGACGCGGACCGCAAGCGTTTTCTGCGCACCGTGCTTGATAAGCTCGAGAAGCATCATCCGACCACCTATGACCGCATCGACACCGCGCGCTTCGATCTCGCCCAGCCCCTCGATCTGTTGCAGGGCGGCGTGGTGCCGACGGTTCGCAACACCGTGGTGGAATTCGATGGCGGCAAGTTCGCGATCGCGCTCGGCGACGTCCACTCGGTCGTCGATCCCATGATGGGACAGGGCGCCAATGTCGCCTCCTACGCCGCGTTCGTGCTCGGCGAGGAGATCGTTGGCGCCGACGTGCTCGACGCACGCTTCTGTGAGAAAGTCGACCTTAGGCGGCAAGATCGCGTGCTGGCGGCGGCGCGCTGGACCAACATCATGCTGCAGCCGCCCTCCGAGGCGCTCGGCATGCTGATCGGCGCGATGAGCCACAACCAGGCGCTCGCCGACGAGTTCACCGAGAATTTCAACTATCCGGACGTTCAATGGGACCGCGTCGCCTCAGTCGATCGCATCCATGCGTGGATCGAGCGCAAGACGGCGCCAGTGGCACCTAGGCGGGCCACGGCGTGAGCGAGCAGGCAATGCAGCGCGCCGACCCGCTTGCCTTCCGTCAGGCGGCGTCGCGCTTTGCGACGGGCGTTGCGGTACTGACCGCGCTCGACCTGCATGGCGAGGCCTGCGGCATGACGGCCAACAGTTTTGTCACCATCAGCCTTTCGCCGCCGACCGTGCTGGTCTCGGTCAAATCAGGCAGGACCCACGATGCGGTATCGGCGAGCCGGCGCTACGGCGTCAACGTGCTGCCGGAACAGGCCAAGGCGCTATCGAAGCATTTTGCGGATCGATCGCGCGAGGCCTTTCCCGGCTACGACATCGTCGATGGGCTGCCGCGGCTGTCGAACTGCGTGGCCTTCTTCGCCTGCGAGGTAATCCGAACGATCGACGTCAGCGACCACACGCTGTTCATCGCCGAAGTATCCACCTGCGACTACTGCGACAGCCTTCCGCTGGTGTTCTTCTCCAGCCGGTATCATCTGGGACCGGGGCAACCCGTCGATCACTGAGCGGCAAGCACAAATTTTCGAGCGGGCCCTACGGAATCGCCCGCACGAACCGCCGAAAGCCCGGTGATCCCGTGACCGCCTCGAACGCGGGATCGCGTTTCTCTTCGGCGAAGGCAAAGCCGGCCTTGGCATAGCAGCGCTCAGCCGCCTCGTTGCCGATCAGAAACGAGATCGAGGCGCGCGCAAATCCCGCCCGCGCGCCGGCGGCTAGCGCGTGATCGATCAGCGCCTGTACCAGCCCGCGCCCGCGATACTCCGGCAGCGTGGCGACATGCTCGATCAACCAGTCGTCCTCGCCGCCCTGTATCCAGCAATTCCTGGCGTAGGCGCCATGTTGGAAGATCGCCGCCACATCCGATGTGCTGAGCCCACTTTCGTCGGCCGCCGCCTCGATTGCGGCCCGCAAGGCCGGGCCCGTGCCGGACGCGGGCAGAGCGCACAGCGAGGCTGCTGGCCTTCCCTCGACTTCAGCGATGATGAATTGCGAGACGTGACACCACGACGGCGCCTGCCCGGTCGCGATCCGTTCGACAAAGGCGAGGCAGCGCGGCTCGTCCCAGCCGAGCGCGATGTCGAACCAGCCGCGCGACAGCGGGCCGCGCTGCGAGGCCAGGATGTTGCGGGCAATGAAGCTGGCGTCTTCGCGACGCGCGGGACGGATCGCAGCTTGCGACCGTCCCGCCATCACATCACGCGTTCTTCAGCGCGACGCGGAACTCGGCTTCGGTCTTGGCCTTCACCTCGTCCAGCGTGACGCCGTCGGCCAGCTCGATCAGCGCCATGCCATCCTTGCCGTGCTTGTCGATGGTGAAGACCGCCAGATCGGTCACGACCATGTCGACCACGCGCTCGCCGGTCAGCGGCAAATTGCAGGTCTTCAACAGCTTCGGGCCATCCTTGGCGGAATGCTCCATCACCACCACGACGCGCTTGACGCCGGCGACGAGATCCATCGCGCCGCCCATGCCCTTCACCATCTTGCCGGGGATCATCCAGTTGGCGAGGTCGCCGTTCTGCGCCACCTGCATCGCGCCAAGGATCGACAGATCGATATGCCCGCCGCGCACCATGCCGAAGGAATCGGCCGAGGAGAAATAGCTCGTCGATGGCAGTTCGCTCACCGTCTGCTTGCCGGCGTTAATCAGGTCGGCATCCACCTCGTCCTCGTAAGGGAACGGGCCCATGCCGAGCATGCCGTTCTCGCTCTGCAGGTTCACGTCCATGCCTTCGGGGATGTAGTTCGAGACCAGCGTCGGAATGCCGATGCCGAGATTGACGTAGTAGCCGTCGCGCAATTCCTTTGCGGCGCGCGCAGCCATCTGTTCACGGGTCCAGGCCATATCGTTTCTCCTGTGCGTGCGCTTAAGCAGCCGGCCGCGGCCGGGTGTTGCGGAATTCGATGCGCTTTTTGCCGGTGCCGACCTCGATGATGCGCTTGACGAAAATACCGGGCGTGTGGATGTGGTCGGGATTGAGTTCGCCGGCCGGAACCAGGTGCTCGACCTCGGCCACGGTGATCTTCGCGGCGGTCGCCATCATCGGATTAAAATTGCGCGCGGTCTTGCGGTAGATCAGGTTACCGGCGGTGTCGCCCTTCCAGGCGTGCACGATGGCGAGGTCGGCAAACAGGCCGCGCTCCATGATGTACTTCTCGCCGTCGAATTCCTTCACTTCCTTGCCTTCGGCGATCAGCGTGCCGACGCCGGTCTTGGTGTAGAAGGCCGGGATACCGGCGCCGCCGGCGCGGATGCGCTCGGCCAGCGTGCCCTGCGGATTGAATTCGAGTTCCAGCTCGCCGGCGAGATATTGTTGCGCAAACAGCTTGTTCTCGCCGACATAGGACGAGATCATTTTCCTGATCTGCCGGGTTTCCAGAAGGCGGCTGAGGCCGATGCCGTCGACGCCCGCATTGTTGGAGACAACCGTCAGATTCTTGACGCCGGAATCGCGGATCGCGTCCGAGAGGGTTTCGGCGATACCGCACAGGCCGAAGCCGCCCGACATGATCATCATGCCGTCCTTGAGAACGCCATCGAGTGCCGATTTGGCGTCGGGATAAACCTTGTTCATGGAAATAAGACCTGATGGAGGGAACGGCCGAAAGCCGGCATTATCGGGATTATTAGGCGAATTCTTCGCGGTGCGTCAATGACGCGGGGATTATGCCACCGAAGTGCCAGCGAGGCGCCATGTCGGCCTTGAAAGCGTCAAGAAAACCCTTCAAGTTGCGTGGGTTGGCACGGGCTGACCGATGCGGCGCCTGCCCAGATCAGCGCCCCTTAATCAGCAAGACCCTAAAGACAGTAACCCGACTTCGGTTTAACCAGATCCGGATATGTCATTGACGATGGCCCAAGGAATGAAGCGCCTCGGGATGCCGATTGCGGCGCTCTTTGCCGTGGCCGTGCTCGCGCTGATCGGAACCTCCTGGTTCCTCAACCGCGATGCGCTCCGGCAGGCAGTCGAGGCACAGATCCGCGCCGTCACCGGGCTCGATCTGGTTGTTTCAGGAGCGATCGACGTCTCGGTGTTTCCGGGCAGCTACGTCTCCTTTCACAATGTCGGGCTGAAGGGCGGAGGCACCACCGACCCCGCGCTGCAGGTCGACGTGCTGACCGCCAACCTGCGCCTGCTACCACTGCTGCTGCGCCGCTTCGAGATCGCCGACGTCATGATGCTGCGGCCGCATATCCGCGTCGTCAGGGACAGCGGCGGCGAAAGCAACTGGACGCCGTTCGTCGAACGGATCGCGCGCACGATGAGGCCCGGCGCGGAAAACCAGGTATCGTTTTCCGAAATCCGAATTCAGGACGGCGTGCTGAAATACGAGGACGCCGCCAACAATTTCAAGGAACAGCTCGGCGACATCGACCTCTCGCTAGCCTGGCCGTCGATCTCGCGTTCGTTCGCGGCGACGGGACAATTCGACTTTCGCGGCGAGCGCGTCGACGGCTCGATCTCCGCCAGCGACTTCGTCGCGATGCTGTCCGGCGATCGCTCGGGCCTGAAGGCGCGGCTGGTCAGCGCGCCTTTGAAACTCGCCTTCGACGGCTCGGTCGCCAACCGCACCAGCCTGATGATGGAAGGCACCATGACTGTCGACAGCCTGTCGCTGCGCAACGCGCTGCGCTGGATGGGAGGACAGGTGCCCGGCAGCGGCGGCTTCGGCCGCTTCGCGCTGAAGGCCCGCGCCAATGTCGTCGGCGCCTCGGTGGCGCTGACCAACGTGAATGTCGAGCTCGACGGCAACGTCGCCGAAGGCGTGATGACGGTCGCCAATAACGGGCGCCAGACGCTGCAGGCAACGCTCGCCGCCGGCAACCTTGATTTCACGCCGTACATCTCGACCTTCCGCCTCTTGGCGAGCGGCGCGCGCGACTGGAACAGGCAGTTGTTCGACCTGTCGTCGCTTTCCGCCACCGACCTCGATATGCGCCTGTCGGCCGCGCGGGTGACGGTCGGCGGGACCAGGCTCGGCCGCACCGCGCTCGGCGCCAATTTGCGCAACGGTGCGTTGGCGCTCTCGGTCGGCGAGGCTCAGATGTATGGCGGCATTGCCAAGGGCTCGTTCGGAATCGCGCGCTCGGACGCGGTGGCCGACGTCAAGGCGCAGTTGCAGTTCACCGACGTCGACCTGCAGGCCTGCGCCAATGAATTGTTCGGCATCACGAAGCTGTCCGGCCGCGGCAATCTTGGTGTCTCGCTGGTGGCATCCGGCGCCAGCCCGTTCGGTCTCGCCTCCTCGCTCGACGGCACCGCGACCCTGGTCGGCCATGACGGCGCGATCGCGGGGTTCAATATCGAGCAATTGCTGAAGCGGCTGGAGCGGCGGCCGCTCTCCGGCGGCGGCAATCTGCGCAGCGGCTCGACGCCCTACGACAACCTCAACGTTTCTGTGCGCTTCAACGACGGCATTGCCACCGTGGAGGATATTCGCGTCGACGGCCCGACGACGCGCCTGACGCTGACCGGCACCGCCTCGGTGCCGAGCCGCGAATACGACCTCAAGGGCGTTGCCAGCCTGACGGCGGCCGCGTCCGGCGGCGACAAGGGGTTTGAGCTGCCGTTCGTCGTCCAGGGCCCGTGGGACGACCCCCTGGTGTTTCCCGATCCCGAAAGCCTGATCCGCCGCTCGCCCGGCGCGGCTCCGCTGCTCGATGCCGTAAAGGACCGCAAGACGCGCGACGCGGTGCGCTCGGTGATCGAGCGCTTCACGGGCGGCGGAGCGAAGCCGGCAGCGCCGGAGACGGCTGATGGCGCGAAGGCGAATTGAGGTTGCGGCTCCGGTCCAAAGCCGCCGTGACAACTCGCGGTCTGAGCCGATCGGGAACCACGTGATCGCAGCTCTTCGAGAGGGTCACCTCCATTCCAAGACCGGACCAGGCCAGCTTCGCTAGGAACCTAGCTCCTCTCTGCACGCTTATCACCAGCGAACAGGCATCAAACTGTGTCGCGCGCCGTTTCACGCGCGAGACTTTGAGATCGCGGCCTCGCGACAGTCACAAGCTCCGACCTGACGTTTCACCGCGGCCTGAGCTGTCGCGCAGAAGCTACGGAGGAGACGAGATGAATCAGCCGACGAAAAAGGAAATTGAGAACCGCGCGTATGAGATCTGGGAGCGTCACGGCAGACCTGAAGGGAGAGAGGCCGAATTTTGGCACCTCGCCGAACAGGAGCTGCGAAACGAGGACAAATCCTCGCCCGTCCGCACGCCCGACACGCTGTAGGCAGGCCGCCCTCATTTTCGCAAGCTTCTGATCCCGCGGAGCCGGCCATGAAGATCGCCGTGATTGGCGCGACAGGCCTGATCGGGTCGGCGATCGTCGCTCACCTGTCCTCGCGAGGACATTCGGTCGTCGCCATGAGCAGGAGCGGCGCCACCAGGGTCGACCTTTCCGAGGCGACCTCGCCCGACTTTTGGCTACCGCATCTCGCCGGCGTCGAGGCCGTCGTCAATTGTGCCGGCGTGCTCCAGGACAGTCCGGGCGTATCGACCTCGATGGTGCACCACCACGGCGTTGCCAATTTGTTTGCCGCCTGCGAGCAGCTCGGGATACGCCGCGTCATTCATTTCTCCGCCATCGGCGTCGACCGCGAAACGCCCAGCGATTTTTCTCGAACCAAGCTGTCCGGCGACAAGGATCTGATGGCACGCGACCTCGATTGGATCATCCTGCGCCCGTCCGTCGTCATCGGCCGCGCCGCTTACGGCGCCAGCGCACTGATGCGCGGCCTGGCGGCTCTGCCGATCATTCCCGCCATGCCGAACACGGGGCAGCTCCAGATCGTCCTGCTCGAGGATGTGGTGCGCGCGGTGGCGTATTTTCTCGATTCAGCCGCGCCGGGCCGGCAGGTCATCGAACTGGTTGGCCCGCTTCGCTATCCGTTCGGTGAAGTGGTCGCATTGATCCGTCGCTGGTGCCGCTGGCCGCCCGCGCGGCAGCTTCGCCTGCCGCAATTCGCTTCCAGTATCATGTACCGGCTCGGCGACATGGTCTCCTATCTCGGCTGGCGACCTCCCGTCCGCAGCACCGCCGAACGCGAAATCGTGCGCGGGGCCGTCGGCAATCCCGACGACATGCTGCGGCTCGGGCTCCATCCCAAGAGCCTGACTGAATTCTTCGCGGGCGAGCCGGCTTCCGTGCAGGAGCGCTGGTTTGCCGGCATGTATCTCGTCAAGCCGGCGATCTTCGTCGTCCTGTCGCTGTTCTGGATCGCGACCGCCTTCGTATCCCTGGGACCGGGCTGGGGTTACGGCATGGGCCTGATGGGCGAAGGTGGCGTCGAGGGAACGGCCGCGGCGCTTACGGTCACCGGCGGCGCTCTTGCCGATCTCGTGATCGGGCTCGCGATCGCCTACCGGCCGACCAGCCGCTACGGTCTCTATGCGGCGATCGCGATTTCCTTTGCCTACGCGATCATCGGCACTGTCCTCGTGCCTCGCCTCTGGGCCGATCCGCTCGGACCGATGCTGAAGATCTGGCCGATCATCGTGCTGCATCTCGCAGCACTGGCGGTGCTCGAGGACCGCTGATGCTGTATTTCGTCCTCAAATATCTCCACATCGTGGGCGCTGCGGTGCTGCTCGGCACCGGATCGGGCATCGCGTTCTTCATGTTGATGGCGCATCTTTCCGGCAAGCCGGCCGTGATCGCAGGCGTTGCCCGCATCGTTGTGATTGCGGACTTCATCTTCACCGCTACCGCGGTCGTCATGCAGCCGATCACGGGCACATTGCTGGTGGTGCACGTCGGCTATTCGTTCTGGGACGGCTGGGTGGTCTGGTCCATCGCGCTGTATGTGCTGACGGGCGCGCTGTGGCTACCGGTGGTCTGGATGCAAATACGCCTGCGGGATTTTGCCACGATAGCCGCGGCGGAGGGCAAGCCGCTGCCGGAGCAATACCACCGGATCTTCTGGCTGTGGTTCGCGTTCGGCATTCCGGCATTCGCCGCCGTCGCCATCATCATGTGGCTGATGATCGCCAAGCCGCAGATCGCGTTCTTCTGAGGCAGGTTACTTGCTGATGAACTGAAAGAAAGCGAGGACGTCGATCAATGCTGCGCCTACCGCGGCAACGACAACCACCAAGGTGAATGCGTGAAGGAGATATTTCTTGTAGACAGGTCGCCGTTCACGCTCCGCCGCAAACTCCCTTGCGAACGGTCTTGAGAAGACCAGAATCACTGCGACGGCCAAAGCCAGAATGGCCACTGCAGCGCCCCACACCGCGCCGATATTCGCTTCTCCGGAGAATTTCCAAAGCGCAAAAGCTGCGCCTACCGCAGAAAGAAAATAAAATGCAGCACCTGCGTATCGCGCAATTCTGCTGAACAACCAAAGTCCCATCAAAATAAGCAGCGCCGCTATCGCATGAAATGCAAAACCATCGCCAGCGCGGGGCAGATACCACAGCGAATAGAGGAATGCGCTGCAATTGACGGCCGCTATCAAGGCCGAGAGGTAAAGCGCCGCCCTGTAACCACATCGCTCGAGCATGTATCCCCCCTGCAAAATGTCACGCCCGACTCCACGGGATCGAAGTCATGACTTCCGAACGTCGACGATCACGGAACCTCGTTACCCCGGCCGCCCCCAACGCCGTACGGCTTATTCAGAAAATAACTGCGGTTGCCCAGCGCTGCCTCGGCATATTGGTCGATCGCGACGATGATCGCCTGCACATGGGCGTGGCACCAGCCCTCGCGGGTCGCCATAATGCGGACTTCCGCCAGCGCGTTTATCCACGGCGGGTTGTCCGCGCTGTGATCGTACCATCGGAGCGGTCCTGACATCGCCGGCCTCTGTTGATGAAATCTTCCAACTCCGCCCGCTTGCGCGAGAGCAGGAGCTGCGCCCTTGCGTTGTTCAGACCGGATTGATCGAGCTGGCGCGCAAGCTGGTCCAGCTCGATAATCCGCCGGCGCAGGGCCTCGGCGGTGTCATCGCTCACGGCCGCCGGGCATACCGGTAGAGGGCTTCCTGCTGGCCGCACGGACCTCCAGCTTTAACCGCTCATCGACATTGAGCAGGCGCTCTTCGCCGCCGAGCCGATTCCGCTCGCCGATCAGGCCGACCATCGTGGCCCGCATGGCCATGAGATGCGTGGCGGCGACTGAGCAATCCTCGTCCCGGTTGACCTGTTTGCGGATGTTATCCTCCGCGCTCAGCATCTCCGTTCGCAACATTCTGATTTTTCTACGAATTTCATTAAGTTTGTTATCCATGGGCCACCTCGCTGCGGTAGAACCATATAAGAACAAATAAAGAACAAATTTCAAGTTAAGAGTCCACGTCGAATTGAAAATTCTTCCATGACAGGCGCCTGGAGTTTCCCGATGCCCCGCCTCCCCGACCAGCTGGACGCCCCGATGACACCCCGCCAAATGGCAATGCTTCGAACGCTCAGCGCCGAAGCCTACCAGCCCAAACTATTCGCAAAGAATTTGACGGCCCAGGAAGCCGAGCGGCGCATTGCAGCGCTGAAGGCGGAGATCGAGCTGGCGAATTCGTTTTGAAGATGTGCGCTGGCGAGCGTAGATGCACCCATGCAGGCTACGCATTCGCAATGGATTGAGGATGGTTGCGAGTGAGTCCTTTGCCGAATTCCTGCGCGAGCAACTCGCCCCGCTCGGCGGCATCACGATGCGGCGCATGTTCGGCAAGACCGGCGTGTTCTGCGACGGCGTGATGTTCGCCGTGGTGGCGAATAACACGCTCTATCTTCGGGTCGACGACGAAAACAAGGAAACGTTCAAGGAGGCCGAGGCCTATCCGCCGCTCAGCTACGAGAAGGGCGGCGATACAATCGATCTCTCGTTCTGGCGCATCCCCGAACGGTTGTTCGACGAACCCGAGGAATTTGTTGTCTGGGCGCGGGTCGCGCTGGCGGCGGCGCACCGGGTCGCTGCGATCAGGGAACGGACAGCGCCGAAACGGAAAGCCCGGCGCAAGGCGGATTAGCAACAGCGGCAATCCGGACTTTCGGCAATAATCCGGTCAGCGCGGGCGTCGATTGGTTCCGCTTCATCAAAGCTTTAGCGAATAGCCCATCCGCGCCCGCAATGACGCCACAAACCTGTTCTCCACCCTACACAAGTCTGGGGTTTGCCATCTGGATATGGCCGCATGGTTGCGCTATCATTATCCAACCGGTTAAAAAGCCCGGCGTTTTCAGGGAGAACAACGTGATATCCAGGAGACTAAAGTCATTTTCGCTCGCCGCTGCTGCCGTCGGGCTGTTTTACGCCACGGCACCCGCGCTCGCCCAGCAGAAGACCATCACCGTCTGGTTCGGCAAAGGCTTCTACAAGTCTGAGGACGACGCGCTGCTCGAGGCGATCAAGAAATTCGAGGCCAAGACCGGCATCAAGGTCGAATTGTCGCAATACGCCATCCAGGACATGATTCCGAAGACGGTGGCGGCGCTGGATTCGGGGACCGTGCCGGACGTCGCCTATTCCGACAGCTATGACGTGCAGGCGCAGGGTAAATGGGCGTTCGAGGGCAAGCTCGAGGACCTCTCCGACATCCTCACGCCGATGAAATCGGCATTCGCGCCGAACACGCTGGAAACCGCGCTGCTCTACAACGACGTCGCTAAGAAGAAGGCCTATTACGGCTTCCCGCTGAAGCAGCAGAGCATGCACGTGCAGATCTGGCAGGACATGCTGGAGCAGGCCGGCTTCAAGCAGAGCGACATCCCGACCAAGTGGGAGGACTACTGGTCGTTCTGGTGCGACAAGGTGCAGCCGGCCGCGCGCAAGGCCACCGGCCAGCGCGTCTACGCCGTCGGCCAGCCGATGGGCGTTGAATCCACCGACTCTTTCCAGTCGTTCTACACCTTCATGGACGCTCACAACGTCAAGCTGGTCGACGACGACGGCAAGCTCCTGGTCGACGATCCCAAGGTGCGGGAAAACCTGATCAAGGCGATGAAGGACTACACCGACACCTACATCAAGGGCTGCACGCCGCCCTCCTCCACTACCTGGAAGGACCCCGACAATAACGTCGCCTTCCACAACAAGACGATCGTGATGACGCACAACTTCACGATCTCGATCGCGGCGAAGTGGCTCGACGACGCCAACAACCCGGCGCTGACCCCCGAGCAGCGCGCGCTCGGCAAGAAGAACTATGACGAGACCATCATCACCGCCTCGTTCCCGAACAAGCCGGACGGCACGCCGATCAAGTATCGCTCCGACGTCAAGACCGGGCTGATGTTCACGGTCGCCAAGAACAAGGCCGAGGGCAAGGAGTTCATCAAGTTCCTGCTGCAGGAAGAGAATGTCCGCCCCTACATCGAGGGCGCGCTCGGCCGCTGGTTCCCGGTGACGACAGCCAGCCAGCAGAGCCCGTTCTGGCAGGCTGACCGGCATCGCAAGGCGGTGTACAATCAGTTCACCGGCGGCACGACGCCGTTCGACTTCACCAAGAACTGGAAGTTCACGATCCTCAACAACGAGAACGTCTGGGCCAAGGCGATGAACCGCGTGGTGAGCGAGAAGGTGCCGGTCGACAAGGCCGTCGACGAACTGATCGCCCGCATCAAGCAGGTGGCTGGTTGAGCTGACTGATATCGGCCGCCGCGTCGTCGTCCCTGCGAAAGCAGGGACCCATACGCCGCGGCGGTCATTTTCAAGGATGCTGGTCGACGACCTTGCGCAACAATAACCGCCTGTGGTTATGGGTCCCTGCTCCGTGCGCAACTGCGCACTAGGCAGGGACGACGGCGTAGCCGCGGTCGGTACCTCTCGTTTCAAGAGTAAACGTATGGCAATCACGCTTTCGGGCGATCACGCGATCCCAAGCCCGCCTCTGTCAGCCCGCCTGACGACGCCGCAGATCTGGGGCGTCCTGCTGCTGGCGCCCTATCTGCTCGTGTTCCTGGCCTTCGTGGTCTATCCCGTCAGCTACGGCCTGTGGCTGGCGCGGCATCCGGCGAGCTATGTCGCGCTCTGGCACGACCCGATCTTCGCGCGCGCCGCCGTCAACACGCTGATCTTCCTCTTGGTCGGCATCAACATCAAAATGGCAATCGCGCTGTTCCTGTCCGGCTTCTTCGCCCAGCAGCGCACCTGGATCAAATGGCTGTCGGTGCTGTTCATCCTGCCCTGGGCGGTGCCGTCGATTCCGACCATCCTGTCCGTGCGCTTCATGCTCAATCCGGAATGGGGCGTGATCAACCAGCTGATCTTCAAGTTCACTGCCGAGGACGGTCCGAACTGGCTGAACGATCCGACGGTGGCGCTCGGCATGGCGATCGGCGTGCACATCTGGAAATCGCTGCCGTTCTGGACGCTGATCCTTTTGACCGGGCGTCTTGCGATCTCGCACGACCTCTATGAGGCGGCCGAGGTCGACGGCGCGAGCTGGTCGCAGAAATTCCGCTACATCACCTGGCCGTCGATGCAGACGCTTTACATCACCTGCACGCTGCTCTCGATGATCTGGACGCTCGGCGACTTCAACAGCGTCTACCTGCTCACCGGCGGCGGTCCCGCCGATCTCACCCACGTGCTGGCGACGCTCGGCATCCGCTATCTCAGGCTCGACCAGCTTTCGCTCGCGATGGCATCGATCGTCTGCGCGCTGCCGTTCGTGCTGCCGCTGGTCTATTTCATGATGAAACGGTTGTCGCGATGAAGCTGCCTTCCCTCAAAGAAATCGGCAACGAGGCCAAGCTGCTTCTGATCGGCATTCCCGTGCTGATCTGGACGATGGTGCCGATCTACCACATGTTCCTGTTCGCGATCTCGCCGAAGGAGGACGCGTTCTCGGGCAAGCTGTGGCCCGCGCATCCGACGTTGAACAATTTCAAGATCGTGTTCTACCAGGAGCACTACTTCCTGCGCGATTTCTGGATCCAGTTCTTCAATTCGGTGGTGATCGCGCTCTCCGCCGGCGCGCTGACGCTGGTGATCGCTACTGCCGCCGCGTTCTCGATCTCGCGGCTGCGCGTTCCCGGCGGACGCTGGGTGATGAATCTGGCGCTGCTCACCTACTTCATCCCGGCGGCGTTCCTTGCCGTGCCGATGTACCGCACCATGGGCAATTACGGCCTGCTCAACAATCACTGGTCGCTGATTTTGGCGATGGTGACGATCGCCTCGCCTTACGCGATCTGGGTGTTGAAGCAGGCCTCCGACAAGCTGCCGGTCGAGCTTGATGAAGCCGCGACCATGGACGGCGCCACCACGCTGCAACTGTTCCGCCTGGTCTATGTGCCCTTGATGATGCCCTCGCTGGTCGCGATCGGCACCTATGCGATCCTGCTCGCCTGGAACGAATATCTCTACGCGTTCCTGCTGCTCTCCAAGGACACCGAGATCACCCTGCCCGTCGCGCTCGGCAACTTCCTGGCGGCGGACGACTCCCCGTGGGAATTGTTGATGACCACCGGCTTCATCTACGCCCTGCCGCCGGCCGCGATTTATTACGCGTTCAAGCGGTATATGGTGGGCGGGCTGACGGCAGGTGCGGTGAAGTCGTGAATATATCTCTCCCCGTCATTGCGAGGAGCGCAGCGACGAAGCAATCCACGTCTCGGCAAGTGGCGCAATGGATTGCTTCGCTGCGCTCGCAATGACGGCCGCGGCTACAGCGGCGCAGCGCTCTTGCCTTCCGAGCTCGACAGCTTTGAAGCCAGCGAGGCGATGACGATCACGACGGCGATCAGCGCGATCACCATCGTGCAGATCGCGTTGATCTCGGGCTTTACGCCGAGCCGGACCTCGGAATAGATCCGGATCGGCAGCGTCGCCGACCCCGGGCCGGTGGTGAAGCTCGCGATCACGACGTCGTCGAGCGAAAGCGTGAATGCCAGCATCCATCCCGCCACGATCGCGGGAACGATCAGCGGCAGCGTCACACGAAGAAACGCCTGCACCGGATCGCAGCCGAGATCCATCGCCGCCTCCTCCAGGCTGCGGTCGAGCGAGGCGAGGCGCGACTGCACCACGACGGTGACGAAGCACATCGTCAGCGTGGTGTGGGCGATCGTCACTGTCCAGAAGCCGCGCTCGGCATTCAGCGCCACGAACAATAGCAGCAGCGAGAGCCCCGAAATCACCTCCGGCATCACCAGCGGCGCATAGAGCATGCCGGAAAATAGCGCCCGTCCGCGGAAGCGTTCGCCGCGTACCAGTCCGACGGCAGCCAGCGTCCCAAGCAGCGTTGCAACCGTTGCCGAGAGTGCGGCAACCCGCAGGCTCATCCAGGCCGCATCCAGCATCGCGCGGTCGTTGAAGAACTCGTAGTACCAGCGCAGCGACCAGCCGCCCCATACCGTAACCAGCCGCGAGGCGTTGAACGAATAGATCACGAGGATCACGATCGGCAGGTATAGAAAGGCCATCCCGAGCGCGAGCGCGGTGATGTTGAAGCGCGACAGGCGGTTGACCTTGCTCGCCATCACGCACCTTCCGCCAGCGTGCGGCGCTGCAGCCGGTCATACAGCAAAAGCGGCGGCACCAGCAGCACCAGCAACGCAACCGCTGCCGCCGCGGCAACCGGCCAGTCCTTGTTGGTGAAGAATTCGAGCCACAGCGTCTGGCCGATCATCATCGAGCCGGAACCTGCCAGGAGATCAGGGATCACGAACTCGCCGATGATCGGAATGAAGCAGAGCAGCGCACCGGCACACACCCCCGGCAAGGACAGCGGAAACGTCACCAGCCAGAACGCCTGAAGCGGCGACGCGCCGAGATCGGCGGCAGCTTCCAACAGCGAAGCGTCCAATTTGGACAGCGTCGCGTAGAGCGGCAGGATCATGAACGGCAAATAGGAATAGACGATTCCGATATACATCGCAGTGTCGGTCGAGAGCCACACGACCGGCGCCGAGACCAGATGCAGCGCGAGCAGCACCTGGTTGAGCAGGCCATCGTGCTGGAGGATGTTGACCCAGGCATAGATGCGGATCAGGAACGAGGTCCAGAACGGGACGATCACCAGCATCATCGCAATCGGTTGCCAGCGCTGCGGCAGCCGCGCCATGCCATAGGCAATGGGATAGCCGATCAGTAGTAGGATCAGCGTCGATGTCACCGCGACGACGAGGCTGCGCAGATAGGAGCTGATGTAGAGGCTGTCAGACGTCAGGAGCCTGAAATTGTCGAACGAGAGCTGCCCGAAGGCTTCCTTGATCGCCGTCCAGCCTTCCGTGAAATCGAACACCGGCACGTAGGGCGGCTGCGCGATCGCAGTCTGCGACAGGCCGATCTTCAGCACGAAGCCGAACGGCACCAGGAAGAACAGCACCATCCACAGATAGGGCGCGATGGCGGCATAGCGCGCCGGCTGCGCGAAGATGCGGCGCGCGCTCATCGTTCCAGCACCACGCAATCGTCGGGCGTGAACCACGCCACCACGCGCTGCCCTGGGCCATAGGTATGGATATCCAGCCGCGTGGTATTGGCCATCGATGAGCGCACGACCGCGCCGGAATCCAGCTTGATCTTATAGATGGTCGAGCCGCCGAGATAGCTGACGTCCGCGACCAAGCCAGAAAGCCGGTTGACCGCTTGCGAATGGCTTGCGTCTGGCGCCGGACCTTGATGCCACAGCTTCACCTTCTCGGGGCGGACCGCCACCGAAACGGCGGCGCCAGTGACAAGCTGGCGCGGCTCCGTCGCCACGATGTTTCCGGTAGCCTGACTGGCGATAGTCAGGCGATGATGCTCCTGCGAAGCGACTTCGCCGTCGAACAGATTGACATCGCCGACGAACTCGGCGACCCAGCGCGAGCGAGGGGCCTCGTAGAGATCGCGCGGGGTTGCGACCTGTTCGAGCCGGCCAGCGCTCATGACGCCGATCCGGTTTGACATCGTCATCGCTTCTTCCTGGTCGTGGGTGACGACGATGAAGGTCATGCCGAGGCGGCGCTGCAGCTCCATCAGCTCCTGCTGCGTGCTCTCGCGCAGCTTCTTGTCGAGCGCGGCGAGCGGCTCGTCAAGCAGGAGAACCTTGGGCCGCCGCGCCAGCGAGCGCGCCAGCGCCACGCGCTGCCGCTGGCCGCCCGAAAGCTGGTCCGGCTTGCGCTTCTCTAGCCCATCGAGCTTGACCAGCGCCACCATCTCACTGATGCGGGTATCGATCGCGGCGCGCGCCATGCCGGCGCGCCTTAGGCCGAAGGCTATGTTGTCGCGCACCGATAGATGCGGAAACAGCGCGTAGTTCTGGAACATCATGTTGACGGGGCGTTCATGCGGCAGCACCGGCGCGATATCGCGGCCGCCGAGCAGGATGCGTCCCTCATCGGGCGTCTCGAAACCGGCCAGCATCCGGAGCAGCGTGGTCTTGCCGCAGCCGCTGGGGCCGAGCAGCGCAAAGAACTCGCCGGCTTTGATGTCGAGCGAGAGCCGGTCCACCGCGCGAAAGCTGCCGAAATTCTTGGCCACACCCTCGATCCGCAGCAGCGGCAGGTCGGAATCCGCATCGACGGCCGCAGCAGGCCTCGCCGGCGCTGCTGCCTTGTCGATGTCAGCCGTGTCGATATTGGGTGATTCCCTGGTCATGCCACCTGCCAGCCTTGTCGCGACTGCACGCTAACGGCGGATCGGCATCCGCTCAACCGGCGGGCGGTGGGCGGCCACAATATTGTGGATGTGGCGGGTGCCCGCGCGGAAGCGGTTGACGCCGTCAGTGTCAGCGCTCGATCGCAAACACCTCGATGGCGGCCCCCCGGCCCCGCAAGCGGACCTCGCCGAATGCTTCGGCGGTGAACGCCGGCTTCAGCTTGATGAAACGCAACAGGTCGGCCGATACCAGCAGGTCCCGGCCGGCCTCCTTGCAGTACTCCTGCAGCCGCGCCGTCACGTTCACGGTATCTCCGAAATAGGCGAGCTGGCGGCGTGAGCTCCCGCACTCGCTGATGACCACCTGACCGGCATGCAAGCCAGCCCGGAAGCTCGGCACGATGCCGAACTCCTGCCGGTAAGACTCTGCTTTCTCCGCGATGGTGTCGGCGATCGCGAAGAAGCAGTCGATGCAACGTCCGTCCGACATCCGCTCGTCGAGCTGCCATGTCACGATGACCTCGTCGCCGACATAGGCGTGAACCTCACCGCCATGCGCCACGATCGCGGCGTCAATATCGAAGAAGAAGCGGGTGAGCAGGCCCTGAACGCGCAATTCTCCCATCGACTCCGCGAGCGAGGTCGAGCCTGCCAAATCGAGAAACATCAGTACGCGCGCTTCCCGCGCCGGGTTTCGGTAGCGTCCGAGGGAGATATTGAACAGCACGCGACTGCCTACAAGCCGGGTCAATTCGAAGACTGATCCGACGAACAGGGCGCCAACAAAGCCAATCGCGAGGATCAAGGGGAACTGTTCAATCAGCCACTTCGTCTCGATCCATTCCCCGTACAGCGCGACCTGCAAGACCAGCGTCACGCCCGCGACGACGATGACCATGGCCGCGGAGCGCACCGCCAGATCCGCCAGCAGCGGCCACCGGCTGACCCATTCGCTTTGCCGCGACGTGAAGTAGAGATGCACGCCCCAGCCAGCCAGCGTTATGCCCATCCCGTGCAGGCTGCTCCGGAGATAGTACGGCAACGTGGATTCAATCGGATCGTTGACGAGATAGCGATAGGCCATGCCGCCGAGCAAGCCGCCGATCGCCAGGAAAAGCGTTGACCTGATGGCGTGCCGCATATCCGAACATTCCTCATCACGACGCGGCCATGAACGCCGCCAGCGCGTCGCGGTCCGCCGGCAGCATGGTGAGGCCGAGCTTGGAGCGCCGCCACAGGATATCATCCGGAAAGCGCGCCCACTCCTTTTGCATGAGATAGCGGACTTCGGCGCCGGTCAATTCCGGCCCGAAGGCCGGGCCAAGCTCGCTGCGCGCTTTGGCCTCGCCAAGGATCTCCTTGACGTTCGACCCATAGGCGGCAACCAGGCGTCTGGCCGCCTCCTCGCCGAGAAACCGCCAGCGCTCCCGCACGTCCTCGACCACATTGTCGAAATCGCTCCATGCAAAATCGCCGCCGGGCAGCGGTGCCCTGGCGGTCCAGCACGGCGACATCGGATAGAACGGCGTCAGCATCGAGACGGCCTGCTCCGCGCGCCGCCGCGAGGTGGTGACGTCGCCGCCGAACACGGTGAGCAGTGGCGCCTTGCCGCGCCCATGGTCGAGCGTCATCGCGCCGTCACGGCGATCGGCGGCATTGCGCGCCATGTTGGCGCCGGAGATTGTACGCACCACATCGACGGTCTCGATCCGCTCGCGGAAATAGCGGTTTGCCGCCTCGCAGAGATAGGCAACGTCGCCGGCCGCCATCGCAACGACGGCAGGATCGCCTTTGAAGGGGTGACTGACGGTGCCGATCAGGGTGAAATCGCGCTCATAGGGACTGGCGAAGATCAGCCGTCCGTCGCTGTTCTGAAAAACATAGATGTTGTCGCCGTCGAACAGGCGGCGAACGACGATCTGGCTCATCTGCACGGCGGCGAGTTTCGGCGGCGGCACGCGCAACACCGTCTCGGCGACGGACGGCGTCCAGGCTCCGCTGACATTGGCGACCGATCTCGCCGTGACGACCTGGCGAAAGCCGCGATCTTTCGTCACCAGCCGCCATTCCCTGCCGCGTTCGGCGCGGGTGCAGCGTGCGCCGGTGCGGATCACGGCGCCGCGCGCCGCAGCATCCATGGCGGTGAGAACGACCAGGCGCGAATCGTCGACGACACAGTCGGAATACTCGAAGGCCGTGCCGAATGGCCGCCTCAGCGCATTGCCGAGGGGATGATGGGTGACATCGACGGTGGCGGAGGCCGGCAGCCCGCTGCGCGCGGCCAGGCGATCGTACAGCAGCAGCCATGAGCGCAACTGCCAGATCGGCCGCTCTTCCGAATGGGCGGGTATAGCAAAGCGCATCGGACGCACCAGATGCGGCGCGATCCTGAGCCAGACATCACGCTCGGCAAGCGCCGAACGGACGCGCAGAAAATGCCGCCGCTCAAGGCCGGCGAGATCGCCATGGACCAGCCGCGGCGAGGCCGAGGAAGCGGCGGCGCCGAGATCGCCCTGTTCCAGCAGGATGACGCGCAGGCCGCGTCCAGCGGCGTCCCGCGCGATGCTGACGCCGTTTAACCCGCCGCCAATGATCGCGAGATCGTAGTCCGCCATACGCAAGGGCTACTGCAGAGAATCGTCAGTTCACTACACTAGGCCATGATGGCCAAAAATGGATGTCGCGGGAGAATCAGGCGGATGCGAGCTTACGTTCGGTCTCGACGTCGTTGGCAGCACTGCGGCCGACCAGCGCGGCGTAATGCCCGATCGGCTGCGGCTTGCCGAGCAGATAGCCCTGCACCGAGTCGCAGCCCTCGTCCGCGAGGAAACCGAGCTGTTCCTGGGTTTCCACGCCTTCGGCAACGATCGACATTTCGAGGCCGTGGCCGAGATCGATGACGGCCCGGACGATCGCCGCCGACTGCGGATTGCGGCCGAGATTCATGACGAAGGCGCGATCGATCTTGATCTTGTCGAACGGGAACGCCTGCAGATAGCTCAGCGAGGAATAGCCGGAACCGAAATCGTCCATCGAGATCCGCACACCGAGCGCCTTCAGCCGTCTCAACAGGGCGAGACCACGGTCGAAATCCTCGATCAGCACGCCTTCGGTGATTTCGAGCTCGAGTCTATCCGGCGCAAGACCGGTTTCGAGCAGGATCGAATGCACCAGGCTGACCACGTCGCCGTGCATGAACTGCGCCGGCGACAGGTTGACGGCGATCTGCATCGGTTCCGGCCAGGAGGCGGCCTCCCGACAGGCTTCGCGCAGGATCCAGACGCCCATTTCGACGATCAGGCCGCTTTCTTCCGCCAGCGGAATGAATTCGCCGGGCGACACGAAGCCGCGCACCGGATGGATCCAGCGTGCCAGCGCCTCGAAGCCGATGACCTTGCTGGCGCCGATTGTTGGGCCCGCCGCGGCCTGCGGCTGGTAATACAGCGACAATTCGCCGTTCCGGATCGCCATCGAGAGGTCCTGGTGCAGCACCCGGCGGTCGCGGATCTGCTGGTCCATCTCCGGCTCGAAAACGCTGATCGAGCCGCGCGACTTCTGCTTGGCGCGGAACAGCGCCGCGCCGGCATTGGCGAGCAGCGAAGCGGCATCGGAACCGTTATGCGGGAACACCGAAATGCCTGTGGTGACGCCGGTCCGCACCGACTTGCCGTCGATCACGAACTCGTCCGACAGGGTTTGCGCGAGCTTTTCGGCGAGCGCCTTGCCCGCCTCCGGCTGCTTGCCGTCGATGATCAGGCCGAACTCATCGCCGGAAAGGCGTGCCACCACGCCGCCACGGGCGCAGGCCTGGATGCGGCCGGCAACCTCGATCAGCAGCTTGTCGCCCATGGCATGGCCGAACACGTCGTTGATTTCCTTGAGGCCGTCGAGGTCGACGCACAGCACCGCAAATTCCTCGTCAGTGCCGGCACAGGCCTCGATCATCTGCGCCAGCGCCTGCAGGAAGGCGGCGCGGTTCGGCAGGTCGGTCAGGCCGTCATGATAGGCCATGTGCGCCATCCGCGATTCGGTCTGGCGCCTGTCAGTGACGTCCTCGTGGGTCTTGATCAGGTATTGCGGCTCGCCGGCCTCGTCGAGCACGGTCATGCGGCGGGTCAGGAACAGCCGCAAGCCGTCCTTGGTCGAAATCGGATGCTCTTCGGTGAGCAGGCCGCGCTTCTTGATCGCGGCTTCGTCGCGCGCGATGATCAGCTTGGCTTCGCGCGGGTTGAAGATGTCGGCCGCGGTCAGGCCCGTGGCATCCTCGCGGCGGCGATTGAGGATGGTCTCCGCACTGCGGTTGGCGAGCAGGTACCGGCCGTCGCTGACGCGCTCGACAATCAGCGAGACCGGGATGTTGTCGACCACCAGTTCGAGGAATTTCTTGGTGTTCTCCAGCTCGCGCGACAACGACCGGCGGTCGGTGACGTCATCGAACAGCGTGATGAGGAATTCCGGCTTGTTGCTCTCGTTGCGCGCGACCACGCGGTTGGCGGACAGAACGCGCTCCTCGGCGCCCCGTTCGACGATGTATTCGCTATGGTGATGGCCGTCCGGCGCGGTCAGCGCCGCCTGATCCGCGGCTTCGATGCTCTTGGCGGTCTCGGGCCGGAAGATCTCGTCGGCGCGCTTGCCGACGACGCGATCCCTGGAGAAACGCGAGAAGCGCTCGAACGCACGGTTGGCGAAGATGTAGCGGCCGTCCTCGATGTTCTTGGCGGCGACACAGACCGGGACGTTGTCGAGCACCGATTCCAGGAACTTGGTGGTGGATGCCAGTTTGCGCGATAGCTGGCGCTGTTCCGTGCAGTCCTCATGCGTCCCGATCGTCCCGCCATTGGGCAGGCGGAAGATCTTGGACAGCACCGATCGGCCGTCCGGCAGCTCGGTGACGACGCCTTCGGGACGGCGGGCCAGCTTGCTGAATTCCTCGACGCTGAGGTTGAGCAGCCCCCGCGCGCGCCGCAGTTCGAGCAGTTCGCGGCCGGTCATGTTGCTTGAAATCTCGGCGCGGCTGAGCCCGTACATTTCGAGGAAGCGGTCGTTGCAGAAGACCACGCGCTTTTGTGCGTTGGTCATCATCACGCCCTGGTTAAGCGTATTGAGCGCCGAGCTGATGAACGCGCTGCGTTGTGCCTGGGCATTCCTGGCCTTTCGCAGGGCGGCCAATATCCAGATGCCGATCGCGATCAGGAAAGAGACGCCGGCGATCCCGCCAAGCAGGAGTTCCCACAGCAGATTGGGATCGACTTCGCCGATAGAGCCGGCCGGTGCAGCGTCCGCGGCAGGCGCGGCCCACGCGAATCCGCAATCGCAGGCAATGGCGAGCAGGCAAACGAGGGCCTGCGCCGGAATCGAATTCTTCCGTCCTGCCTGCCGGTTGCTGTCAGCCATTACCCACCCGAGGTTTGCGGGCGGAGTGTCTGGCTTGACGGGTTTGGATCGGGTAAACGACTACCCACCCAATTCTAAAATACGACCCAAATTACGGCAATTGCCCCGACATGATTAATGCTTCACTAACGGGACCGCGTATGCGGCGTATTTCGAGGCAAACCAACGGGTTGGCCTGCGGCATGGACGAACGAAACGGCCACTGCTGCACGCGGCGAGAGCCGAGTACCGCACCATATTCCTGGGTCTGAAGCTGACATGGAAAAGGTTGATTGCGTCGTCGTCGGAGCGGGAGTGATCGGGCTTGCGATCGCACGGCGCCTGGCCCAGGCGGGCCGCGAAGTCATCGTCATCGAGGCCGCCGAAGGCATCGGTACCGTCACCTCCTCCCGCAACAGCGAGGTGATTCACGCCGGTATCTATTACCGCGCCGGCAGCCTGATGGCGCGGATGTGCGTCAGCGGCAAGCATGCGCTCTATCGCTATTGCCGGGACCACGGCATCCCGCACCGCAATTGCGGCAAGCTGATCGTGGCGACGACGCCGAGCGAAACCGAAAAGCTGCAGTCGATCCGCTCGCATGCCGAAGCCAATGGCGTCGACGATCTGCAATTGCTGACGGGCGACGCAGCGCGGTCGCTGGAGCCGGCGCTGAACTGCGATGCCGCGCTGCTCTCGCCGTCCACCGGCATCATCGACAGCCACGCCTATATGCTGGCGCTGCGTGGCGATGCGGAAGAGGCCGGCGCGGCCTATGCCTTCCACACGCCGCTGCTGCACGCACGCGCCAGCGGCGGCCGGATCGAAATCGAAACCGGCGGCGATGCGCCGATGACGCTGGCCTGCGACCTGTTCGTTAACGCGGCGGGCCTCAGCGCGCCCGCAGTGGCGCGCAGCATCGACGGCATGCCGGTCGGCATGATCCCTTGCGCCTATCTCGCCAAGGGCAATTATTTCAGCTGCAGCGCGCGGGCGCCGTTTACACGCCTGATCTATCCGGTGCCGGAGCCTGGCGGGCTCGGCGTGCACTTGACGCTCGATATGGCCGGACAGGCGCGTTTCGGGCCCGACGTCGAATGGGTGGAGAGCATCGATTATGCGGTCGATCCGGCACGCGCCGAACGCTTCTACCCGGCGATCCGCCGCTACTGGCCGACGCTGCCGGACGGCGCACTGATGCCAAGCTATTCCGGAATTCGGCCGAAGATCGTGCCGCCAGCCGTCGCTACGCAGGACTTCCTGATCCAGGGGCCTGCCGATCACGGCGTCGCCGGACTGATCAATCTGTTCGGTATTGAATCACCGGGACTAACGTCCTCGCTCGCGATTGCCGATCATGTCGGCAACCTCGCGGGGCTTTGACCAAGCCGCAAGCACTACCTACAGGCGGATGAGCGCAACGACGCCCATCCGGCCGTGTGGGATTTGCGATACTCTGTGGGACTGGTTAGTGGAGAGTTTCTTCGGCGGTATGCTTCAACCGCTCGATCTGATCCTTGACCATCAACTTGCGGCGCTTCAACTCGACAATTTGCAGGTCATCTGTGGATAGGTGCAGGAGCGCTTCGTGCAACTCGTTCTCGAGAATCTTGTGTTTACGTTCAAGTTCAACAAGATGCGCCTGTAGTGCCATTCGAAATCTCCTCGGTGGGTGAACCTCAGATTCGATCCGGACGCGCGAGTGTACACCAGCCGACGAATCTGTCGATGGGTATCCGAAAATCGCGCTTCTCATATTTTCGGATTTATCTGTAACCAATCGTGAGTATGGAACCAGATAGCTTGCGCGGCGACCTCGCAGGCCCGATATTCACCGCGGCTCAACCAGAATCCGTTCACAACCTCATCGCGTTTTCAGCTAACATACACCATGACCGACGATGATGAGCGCGAGCTTGAAAATGAGCTCGCCCGCCTGCAGCAGGAGCATCGCGATCTCGATGCGGCGATCGACGCGTTGCATCAGTCGCCTGCGCCGGATCTGCTGCGGCTGCAGCGACTAAAAAAGCGCAAGCTGCAATTGCGCGATCGCATCGCCTTCATCGAAGATCAGATCACGCCCGACATCATCGCTTGATTGTTGCGCCGCCGCGTTCGGCCAGTTCGGTTCGTCGAAAGTGCCCGCAGCTTCTTCCCCGACATCCACATGCGCAATGACCGCGCTGGACGAAGCGCCGAAAAAACAGGCGTGCCGCAGGCATATGCGGACTTGACTTCCTGAGAACAAAAAGAGAACATTACGCCCTGCCGCCAGCCTCGGGAGTAACGCCAATGTCCGCCACGCCGCCCCTCTCCGACAACAGCCGCTATGAACAGGCCTGCGATCAGGCCATCGCGATGTGCGACGGCAATCTGCGCTCGACCATCAAGGCGCTGATCATGGCGAACGAGTATCTGGAAATCGAGCTGGAGGAATTGCAGGCGGCAATCGCCGCCGGCTGCGTGCCGGCGCGAGGCTCTGAGGCGAAGAGCAACGCCGCCTGAGCGATCAGAACAGGAGCAATCTGGAGCAAGACAATGGCCGATGTCACCTATTACGTCGCAATGCCATTTCTGCAGGACGATAGCGGCTCACTCGTCGCGGGCGCCGCGGAAGAATGCCAGAGCCCGACGACGGCGCTACGGCGCGCCGAGATGATGTCGCGAATGGCCGGCAGCATCGGTGCCATCGCCTTCAGCCGCAGCGGCGATCCCATGCTCGGCGAATTCAGCGATGCGAAGCTGCTGCGCAAGTTCGGCAGTGTGCCTGAGGATCTCAGCGAGCTGTAACGGATCGCGTTTGCTGATGTCGGTGGTTGCTTGAACTGCAATCACCATCGTCACGCTGCATTTCTGTGCGCGCTTTTACGCGATCGGATGCGGCGCGATTTCAGCTCTCGTGCCGCCGCAGCGCCTTGCGCACATACATGGCGCTGTCGGCCGCTTCCAACGCACGACCGGCTTCGGAATGGGTATCGAGAACGGCGACGCCCGCGGAGGCGCCCGCATTGATGGTGCGGCCATCGAACACGAAGCTGAGCTTGTCGATCGCTTCCTCCAGGGTGGCGGCCTTGGCCCTGGCGTCGGTCTCGCTGAGGTTCCACAGCAGCAGCGCAAACTCGTCGCCGCCGAGACGGCCGACCACGTCGGAGGCGCGCACATGCGCCGTCAGCTCCGCCACGATGGCCTTGAGCACCTGGTCGCCGGCGGCATGGCCGAAGGCGTCGTTGATCGGCTTGAGGCGATCGACATCGAGCACGACCAGGGCACCGAAGGCGCGGTAACGCTTCATATAGGCGATGGCGCGATTGAGCTCGCGCTCGAAGCCGCGCCGGTTCGCAATGCCGAGCAGGTAGTCGGTATCGGCGGAAGCCTGAAGTTCCTCGATCTGCGCGTGGGTCCGGGCCAATTCGGCCTTAAGCCGGCGAATCGTCGCCTTGGTGCCGTTGGATGCCGCTGGCGGCCGGGGTCCCTGTCCGGACGCCCGCCGGGGTGCGCTTTTTCGCCCGGAAGCCGCGCTCTTGGGGCGTTTTCCGGCCCTTCCGGCGGTCGCCCTGGTCTTTTTCTTCATGGCCTTCCCTGTGCAGGCTCGCTTATCAAGGCTTGCCGGGATTCACCTAGACAGGATAGTCCATTCCTGATCCCTTGCCACGCCTTGGATGAGCCCCGGGCCGACCCTATAATCGGCCTATGTTTCTGGATTCCCGCGCAGAATTGACGAGATGACCGTACCGATCGCCATCATTATGGGCAGCCAGTCCGACTGGGAGACCATGCGCCACGCCGCCGAGACGCTGGCCGCGCTCGGCATCGACTGCGAAAAGCGCATCGTCTCGGCCCACCGGACCCCCGACCGGCTGTTTAGCTTCGCCAAGGGCGCCAAGGCGGCGGGATTCAAGGTCATCATCGCCGGCGCCGGCGGGGCGGCACATCTGCCCGGCATGGCGGCGGCGCTGACGGAACTGCCGGTATTCGGCGTTCCTGTCGAGTCCAAGGCGCTGTCGGGGGTCGATTCGCTCTATTCGATCGTGCAGATGCCGGCCGGCGTTCCCGTCGGCACGCTGGCGATCGGCAAGGCCGGTGCCATCAACGCCGCCCTCCTCGCCGCCAGCGTGCTCGCGCTGAACGACACAGCGCTTGCCGTCCGGCTTGCCGCCTGGCGCAAGCAGCAGACGGACGCGGTTAAGGAGCGCCCGGAGGGCACAGCGTGACGGCTGAAGGCAAGGTGAAGCTGAAGCCGGGCGACACCATCGGAATTCTCGGCGGCGGACAATTGGGCCGGATGCTGGCAATGGCAGCGGCGCGCCTTGGCCTCAAATGCCAGGTGTTCTCGCCGGACCCGGATTCGCCTGCCTTCGACGTGGTGCTGAACGCCACCTGCGCCGAATATGCCGACGTCGAGGCGCTGGAGCTGTTCGCCAACGATGTCGACGTCATCACCTATGAATTCGAGAACGTGCCCTCCGCCACCGCCATGGTGCTGGCCGCACGCCGCCCGGTATTGCCCGCGCAGAAGATCCTCGAGACCACGCAGGACCGGCTGATCGAAAAGGATTTCGTCAAGCGGCTCGGCATCGGCACCGCCGATTACGCCGACGTATCGTCGGTCGAGACCCTGCAGGGCGCCATCGCCCGCATCGGCCTTCCTGCCGTGATCAAGACCCGCCGCTTTGGCTATGACGGCAAGGGTCAGGCCATTATCCGCGAGGGCGACGACCTCAACCAGGTCTGGGAAGATCTTGGTACCAAATCCGCGATCCTCGAAGCCTTCGTGCCGTTCGAACGCGAGATTTCCGTGATCGCCGCGCGCTCAGTCGATGGTCAGGTCGAATGCTACGACGTCACCGAGAACGAGCATCGCGATCACATCCTGAAATTCTCGCGCGTGCCCGCCGCGATCTCGGAAAAGCTGGCCGCCGATGCGCGCACCGTCGCGGAGAAGATCGCCAACGCCCTGGACTATGTCGGCGTGCTTGCGGTCGAATTATTCGTGGTTGGAGGAAACGGCGGGCCGCACGTGCTGGTCAACGAGATTGCGCCGAGGGTGCATAATTCCGGGCACTGGACACTCGACGGCGCCTCGATCTCGCAGTTCGAGCAGCACATTCGCGCCATCGCCGGCTGGCCGCTCGGCAAGCCGGTTCGGCACGGCAAGGTCACCATGACCAACCTGATCGGCGACGATATCCTGAACTATGAGCAATGGCTGTCCGTTCCCGGCGCCACCGTTCACCTCTACGGCAAGGGCGCGCCGCGGCCCGGCCGCAAGATGGGCCACGTCACCGAGGTGGCCCCGGCGAGCAGCAAATAACGCTGGCTACGCTTGCGCCGCGATCAGGCTGTCTTCAGGCCTTCCACGACGCCGGCGGGCTCCTCGCTGAGCCAGCGATAAACGACGCCGCCGAGCACGCCGCCAATCAGCGGTGCAACCCAGAACAGCCAGAGCTGCATCATCGCCCAGCCGCCGACGAATAGCGCAGGCCCGGTGCTGCGCGCCGGGTTCACCGACGTGTTGGTGACGGGGATGCTGACGAGATGAATCATCACCAGCGCCAGCCCGATCGCCAGCGGCGCAAAGCCCGCCGGCGCCTTGCCATGCGTGGCCCCCATGATGATGAACAGGAACATCATCGTCATCACCACCTCGGTGATGAAGCAGGCCACCATGCCGTACTGGCCGGGCGAATGCGCGTCATAGCCGTTGGCGGCAAAGCCCTTGCCGAGATCGAAGCCCGGCGCGCCGATCGCGATCGCGTAGAGCAGCGTTGCAGCAACGATGGCGCCGATCACCTGCGCGATCACGTAAGGCAGGATCTGCTGCGCCGGAAACCGTCCGCCCGCCGCAAGGCCCACTGTCACTGCCGGATTGAGATGGCAGCCGGAGATGTGGCCGATGGCATAGGCCATGGTCACGACGCTCAGACCGAACGCCAGCGACACCCCGACCAGGCCGATCCCGACCTGGGGAAAGCCGGCCGCGATAACCGCGCTGCCGCATCCCGCAAAAGTGAGCCAAAACGTACCGATCGCTTCGGCGGCATATTTTTTGGTACTCATACGCACCTCCCGCATGTTTTGCGTGGCTTGAGGCTAGCCGGGTGCCGTGAGAGGCTCGTTATTTTGCGGGAATCGGGGGCGTTCCGCCAAATTCTGCCGATTTCCGGGGCTTTTCCGGGCGCAAAACCGCCTTCTCAGGTGGACATCGGCGGTTTTGTCTGCTACATGCCCGCGCTCAGGGTTAAGAGCCAGGCCTTTCGCCGGCCCTTCGCTTCACCAGAATTCCTATCCGATCAATTGAAGAGGATGCCGCGTGCAGGTTCTCGTTCGCGATAACAATGTCGATCAAGCCCTCAAGGCGCTGAAGAAGAAGATGCAGCGCGAGGGTATCTTCCGCGAGATGAAGCTCCGCGGTCATTACGAAAAGCCGTCCGAGAAGAAGGCCCGTGAAAAGGCCGAAGCCGTGCGCCGCGCGCGCAAGCTGGCCCGCAAGAAGCTGCAGCGCGAAGGCCTGCTGCCGATGAAGCCGAAGCCGGTGTTCGGCGCCGGTCCCGGTGGCGACCGTGGTGGTGCTGGCCGTGGCGGCCCGGGCGCAGGTCCGCGCGGACCGCGCTGAGCGCTCTGCACTAGATATGAAACTGAAGCGCGGACCTCGGGTCCGCGTTTTTGTTTTTGCGGGCCTGCGCTTCGGTGGAGCACTTCATACGCTGCTCCTTCAATTCCTGCGTCGCTTGTAGCTGCCGCGGCGACCGCCCACTATGCGAAAGCGGTCGAACAAGTAGTCTTGCGGTTATTTTGATCGATGCATTTTGCATTCCGGCAGGCTACCAATTGATGCAGTGAACGCGAGAGTAACCCGCTGCATGGCCGTTACGGATTGCAATGCCTTTCCTTCCGCCTCGCGCTTTCCGGCCGTGGCGCTGCTCGCAACCGTTCTTGCACTTCCCCTCTGCGGCTGTTCATTCGATCTAGGATCCTGGGGACCCGACAAGGACAAGCCGCAGGCCGCCGAGCAGCAGCCGACCGGCACGATCAGCGGACAAAACGTCAGCGACGCCCAGGGCTACACAGCGCGCGGCCAGGCGCTCGCCAAATCCGGCAAGGCCGAACAAGCGCTCGCGGAATTCGACCGCGCGCTTGCGCTCGATCCCTATAACGTGCCGGCGCTGTACGGCCGCGGCCTGATCTACCAGGCCGAAAAGCAGCATGAGCAGGCGATCACGGATTTCACCGCGGCCAACGGCCTTAACCCGCAGCGTGTCGAGCCGCTGCTCGCGCGCGCGACCAGCTACCTCGCCATCGACAAGACCAAGGAAGCCGCTTCCGATCTCGACGAGGCGGTGCAGGCCGATCCGAGCAGCGCGCCAGCCTGGTCGGCGCGTGGCGTCACCTATGAACGGCTTGGCGACAAGGCCAGAGCGTTCGCATCCTACGGCCGGGCGCTGGCGCTGCGGCCCAGGGATGAAGCCGCGCGAAGCGGCCTCGCGCGCACCGGCGGCTAGCTTCGTCGGATTTGATATTTGGCTGCCGTCCGGCGTGACGCGCCTTTCGCGCGCACAAGGCAAAATCCTCCGAATCAAGTCCGGAAGCTTCCTTCACACAAGGAACCAAGAATACGCGAAAGTTACTTCGGGATCACGGAGTGGAAGATCGACTTAGCGGTCGACAGCGCGTCCTCGGCTGCGGCGGTGGCGCGATCACGCACGGAGGGCTCGCCCATTTCGGCGCGCAGATCGAGCGGGCGCGAAACCGGAATATCAGCGGGCGGGACCGGGCGGTTCGGATCATTGGCCTCGGCATAAGGCGGCCGCGCTTGCGACGGCGCGTGGCCGAAGGGTTCGCCGACCGGCGAGCCCGAAACCATAATCGGCGGCGGGAGCGGACGAAGCATGGGTGAGGCAGCAGGCTCCTTCGCGGCCGCCGGCGCATGCGCGACCTTCGGCGCTTCGGGGGCACGAGTCGGTTCGACGCCGCGCGGGCCGGTCTCACCGTTAGCGCGCAGGCGCTCAATCGCGGCGCGCGCCAAGTCGTTGGCGTCGCGACGTTCCGCCGGCGCGGCCAGGGTCTCGACCGAGGCAGCCGGTGCGGGCGACGCCGTCGGGGCTGCCGTCACGACCGGAGAATTGGTTGCCGGCGATTCCACGGCCTGGATCGGCGACGGCAGCACGACACGGATCTTCTCCTTCTCGCGCAGTGTTGCGGCATGTCGGCGCTCGGCGTCGGCCGGGCTTTCAGCCGATTTCAGATCGGCCTTGTTGGCGTCGGACCTGGTTTCAGCAGACTTGGCCTCAGCAGACTTGGCCTCAGCAGACTTAGCTTCAGCAGACCTGGCTTCAGCAGACTTGGCTTCAGCCTTCTCGTCAGCCTTCTGAGCTTTCTCGGCGGCCGTCTTATCCATGACGGCCTTCTCGGAGATTCCCCGCGCCTTGACGCCGGCCGTCGGGAGATTGCTGGCAGTGGCCTCGTCAGACTTGCCGTTGCCGTCGGCTTTTGATTCAGCGGGCTTGGCGTCTGCTTTGGGGTTGGCGGCTGATACCGCTGGGGCGGCGGGAGCGTCTGCCGGCTTGGCCACAATGTAGTGGTTCACGATGTACGCCCCAATGACGGTGGCCGCCACCGAAGGGAAGATGTCCACCGCGAATTTCTTGAGGTAATTCAGCATTAAGAGCCACTCCCCGCGGTCCTTGAAATGCAGGAACTTAAGGGCAAATTGAGGGATCAACTGCGACGGATCGATGGCAAATCAGCAGTTCCTGTGCAGACGTCGCGGGTCCGAGGCTGCCGCCTGTCTCTGTAACGAACACCTCCGCCCGGGAACCGGCGGTCAGGGCTTCAACTCGACCTCCAGGAACACGATCTCGCTCGCGGTTTCATTGAGCACGTCGTGCTGGACGCCGGCCTTGCGGAAATAGGATTTGCCGGCCACGAGCTGCGCCTTGCTGCGTTCGCCGTTCGGGGCGACGATGGTCATCTCGCCCGCCGTCACCGGCACGATCACGTAATCCATCTCGTGTGTATGGTGGCCGGTGGCGCTGCCCGGCGCCAGCCGCCATTCGGTAACACGGACCTCGGGGGTGTCGACCTGAACGTCGGACTTGGCGGCAAGCATGTCTGATCTACTCCAGCGGATTTACGGCACGAATACCATGAACAGGTAGACGGCGAACACCAGCGTGTGCACGAACCCGAACAGGATGTTGGTGCGCCCGGTGCCGAAGGTGAGCATGCTGATGACAAAGGTCAGCAGCAAGAGCACCATCTCCGGCGCGTTCAGTCCGAGCACCAGCGGCTTGTCGAGCGTGTAGGCAACCGCCGCGACCGCCGGCACCGTCAGCCCGATGGTGGCCAGCGAGGAGCCGAGCGCGAGATTTATACTCTTCTGCAGGTCGTTCCGGCGGGCCGCGCCGACGGCCGCAATGCTCTCCGGCATCAGGATCAACAGCGCCACCACCACGCCTGCGAAGGCCGGCGGCGCGCCGATCATCGCCGTCACGGCATCGACGGTTGCGGAAAACTTCTTCGCCAGCAGAACCACCGCGAGCAGCGATATCAGCAGCAGCACGATGCTGAGCACAAGCATCCGGCTGGACAGCCTGGATTCGGCAGAGGTCATTCCGCCGGCTTGATTGATGAAATAATCGCGATGCCGAATGGTCTGGGTGTAGAGAAACACCGCATAGAGAACGAGGGTGACGACGCTGACGAAGCCGAGCTGGGCCGCCGAATAGATCGGACCGGGCGCGGTCAGCGTATAGTTCGGCATCACCAGCGTGATGGTGGCCAGCACGAACAGGACGCTGAGATAGAGGTTTGCGCCCGAAACCTGAAAATCCTGCTCGCGATAGCGCAGTCCGCCGATCAAGATGCAGAGGCCGACGAGACCGTTGCACACGATCATCACCACCGCGAAGACAGTGTCGCGCGCCAGCGCCGGCTGCGGCTTGTCGCCGAGCATGATGGTGGCGATCAGCGCCACCTCGATGATGGTGACCGCGAGCGTCAGCAGCAGCGTGCCGTAGGGCTCACCGATCCGCTCGGCGATCACCTCCGCGTGGTGCACGGCCGCGAACACGGTGCCGAACAGGATCGCCAGCAGCACCACCGCGAAAAGCACGCCGCCGACCGACGGTGCGAAGTTGAGGCCGAGGCCGGTTCCCACGCCAAAGAGCAGCATTCCCAGCGTGGGAAATATCCAGGCCGATCGCGGCATCGGTCCATGTGCGCTCATGCGGTCAGGTTCCCATTGGTCCGCGGGCCGAAATAGCCCCCGGCAGCTATCACCTCTTCGCAAGGTTGATGAAATTGCGGGCGATTTCAATCGCACCGAAATTGTCCAGATCGTTATGGCCGCCCCGCGCCAGGCGGACGAACCGCTTCGGCTCGTTCGCTCGCGCAAACAGTCGTTCACCGAAGGTAACGGGTATGGTGGGATCGAGCGCGCCATGCATCACGAGCAGCGGAACCCTGATCCGGCCGATTTGCCGGTCGGAGTAGAAGTGATCGCGCATCAAGAGCCGCACCGGTGCGAACCAGAACGCTGATGCGGCAACGTCGACAATGGACGTATACGGCGCTTCGAGGATCAGCTTTCCGACCGGCTGCGCGGCTGCCAGCGCGACGGCGACACCGCTGCCAAGCGAGAATCCCCAGGTGACGATCCTGTCCGTCTTGTATCGCGTCGCCGTGAAGGCGTAGGCGGCTGCGCCATCCTGTAGCAATCCCTGCTCGCTGGGATGCCCGCTCGAGCCGGCATAGCCGCGATAGGAGAGCGCAACGATCCCGATCCCGTCGGCGATCAGCGGACGAAAGCGGCCGAAGAAGCCGGCGAGATAATCGCCATTGCCGTGAAAATAGAGGACGACCGGACGTCCAGGCTTGGCCGGAGCATGCCAGACGATGACCTTTTCACCATCCGCCGTGGCCAGGAAATGTTCTTCAACCTCCGGAAAGCCCGCCGCGTCCGGCGGCGTGCGCACGCTCGTCGGTGCCGGAAACAAGAAGGCGCGCTGCCCGAAAAACAGCGCGAGCAGGCCCAGGACATAACCGGCTGAGGCGGTGATCAGCAGCCATTTCAGCGCGGTCATGAAGTTCCTGCGAGCGCGTTACATCCCCTTGACGATGTTCTCGGTCACCTTCTTGGCATCACCAAGGAGCATCATGGTGTTGTCGCGATAGAACAGTGGATTGTCGATGCCGGCATAGCCTGACGCCAGCGAGCGCTTGATGAACATCACGGTGCCGGCCTTCCAGACCTGCAGCACCGGCATGCCGTAGATCGGCGAGGTCTTGTCTTCCTCGGCGGCCGGATTGGTGACGTCGTTCGCGCCGATCACGAAGGCGATATCGGCCTGCGCGAATTCGGAGTTGATGTCCTCGAGCTCGAACACCTCGTCATAGGGCACGTTGGCTTCCGCCAGCAGCACGTTCATATGGCCGGGCATGCGCCCCGCGACCGGGTGGATGGCGTATTTCACCTCGACGCCTTCCTTCTTCAGAAGATCGGCCATTTCGCGCAGCGCGTGCTGGGCCTGCGCGACCGCCATGCCGTAGCCGGGCACGATGATGACCTTGGAGGCGTTCTTCATGATGAAGGCGGCATCATCGGCCGAGCCAAGCTTGGCCGGCTTCTGCTCGCCGCTGCCGCCGCCCGCGGCCGCGGTCTCACCGCCGAAGCCGCCGAGGATGACCGAGATGAACGAGCGGTTCATCGCGTGGCACATGATGTAGGACAGGATCGCGCCGGAGGAGCCGACCAGCGCGCCGGTGATGATCAGCGCGGAGTTGCCTAGCGTGAAGCCGATGCCGGCGGCGGCCCAGCCGGAATAGGAGTTCAGCATGGAGATCACGACCGGCATGTCGGCGCCGCCGATCGGGATGATCATGAGCACGCCGAGCACCAGTGCAATGATGGTGATCAGCCAGAAATCGAGCGCGCTGCCGGAGCGGACGAGGCCGAAGATGAAGAAGACCAGCGCAAGCGCCAGCGCGATGTTGATGACGTGGCGGAACGGCAGGATGATCGGCGCACCGCTCATCCGCGCGGAAAGCTTCAGGAACGCGATCACCGAGCCGGTAAAGGTCAGCGCGCCGATGGCGACACCGAGCGACATCTCGACCAGGCTGGAAGCGTGAATGGCGCCGGGCTTGCCGATGTCGAAGGCCTCGGGCGCGTAGAAGGCGCCGGCAGCGACCAGCACCGCGGCCATGCCGACCAGCGAGTGGAAGGCCGCGACCAATTCCGGCATCGAGGTCATCGGCACCCGCCGCGCGATGACGGCGCCGACGCCGCCGCCGATGGCGATGCCGAGGATGACCAGCACCCAGGCAACGCCGTCCGCCGGCGGATGGCTGGCGAGCGTGGTGGCGACCGCAATCGCCATGCCGATCATGCCGAACAGATTGCCCTGACGGGACGATGCCGGGCTCGATAGCCCGCGCAGCGACAGGATGAACAGCACACCTGCCACGAGGTACAGAATTGCAGCCAGATTGGCGTTCATCTCAGGTCCCCTTTGTCTTCGTCACCCCGAGGTGCACGCCGCTCACTTGGCCTTCTTCTTGTACATCGCCAGCATGCGCTGGGTGACAAGGAAGCCGCCGAAAATGTTCACGCAGGCGAAGATCAGCGCGATGAAGCCGAATCCGCGCGCCCAGCCCGAGCCGCTCGAGATCATGCCGACGCCGACCGCGAGCAGCGCACCGACCACGATCACCGAGGAGATCGCGTTGGTCACCGACATCAGCGGCGTGTGCAGCGCCGGGGTCACCGACCAGACCACGAAATAGCCGACGAAGACGGCGAGGACGAAAATCGACAGCCGGAACACGAAGGGATCGACGGCTTGAGCGATGTGCTCCATGGCTTCTCTCCTTAGGCTTTCGGCTGGAAGTTCGGATGGACGACGGCGCCGTCCTTGGTCAAAGCGGTCGCCTTCACGAGTTCATCGTCCCAGTTGACGGCCAAGGCCTTGTTCGCCTTGTCGACGAGGGTCTCGATAAACGAGAACAGGTTGCGGGCATAAAGACTGGAGGCCGATTGCGCCACGCGGCCAGCGACGTTGGTGTAGCCGACGATCTTGATGCCATCGATATCGACGACTTCGCCCGCCTTCGCGCCCTCGACATTGCCGCCGCGCTCAACAGCGAGATCGACCAGCACCGAGCCGGGCTTCATCGACTTCACCATCTCGGCGCTGACGAGTTTCGGCGCCGGACGGCCCGGGATCAGCGCGGTGGTGATGACGATGTCCTGCTTCTTGACGTGCTCGGCGGTCAGCGCGGCCTGCTTGGCCTGATACTCTTTCGACATTTCCTTCGCGTAGCCGCCGGCGGTCTGCGCGTTCTTGAACTCCTCGTCCTCGACCGCGAGAAACTTTGCGCCGAGCGATTCGACTTGCTCTTTGGTGGCGGGGCGCACGTCGGTAGCGGTGACGACCGCGCCCAAGCGGCGGGCGGTCGCGATCGCCTGCAGGCCGGCGACGCCGACGCCCATCACGAACACCTTCGCCGCCGGAACGGTGCCGGCTGCGGTCATCATCATCGGGAACGCGCGGCCGAACGCTTCGGCGGCCTCGATCACCGCGCGATAGCCTGCGAGGTTGGCCTGGGAGGACAAAACGTCCATCACCTGCGCGCGGGTAATGCGCGGCATCAGTTCCATCGCGAAGGCGGAGACGCCGGCATCGGCCATCGTCTTCAGCGCCGCTTCGTTGCCGTAGGGGTCCATGATCGCGATGACAAGCGCGCCGCGCTTGTAGTTGGCGAGCTCCGAGGCCTCCGGCCGTTTCACCTTGATGACGATGTCGGCATCCTTCAACGCGTCGGCGCTGACGGTGGCGCCGACCGCGGTGAATTCGGAATCCGGCAGGCCCGACTTGATCCCCGCGCCCGGCTCGATCGCCACTTCGGCGCCGAGCGCCTTGAATTTCTTGACGGTGTCCGGGGAAGCGGCAACGCGCGGTTCGGACGGATCGATTTCCCTGGCAATCGCAATCTTCATGAAGCCTCCCCCGGCGCGGCGGGCGCGCGCGCAAGCAAACTAGCGTCTTTTTCGCTTAGTTGGATACCGGTTTCGTCACCGGCATGCGTGCAATTTTCCGGCCGCCGCGGGTCGCGGCGGCGCAGGGCAGCGATGCGTCAGGTCAGGAAATAGCCCATCAGGGCGACGATGAGCACGACGGCGACGGTGCCGTATTTGACGAGCATGATGAACCCTTCATAGGTCTGCTCGTGGGCCGGATAATCGTTGCCGTCCGCGGTCGTGTAGGCCACTTCGCTATGGTCTGCCATCGGTATCCCCAGTGAAAATCTCTCGTTTCTCGCGTGCAATTACCGCAAAGCGTTTGGCAGGGCAACGGCCCCTTGCCTATCGGGTCATTCGGAAGGCCAATTATCCCGGATCCAGCGGGTCAGGCCGGTGACCGGCCCCCGACGCCGAATCACCGCTCTATCCGACAACGAAGTCGAAACGACCGGCCAGCCACCCCACGTTCTTGCCCGTCCGGATCAACAAATCCTTGCGGAACAGGCCGTCGGAGCGGTTTTTTGACTCGCCGGGAAAATAGAGCTGGGTGGTCAACACGGGACCACCGCGCGGCTGCACCTTCACATGGATATGGCGCGTACGGCCGGGATAAATGCCGGGCACGATGCTGCGCAGCCGGTAACGGCCTTCCGCATCCGAGAACTGGTGGCCGCGCAGGCGGAAACCGGAATTGTCGTAGCGGCCCTTATCGTCCGCCTGCCAGAAATCCAGCAAGGCGCCGGCGAGCGGTTTGCAGGCGCGCGTGAACACGAAGCCAACCAGTTCGATCGGCTGCCCTGCCATGCCCTCTTCGAACAGTTCGGTTCGCTCAGGCGACGATGGCTTGAAGTATGGCCCTTCGGTTTGTGCCACCGTGGCGTCATCGCCGTCGTGGCACTGGGGCGTAAGGGCCAGCGGCGTCTCGGCAAAGGCGGCGTCGATCGAGAGCAGCGAGCCGGCGGCAAAGACGCCCGCGCCAAGCACCGTGCGCCGCGTCGGGGTGTCGATCATGGGGCCCTCCCCTTCTGTCACCACCAACATGAAGGGCGACGGCGGCGGAAATTGTGTCCGCGGCCATCACAAATCCGTTTGCGCCCGCCCGCGCCGAGCAGATCAGCTCATCGCTTCCAGCTCGTCGATCATGCCTGATATCACCGACAGGCCGCCGTCCCAGAATTTTGGATCCTTGGCGTCGAGCCCGAACGGCCTCAGCAGTTCGGAATAATGCTTGGTGCCGCCGGCCGCGAGCATCTCGAGATAGCGCTCGGCGAAACCCTCGGCGGCATTTTCGTAGACTGCATAGAGCGAATTCACCAGGCAGTCGCCGAACGCGTAGGCGTAGACGTAGAACGGCGAATGGATGAAGTGCGGAATGTACATCCAGAAATTCTCGTAGCCTGGACGGATGTCGATCGCGGGCCCAAGGCTCTCGTTCTGTACGCTGAGCCAGATCTGGCCGATCCGCTCGGCGGTCAATTCGCCATCCTTGCGCTCGGTGTGCACGGCGCGCTCGAACGAATAGAAAGCGATCTGCCGCACCACCGTGTTGATCATGTCCTCGACCTTGCCGGCGAGCAGCGCCTGGCGCTGCCTGGCGTTCTTGGTCTGCGACAACAGCCGCTTGAAGGTCAGCATCTCGCCGAACACGCTCGCGGTCTCCGCCAGCGTCAGCGGCGTCGGCGCCATCAGCGCGCCCTGCTTCGCCGCCAGCACCTGGTGCACGCCGTGGCCGAGCTCATGGGCGAGCGTCATCACGTCGCGTGGCTTGCCCTGGTAGTTCATCAGCACATAGGGATGCGCCGACGGCGTGGTCGGGTGCGAGAACGCGCCCGGCGCCTTGCCGGGCCGCACCGGCGCATCGATCCATCGCTCCGTGAAGAAGCGCTCCGCGATTTCAGCCATCTCGGCGGAAAAGCCGCGATAGGCCGTCAGCACCATTTTCTGCGCCTCGGGCCAGGCGACCGTGCCGGTCGTGGCAAACGGCAGCGGCGCATTGCGGTCCCAATGCGCGAGTTTTTTCTTTTTGAACCAGCCAGCCTTCAGCGCGTAATAGCGATGCGACAGCCGTGGATAGGCCGCGCGAACCGAACCGACCAGCGCATCGACCACCTCACGCTCGACGCGGTTGTTGAGATGCCGTGAATCCGCGACATCCAGGAAGCCGCGCCAGCGGTCGGAAATTTCCTTGTCCTTGGCGAGCGTGTTGGTGATGAGCGCAAAGGTCCGCTCATTGTCCTTGAAGGTTTTCGCCAGCGCCTGCGCGGCCGCCTTGCGCTTTTCCGGCGCACGATCCTGCAGGAGATTGAGGACCGGCTCGATCGCGAGCACCTTGGCCCCGACCTTAAAGCGCAGGCCGGAGATGGTCTGGTCGAACAGCCGGTTCCAGGCGGCGTAACCGCTCTGCGACTTCTCGTGAAACAGCTGCTCGACGCGATCCTCGAGCTGATACGGCTTGTCCTTGCGCAGGTCCTCGATCCAGGGACGGTAATGGGCGAGCTCCGGCGTCTGCATCGCCCGCTCGATCACGTCATCATCGATGCGATTCAGCTCAAGCGCAAAGAACAGAAGATGCAGCGAGGCCGCCGTCAGCCGCTCGGAGACGTCGCCGTAGAATTTGGAGATCGCTGCATCGACGCTATCGCCGGCGTGAACCAGGCCGGCATAGGAACCGAGCCGGCCGGCGAGATCGTCGATCGCCTCGTAGCGCCTGACCGCCTGGGCCAGCCAGACACCGCCGTCATCGCGGGCAACGCCCTCCGCCAGCTTGCCCTTGTAGTCGGTCTCGAACGCGACGCAGTCGGCATCCATCTTCTGCAGGTCGCGCGCAATCTCGGGCGCGTCGATACCGGAGTACAGATCGGCGAGATTCCATTCCGGCAGTTTGCCGGTTTTGGATTTGGCCGCCGTCGCCTTGCTGTTCGTGGCGGGCTTGCGGGACGTCTTGCCGGCTCGGGAAGTCGCAGATTTTGCGCTCATGACACTTTCAAAACTTAAGAGGTGATCAGGAAATGGGTGGGAGATCAGGCGAACGCCGCAAGTTGCGGGACCAACTGGACGAACATCTCTTCGCCCTCGACGAGCAACGGTTCCACCTTTTCGTGGATCGTATTGCGCATAGCACACCACAATGTGATCGCGCGGACCATCAGCCACGACGTCGACGGCACAGCGGCCTTCGCGTGCAGCATCACCAGATCGAGGTTGCGGTGCTCGAACAATAGCCGGCCCGATCCGCTTTCCAGGATATAGCGGCCCTTGATTCGGGACACGCACAGTTCGCACGCCTGATCCGGCAGCGGGCCCAACAGGTAGAACTGGGCGTCGCCGGCTTCCGTCATGCCGGTTTCCCAGTCACGCCCGGTACCCGGCGCAAGCGTTTTCTCCAGCGCCGTGACAATGGTGCGGAGTTCCCTTTCGCTCCATTCGCCGGTGTCATGTTTGCGCGCGAACGCAACCACATTCATTTCTTTTCTGCTCCGAACAGCAGCCGATACATTTCCGGCTCGTAGTACATTAACAGATGCCTAGCGAAGGCGGCCTGTTCAAGGCCCAATTCGTTCGCCCACGCGCCCATGATTTCGGTTGGAACACGGCTGAACCCGTTCTCGACCTGCGAGATGAACGTGTAATATTTCAACCCAAGGCGCGCGGCGAGATCGGCCTGCGACAATTCGGCATCCGCCCGGCGCTGCTTCAGCCAATCCCCCGCCAATTTGCGCAATTGCTTGGCATCGGGAGCGGCCTTGGCCGACGGCCGTTCAGCGAAAACATCTTGATGTTTTCCACGTTTCATGTTTACTAAACTAGCCAATATGAATTGCACGATAGGTCATGCTTCCTACCACAATTCGAGCTCGCGAAGTAGAACCGATGGCCCTGCTAGACCGCAGTCAATTTGTCCGAGCTGTCGAGCGCGCACCGTCAGCCCGTGTGAAGGAGCTGACGGCCGGCATTCTCTTGGCCACACTACTCTTGGCGCTCGCGATCCGAAACGTGGTGCCGGCCGACGCGCTGGCGCCGATCATCGTCACGCTGCTGTTTGCGGTTGCCGCGACAACGGCCGCCCTCGCACTGCTTTGCCGCGCCGGCCAATTCCGCATGGCGTGGTTCGAGATCGCCGGCAGCCTGACGTTTATCGGCGTCGTCCTCTCCGTGCTGATCGAGCCTGATCAACTAACGAGGCTGTGCGGCACTTCCGACCAATCTGAGTAAGGAACCAACTTTCCCGCGCAGTTTCGACTGCGCCTTCGACTATGTGCGTCCAAGCCCGGGCCCCTCTGGCAGTTCAAGCGAGCTGCGATGTCGGATTGGACCTGAACGGAGTGGCCCACATGCTGGAATTGATCTCCTCGCAACACCTGACAGCACTTTTCCAGGTCATCATGATCGACCTGGTGCTCGCCGGCGATAACGCCATCGTTATCGGGCTTGCAGCCGCCGGGCTGCCCGAGGGTCAGCGCAAGAAGGCGATTCTTGTCGGCATCCTGGCAGCCACGGCGCTGCGCATCGGCTTTGCCAGCATCACGGTGCAGCTGTTGCAGATCATCGGGCTGTTGCTTGCCGGCGGCGTTCTGCTGCTTTGGGTGTGCTGGAAGATGTGGCGCGAGCTGCAGGCCTCGCACGCGCATCAACCGAAGTTCCACGATCTGTCGGCCGCAAGAACGATGGACGCCACCGTTGCGCCCGGTCATCGTCAGAAGACACTTGGTCAGAAGACACTTGGCCAGGCGGTATGGCAGATCACCCTCGCCGACGTATCGATGTCGCTCGACAACGTGCTGGCCGTTGCAGGCGCCGCACGGGAACACCCGATCATTCTGATATTCGGCCTTGGGCTTTCGATTGCACTGATGGGTTTCGCGGCCAACTTTATTGCGCGTCTATTGGAAAAGCACCGCTGGGTCGCCTATGTCGGCCTTTTGATCATCCTCTATGTCGCCTTCGACATGTGCTATCGCGGCGCGCTGGAGTTGTGGCCACACCTCAACGTCTAGTCGTTTCCCAACTACGCCATTTTTCAACGCTTAAGAGGTCGTTAATCGGCTTCGGCGAAAGTGCCCCGATTCGATACAATCCAGTAGCGTGCGGGGAAAGCCATGGCTGCCACCATCTTGATTGCCGACGACGACGCCGTGCAGCGCCGTTTGGTTGAAAATATGGTGCAGAAGTGCGGCTATGAGCCCCTTGTCGTCGAAAACGGCGATGCCGCCGTCGCCCTGCTGACCTCCCCGGATGCGCAGGTGATCGACGCGGTCGTGCTCGACCTCGTGATGCCCGGCCTCGACGGCCTCGGCGTGCTCGCCAAACTCCGCGACGCCGGCGTCAGCATCCCCGTCATCGTGCAAACGGCCCATGGCGGCATCGACAACGTGGTTTCAGCGATGCGTGCCGGCGCGCAGGATTTCGTGGTCAAGCCGGCCAGCTTCGAGCGGCTGCAGGTGTCGCTGCGCAATGCGCTCAACACCTCGGCGCTCAAGGGCGAATTGCAGCGCATCCGCCACAGCCGCGAGGGACGCCTGACCTTCGCCGATATCATCACCCGCAGCGAGGCCATGTCGGCCGTGCTGCGCACCGCGCAGAAGGCGGCCACATCGGGCATTCCGGTGCTGATCGAGGGCGAATCCGGCGTCGGCAAGGAATTGTTCGCCCGTGCCATTCATGGTTCCAGCGACCGCAAGTCCAAGCCGTTCGTCGCGGTCAATTGCGGCGCCATTCCCGACAATCTCGTGGAATCGATCCTGTTCGGTCACGAGAAGGGCGCGTTCACCGGCGCCACCGAACGCCACATGGGCAAGTTCGTCGAAGCTTCCGGCGGCACGCTGTTTCTCGACGAGGTCGGCGAGTTGCCGCTGGCCGCTCAGGTAAAACTGCTGCGCGCGCTGCAGGAGGGCACCGTCGAGGCAGTCGGCGGCCGCAAGCCGGTAAAGGTCGACGTCCGCATCATCTCCGCGACCAACCGCAAGCTGCTCGACCTCGTGAAGAGCGGCGCATTCCGCGAGGATCTGTTCTACCGGCTTCACGTGCTGCCGCTGACGATCCCGCCCTTGCGGATGCGGCGCGAAGACATCCCGCATCTGCTCCGACACTTCCTGGCGCGCTTTGCCGCCGAGGAAAACCGCACCATCACCGGCATCAGCGGCGAGGCGGTCGCCCATCTCGCGCAGCTCGATTGGCCCGGCAACATCCGCCAGCTCGAGAACACGGTGTATCGCGCCGTGGTGCTGAGCGAGAGCGACATGCTTGCCCTGTCCGATTTCCCGCAAACGATCGGTCAAGCCCAACCGGACAGCGAGCTTCCCCACAGCGAACCGCTGGTCGTCGCGCCGTCCCTGGTGTCGGGTAGCGACATACCGATTGCCCCGCTGAACAATGGCGGCAGTCTTTCAATGCTCACGGCCACCGGCGAGGTCCGGCCGCTCGAAGAGATGGAAAACGAGATCATCCGTTTTGCGATCTCGCACTATCGCGGCCAGATGTCGGAAGTCGCACGCCGCCTCAAGATCGGTCGCTCCACGCTCTACCGCAAACTCGATGAGGCCGCCGACAGCCCCGCTGAAGGCGGCGCGCAGGATGCCAATTGAGCCGAGAAAAAACGCGCGCTCGAATCCTTGCCCGATTATGGCGTCCACGTGGCAAAGATCGTGGCAAACCAAGGACATCTGTCGTTCGGAAGCTTTTGAACCGTGGCTTGGGGGTGACAGACAAAAGGCGGGGAGCGTGGCAAAAACGCGCGACCCGAGTTCAAATGGGTAGTTTGAGGTCAGTTTGTCGTGAGTTGTCCCGCATGGCGCTGGCTGCATGAAGGGGGCACATGTATCGTCTCGCGTTAATCGTGGCGTGCAGGCGTACAACTGAACCGAAGCCGGCGCTTTCCCGCGCAAGCTATGACGAGCGATGCTAACTGTTCCATGCCGGGGCAGTTTCGCCCAAGGGGGTGTGACGATGCGTGACTGTTCGATGAACCGTGCAGGATTTGACCGCGTGCTGATGGCCGTCGCGGCAACCTTCCTCACGGTATCCGCGACCTCAGCACTGGCGGGTCAGTCGACGACGCTGCGCCCCAGTGCTGCCGAGCTCGCGATCGACGCAGCAGTACCTCGTCCCGAACCCGCCAACATTCCGCCGCCGACCATCGGCGATTTCAAGATGGACTCCACCGCCTCGGTGCCTGACGTGACCAAGGCGATCGACAAGCCGGCCGAGCCCGCCGCGGCCACGAAGACCACCGAACCCAAGACCACCGAACCCAAGCCCGCCGACACGGCGGCCGCACCTGCTGCGAACGATGCCACGACCGCTGCGCCGCCGGCGGCGACAGCCACCGCGCCCGCTGCCGAACCCGCCAAGGAGCCGGTGAAGGTCTCAACCGTCGCGCCGGCCGACCAGCCGGTCGCCGACCGGCTGCGCGACATGCTCGGTACCAAGTCGCTGCGCTATTTCGACCGCAAGAATGAGCGCACGGCCGTCGAGAAGTTCTACGCCGCCCGCGACTATGCGCCGCAATGGACGCAAGCCGGCAAGTTGACCGACAGCGGCAAGGGCGTGATCGCCCGTTTGAAGGACGCCGGTGCCGAAGGCCTCAATCCGACCGACTATCCGGTGCCGGATTTTGCTTCCGCGACCTCGCCGGATCTGCTCGCCGAAGCCGAACTGAAGCTGACCGCGAGCATGCTTGACTATGCGCGGCAGGCGCAGAGCGGCCGGATGCACTGGTCGCAGGTTTCTGCCGACATCCAGTATCCGGAACACCCGACCGACCCGGCCGAAGTGCTCGCCAATATCTCGACCGCCAAGGACGCCTCCGCCGCGCTCGAGGCCTATAATCCGCCGCACAAGCTCTACAAGGAGCTGAAGGCCAAGCTCGCCGAGCTGCGCGGCCAGGGCGACGGGCCGCTGCTCCAGATCGCCGACGGCCCGGCGCTGGCCTACAAGGCCGCGACTAAGAAGCAGGGTGAGGTGGCGCCGGAAGATTCGCGCGTGCCGCAACTGCGCGCCAAGCTCCACGTCTCCGACCATCCCGACAGCACACTTTACGACGCCAAGGTCGCCGCTGCCGTGCGCAAGTTCCAGGAAAGCGTCGACCTCAAGCCGACCGGCGTGCTCGACGACCGTACCGTGAAGGCGCTCAACAGCCCGAAGCGCGACCGGCAGATCGACACCGTGCTGGTCAACATGGAGCGCTGGCGCTGGCTGCCGCGCCAGCTCGGCGCTTCCTCGATCGGCAACGCCTATGTCATCCTCAACGTGCCTGATTTCACGCTTAAGGTGATGCAGAACGGCGCGCAGGTCTGGACCACGCGCGTGGTGACCGGAAAGCCCGGCAAGCATGCGACGCCGATGCTGACGGAGACGATGAAGTTCATCACGGTCAATCCGACCTGGAACGTTCCGCCGTCGATCATCTACAACGAATACCTGCCGGCCCTGCAGCAGGACCCGACCGTGTTGCAGCGCATGGGCCTGAAGCTCGAGCGCAACCGCGACGGCAGCATCCATATTTCGCAGCCACCGGGCGAGGCCAATGCGCTCGGCCGTGTCCGCTTCAACTTCCCGAACAAATTCCTGGTCTATCAGCACGACACGCCGGACAAGCATCTGTTCGCCAAGGAGGAGCGTGCGTTCAGCCACGGCTGCATGCGCGTGCAGAACCCGGATGTGTATGCGGCGACATTGCTCAACATCACAATGCCGAACGAGCGCTACACGCCGGAGAGAATTCGCAGCATGTACGGCCGTAGCGAGATCGACCTGAAATTCCCGACGCCGATCCCGGTGAACATCACCTACCAGACCGCGTTCGTGGACGATGCCGGCAAGCTGCAGATCCGCAAGGACGTCTATGGCCGCGACGCCGTCATGATCGCACTGCTCAAGAACGGCCGCAACAAGGACCTGGAGGCCATGGTCGCCCATGCCCAGCCGAGCTATACGCGGCCGTCCGGCTCGAGCCTGCCGGCGGGGGTCAACTTCGCCAGCGACAACACCTACTCGTCCGGCCCCTCGTTCTTCGAGCGCCTGTTCGGAGGTCCGTCGACCGCCGCGACGCCCCCCGCCCCGATTGGCCGCCGGCCGCAGCAGCGCTTCACCCGGTAATCCCGGACGACTACGGTCCGCGTGCCCGCCGGCTAGAATTTCTTAATGAAATCAACAACCTTTCCTTCCGGGAGAGGTTGTTTACGTTAACCATTATCCCTGCCGCATCAGGCATGCGGCACTTTTTTGCCACAGTCCGCGGGTTAGGTTAAGGCTTGCTTGGGGGCAGGTACGGTAAATCTCGGTTAACCGTCCTGCTTTAAGAATGCGTTCACCGTCTTTTGCCGGGGGTCTGCAAAAGAATCACCGTGAACGCTCGTCGACTGGGTGGGCTCATACGTGCTGGCTGGTTTCGCGCGCCAATTCAATCCGCTTGCTCTGCCAAAGGCCGGATACCGGATCGGCTTGACATCGCTATTGCTGCTCGCCGGCGCCGGCACGGTGCATGACGCGACCGCGCTGAACGAGACCCGCACCCTCTCCTTCCACCACACCCATTCCGACGAAGACCTCACCGTCACCTTCAAGCGCGACGGCCGCTACGACGAAGACGCGCTGAAGAAACTCAACCACTTCCTCCGCGACTGGCGCAGCCAGGACTCCACCACGATGGATCGGCACCTGTTCGATATCATCTGGGAGGTCTACCGCGACGTCGATGGCAAGAAGCCGATCCAGATCATCTCCGCCTACCGCTCTCCCGCCACCAACGCCATGCTTCGCCGCCGCTCTTCCGGCGTCGCGCGTTTCAGCCAGCACATGCTCGGCCACGCGATGGATTTCTACATCCCGGACGTGCCGCTGGAGAATATCCGCGCCGCGGGCCTCCGGCTGCAGCGTGGCGGCGTCGGTTTCTATCCGACCTCGGGCTCGCCGTTCGTTCATCTTGATACCGGCAGCATTCGTCACTGGCCGCGCATGACCCACGACCAGCTGGCCAGGGTCTTCCCGGACGGGCGCACGGTTCACCAGTCCACCAGCGGGCCGATGAAGGGCTATGAGCTGGCCCGTGCCGACATCGAACGCCGCGGCAATGGCGACGATGCCTCGACCAGCAAGTTGCCGAACCTGTTCGCGGCGCTGTTCAAGGGCGGCAGCAAGTCGGCGGAAGAGGATGACGAGGGCGGCAGCGCGCCAGTCAGGAACGAGAAGCCGGCGCCGGCCAGCGTGGCCGCCGCGAAATCCGCCGACCCGGTCCCGACGCCACGCGCAAAACCGGTCGGTGCGACCGTTCAGCTCGCCGCAGCCGACGCGCAGATCGTGCAGGCGACGAAGGCCAAGGCCGAAACCAAGGCTGAAACCAAGGCTGAGGCGAAGCCGGCCCAGCAGGCCGCCGCCGACACCGGCGAGCCGAAGCCGCAGACCCCGGCCGATATCATCAATTCCCGCGGCTTCTGGGACGACATACCGAAATCAACCAACCAGGCCACGCCCGCGCAGGTCGCCGCCCTCCGCGCCCGTCAGGCCCTTGCCGCCGCCACCGATCCGCAGCCGACCGCCAGCGTCACCGAATCCTTCAACCGCGCGATGGCCTATGCACCGGCCGCCTCCTCTCCGGTCGACCGCGCCAACATCGTGGCGGCCACCGCGCCCGTACCGCGCTCCGTCCGCCCGGCGCGCAAGGACAGCGCTGCCGCAACCGAAATCAACACCGTGGTCGCCAAGGGGCCGCAGGGCAACTCCCAGGGCCAGGATGCCGTGGTCGCCAACGCGACCCGCCTAGCCGCCGCCCGCGGCAACGATGTCTGGATGCGGGTCGTGATGCTGGCGCCGAGCGCAAGCAGCGCCATGTCGACGACCGTGCTCGGCGACACCGAGATGACCCAGATGCGCGCCTTCTTCGTCAAGCCGAAGGCCGCGATCGCCATGACCTTCTCGGATGATCCGATGATGGGCATGAGCTGCGACAGCTTCACGGGATCGGCCACCACGCAGCTGCCGACCCAGTCTTTCGTGATGCGCACCGCCGCGCTGCGCTAGGCGCGCTGTTTCTCAAAAATCGCTGTCGTCCTCGCGAATGCGAGGACCCATAACCACCAATGCGAGTCGTTAAAGCTTGCTGGGGCTCCAGCATTCTTCAACTTGACCATCGGTGGCTGGGTCCCGGATCGCGCTTCGCTTGTCCGGGACGACGAGGGACTTGTGTGGCGGCCTATGGCCTCACAGCATCCCGAGCGCCTGCATGTAGGTTTCCAAAATGGTTTCCTGCTCGGCGCGCTCGTTGGCGTCCTGCTTGCGCATTCGCACGATGGTGCGCAGCGCCTTGGTGTCGAAACCGTTGCCCTTGGCTTCGGCATAGACGTCGCGGATGTCGTCGGAAATCGTCTTCTTTTCTTCTTCCAGCCGTTCGATGCGCTCGACGATGGCCTTGAGCTGGTCTTTGGCGAATCTGTGCGCGACCTCGTCCTGGACGGCAGCGGCGGTGGAGGAGGTGGCCATCGGATACTCCTGAAATGGAACTGAATGGTGATGCTGAAAGATCAAGCGCCGCACGCGTTACCGCACGGCGCTTTTTGCAGATTGACCCTCAAGATCGGGGGCCCTTGCGTCAAGGCGGCATCGCGCTCATCCACAGCGCGCCCACAGGAGATGACGGTTCGCCGTCATTCCGGGGCGATGCGAAGCATCGAACTATGGGGCGCCCTTGCGCCCCTGAGAATCTCGAGATTCCGGGTCTGGTGCTGGCGCACCATCCCGGAATGACGGGCCCAGTTAGTTGGAGATTAAGAGTCTCACCAAGCTCAATGCCCGGGATGAACCTTCTTCATTGCGGCAAGCTGTTCCGGCGTCGCCGTGCCCTGGTGCTTCGCCTTCCACTCCTCATAGGGCATGCCGTAGATCGCCTCACGGCTCTCGTCTTTGCTGATGGCGATGCCCTTGGCGTCGGCCTCCTCCTTCATCCAGTTGGAGAGGCAGTTGCGGCAGAAGCCGGCCAGATTCATCAGATCGATGTTCTGGACATCGGTCCTGCTGCGCAGATGGCTGACCAGGCGCCGGAAAGCGGCGGCTTCCAATTCCGTTCTGGTTTTGTCGTCAATCGTCATGGCGGGGTGCTGCCTCATAGGGTGCCGGGCATTTGATCTCAGGTGGGAATTTGTCACAGATTTTGCCATATCTGCGCGCAAAATTGGCAACCTCACAGGGAGCCCGGTTTCCCGTAGCGCGGGAAAGGCGTTCCCCGGCCGTTGACAGGTCCCGCCGGCTCACGCGAAATCGTCAATGATTTGATATAGCTTGGCTGCATGATTGCAAAAGATTCGCGCTGCTTGTCCCCCTTTCGCGCTCGCATGGCCGCCAGTATGGCGGCGCTGCTGGCGTTGGCGGCGACGTGCCTGTGGAGCGATCCTGCGGCGGCCGATTTCCGGCTCTGTAACAACACTTCCAGCCGGGTCGGCATTGCGCTCGGCTACAAGGACGCCGAGGGCTGGACCACCGAAGGCTGGTGGAACGTGTCCTCGCGCAGTTGCGAGACCCTGCTACGCGGAACTCTTGTCGCACGTTACTATTACATCTACGCGCTCGACTATGACCGCGGCGGTGAATGGTCGGGGCAGGCCTTCATGTGTTCGCGTGACAAGGAATTCACCATCAAGGGCACCGAGAATTGCCTGGCGCGCGGCTACGACCGCACGGGCTTCTTCGAGGTCGATACAGGCGAACAGCGAGCGTGGACCGTGCAACTGACCGAAGCCAACGAACAGCCGGCACAACGCGTGCCAGGGATTCCGGGAACGATGGGACCGGGCGGCCCCGGCGGGGTGCCCGGGCTCGCCAATCCGCCGCCGGGCGGATCGGGTCTGCCGCCAGCCCCGGCGCCCAAGCAATGAGACGGCTTCGTCGCATCAAGATCCTCGCGACCCTCGGCCCGGCATCATCAGACAGCGCGATGATCCGGAAGCTGTTCGAGGCCGGCGCGGACGTGTTTCGCATCAACATGAGCCACACCCCGCATGACAAGATGCGGGAGCTGGTCACGACCATCCGCAATGTCGAGAGCAGCTACGGCCGCCCGATCGGCATCCTGGTCGACCTGCAGGGTCCGAAGTTGCGCCTTGGCGCTTTCGCCGACGGCTCGACGCAGCTCAAGAACGGCCAGAGTTTTGTGCTCGATTCCGACAAGGCGCCGGGCGACAACAACCGCGTGCAGCTGCCGCATCCGGAAATCCTCGCGGCCCTTCGGCCCGGCCATGCGCTATTGCTCGACGACGGCAAGGTGCGCCTGATCGCCGAGGAAACCTCGCCCGAGCGCGCGGTGACGCGCGTCGTGATCGGCGGCAAGATGTCGGACCGCAAGGGCGTCAGCCTGCCCGATACCGATCTGCCGGTGTCGGCGATGACGCCGAAGGACCGCGCCGATCTCGAAGCTGCACTGGTGACCGGGGTCGACTGGATCGCGCTCTCCTTCGTGCAGCGCGCCGAGGACGTTCACGAGGCCAAGCGGATGATCCGCGGCCGCGCCGCTGTCATGGCCAAGATCGAGAAGCCGCAGGCGATCGACCGCCTCGCCGAGATCATCGATGCATCAGATGCGCTGATGGTGGCGCGCGGCGACCTCGGCGTCGAGCTGCCGCTGGAGCGGGTGCCGAGCCTGCAGAAGCAGATGACGCGGATGGCACGCCGCGCCGGCAAGCCGGTGGTGATCGCAACCCAAATGCTGGAATCGATGATCCAGGCGCCGGTGCCGACCCGCGCCGAGGTCTCCGACGTCGCGACCGCCGTCTATGAGGGCGCCGATGCCATCATGCTGTCGGCTGAATCCGCCGCCGGCAAATTCCCGGTCGAGGCAGTCTCCACCATGAACCGCATCGGCGAGGAAGTGGAGCGCGACCCGACCTATCGCACGGTGCTGTCGGCGCAGCGGGCCGAACCAGAGAATACGGTCGGCGACGCCATCGCGGACGCCGCCCGGCAGATCGCCGAAACATTGGAATTATCCGCGATCATCTGCTGGACCTCGTCAGGCTCCACGGCGATCCGCGTAGCCCGCGAGCGGCCGAAGCTGCCGGTGGTGGCGATCACGCCGAACCTTGAGACCGGCCGTAAATTGTCGGTCGTCTGGGGCGTGCATTGCGTGGTGGCGGAAGACGCGCACGACCAGGACGACATGGTCGACCGTGCCGGCTCGATCGCGTTTCGTGACGGCTTCGCCAACGCAGGCCAGCGCGTGATCATCGTCGCCGGCGTGCCGTTGCGCATCCCCGGCACCACCAACATGGTGCGCATCGCCACTGTCGGCGGGGAAGGCAAGCCCGAGAAGTGACGGCGCCGCCGTCAGCTCTCGCGTCATTCCGGGGCGATGCGCGGCAGAACTACACCAGCTTCGCATCCAGCGTGATGTTGGTGTTCAGCAGCTTCGACACCGGGCAGCCGGCCTTGGCCTTGCCAGCCAGTTCCTGAAACTTCGCATCCTCAGCGCCCGGTATTTTCGCATTCAGCGTCAGGTGAACCGAGGTGATGGCAAAGCCATCGCCCTGCTTTTCCAGCGTGACGTCGGCCTTGGTCTCCATGTGCTCGGCGATGAGCTTGGCCTCACCGAGGATCAGCGACAGCGCCATGGTAAAGCAGGCGGCATGCGCCGCGCCGATCAACTCTTCCGGATTGGAGCCCGCCTTGCCTTCGAAGCGGCTGGCGAAGCCGTAGGGATAATCATTCAGCGCGCCGCTTTTGGTCGAAATCGCGCCCTTGCCGTCCTTGATGCCGCCCTGCCACTTGGCTGAACCTGATGTCGTTGTCATGGCATGCTCCTGCTCACGGGGATTGGACCGTCGATAAGCCACAAGCTGGCAAATGGTTGCGACAGATGCATGTCGTGAATGATGGGAAGCTAGGCCCCAACCAGCGCCTTGGCCGGCAGCACCGCCTGCACCACGAGGCCGCGGGCGCGGGCGTCCATCACGCCGACGGCGCGCAGCGCCAGCAGCGTGACCGTTTGCACGGCATCGCGCAGCTTGGCGGGATCATCGAGGTTTTCCGGCGCCAACGGGCCGACCAGCGATTCATGCAGCGCGCCGAGCAGCGCGGTCGCGGCGAGCGCCGTATCCTGCGCGGGAAGATGGCCGGCGCGCACCGCGGCGTCGATCCGGGTCGCAATCTCGCCGGAGATTTCGCGGCGGCTGGCAAGCCGCGACACCGAGACGTCGACATCGACCGGCTCGGCCAGGATGCCCCAGGCGAGCTTGCGCTGCGACAGCACATGGACGGCAACGGTAGTAACGGCGGCCGCCAACGCCGAGGACGGTCCCGGTGCGGCGTCGGCCGCGCGGCGAATCGCCGCCAGTTCGTCGCGCGAAACCTCCGCGATCAGTTCGGAGATCAGCTCGGCCTTGGAAGGAAAGTAACGGTAAACGGTACCGGCCGCGACATTGGCGCGGACCGCCACCGGCGCAATCTGCACCGCCGCCATGCCGCCCTCCGCCGCAGCGTCCCGCGCCGCCGCCAGGATGGCGCTGCGCCGGGCCGCCAGCCGTTTTACGACCTGATGGGTTCGCCGATAGACCATGGCGCGTTGTCCGTCCCCGGCGCGCTCTCGAGCCCCGTGGAGCCTTTCCGGAACGCGCGCACCTGCAATCCCTTGAGCGACAAGTATGCTTGCGCCTTGAAGAAGTGAACAACTATTCACGACCGATGACAAGCTGGTTTTGCGAACCGGCAGGATACGATCTTTCCGGCAACCCCCGTTCAGACCATTAACAGGCCCTCAACGCCGCCCGGCTAGCATGCGGGCAATGGGCAGCCTCAAATCATTCCCCGCGCTTTGGCGGACCCGCCGATGGCCGCGCCTCGCTATATTCCTGGCCGGCGGACTGCTGATCGGCATCATCATCGGCGCGTTCATGAAGTGGCGCGCGAGCGGGTCCGATTGGGCCACCATACCGCCGCCGCCGCGCGTGGAACGGCCATGCAGCCCAGTATCCGGCAAGACGGCGATCATCGTCGTGCATGGCCAGAGCAACGCGGCCAACTGGGGCAGCGCTCGGTATACGGCGCGCGAAGCCGTCGACAATTTCGATCCCGCAACGGGCAGATGCTTTGCCGCCGCCGACCCGCTGCTCGGCACCGACGGCATGGGTGGCAGCTTTGCAACGCATCTTGGTGACATGCTGATCCAGAGCGGACGCTACGACCGGGTGATCCTCATGCCGATCGCCAAGGGCGGCGCCTCGCTTTCCTACCTGAACGACGAGGGTGCCGAGCTGACGACCAACGGCATTGCGAAACTGAAGGCTGCGGGCCTGACGCCCACGCACATCCTGTTTCAGCAGGGCGAACGGGATGCGCTGATGACGACGTCAGCCGAACAATATGCCGCGTTGCTGCATCAGCTCGTGAAGCGGTTTCGCGCCGTCGGTTTCGATGCACCGTTCTACGTGTCGCGCAGCGCGAAATGCGACTATGCCGGCCCGACGAACATCGCGGCAGTCCGCGCCGGGCAGCTAGCAGCGGTCGACGCGGCGCTGAACATCCGCCAGGGACCGGATACCGATACGATCGGAAATGAAGGCCGCAGCTCCGACGGCTGCCATATGAACGGGATCGGCACGCTTGCGAATGCCGCCCTGTGGGCGGCGTTCATCAAATAGCAGCACCCACCGCAACGGCCCTCGGCGCCGGCTCATGCCGCCACCATGATCCGGCGCGGCGCAGGATCAGCGCACCGACGAGCAGCGTGGCACCGAAGCCCGTCGGTATTCCCGTGAACATGTAGCAAGTGATGAGAGCGACGACGGCGCCGAGCGCCGGAAGCTCGTAAGAACGAAAGCCGCTCTTCAAGCCGATGCGGACGATGAAGCCGATCGGGATCGCCAGCACCATCATGTCGTAGACAAACAGATAGGGTGTGGTCAGCAGCGTGCCGACGGCAAGCGCCGCAGCCTTCAGCGTATACGGCACGCGGCTGCGCCACATCAGCGCCAGCACCACGGCAACCGAGGCGGTGAGAACCCACTGGAACGCCCAGCCGAGCGGCTCGCTGCCGCCGAAATAGCGTACCAGCGAGAAGATGCTTTGCAGCTTCCACCAGGTCGCCTTGCCCTCGGTCAGGAACGCCTGCGAAAAACGCGGCATCCAGTGAAAGAAGGCGAGCCAACTCTCAAAGCCCAAGGCGACCGCGGAAGCGAGCGCCAGCGCGACCGCGGTCACCGCGGCGCTGATGAACACCCGCCAATGCCCGGCCGCGATCAGCACGACCGGAAACAGCAGCCCGTATTGCGGCTTGTAGGTCAAAAGCCCGAGGCAAATGCCCGCGAGGACAGGCCGGACGGGGATCAGATAGATCGTGCCGCCGATCAGTGCCGCGGTGAGGAAGCCGTTCTGCCCGGCATAGGTGTTCATCAGCACCGTCGGAATCGCGAGTGCGATCAGGATGCCGAGATTGTGTCCGACGATGGCGCGCATGACAGCGAGATAGGGCAACATGCTGACATAGACCCAGCCGGCATAGCCCACCGAATAGGGCAGCATCGCGAGCAGCGAGGCGACGAGCAGAAATGGCGGCGGATAGTGCCAGGCAAAATAGCCGGTGAAGTCCTGTCCGAGCTTAGCGACCTCGACCTGCTTCTGGATGTCCCAATCATAGGCCTGTGCCGGAACGCCCTCGAGCACCAGGCGGCCGGCGGCCCAGACATTGATGAAGTCAGTCGGAATCCCGAGACCTTCCGGGTTGTAGATCCACCAGCTCGCGAAATAGGCCGCCGGACAAAGCGCGACATTGGCCACCGCCAGCGCCAGACACACTTTCACGAGCCACTCGGGAATAGCGGCTTGCTCGCGTGCGGTCTTCGGAGAGGCGATCATGCGCGGGTCCTTGCTTGTGCTCCTTTCCGAAGGCGCACACCCCAAGCAATAGGCCGGACTGAATTGAGGAAATCTTAAGTTTTGGGACGGTGACGCGGGTTATTCTCCGCCGTGCCGGCGTTCGCGGAGCCGACAGTGAGCCCCCTATTCCCAGCGCAGCGCGCCGCCTTCGTCGCGCGCTCTCCTTGCGCAATGACGGCTCGGCTGCACAGGTAGGCATGGCGCACTTCACACGACACGGCGCTTTGCCCGTCCTGTGATGCTGCCTATGCTTTGGCCACGTGAGATCGAAGGAGACCGCGATGCGCTTTTGGATTCAATGCACGAGGTTCGAGACGGGACAAACCATTCACATCAACATCGCGCTCGTCGGCAGCATGTCGCGCGACGGCGAGCGCACCGTGCTCGCCTTCGTCGGTGGCGACGGGCAGACGATCGAGGTGACGGAGACACCGGAACACATTCTGGCTGTACACCTCGGGGCTCCAACCGCGGCGCCATGATGTTTCACAAAAAAAACGCGGCGTCTCCGCCGCGTTTCCTATTCCACCTGCAATCCGCTTACGCCTGCGGCTGTGGCTCCAGACCCGGATCCGGATCAGGACGCGGGCGCGGCTTGCCGGCCGGCGGCACGGCGGAAGCGCGCGGCGTGCTTGGCTCGAGCACCGACTCGCGGTTGGGCTTCTTGCCCTTCAAGAGGTCGATGATCTCGTCACCGGTCAGCGTTTCGAACTCGAGCAGGCCCTTGGCGAGCGTCTCGAGGTCCTCGCGCTTCTCGGTGAGGATCTTGGTGGCCTCGTTATAGCCTTCCTCGACCAGCCGCTTGATCTCCTTGTCGATCTTCTGGACGGTCGCTTCCGACGCATTTTGCGTGCGTGACACCGACATGCCCAGGAACACCTCGTCCTGGTTCTCGCCGTAGGACACGGTGCCGAGCTCTTCGGACAGGCCCCAGCGCGTGACCATCATCCGTGCCAGGCGCGTCGCCTGCTCGATGTCGGAAGCGGCGCCGGAGGTAACCTTCTCGCGGCCGAAGATCAATTCTTCGGCGACACGGCCGCCCATCATAATGGCGAGGCGCGAGGTCATCTGCTCCAGCGACATCGACAGCTTGTCGCGCTCGGGCAGCTGCATCACCATGCCGAGCGCGCGGCCGCGCGGAATGATCGTCGCCTTGTGGATCGGATCGGTCGCGACGACGTTGAGGCCGACGATGGCGTGGCCACCTTCGTGATAGGCCGTTAGCAGCTTCTCTTCCTCGGTCATGACGAGCGACTTGCGCTCGGCGCCCATCATCACCTTGTCCTTGGCTTCCTCGAACTCGGCCTGCGTCACCATGCGCTTGTTGCGGCGGGCAGCGGTCAGCGCGGCCTCGTTGACGAGGTTCATCAGGTCGGCGCCGGAGAAGCCCGGGGTGCCGCGCGCGATGGTCTTGAGATTGATATCCGGCGCCAGCGGCACCTTGCGGACGTGAACCTTGAGGATCTGCTCGCGGCCGACGACATCCGGATTCGGCACCACGACCTGGCGGTCGAAACGGCCGGGACGCAGCAGCGCGGGATCGAGCACGTCGGGACGGTTGGTCGCCGCGATCAGGATCACGCCTTCATTGGCCTCGAAGCCGTCCATCTCGACCAGCAACTGGTTGAGCGTCTGTTCACGCTCGTCATTGCCGCCGCCGAGACCGGCGCCGCGATGACGGCCGACCGCGTCGATTTCGTCGATGAAGATGATGCAGGGTGCGTTCTTCTTGGCCTGCTCGAACATGTCACGCACGCGGCTGGCGCCGACGCCGACGAACATTTCGACGAAGTCCGAACCAGAGATGGTGAAGAACGGCACGTTGGCTTCGCCTGCGACCGCGCGCGCGATCAGCGTCTTGCCGGTGCCGGGAGGGCCGACCAGCAGCACGCCGCGCGGAATCCGGCCGCCGAGGCGTTGGAATTTGCCGGGGTCGCGCAGGAATTCGACGATCTCCTGCAAGTCCTGCTTGGCTTCATCGACGCCGGCGACATCCTCGAAGGTCACGCGGCCATGCGCCTCCGTCAGCATCTTGGCGCGCGACTTGCCAAAGCCCATCGCCTTGCCGGCGCCGCCCTGCATCTGGCGCGACAGGAAGATCCACACGCCGATCAGCGCAATGAAGGGCAGCCAGGAGACCAGCAGCGAGACGAACCACGGCACGTTGTCGCCGGGCGGCTTCGCGGTGATCGAGACCTTGGCGTCATAGAGCCGCTTCACCAGCGAAGGATCGCTGGGCGCATAGGTCTGGAAGCTCGAGCCATTGGTGAAGGTGCCGTGAATATCCGGCCCTTGGATCACGACGTCGCGCACGCGGCCCTGATCGACCTCGCTGAGCAACTGCGAGAATGAGATGTCCTGCGAGGACGTTCGCTGACCCGGATTCTGGAAAAGCGTGAACAATGCCAACAGCAGCAAGACTATGATGACCCAGAGGGCGAAGTTGCGCAGATTGGCGTTCATTGATCTTCCTTCGTGGTCGCGCGGATCGCGGCCCTATGTCCTTGGCAGTAAGCCTTGAAAATCCTTGGGTAGTGAGGCGAGAATCCCCGGTCCACTGCATCCCAATTTAGGTGGCGCCCGGGTCAATGCCAAGGGAACCACGCAGGACTATTTAACGCATCTTAACGCGATTCCCGGTCAAAAAATGGCGCAGAATCCGAGCTTTTTCCGGGGTGGTTAAGGCTCTCCGTCCCCATATCGCAGATACCGCGATAAGGAAATGGCACTCACACCCTGCTACCACGGCGCGGCGGCGCCGGGTCAACATGGATTCGACCTCGGATCAGGCTGATCGCGGCCCCCGCCAGCGTCTGTTTCAGCTTTGCCGGCCTCTCGCTACCAGCAATAGCCCGGTCCAGCACGGCCAACAGGGTTTCCACCTTGCCGAGTTCCGCAGGTCCTTCGTGGCCCGTCCGATCGATGGCGCGCTTGAGCAGCCGAAGCCGGATCTCTTCAGGCAGACCGGCAAATGCCTGCGCATCGAAGCCGAAGCGCGAGGCATCGTCGCGATTGTTCAAGGCGAGATAGCGCTCGGCGCCGTCGGCCAGAACCTCGATGGCGGCATTGGCCCGCGCCAGGCGAAACGCCAGCCGTGCCAGGTTTCGGCTGTCGCCGCCCTCCTCGGCCAGCGCCGGCATCAGTGCCCGCAGCCGCGGCCGCGTAAAGCTCATGTCGCGATTGGTGGGATCGTCGGCAAAGCTGATCTTCGCCTTGCCGAGTGTCGCAATGAGCCGGGATTTCGGGATATCCAGCAACGGCCGCGCCAGCCATACGCCCTCGCGTTCGCTCTCGCGCGCCATCGCCGCTAGACCCGCGATGCCGCTGCCGCGCAGCATCCGCATCAACAGCGTCTCGGCCTGATCGTCCCGGGTATGGGCGGTGAGGATATGCGTGGCGCCGCTCGCCTGCGCGGCCTTTGCCAGCAACTGATAGCGCGCCGCGCGTGCCGCGGCCGGCAGGCCGCTCTTCGGTTTCGCTCCGGTCCAGCGCAACGTGCGGTGAGGCAGATCGAGCTCACCCGCGAGCCGCTTGACGTCGCGCGCCTCCCGCGCTGCCTCCGGCCGCAAGCCATGATCGATGGTGACGGCAATCATACGCGGTCCCCGTTTCAGGCCGCGGCGCCAGCGCGCCGCCAGCCACATCAGGGCAAGCGAGTCGGGTCCTCCGGACACCGCCAGTACAAGCGCGGGCGCGGCCTTCCAGTGTGCAAACAGCTCTTTCGCTTGCTGTGCCGAGATCGGCGAATGGTCGGGATCGGGCATGGCTCTGCGGGCGTGGTGAGAACGCTTATGTTTGGAGCGATCTGTCCATTACCGCAAGGCGCTTGCCCTCCCGTCAACCCACATCCGCGACCACCGTTCCTATCGAGGCAGCTGTCTGCCGGCACGCGCTGGTTTAGGAACAAACCACAGAGGCCCTCGTTCGGGATTCTTCATCCCAACCGCCGAGGCCTCCCATGTATCACCATGTCAAGAAACTGATGTTCACCGTCCGCGTCGACGAGCCCGATCCGCGCTTCGGCAACATGCTGCTCGAACAGTTCGGCGGCGCCAATGGCGAACTCGCGGCCGCCATGCAGTATTCAATTCAAGGGCTCAACTGCGAGGATCCGGATCGCAAGGACCTCTTGATGGATATCGGCACGGAAGAGCTGAGCCACCTTGAGGTCGTCGGCACGCTGGCGCGCATGCATCTCAAACCCGCAAAGTTCGATCGTCAGGCCGCGGAGGCCGACCCGCTCATCGCCATCGCGGGCGGCGGCGGCGTCAACCTGTTCAACTCGCAAGGCAACGCCTGGACCGCCGACTATCTGAAGATCACAGGCGAGCTCGACGTCGACCTGCGCAGCAACATCGCGGCGGAGGCACGGGCCAAGATCGTCTACGAGCGGCTGATCAATTTCTGTGACGATGCCGGCACCAAGGACGCGCTGCAGTTCCTGATGACCCGCGAGATCACCCATATGAAGGCGTTCGCGCTGGCGCTTGAAAGCATGCAGAAGCCGGCCTTCAGCATCGGACGCATCGCACCGACCCCGGGGCTGGTCGATCAGTTCTTCAACGATTCCACCGGCACCGGCGATCACGGCGAGATCGACACCCGTGGCCCGTGGAATGAGGGCGGCGACTGGGTGTTCACGGAATCGCCCGCCATCCAGGCCGATGCAGGTGCCGGCACCGTCATCGTCACGGAGAGTTCGCCGCCCGTCGACGAAGCCGGCTTGACCGAACTCCTGATTGATGAGCTTCGCGACATCCTGCATGCGGAAAAGCAGCTCACCAAGGCGCTGCCGAAAATGGCCGAGGCTGCGCGCTTCGATCAGCTCCGCGAGCTGTTCGAGCAGCATCTCGTCGAGACCGAGAACCAGGTTGAGCGCATCAATGAATGCTTCGACCTGCTTGGCAAGACCGCCCGCGCAAAGCCCTGCAAAGGCATGATGGGGCTGATCGAGGAAGGCCAGGAGGTCATGACCGAGGGCGAGGAAAAGGAAGATGCCGCTGCCGACCTCGCGCTGATCGGCGCCGCCCAGCGCGTCGAGCATTACGAGATGTCGGCCTACACCACGGCAAAGAACCTCGCCCAGCAATTGCGCCACAGCGCGGTGGTCGCCTTGTTGTCGAAGTCGCTGGCGGAAGAGGAAAACTCCGATCAGCTTCTCAACCAAGTCGCGCGGTCGCTGATGTCGGTGGCGAAAATGCCGGCGGCGATCGAGCAGGCCGAATAGTAATCGACGCGGTTCGCCAATTTCTCCTGCAGCTCCTCGACGCTGCAGGAGATCGTAGTCAGCACTTGACCCGCTTCTGCTCGCGATCGACGGCCGCCTTCACGCCGGCAGACGCACGCGGATATTTCCGCCCGACCTCGCCGAGCGCCGCGCAGGCGGCTTCCTTTTCCTTCAGTGCCGCCAACGACTGGCCGAGCCGCAGCAGTGCATCAGGCGCCTTGCCGGACTTGTCGTGTTTGGAGGTCACGCCGAGGAACGCTTCGGCGGCGTCGCGATATTGCTGGCGCTGGAAATAGCTTTCGCCGAGCCAGTATTGCGCGTCTCCGACCAGCGCATCGTTCGGATATTTCTGCGCGAAGTTCTTCATGGTCTCTTCGGCCAGCGCATAGTCCTTGCGCTGCATGTAGCCGATGCCGAGATCGAACTCGTCCTTCGGCGTCGCCGAAGGCGGCAGCGTGGCCAGCGCGGCGCTGGCGCCGGGTCCTGGGCCGCGCGGCGGAGCGGCCGCGGGCAAGGCGCCGGCGGAATCACGCGGGCCACCGATATTGAGCGGCTCGCCAGGAGCGTGTCCGCCGGGGGCACCGACCGCAGCGTCGCTCGACATCGGCATCTGGCCGCCGCCGAGTGCCCGCGGCGCACCGGGAGCATTGGGGTTCTGGCTTGGGTCGAAGGCATCGCCGCGGCGCCGTCCTCCGGCTCCGGGGGCGGCCTGCTCCTGCACGATGGGTGCGGGCGAGGCAATCTGCGGCTGCCGGTCATAGCCGGGCTGCGCCTGCGGGTAGCCCTGCGGTTGCTGGCGATAGCCCTGTTGCTGCGGATACCCCTGTTCTGCGGCGGGACCAGGCTGAACCGGCGGCGGCGCGGCGGCCACGCCGGGCTGCGCCGCTTGAGGCTGGCCGCCCGGTGCCGGCGGCGCAGCGCCGAGCTGGCGCAGCCGCTCTTCGAGCTGCCGATTGCGGTACTGCAACTCCTCGTTCTGGCCGGTCAATTGCCGAAGCTGCTGTTCCAGCCGCTGGATCCGCATTTCCGCGTCGCCATCATCGGACTGCGGCTGGCCCTGCGGATAGCCTTGCGGCGCGCGTTCGCGTTCCCATGGAAACGTGATCTGTGCGGACGAGGTCTGGACAGACAAAGCCAGCATCGCGGCAATCGCCGCGGCGCCCGCTGCATTAAGGAATCTGGATGACATTTTGCCCTGACGACGAAATTCCGTGTCAAACGAAAGCAGAACACTCTGAGTAAGGGAGTACGCCGGAATTGTGACTGGCGCCTCCGATTCGGCTCGCTGGTTCCGGTATGGTTTAGTATCCCCTTCAAGACAAGCCGCATGGCCCGGCGGGCCGTTCACAAATCGAAGGAGCCCTGCCCATGCACGTAACCGTGAACGGGGTGCGGCTGTTCTTCGATGTCGAGGGCCCGAAGCTCGTCCCCGACGGACCCGTGATGCGGGAAAAGCCAGTCTTGCTGATGCTGCATGGCGGGCCTGGCGCTGACCATTCGATCTACCGGCCCGCCTACTCGGCCTTGGCCGACATCGCCCAGATCGTCTACCTCGACCATCGCGGCAACGGCCGCAGCGAGGATGGGCCGCGCGAGGCGTGGAATCTGGCGCAGTGGGGCGACGACGTCGCTGCGTTTTGCGACACGCTCGGCATCAGCAGTCCGATCGTGCTGGGTGCATCGTTCGGCGGCATGGTTGCGCTCAGCTATGCGACGCGGCACCCGAAGCACCCCTCGAAACTGATCCTGATCAGCACGGAAGCCCGCGGCGGCTCGTATCCGGAGCGTCGCGTGACGCTGTTCGAGCGCCTCGGCGGTCCGGAAGCGGGCGCGCTGGCCCGACGCCGGTTCCTGGAGCCGCAAAGCCCGTGGGGCCTGGCAGAGCGCGACGCCTGGCTACGGCTCGCCTTGCCTTTCTATACGCGCCGGCCGCGCGACCCGGACATGGCGCGCCGCGCCGTCAATCGCGCCGCGGTGGGTCTCCACTGGTTCGCGAGGCCCGGCGGCGAGAGCGACCGGTTCAACATGTTGCCGGATCTTGACCGCATCCGGTGTCCGACCCTGGTGATCGGCGGCGAGGACGATCCGATGCATCCGATCGAAAGCCAGGCGGACATCGCAGCCGCGCTACCAGCTCATCTGGTGCAGTTCGAACGGTTCGCGGATTGCGGGCACGGCGTCGTGCCCGATGCGCCTGAACAAGCGATGGCACTCATCCGCAATTTTGTCCTGAAGCGCTAGATGAACTTCCTGCCGCGTTTTCTTAAGGCGCGCCCGCATCCACTTGGCCTGAAAGCACTATGCCAAATTAAACCGGCGCCCGAAGGCGCCGGTTTTGAGAACTAATGAAAGCGCTAACGCTCAGGCGCCGGCGTTCAGCACCGTGACGGCGCGGCGGTTCTGCGACCAGCAGGAGATGTCGTTACACACCGCCACCGGACGCTCCTTGCCGTAGGAGATCGTGCGCATGCGGTTCGGATCGATGCCGCGCGAGGCGAGATAGCTGCGCACCGACTGGGCGCGGCGCGCGCCGAGCGCGATGTTGTATTCGCGGGTGCCGCGTTCGTCGGCATGGCCTTCGATCGTGAAGGAGTAGCGGTTGTAGGTCTGCAGCCACTGCGCCTGCTTGTCGAGGGTTGCGATCGCCTGCGGGCTCAGATCGGTCTGGTCGCTCTCGAAGAACACGCGGTCGCCGACATTGACCACGAAATCCTGCTGGCTCCCCGGGGTGGCCGCGCTCGCCATCGCGCCATCGGCGCCGATGTTGTTCTTGGCGCAGGCGCCCATCGACAGCGCCACCGCGACCACAGCCGCCAGCTTCCATCCCTGGAGGATACGCATCTGGTATTTCATTCCGGAGCCTCCAACGCTCACGTTTTTCGACTGTGATCCGGTCTACAGGTCGATGGTTAAACGAACGTTCCGTCAACCTTGATGGAACCTTGCCCGGCTCGATCAAATGCCGACAAACCGTGAAAAGCCACTGCGATAGTTAATGATTTGTAAATGTGGCGTGATGGTGAAGGCAAGTGCCCGAGGCCGGAAATCACCGGAATTGGCCAGTCCAGGGCAATATTCTTCGCGAAATGGCAAGCCTTCGCGCCCGGGATTTGACCTTAGACAGCAGGCGCGACGGGCCCGCATGATTCGGGTCCGTCGGCCATAGCTTCAGTTCAGGAATTCGGGGCGATCGAGGCCTGCGCGTATTCGGCAACCTTCGCTGCCGGCCGCGCCCGTCGCTCGCTGGGGCGCTCGAACAGCATGCGCCGCTCGAAGGCCGTCGAGCGCATCATCGGATAACGCTCGAACACCTTTTCCTTCATCGCCGGGAAATCCGCCGCCATCAATCCGACCGGCTTCAGCAGGCCGGGGAAGAAGCGCGGCTCAGCGATGGTTTCATGCAGGAACACACGGCGGTAGAACGCCTGATGCTCGGCGCGCACGATCGCAAGCCCGAGATCGGCGTTGAAATACTCGCACGCCATATAGGCGAGCCGCAGCGTCAGGTAGGGCAGTTCCGGATAACGCCTGGCTTTGTCCGGATCGGCGACGAAACGTGCGGGATCGATGATGACCTCGCCCCGATCGAGCCGGGGGTACAGGATTTCACCGAATGCCTCGGCCGAACAGGACTCCCGCCATTCGGATGTCAGCACGCTGATACGAACGGAGCTGTAGAGTTCTCCGTGCAGATAGACGCCAAACGTCCACGAATTCGGCAGGTCGTCATACTGATCGGTGACACGCTGCGCGGGTGATTCCTTCACTGCGCCCTCGCGAAGATAGGCGCGATAGCGAAGGTTGTAGATCTCTTCTTTTTCTTCGGGTGTTTGCGCGAGACGATAGTCGACTTGATCCAACAGGTCCGAGCTTCGTCCAAAGGCCGTCGAAACTTCGGCCGGGGACCTCATTTACTGCACTCCTAGCGCTACTAGCAACCTCTGCGAGCCAAGGAGAAGATTAACAGCTTCTTAACGGATTGCAAACAGTACACAATCTTAGGGTTAAGAGCCCCGGGACCCCGTATTTTCACGGAGTTTTAAGCGATGGACCGCGAGGCGACCGGGACCAGATGGCTCTCCGGCGGGCGGCGGCCATGCGAGGCATTCAGGAGCTGACGAACCCGCACCGCGGGCACCGGCGGGCTGAACAGATAGCCCTGCGCCTCGGTCACCGCGCCATCGGCGCTGATCAGTTCGAGCTGCTCGTTGGTCTCGATGCCCTCGACCACGACCGACATGCCGAGGTCGGCCGACAGCCGTGCGACGCCCCGCAGCAGCGTCAGCGGACGATCGCTGTCGATCCCTTCCAGGAACGAGCGATCGATCTTCACCTTCTGCAAGGGGAAGTTGTGCAGGTAGCTCAGGCTCGAATAACCGGTGCCGAAATCGTCGAGCGAGATCCGCACGCCGAGCGAATGCAGCTGCGACAGTACGTCGTGCGTCAGCTGGGTATTGCGCAGCAGCGAGGATTCGGTGATCTCGATCTCAAGCCGGTTGGCCGGCAGGCCGGACACCTCGAGCGCGTAGCGCACTTCGCTCAGCACGTCGCGCTGGTGGAACTGCTGCGGCGAGAAATTGACGGCGACGCTGACGCCTTCCGGCCACTTCATGCATTCCATGCAGGCCTTGCGCAGAATCCAGCGGCCGAGATCGACGATCAGGCCCATGTCCTCGGCAATCGGAATGATGTCGGTCGGCGACACCGTGCCACGCACCGGATGATTCCAGCGGATCAGCGCCTCGCAGGTCGAGATGCGTCCCGACTTGAGGTTGACTAGCGGCTGGAAGAACAGCTCGAATTCCTCGTTGGCCAGCGCCTTGCGCAAATCCAGTTCGAGGATGCGGCGGGATTCGACGACCTGCGCCATCTCGTCCCGGAAGAAACAGAAAGTGCCGCGGCCGTCGGCCTTGGCGCGATACAGCGCCATGTCGGCGTTCTTGAGCAGCGTGTCGGCGCTGACGCCGCGCGAGGTCATCGCGATGCCAACGCTGGCGCCGATCTCGACCAGATGATTGTCGATCTTGTAGCGCTCGCTCAGCCGATCGACGATGCGCTGGGCAAGGCCGGCGGCGTCGTCGGCGGAATGGATGTTCTGCTGGAATACCACGAACTCGTCGCCACCGAAGCGCGCCACGAAATCCTCCGGCCGCAGCATCTCGCGCAGTCGTCCCGCCACCGCGCATAATAGCTGGTCGCCGCAGGGATGGCCGAGCGTGTCGTTGACCTGCTTGAACTGGTCGAGGTCGATGAACAGCAGCGCGGACAAATGGTCGGCGTCCTGCTGGACGGCGAGTAGCCTCCCGATCTCGTCTCTGAAATTGACCCGGTTCGGCAGCGTGGTCAGTTCGTCGTAACGCGCCAGATGGCTGATGCGGGCTTCCGCATTGCGGCGTTCGGTAATGTCTTCGACCAGCACGACCGCGCCGCCGTCCTCCATCGCCTGGAACGTCCACGACAGCGACCGGCCACGCGCGATATCGGGATCGGTCGTGACCGTGTCGCGAGCCCGGGTGTTCACGATCTCCGACAGGATCATCTCGCCGCTCGCCGCTGAGATCGCGCCGGAATCGATGCAGGCCGCGACGATGTCGTGTGCGTTGGCGCCGCGCTGGATGAGACCCCCGGACAGGTTCATCATCTGGCTGAAGCGGTGGTTCATCACGGCCAGCCGGCCGTCGGCGCGAAACATGCAGAGCCCGTGCGGCATGTTGTTCAACGCGGTGTCGAACTGGCCGGCGAGAGCCGCTTCCCTGAAGCTCGACGTGAAGGCCTTGACGAAGATGGCGTGCAGGCTGAGGTTGATGTCCTTCAGCCCGACGAAAAACAGCACCAGCAGCACTGCGAGGCTGACGTAATAAAAATCGCCATGCAGCGCGAGCGCCAGCGACATCGGCCCGCATGCCAGCAGGATATGATACTGGATCAGCTTGGGACGCCCGTAGTTGCGCGCCGCGCCGCCGGCCGTATAGCCGACCGTCGCCGCGACACACACCGCGTGGGCAACGGCGTCGTCATTGGCGAAAATGGTGAGAAAGCACCAGATGCCGACCACGCTGGCATACAGCATGGCGCCAGCCGCGTAGCGCGGCTCCAGGTACCTGGCCTGCTCGTATGTCAGCACCTGGGTGCGGCGTTCGTATTTGCGCATGTGGAGAGCGCGAACCGTGCCGATCCCGATGATCAGGACCGCGCAGGGCCACAACAGCACGTTGCCGGTCTTCAGCGCCGTCAGTACGGCGGCGACCGCCGTGCTGACCGAGCCGATGAACATGGGCCAGAAATTCTGGCACATCGAATCGACCAGTGCCGCATAGAGCACAGGCTCCAGCTCTTCACGGCTGCTTCGCTTTTTCGGGTCGACCAACTGCATCGGCAGGGCACGCGTCCTGTTAGGATAGGTATTTCTACCCGCCTCAGATGAAGTCTTTCTGAGGGAACATCGTTACCGGGACGTTGCTTTTTGCTGAGAAGCGAAAAAATATTCCTGCAAAATCAGTAGGCTAGGCAATGTTTGCCGATTAACGACTGCACGCCCTTGCAGTCGAGTTCCATTATGACAGCAATGGCGACCACGCCGGATCGGAAGCAAAACCGGGCGTTGGTACCCGCAATTCGTTACGACCGGAGATGTCGACGGTGTACAGCGACGGGCCGCCGCTGCCGCCGGGATCGCGGAAGAACATCACGACGCGGCCGTTCGGCGAAAAGGTCGGCCCTTCATTGTGGAAGCCCGAGGTGAGGATGCGTTCGCCCGAACCATCGGTCTTCATGATGCCGATCGCGAAGGCACCGCCGCCCTGCTTGGTGAAGGCGATGTAGTCGCCGCGCGGCGACCAGACCGGCGTCGAGTAGCTGCCCTCGCCGAACGAGATGCGCTGCGCGCCGCCGCCATTGGCCGGCATCACGTAGATCTGCGGCTTGCCGCCGCGATCGGATTCGAAGCAGATGCGGCTGCCGTCAGGCGAATAGGACGGCGAGGTGTCGATCGCCGGCGTATCGGTGAGCCGCGTCGTCGATTTCGAGCGCAGGTCCATCACGAACAGGTTGGAGTTGCCGCCCTGCTGCAGGCTCATGATGATGCGCTGGCCGTCCGGCGAGAACCGCGGCGAGAACGACATGCCGGGGAAATTGCCGACGATCTCGCGCTGCCCAGTCTCGACATTGAACAGGTAGACGCGCGGATCGCCCTGGCCGAATTCCATATAGGTGATCTCTTGTGTCGACGGCGAGAACCGCGGCGTCAACACCAGGTCGGAGCCCTTGGTGAGATAGCGGACGTTGGCGCCGTCCTGATCCATCAGCGCCAGCCGCTTGACGCGCCGCTCCTTCGCGCCGGTCTCGTCGACGAATACGACGCGGCTGTCGAAATAACCCTTTTCGCCCGTGAGACGCTCGTAGATCTGGTCGGAGATGATATGGGCGATGCGCCGCCAGTATTCCGGCGAGGTGAAATATTGCTGGCCGGCGAGCTGCTGCTGCTGGTTGACGTCCCAGAGCCGAAATTCGGCCTTGAGGCGGCCGTCGCCCTGCCGCGTCATGCGGCCAAGCACCAGCGCCTGCGCGTTGATCTGCTTCCAGCTCTGAAACGTCGGCGGGCTGTCTGGATTGCTGATGCGCTCGATGAAGGCAGCCGGATCGATCGGCGCGAACAATCCGCTGCGCTTGAGGTTGTTGGTGATGACCTGCGACACGCCGACGCCGACCTCGGCATCGCCGGGCGTGCCGGCCACGAAATTCGTAATTGCGATCGGAAGCGGTGTGAATTCGCCCTCTGGAATGACGACTCGCTTCTGCGCAAAGGCATGACGACCGCCGGCGACTGCGCCAAGCGCAGCTATTCCGGAAATGATCTGCCGGCGGCTCGGGCGATACAGCATGTTCGGCAATCCATTTTTGTCAGTCATCGCTTCAAACTTTGCTCATATCTCGCATTGCTAACAGGTGGCCGCCACGTGACCAAATCGTTAGACCTTTTCCTTGAACACAGGCGCGAAATATTTCCATTCATCATACATGGCCGCCGGCAGCTTGTAGGGCTGGCATTCGATGATGGCCCGCAGCGCGCTCTCCTGGTAGACGCGCAGGAATGGGGTCGCCGGTGTTCCTTCCGGAACAGGCGCGCCTTCGAGCGTGCCGTCGCGCTTCAGGCGAATGGCGAACGCCACTTCAGGCTTCTGCGACTCGATGCCGCCATAGGGCTTCTTCCAGCAACGCTCGACTTGGCGCTGGAACATCGAGCCCCAGGTGGCGGAATTGTCCGCCGCCGCGCCCTTGGCGGTGCCAAGTGCGGCATTGGAATTCATGGTGTCGCCGGCCGCGGCCTGGCGCGTCGGATCGCGTTTGTCGAGCAGCGCCGCGATCTGGCTCTGGTCGAAATGCCGCTCCACGATTCTTTGCTTCGGCGGCTCCGGCGGCTTGGCCTGCACCGGCTTCGGCGGCGGTGGCGGCTTCTTCTCTTCCTTCTTGATAGTGTCGCCGATCTGATCGACCTTCTGCTCAGGTTTTTTCTCGACCGGCTTCGGCTCTTCCTTCGGCTTCTCGACGACCTTGGGCGGGTCGGGTTTCTTCTCGACCGGCTTTTCCTCGGCCTTTGGCTGCGGCTGCGGCGCGGTCTCGGTCACCACAGGCGCCTTCTCGGTGATCTTGCCCACGGCGTCATCGACTGGCTTGGCTTCGGCGATCTTCTCGACCAGCGGCTTGGGATTTTCCTTCTTGCCGGTCTTCATCCCGGCCATGGTCTTGGCCAGCTCATTCGCCGAGATGACGTCGACGGGCACCGAATCTTCCGGCGGCATTTCAAGCGCCTTGGTCGAGAACGACAGCATCACCCACCCCAGCACGAGGACGTGCAGGGCAACCGACGCTAGAACCGTCTTGTCGACCTTGACCTTCACTTGAGCTTTCCCGCTCCCCCGTCAGCCATCGCGTGCCGCATGCTTTTAGGACCCCTGCTCCGGCACGATCACGATATTCGCCTTGAACCCCGCCTGCCGAATATACCCCAAAAGTTTCATCATATCCGTGTAGCAGACGTCCTTGTCGCCCCGCAGGTATACCACCCGCTCCGCCTCCGACCGGGTCTCCTTGATCGCCGTGATCTTCGGCAGCAGCTCGTTGGCCGGAATTGGCGAATCCCCGAGATAGAGTTCGACGTTGGAGTTGCACGCGCCGCCGGTGCGCTTGACCGACAGCGTCAGCGGCGGGGCGTTGGCCTGGATCTGCTTGCCGCCGCCGGCGACCGGCAGGTCGATATCGATGCTCGAGGTCATCAGCGGCGCCGCCACCATGAAGATGATGAGCAGCACCAGCATCACGTCGACCATCGGCGTGACGTTGATCTCCGCCATCACGGCGGCACGACGCCGGCCGCGGCGTCCGCCGCCACCAGCCGAACCTGCCATGTTCATCGCCATGATCGTGCTCTCACGCTGCGCTCGTCATGTGCCATCCTCATCCGCGCTCGTCGATCTGGCGCGACAGGATGGCGGAAAACTCGTCGGCAAAACCTTCCAGGCGCTGCGCCTGCCTGTTCACCTCGGATGTGAACTTATTGTAGAAAATCGTCGCGGGGATGGCGGCGATAAGCCCGATAGCGGTCGCAAACAGCGCTTCGGCAATGCCGGGCGCGACAACCGCGAGCGAAGTATTTTTCGAGGCCGCGATCGACTGGAAGCTCGACATGATGCCCCAGACGGTTCCGAACAGGCCGACGAAGGGGCCTGCCGAGCCGACGGTCGCCAGCACAAGCAGCCGCCGCTCCAAGCGCTCGACCTCGCGCGCGATCGAGACGTTCATCACCTTCTCGATGCGCATCTGCAGGCCGGCGAAGGAGCGCGACTGGCTCTCGAACGAACGCTTCCACTCGCGCATCGCCGCGACGAAGCACGCCGCCATCGATTGCGTCGGCTTTGCCGACAGTGCGCGATAGAGTTCCTCGATCGACTGTCCCGACCAGAATGCCTGCTCGAAACGGTCCATCGCGCGCTTGGTGCGCGAATAAAGGAAGATCTTGTCGATTGCGATCGCCCAGACCCAGACCGAACAGGCGAGCAGGCCGAGCATGACCGTCTTGACGACCCAATGCGCCTGCATGAACAGCGCGATCAGCGATACGTCGGCCGATACCATCGGCAAGGCTGACTGAGCGACGTCAGCGGGATTCATGAGCGGTATCCTCTCAACGCAGTGTCCCTATTTCCTCCGGGAGCAAATGGCTGCCGGCTCTACAGCCGCGCGTCGGGCGCGGCGATTTTCGCAGCGCGAGAGCTCTCTTGGTGTCGCATGGGGGGCCCGCCGAAAGCCGGGCATTGCTTCCCCTGCCAACATGTCAAAACGAGGGCTGTCAGCGCGTCATTCCGTCCCTAACCAAACGCTAAGCTTGGTTAAGTTTTGGTTACCAAAGGGGAACTTGGCTGCCGGAAATCCAGGCCGGCCGGGGGTTTACGGATCGGCCGGGCCCGGGTTCCCCCGGGATGGGGGGCGGGGCGGTACCAGGGCATGGAAGCCGTTGGGATCGGCGGCGTGTGCACCACACACCGCTGTCATCCTCCGCGCAGGTGGAGGATCCAGTACGCCGCGGCTTATCGGTTCAATCATTGGCGTCTCTGGGATACTGGATCCCCGCCTTCGCGGGGACGACAACTGAATATGAGGCGGCAATCTCGCGACATGGATTGCCCGAGGCTTGCTGAAACTTTCCCGCCCTCTTCATTGTGAGGGCGCAGGGAAGACCGGGTGCGCGCCGCACCCGCGGTCCCGTGTGCCATTATGCGCATAGGCAAAAGGTGCACACGAGCATACAGGTTCGGCGGGAGCATCCCGGCCTTCCCTGCGCAATGGCTTTACGGCTTACTTCGTGCTCTTCCCGGAGAACGGCTCTTTTGCCTCCGTCGCCCGCAAGCAGCTTTCGCTTCTCGCGGACTTAACGCCAGCACCACGGCGCCAGAACCACACGACTTCACCGTACGCGTCAGCCACACTCGTCCGTCATGGCCTCGGCGTCCATCGCATCTCGCCGCGCGTCAGTGACGATGGCCAACGCCCCTCATCTCGCGGTGAGACGGCGGTATTTATGCCGCTGATTTGGGTCAGAATGGAAGCGAAATATTTCTGATTCTCAGAAATTACTCGCTTGACGTCATTTCCGAAAATCGGAAGTGATTTGCCCGTCGGGCAATTGCATCATCGCTGCTGTAGGGTGGGCAAAGCGGAGCGTGCCCACCATCTGGCAGCGTGCTCGGTGAGAGATGGTGGGCACGTCGCTTGCGCTCCTTTGCCCACCCTACGGATTCGCAGTGTGCGGCAGCTCTTGCCTTGTCGCTCATGTAGGCGCGATCTAGCATGGTGCTCCGAACAAAATAACCGTGCGGACGAAAACCGCATTTGCAGGGAGAAAACATGAAGCCGTTCATGATGGTTGCCGCTGTCGTTGCCGGCATTGCCGCTCATTCGGCGAATGCCGCGCCGCTGCCCGAGGCAAAGCCGGATGAAGCCGGATTTTCGCAGCAGGGACTGGCGCGCCTCGATGATTTCTTCGCACGCGAGATCGCCGCCAAACGCGTGCCCGGCGCCGTGGTCGCGATCGCGCGCGATGGAAAGCTCGTGCAGTACAAGGCGTATGGCCAGCTTGATCCGGCCAAGGGCACGCCGATGACGCTGGACGCCGTGTTCGCGCTGGCCTCCATGACCAAGCCGATGGCTGCCGTCGCGGGCCTGACGCTGATGGAACAGGGCCGCCTACCGCTCAAGGCAAAGCTCGCGGATTACTATCCCGGATTCGCCGAGATGAAAGTGGGGGTTCCCCAGGCGGACGGTTCCTTGAAGCTCGATGCGCAGGCTTCGCCGATCTTCATCCACGACCTACCGGCACACGTCCGGTCTGATGTATGGCGGACGTCCGGACAGCTCGAGCCCGGTGGCGCGTCAATATCCCGACGGCACTGCGCCGGCGATCGAAGGCGATACCCAGGCCTTCATCGACCGCATCACCAAACTGCCGCTGGCTCACCAGCCGGCGACGGTTTTCGAATACGGCTTTTCGATCGACGTGCTCGGCGCGGTGGTTGAAAAGGTCAGCGAGCAGCGGCTTGGCGATTATCTCGCCAGCAATGTGTGGCAGCCACTCGGCATGAAGGACGCGACGTTTCACCCCACCGATGCGCAGCGCACACGGCTTGCCCGGCCATTTCCCAATGACCCGCTGACCGGCAAGCCGCAGGCGATCAAGCTTTTGGATACGCCGACCAAGTTCGACTGCGGCGGCGCCTGCGCGTTCGCCACCGTCGGCGACTACGTGCGCTTCGGACAGATGCTGCTCAATGGCGGCGAGCTCGACGGCCAGCGCATTCTCGGGCCCAAGACCGTGCACCACATGATCTCGAACCACCTTGGTCCGGAGAATCAAGAACAACGTCGGCAATGTCGAGCCGCATCGCGGCAGCTTCAGCTTTGGCCTCAGCGTGGCGGTGCGCACCTGCGAGGGCCTGTCGGCGGTGCCGGGCAATCCCGGCGAGTTCACCTGGAACGGCGCCTACGGCACGCAATTCTTCTGCGACCCGAAGGAGCGGCTTGTCGTGGTGGTGGGAACGGCGGCACCGGGCGAGCTGCGAAAATACTACCGCGAGCAGGTGCAGGACATCGTCTACGGGGCGATGGTGAAGTAGGTCGTTGCACACGATGCGCTTGTAGGGGTGGGCAAAGGAGCGGAGCGACGTGGCCACCATGCATCATCGAGCACACTGCGGGATGGTGGGCACGCTTCGCTTTGCCCACCCTACGGCAGCTGCGGGACCGTCGCTCCCCTGCCACGCACTCAGGCGGAAACTTCCGGGTAATTCGTCAATCGCGCGGGAACGCCGACGGCGGTGCAGCCGGCGGGCACGTCTTGCTCGACGAGCGCCCCGGCGCCGATCTTGGCGAAATCATCAATGCTGACACCGCCGATCATGGTCGACCCGCCGCCAAGATAAACGCCGTTGCCGATCTTCGGCGCGCGATCCGGCTCCGAATGTTTGCGGCCAATGGTGACGTTCTGCAAAATTGTCACCCCGTCACCAATCACGACAAAGGCTCCGATGATGATGCCAGTGGCGTGATCGAGGAACACCGACGTCCCGATCGATGCGGTAGGGTGAATGCTGACCTGAAGCAGGTCCGACGACAGGCTTTGCAGCAGAAGCGCGAGATCGTGGCGCCCTTCGCGCCACAGCCAGTTCGAGACGCGCCAGGCCTGCAGCGCGATGTATCCCTTGAAGTTCAACAGCGGCGGCAGCAGCGTTGTCTTGGCGGGATCGTGAACCGCGATGCTCTGCAGGTCGAGGCTGGCGGCTTCGACCAGATCGGGCGATGCCGTGAACGCCTCGCGCGCGAAATGTGCGAAATGCGCGCGATCCTCTGCCGTCTTGCCGAGCCGCGCGCCGATCCGGTGCGCCAGCGCATGCGCGAAATCGGGATGATCGAGAATGGACGAGGCGAGCGTGACGCCGAACACAGGATCGCGCGTAATGGCGCTTTCGGCTTCCTGGCGGATCGAGCGCCAGAGCAGATCGACAGACAGGCTTTCAATCATGACGTCCGCCCTTGGGTTAGCGCGTCACACATTATAGAACCGCCGCGAAGGCGCCGCTAGCGGACCGTGTTCGCTTAGCCGCAGATCCCCGACACCCGCTTGCTGTTGCGGTCGCAGTTCGGTCGTTTCTTCGATAGCCAAAGAACAAACCGCCCACCTGCTCTCGCAAATGGGCGGTTGTATCCGCCGTCGGGCGTCATGGGGGCATCACACCCGCGGCTGAATTCCACTTACTTTTGACGCGTTTTCTTCACGCGAACCGGTACCCACTTCGCTTGAAAACGCTACGCTTGACGTCAGCCCTGCTGCGGCTGGTCGTTCGGCGGGGTCGGACGCTGCTTGTGCTGCGCCATGAACGCGTCGAACTCTTCCTTGTCCTTGGCGTGACGCAGGCGGTCGAGGAAGTTCCTGAACTCGACCTGCTCTTCCTCAAGCCGGCGCAGGGTTTCCATGCGGTACTCGTCGAAGGCGCGGTTGCCGCTGGAGGGCTGGCCGAAGCCGAAGCCGCCAAAACCACGGCGCTCCATGCGGCCGCGCATCCGGTCCATCTTGTACTGCATCCGCTCCATCTTGTTCTGCCAGCGGTCTCCGTGGCTCCAGCAACCCATCTTTCTGCTCCCTAGTGTGAAAAAGAGAAGGGCAAGGCCGATCGGCCACCAGATGATAAAGCCGAGAATGGTCACCACGATCCAGCCGGGGTGCCACGGGCTCTCAAGCATATGCGGACGATAGGTCTCTTCAGTCGGGCCGCGCCATCGATTGACATCTGCGGTGTAGGCCATTTCCCTCTCCATGACGGCGATCACGCCGTTGTGAATGTAAATAACATTTACATACCTAAACCGTCCCGCGTTTTTGTCAAGCGGGTGCCTCGCCGCACCCGTCGAAAAATTATTTGCGGTTGCCCCAGGGACCGGATGGCGGAACCGGTGGCGGACTCGGCGGTGTCTGTTCGGAAGCCCGGCGGTCGGTCGGGAAGCCGAGGCCGCGCAGATAGATCAGCACCTGCGCTTCCAGCAGTTCGTCCGGCGCCATCGGCAATTTGCGCCGCGCGCCGTCGCCGCGGCCGAACAGCGAGGCGACGCCGTGTGCCATCGACCAGATGTGCAGCGCCATCATCAGCGCGGGCGGACGCGGCACGCCCGGGGGCGCCATCGCCGCGAGCCGCTCGGCGGCAGCGCGGATGATCGCGAAGGCGCGCTCGCTCGCCGCCATCAAATTAGGATTGGACTCGACGGGAATGCCCGATTCGAACATCGCCGAGTAGAATGCCGGCTCGTTGCGGGCGAACGCCAGATAGGCCTTGCCGACCCGTTCGAAGGCGGTGACCGTGTCCGGACGGCCGTCGTCCCAGGACTGCGTCAGCATCGCCTCGAACTGCTCGAAACCACGCTGGGCGATCGAGGAGAGAAGCTCGTCGCGGTCGCGAAAATGCCGATAGGGCGCAGCCGGGCTGACGCCGGCCATCCGCGCGGCATCGGCGAAGGTGAAGCCGGCCGGCCCCTTCTGCGAGATCAGATCGAGCGCCGCCTGCAGCAACGCCTCTTTCAGATTGCCGTGATGATAGCCGCGCTCGCTGCGGCCTTGGTCCTTGCGCCAGCTCATGTAAAGGGCTTTTACATGAGCCGGCAGTAAAGGTCACTTATTTTGCGCGTTCAGGAAGGTTAACCGTTTGAGAAGGTCCCTCCGTACCGTCTTCCCGGGCTCGTGCCCCGGACGCGGCGCGGCACAGAGTGACGCGCCGCAGAGCCGGGGCCTATCCATCAATCAGGGTACCCGATGACATGGGTCCCGGCTCTGCGGCGCAGCGTTGCCTGACGATGCTGCGCATCGCTAGGCTGCACCGCGTCCGGGACACAAGAACGAGGGAGCAGAAGCACCTCACCGCGCCTTGTGAGCATTTCCCTTCTGCAGTTCCTCAAAGCCTTTCGCGGCCTGCTGCACTTCTTCCGAGAAATCCGCCATCTCCTGGACTTGGCGGATCTCGATGATCTCGTTTTCGGAGGCCGGGCACTTCTTCGCCCATTCGATCGCCTCCTCGCGCGACTTCACGTTGATCATCCAGTAACCGCCGAGCACTTCCTTGGCTTCGGTGAACGGGCCATCGGTGACCATGGGCTTGCCGGTACCGAAGGAGACGCGCGCGCCCATCGAGGGCGGATGCAGCCCGTCGAGGGCGATCAGGACGCCGGCATCCTTCAGCGCCTCGTTATAGGCCATCATCGCCTTGACCCGTTCAGGGTCGAGCTGAACGTCGGGCGGCGCGGTCTCATAGCCTAGGGGGATCATCAGCATCATAAAGCGCATGGTTGAGGGTCCTTTGCTCGGTCGTCATTCCGGGGCATCGCGCAGCGATGAACCCGGAATCTCGCGCTACAACTTCTGGATTCTCAGGTGCGCAATTGCGCACCATAGTTCAGCCCTGCGGGCTGCCCCGGAATGACGGGACAAAAACTATTTCTTTGCCGCCTGGGCGCGCAGGCGCTCTTCCTGCTCGCGCAGTTCAGGGGTGAGCGCTTCGCCAAAATCTTCCGCCGAGAACACCTGACGTATTTCGATCTCGTCGCCATCGGCGAACGGCGCGCGCTTCATCCAGGCGATCGCCTCGTCCAACGATTTGGTGTTGATAAGCCAGAATCCGCAAACGATATCCTTGCTCAGCGCGAAAGGCCCGCGCGTGACGCCCTCGCCGCTGCCATACCTGATCCGCGCGCCCTTCGAGGTCGGATGCAGGCCCTCGCCCGCCTCCATCACGCCGGCCTTGACCAGTTCCTCGTTGAACTTGCCCATCGCCGCCAGCAGTTCCGTGCTCGGCATGACGCCGGCTTCCGTATCCTTGCTGGCCTTCACAATCACCATGAATCGCATCGTCATTCTCCATTTCCGTCGTGCTGGTGCGGCGACTGTCGCGCCGGCCTTCGTCAACAAGACGAGCGGGTTTTTACGCCGCCGACATGTCGGAGAGAATTATTTTTGGAATAATTGCGCCGCCTCACGCCCGCGACGTCAGGAGACAGCAGCTACTCCGCCTGCCTGACGAATAAGCCGTTCTGATACGTCGCGCCAAAATAGACGTCGATGCGCCTGACCTTGTCACCGTCGAAGACCAAGAATTCGGTATTACGGAAGCTTTTGCCGTCCTTGGCTACGCAGTGATAGGTCACGAAAACGTCATCGCCGTCGGCGACGATCTTCTCCAGTTCATGCCGCGCGATCCAGTCGCTATCCTTCCAGCACCGCTCGAAATAGGCCGCCTTGTCGATGTTGTCGTCATAGGGGCTCGTAAAGCGAAAGTCGTCGCTGAAGGACGCCTCGACCAACCGCCGGTTGCCGGTGAGATAGCCCTCGAAAATCGCGCGAACAATATCCGCTTTGTCGATTGCTGCCATTTACGTGTTCTTTCTTCAGGCTTCCTTGGTCTTCAGGCTTCTTTGGGCACCATCTGGAAATAGGGCTCCGCCTCCTTCAGCACGCGCGCAACGGATGGCCGCGCCTTCAGCCGCTCCAGATAGGCGGCGACGTTCCGTTGCCCGTCACCGAACGGCTCCGCCATGTTACCGTAGAACAGCGCCGGCGCCGCGGCGCAGTCGGCAAGCGTGAAATCATCGCCCATCGCCCAGCGGCCGCCGGCCATCTGCTGCTCGATCATGGCGTAGGAGGTGCGGAGCTGCACCCTCGCCTCGGCGACGCCGTAAGCATCGCGCTTTCCGTCCGGCCGCAGCCGGTCGACCATGATCTTCTGCATCAGCAGATGCACGTAGAGATCATAGAAGCGGTCGCGCAGCCGCGTCCGCAATGCTTGATCGACATCGCCGGGGATCAGCCGCGCGCGGCCGCCATAATGACGGTCGAGATATTCGATGATGATGCTGGATTCTGGAACGATCTCGCCACGTCCATCGTCCTGCAGCACCGGAAACTTGCCGATGCCCCACAGCTTCACCAGCGCGGCGCGCTCCGCCGCATTGCCGAGATCGACCAAGTTCGGCGTGAACGGGACATCGTTCTCATAAAGCGCGATCAGCACCTTCCAGCAGTACGAGGCGAGCGGGTGAAAATGCAGCGTCAGCGACATGGGCAACTCCTTGGGTAGCTCCTTACAATTCCTGACAAGACGACGCGCCGGCATTCGACCATCGATTATTTCGCCGCCGGCGCGTAGCGCAGGATCACGATGCCGGTCGACAATGGCCGGCTGTCGATCAGCTTGAGCCTGACCTTCGCGCCCGGCTTGAACAGCGGCGTTCCACCGCCAAGGATGACCGGGTTCACGGCAATGCGGAATTCGTCGATCAGTCCGTGCGGGATCAGCGTGGCGGCGAGATCGGCGCTGCCGAACAAAAAGATATCCTTGGCGCTGTCGCGCTTCAGTCGGGCAACGGTTTCTGCCACGTCGCCGCCGAAAACCTGCGTGTTGTTCCAGTCCGACTTCTTCACCGTGCGCGAGAAGACATATTTGGGCGCCGCGTTCATGAAACCGGCGACCTCGCCGGTCGCGTTCGGCCAGTAGCCGGCCATCAATTCGTAGGTGACGCGGCCGAACAGCAGTCCGCCGGCCGCATTCAACTGCTGGATCGAGAGCTGCTCCAGCTCCTCGCCCCAGACGTCCTCATGCCAGGAAATGTCGCGGTTCGGGCCTTCGACGAAGCCGTCCAGCGTCATCAGGTTCCACATGATCAACCGTGCCATCGGATCATCCTCCAAAACTGATTGCGATTTGCAACTGGTTGTATCTTGGGTCAGCCGGTGCAATATTGCAAGCAGTTTTTTTGCAGGCGCCGGCCGGCGCCCGGAGACCGCCCATGACCGACGCCCAGCGTTCCGGCTGCCCGATCAATCTCTCGCTGGAGGTGCTCGGCGACAAATGGAGCCTTCTGATCATCCGCGACATGATGTTCGGCAACCGGCGACACTTTCGCGAGCTGCTGACGAAATCGGAGGAAGGAATCTCCTCCAACATTCTTGCCGACCGGCTGAAGACCCTGCTCGACGAGGGCATCATCACCCGCGAGGACGATCCCTCGCACAAGCAGAAGGGAATCTATTCGCTGACCGAGCAGGGCATCGAGCTATTGCCAGTCCTCGCGCAGATGGCCGCCTGGGGTTACAAATACCTGCCGGTCACCGAGGAACTCGGCATTCGCGCACGGCTGCTGAGCGAAGGCGGGCCGAAACTATGGGCGGAGTTCATGGATGAGTTGCGCGAAAACCATCTCGGCATCAAGCGGCGCAAGCGCCCCGGTCCATCGGTCGGCGAGCGTTTGCAGGCGGCGTATGAGAGCGTCGTGAAATCGGCAGTAGGTGGGACGCCGTAATCTTGCGGAGCCGTACTCAGCGCAGCATGCTGGAGATCGCCTCCGGCTGGCGATGTTATCCGTCACATTACGGAGAATAGCGTTAACGTAATCTTTCTGGCTTCGTTCCACGGTGAAATCCTAGCAGTGAGGCTCGGTGGATCGTCGACGGCCTCATTCTTTACCGCCATTTGGATGAGGCCCTTCCGTGTTTCAATTGCTCAAGAACTCCTCGGCTGACAAGGCGCTTGCCGAGGCCCTCGGCCGCTCGCAGGCCGTGATCGAGTTCAATCTCGACGGCACCATCATCACTGCCAATGACAATTTCCTCAAAGCCCTCGGCTACTCGCTCGGCGAAATCCGGGGCAAGCACCACAGCACGTTTGTCGATCCGTCCGAGCGCGAGGGCGCGGCGTATCGCGAGTTCTGGGCGGCGCTGAGGCGTGGCGAGTACCAGGCCGCCGAATACAAGCGCATCGGCAAAGGCGGCAAGGAAGTCTGGATCCAGGCGACCTACAACCCCATCCTCGACGGCAGCGGCAAGCCGTTCAAGGTGGTGAAGTTCGCCACCGACGTCACTGCGAAAAAGATCAAGAGCATGGAGGACGCGAGCCAGATCGCCGCGATCAGCCGCGCCCAGGCCGTCATCGCCTTCGAGATGGACGGCACCATCGTGACCGCCAACGACAATTTCCTGAGGGCGATGGGCTACACGCTCGGCGAAATCAAGGGCAAGCACCACAGCATGTTCGTCGAGCCCAGCGAGCGCGAGGGCGCGGCCTATCGCGAGTTCTGGGCCAAGCTGAACCGCGGCGAAACCCAGGCCGCCGAATACAAGCGGATCGGCAAGGGCGGCCGCGAAGTCTGGATCCTCGCCTCCTACAACCCGGTGCTCGACGAGAAGGGCAAGCCGTTCCGCGTGGTGAAGTTCGCCACCGACGTCACCAGCCAGAAGCTTTCGACCGCTGACCTCGCCGGCCAGATCGCCGCGATCGGCAAGTCGCAGGCGGTGATCGAATTCAAAATGGACGGCACCATCATCGGCGCCAACCAGAACTTCCTCAAGACCCTCGGCTATTCGCTCGGTGAGATCCAGGGCAAGCATCACAGCATGTTCGTCGAACAGGGCGAGCGCGACAGCGCCGCCTATCGCGAATTCTGGGCAGCGCTGAACCGCGGCGAATACCAGGCCGCCGAATACAAGCGGATCGGCAAGAACGGCAAGGAGGTCTGGATCCAGGCGTCCTACAACCCGATCCTCGACCTCAACGGCAAGCCGTTCAAGGTGGTGAAATACGCCACCGACACCACGGCGCAGGTGCTGGTCCGCCTCGGCAACGAGCGGGTGCGCGGCATGATGGAATCGGTCGCCGCCGGCGCGGAGGAACTGAACGCCTCGGTGCGGGAAATCTCCGAAGCCATGACCAAGTCGCGCGAGACCGCCTCCACCGCCGTCTCGCGGGTGGAAGCGGCCGACGCCCAGGCACAACGGCTGAACGAGGCGGCGCAGGCGATGAGCGGCATCGTCGAATTGATCGGCAATATCACCGGCCAGATCAACCTGCTGGCGCTGAATGCGACGATCGAATCGGCGCGCGCCGGCGAAGCGGGCCGTGGCTTTGCCGTGGTGGCTTCGGAGGTCAAGAACCTCGCCACCCAGGCCAAGCAGGCGACCGACAAGATCGGCCAGGAAATCGGCAATCTCAACGGCATCTCCGGCGACGTCGTCGGCGCGCTCAACAGCATCAAGCAGGCGATCCAGGGCGTCAGCGAATACGTCACGGCGACCGCGGCGGCCGTCGAGGAACAGAGCACGGTGACCTCCGAGATGTCCTCCAACATGCAGCGCGCCGCCGCCGAAGCCAAGGCGATCGCGCAGCGCTAGCGATACGACATCGTCGATCGGCTTGATCCGGTACGGGACAACCGCCCGTACCGGATTTTGCATATTGGGCGCCATGGAGGGCCGAATTCTGCATCGCTGCCGCCGCGACACGCTTCTAGGCATGGGTTATTAGAAGCGGGAAATCCTTCCTCTCGCCAACGGACTTAGCCGATGCCCTCCTCTCCTCAAAAAGTTGCTCTCGTCACCGGCGCTGCGCGCGGCATCGGGCTTGCGACGGCCAGACGCTTTCTCGCCGAGGGCTGGAAGGTGGCGCTGCTCGACATCGAGGGCGAATTGCTGAACGGCGCGGTTGCCGGCCTTGCCGATCCCGACAACACGCTGGCGCTGCATTGCGACGTCTCTGACGCAGGCGCAGTGGCGAACGCGATCGGCGCGCTGAACGCGCGCTTCGGCCGGCTCGACGCGCTGGTCAACAATGCCGGCATCGCGGTGTTCGCGCCGCTGCTTGAGACATCCGATCAGGACTGGGGCCGCATCCTGGCGGTCAATCTCTCTGGTCCCTTCATCTGCACGAAAGCGGCGGCGCCGCTATTGCGCGAACAGGGCGGCGCAATCGTCAACATCACCTCGATCTCGGCGGTGCGCGCCTCGACGCTGCGCTCGGCCTATGGCACCAGCAAAGCCGGGCTCGCGCATCTTACCAAGCAGCTCGCGGTGGAACTCGCTTCGTTCGGCATCCGCGTCAATGCGGTGGCGCCCGGCCCGGTCGAAACCGCGATGGCCAAGCAGGTCCACACGCCGGAGATCCGCGCCGACTATCACGACGCCATTCCGCTCAACCGCTACGGCCTCGAGGAGGAACTGGCCGAAGCGATCTTCTTCCTGTGCAGCGAGCGCTCGAGCTACATCACCGGACAGATTTTGGCCGTCGACGGTGGCTTCGATGCCGCCGGCATCGGCCTACCGACGCTGCGCGGCCAGCGGCGGAATGGATAAGCACGCTGACTATGCTGCGAATCGTGCGGAACGGGCCGGCTGCCACCTTCCCCTGCTGACGAAAAGGGGGAGGCTATCGCGCCGCAATACGGAGCAGCACGGTTTTCTCCGGCGGAACATCCGGGTTCATGCTCGGCGTTGCCAGTGCGAACGCGGTCACGAGCAGCAAAACGCCCGCGCAGATAGTGCTGAGGAATAGCTGATCCATCCTGCTCAACGAGCTGCCCCACGGTTCGTTCCGGAGCAGGCTCCAAACATTCTCATGACAGGTCTGCGGGATTACGAACGGCTGCGCGCTATTCTCGCACACCGAGGCCGGTGTCTGTGGCGCACGGCACTTGACGAAACCTTGCCACATATCTCAGCGTAACTGGCCGATAGGGCCGTGCTGACGAAGGAGCCGCGCATGCGAATGGCGGTCATCAAAGTTGTCGTTGCCGCCGCCGCGCTGTTTGCGGCGATTCTCCCCGCGCGGGCGGAAATCCGCATTCTGGCGAGCCCGGGCGGCCAGGTCGGGCCGTTTCTCGAACTGTTCGATCGCGTGCGCCAATCCGGCGAGCGGGTGGTGATCGACGGGCCCTGCCTGTCGGCCTGCACGCTGGTGCTGATGACGATTCCGGAGGATCGGATCTGCGTGACACGCCGGGCGGTGCTGGGATTTCACGCCGCGCGCTCGATCGACCGCCGCGGCCGGATCTACGCCGAGCCGGAAGCCTCGCATGCCGTGCAGGAAGCCTATCCGGCGCCGGTGCGGGATTGGATCGCCCGGCGCGGCGGATTGACGTCGCGGCTGTTACTGCTGCGCGGGCGAGAGCTTTCGGCGATTTATCCGAGATGCAGGTAGTCGTAGGGTGGGCAAAGCGACAGCGTGCCCACCGTTGCGAGCCGCGCTCGGCGATAAATGGTGGGCACGTCGCTTGCGCTCCTTTGCCCACCCTACAGCACTGTCACATCCCTTCCTTCGGGCTATTCACCATCCAGGGAATGCCGAACTTGTCGACGCACATGCCAAAGCCGTTGGAGAAGAAGGTCGGGCCGAACGGCATCCGCACCGTGCCGCCTTCGGCGAGCGCCTTGAAGCGGCGTTCGGCGTCCGCAGGATCTTCGACCGCGAGCGCAACTGAAATGCCCTGCGGCGCCTTGTAATCGCCCGGCGTGGCATCGGATGCCATCAGCACCTCGCCGTCGATGGTGATGCGGGCATGCATGATCTTGGTCTTCCAATCCGCCGGCACCGGCATGTCGGCCGGCCCGTCGCCATAGGGCATCTTGGCCTCGATCTGCGCGCCGAGCGCCTTCTGATAATAGTTCAGCGCTTCCTCGCAATTGCCGTTGTAGAACAAATAGGGATTGACCTGCATCGCTGGCTCCTTGGTTGTGTGGTGTCTTTTGCGTTCCCCGGATGCGGCGCAGCGCGTCAGCGGTGCGCTGCCATTCCGGGGTCCATGGTTCGGTCCCGGCTCTGCGTCGCATCACTTACGTGCTGCGGCGCGTCCGGGACAAGATAGCGTGGCTCTCATTTCTCGGTGATCGTCTTCAGCTTGGCGAGACCCGCTTCGAAATCCCGGCCGATCATCTTGTCGAGATTGATGAACACCTGGATCAACCTGGACATGAAGTTCGCCGGACCATGCATCACCCATGTGACATTGGTGCCATCGCCCTGCGGCAGCATTGTGAACTCGGCGGTGTTGTGGCCTTCGAACGGCTTGAAGAAATCGAGCTTGATGACAATCCTCGACGGCGCCGTGGCGTCGAGAATTTCCATGCGGCCGGAACCGACATTCTTGTCGCCGTCCCAGGCATAGGTGGCGCCCTTGCCGCTGTCAGCGCCGCCATAGCTGCGCTTCATCGCCGGGTCCTTCTCTTCGTAAGGCGACCATTTCAGCCACTGGTGAAAATCCGAGATCAGCGGAAAGATTTTCTCGGCCGGCGCATTGATGTCGATCGCGCGCTCGACGCGCAGCGTGTTCGGCCTGGTAGCGGCGCGAATGAGGATGGCGGCGATGGCAATTGCCAGGATGATGGCGATGACGACAATGTCGAACATGTCAGTCTCCTATGGCGATCACTGTTGACGCGGGTGGCGGCGAAACGGAATCAGGCCACGCAAGTTCCTGTCGCGCAGCCACAGTCCGCCCCACAGCATCAGGCCGAGGTAAAGCCCGAACAGGGTATGCGTGAACAGGGGGCTGCCGATCCGCACATGCGAGGCGATCGCGCCGCCGAGATAGCCGGTGAGCAGGATCGCCCCGAGGATCGAGGTCGGCGGGATCGCGTAGAGCACGGTGCAGACGATGGTGATGGCGCCAAGGCCGCGCATCAACGCATCATCAGAGCCATAGCCCATCCGGTCCATGGTTTCGGTGACGACCGGCCACGGCACCAGCTTGATGGCGCCGTCGATCATCAGGAAGACGATGACGAGGCCGGAGAGGATGCGGCCCACCCAGCGCGCGGGCATGGAGGCCGGAACGGTCTCGGCGATGACGGTCATGATGGGTCTCCGTTGTTTTGTGGAGTTCGGATTCAAGACGAACGGGGGATAAGGAAACCGACAAGGGATTGAGAAAGATTTCGCGGCACCCCGCATCACCCTCCCCTGGAGGGCCCTGGAGGGGGAGGGTCGGTTCGCATGTAGCGCAGCGAAATGCGAAACGGGGTGGGGTGATCTCTCCACTCGGGCGCTGTTGGATGCGGAAAGACCGTCACCCCACCTCGGTTCGCATTTTATGCGAACCGATCCTCCCCTCCAGAGGAGGATAAGAGAGCTTACTTCCCCGCTGTCTTGCCGCGGGGCTGGCTGTCGCGCTGCAGGCGGTCGAGGTGCATGCGGATGTGGGCGGCCTCCGCCGAGGTGTTGGCTAGCGCGATGGCGCGGTCGAAGGCGGTGCGGGCTTCCTCGTTGCGGCCGAGCTGCATCAGGAAGGCGCCGCGCACGCCGAAGAAATGAAAATAGTTCGACAGCCGCGGCGCCAGCGGCTCGATCATGTCGAGGGCGGCCTGCGGGCCCTTCACTTTTGACACCGCGACCGCGCGGTTCAGCGTCACCACCGGCGACGGCTGCATGATTTCGAGCGCGCCATAGAGCAGGTCGATCTGGGTCCAATCGGTATCTTCGGGCTTTTCGGCGCGGGCATGCAGCGCCGATATCGCGGCCTGCACTTGGTAGGGCCCGCTGCGGCGGTGGCGCATCGCCTTGTCGATCAGCGCCAGCCCCTCGGCGATCAGCGCCTTATTCCATTTCGAACGGTCCTGGTCGTCGAGCAGGATCACCGCGCCGTCGGCGTCGAACCGCGCGTCGGCCCGCGCATGCTGCAACAGCAACAGCGCGGTCAGCCCCATGATCTCGGGCTCGCCCTGGAACAGCCGCAGCAACAGCCGCGCCAGGCGAATGGCCTCCTCGCATAGCGGGCTGCGGATCGCAGCAGTGTCGCCGCTCGCCGAATAACCCTCGTTGAAGATCAGGTAGATCATGGCGGCGACGGAAGCAAGGCGCTCGGCGCGCTCCACCGCGCCCGGCGTCTCGAACGGCACGTCGGCGTCGGCAACGCGCGCCTTCGCCCGCGTGATGCGCTGCTCCATCGCGGCTTCCGAGACCAGGAAGGCGCGCGCGATCTGCTTGACCGACAGTCCCGAGACAATGCGCAGCGCCAGCGCGATCTGCTGCGTCGCCGGCAGGTCTGGATGGCAGCAGATGAACAGCAGGCGCAGGATGTCATCCCGGTAGTGCGAGCCGTCGAGCCGCTCGGCGAGTTGCTCCTCGGCGTCGTCGAGGTCGGAGATCGCCTCGTCGTCGGGCAGCGCCTCCTGCTTCTTGCTGCGCCTGATGTCGTCGATCGCGACATTGCGCCCGACCATGATCAGCCACGCCGCGGGATCGCGCGGCGGGCCGTTCTGCGGCCAGCTCTTCAGCGCCCGCAGGCAGGCGTTCTGAAACGCTTCCTCGGCGGTATCGAGATCGCGGAAATAGCGCAGCAATGCGCCGACCGCCTGGGGGCGAGCCGAGGTCAGCGCGGCATCGATCCAGGCGGTATCGGTCATGGCTGCGCGCTCCCCGGTGCAAACTGGCCAACGGGACGGATCTCATAGGCGCCGCCGGGATTGGCCGCACCGAGATCGCGGGCAACTTCGAGCGCCTCGTCGAGATCCTTGCAGTCGACGAGGTAGAAGCCGAGCAACTGCTCCTTGGTTTCGGCATAGGGTCCGTCCAGCACCAGCGGCGGGTTTTCCTTGCGCAGCGTAGTCGCCGCCGTTGTCGGCAACAGCCGCGCGACCGGGCCGAGCCGGCCCTGCTTGGCGAGCTTGTCCTGGACGACGGCCAGCTTCTTCATGACCGCGGCGTCCTGCTCCTTGGTCCAGGAGCCGACGAAGTCTTCGTCGTGATAGCAAAGAATGGCGTAAAGCATGGCAGCTTGGCATCTCCGTTCGTTATGATGACGAACGATTATGCCCGCTGCCGACAGGGGCGTCGAAGAAATTTTGATTGTTCCGCAGGTCAGGGGCCGATGATCGGCGGCGTCGGATTGAAGTGCCGGTAGGTGTGGACGATGGCTTTGGAACAAAGGACGCACACCGAGAGAATCAGAAGGACGGCCTTCATGCGCTGTATCCAGCGCGCCCGGCGCGGTCGCAGCGTCGATCTGCGCATGAGGGTCTCCCTTGTTGGACCAAAGGAGGCTAGAGAAACAGCGAAATCCCCGATGTGAGGCGGATCACGCCGTCTTCGAGTCACGACAGGAAGTAGCAAATGACGAAGGGTGCGCTTGCGCTGCTGGTGCATGGCGGAACGGACAACTGGTCGCCGCAGCGCTGGAAGGATCGGTTCGACGAGGTCTGCGAGGGCCGCCCCGTGTTGCCATTCGCCGGTGCCAAATCCGATCCGGCGGCGGTGCACTATGCGGCAGTGTGGAAGCCGCAGCCGGGCGAGCTGGCCGGTTTCCCGAACCTGCGCGTGATCTTCAACCTTGGTGCCGGTGTCGATGCGCTGATGGCGGACCGTACCCTCCCCGACGTGCCGCTGGTGCGCGTCGCGATCGGTGATCTCACCGCGCGCATGACCGAATACGTCGTGCTGCATGTGCTAATGCACCACCGGCAGGAGCCTTATCTGCGGCAGTCGCAGCGCGAAAAGCGCTGGGCGCCGAAATCGCAATGGGCGGCTAGCGCGGTCAGCGTCGGCATCATGGGGCTCGGCACGCTCGGAGCCGATGCCGCCGACGCGCTCAGGGGCCTCGGCTTTCGCGTCGCTGGCTGGAGCCGAAGCCCGAAAAAGATTCCGGACATCGAATGCTTTCACGGTGAGGCAGAGATCGATGCATTCCTGCGGCGGACCGACATCCTGGTCTGCCTGCTGCCGCTGACACCCGAGACCCGGCACGTGCTGAACAGGCCGCTGTTCGAGAAACTGAATCGCACCAGCCCGCTCGGCGCGCCGGTCCTGATCAATGCCGGGCGCGGCGGCCTGCAGAACGAGGCCGACATCCTGCAATGCCTCGACGACGGCACGCTCGGCGGCGCCTCGCTCGACGTCTACGCCACCGAGCCGCTGCCATTGGACAGCCCGTTCTGGACCCACCCAAAGGTGGTGCTGACCCCGCACAATGCGGCCGACACCGATCCCGACGAGATCTCGAAATATGTCGCCGAGCAGATCGAGCGCTTCGAGGCCGGCGGCGCGCTGGAAAACGTGGTGGACCGCGGGCGGGGGTATTAGTCCCACCGTCGTCGTTGCGAGCCAACGGGCCGGCGCGAAGCGCCGCCCGATGACAGGCTCCGCGAAGCAATCCACCTCTCCACTTGGGGGTAGATGGATTGCTTCGTCGCTACGCTCCTCGCAACATCGAGAGCAATGACGGAGGCTGCAGAGTGCCCCTGCGCCCGCCACCCAGCCGCCGAGGTTGCACCGCCGGTTCCATTCATCCAAAATTAGTAACGTTCCAGTATTTCTGCGGAATGGCCAGCACCGCACCAAACGCTTTTTCCCGACGCTTCCATCTGGGACTGAGGACGCGGATCACCGCCGCCCTCGCCCTTGCCTCGGCAGGCACGGCGGTGTTCGTGCTGCTCGGCGCCATGTGGATCATCTCCGGCATCGTCGAACGCGCCGACGAGCGCGAACTGCGCAGCCACTATGATGCGCTTCAGTCACGGCTCGGCCAGGAATCGCGCCGCGCCGCCGCGATGAGCGCTGTGGTCGCCAGCATCCCCGCGGTGCAGGAGGCGATGGCGCGCGGCGACCGCGATGCGCTGATGGGCCTGTTCGGCGCCGGGTTTGCCGCCATGAAAGCCGATTACGGCGTCGACCAGTTTCAGTTTCACACGCCGCCGGCGATCTCCTATCTGCGCGTTCACCAGCCGCCAAAATTCGGCGACGACCTGTCCAGCTTCCGCAAGACCGTGGTCGCGGCCAACCAGCAGCGCAAGCCGATCCTGGGCCTCGAAGGCGGCGTCGCCGGGCTCGGCATCCGCGGCGTCGTTCCGGTCGCGCAGGCCGGCAAGCATCTCGGCTCGGTGGAGTTCGGCCTGACTTTCGGCCAGCCGTTCTTCGACGAATTCAAGCGCACCCGCGGCGTCGATGTCGCGTTCCACCTTTCGGCCAACAGCGACTTCAAGCTGTTCGGCGGCACGCTGAGCGGCCAGAGCTTCTTCGATCCGTCCGATTATCGCGGCGCCCGCGACGGCGGCTTCATCATTCGCCAGGGCAAGCTCGGCACCACGCCGGTCGCCGCCCTGCTCGGCCCGATCAAGGATTTCTCCGGCAACGCCATCGGCGCCGTCGAGATCGTGATGGACAATAGCGAGTATGTCGCCTCGCTCGATCGCGCCCGGCAGCTCGCCATCAGCATGGCGCTGTTCGGCATCTCGATCGCCGCGGCCGCGGGATTGTTGATTGCCCGCAGCATCTCGCGCCCGATCCTCTCGATCACCGCGGCAATGCGCGATCTCGCGCATGGCAAGCTGGAAATCGAGCTGCCCGCCCATCAGCGCCAGGACGAGGTCGGCGAGATGGCGCGGGCGGTCGCGGTGTTCAAGGACAACGCCGTCCGCATGCAACGGATGCAGACGGATCAGGCGGAGGCCAAGGCGCAATCCGAGCAGGAGAAGCGCCATGCCTTCGCAGCGCTGGCCGACAGCTTTGAAGCCAGCGTGCGTGGCGTGGTCGAGCGCGTCTCGGCGGCGGCCACCGAAATGCAGGCCACCGCGCAGTCGATGTCGGCAACCGTCGAGCAATCGCGGCAGCAGACGCTGATGGTTTCGACCGCCTCCGCGCAGGCTTCCGACAATGTCCAGACCGTTGCCGCGGCGGCCGAGGAGCTGTCGTCGTCGATGGGCGAGATCGGCCGGCGGCTGACGCATGCCTCCACCGTCGTCGGCAAGGCCGCCAGCGACGGCCAGCAATCGAACGACCGCGTGCAAAGCCTTGCGGCGGCCGCGGCGAAGATCGGCGAGGTGGTGTCGCTGATCAACCAGATCGCCAGCCAGACCAACCTGCTCGCACTCAACGCCACGATCGAAGCCGCGCGCGCCGGCGAATCCGGCCGCGGCTTTGCCGTCGTTGCCAGCGAGGTGAAGACGCTGGCGACGCAGACGGCGAAAGCGACCGACGAGATCCGCGCGCAGATCACGGCGGTGCAGAGCGAAACCTCGGCCGCGGTCGAGGGCATCCAGTCGATCTGCACCACGATCAGGGAAGTCGACGAGATTTCGGCGGCGATCGCCGCCGCCGTCGGCCAGCAGGGCTCGGCGACCGAGGAAATCGCCCGCAACGTGCAGCAGGCCGCGGCGCGGACCGGCGAGGTCTCGCGCAATATTTCCGGCGTAACGACCGGCATCGGCTCCACCGGCGACGCCGCCAGGGAAGTGCTGTCATCGGCCGCCGAACTTGCCGAGCAATCGCGCACGCTGCGCAGCGAGGTCGATCGCTTCCTTGCTCACATCAGAGCGGCGTGAGCGGCACGCCGGCGGATACGATAGATCTCTATCGTCGTCCCGGCGAACGCCGGGACCTATAATCACCGGCCATCATTGCGGCGGAACGTGTCCGCCACTTTGCCAAACAAGGTGATCACTCGGTATGGGTCCCGGCTCAAGGCCGGGACGACGGCCGAGCTAGGCGCGCAGCATCACATCGATCGCCCCATTGACGATCGCTTCCAGCTCCTTGCGCGGCGTGCGGGCGCGGGCGCGGATGGCGATGGTGTGGATGGTAGCGGAGGCGAGCTGCGCGAGCACGGTCGGATCCGCGCTCGCGGCTAGTTCTCCCTTCTCCTGGGCGCGGCGGAAGCAGGCGGCGAAGGCCTTGTCGAGGTCGACAAAACCTTCCAGCACCATGGCGCGGATATCGGGGTCATGCACCGCCTCGGACGCGGCGGTCATCACCGTGAAGCAGCCGCGCGGGCCGGATTCGCCGGAGAGGTAGATATCAAGCGCCACCGCATAGATGCGCTCCAGCCGCTTTCGAATCGGCATCTCGTGCCTGAAAATGTCGCCCATCGCGGTGCGCGCGTCGTCGCGATAGCGGCGGTAGCTCTTGATGAACAGTTCGCGCTTGTCGCCGAACGCGCCATACAGGCTCGGCCGGTTCATGCCGGTCGCCGCCGAGAGATCGTCGAGCGAGGTCGCGGCAAATCCGTCGCGCCGGAACAGGTCGAGCGCCTTGCCGAGCGCGACATCGGGCTCATAGGCGCGCGGCCGGCCGCGGCGCTTGGGCGGCGTCGGGTCATCGATCCTCGGAACCGGGGTTCTTGGGACAGGCGGCTTCTTACTTTTTTGTACCATTTCGCAAAAAATTCCTTGACCTGATGTATATTATGCGAGACGGTATAAAAATCAACCGCGCCCGCCCCTGCGCGCCGCCCGGTCGATCAACCGCCAAGGAGGCTAACCATGGATCTCTATTTCTCGCCGCTCGCCTGCTCGCTCGCGACCCGGATCGCGCTGTACGAAGCCGGCGCCGCGGCCAACTATCTCGAGGTCGATCCCAAGACCAAGGTCGTGCAGAAGGACGGCTCGGACTTCCGCACTGTCAACCCGCTTGGGTTGGTGCCGGCGCTGCGCACCGATGACGGCACGGTGCTGACCGAGAACGCGGCGATCCTGCAATATGTCGCCGACCGTTTTCCGAAGGCCGGCATCTCGGCCAATTCGCCTGAGGAGCGCAGCCGCCTGCATCAGTGGCTCTGCTTCATCGGCACCGAGCTGCACAAGGCGCTGTTCGTGCCGCTGCTCGACAAGACCGCGCCGCAGGATGCGAAAACCTATGCGCTGAGCAAGAACATCTCACGGCTCGACTATCTCGAGAACTACCTCAAGGGCCGCGAGTTCCTGCTCGACCATTTCAGCGTCGCCGATGCCTACCTCGTCACCATCGTCAACTGGACGATGGCAACGCCACCGATCGAGCTCGCGAAATGGCCTGTTGTGAAGGCCTATTACGAGCGGCTGCGCGCCCGCCCGAGTGTTGCAAAGGCGGTCGCGGAAGAGTTCGAGCTCTACAAGGCCGAGCAGGCGCGGCACAAGGCGGCGGCGTAAGGGCCATAGTCTCTCAGCGCGTCGTCCCGGCGAAAGCCGGGACCCATACTCCGCGGCTGAAGTTGTTAGGGATGCAGCCAATGCGCTCGACAACGGAAAGCCGTGGTTATGGGTCCCGGATCTGCGCTTCGCTTGTCCGGGACGACGGTGGATAGAGTGGCACTCACTCCGCGGCCAGCAGCCGTTTCGTCAGATCGCTCAACGCCCGGCGAAATATCCCGCCGTCATTGCGCGCCCGCGCCAGCACCAGCGCGCCCTGGATGGTGAGCAGCGCATCCTCGGCGCGGCGCTGCGCCTGACCCTTGCTCAATCCGGATCGCCGCAAAAGCTGCGCCAGCGCGGCATGCCAGCGCGCAAAATAGCTGTCGACGGCGTCGGAAAACGTATCGCGCGCTGCGCCGAGCGCGACCAGGCCGACCAGGCAGATGCGGTTGCCGGAATGAAAATACTGCTCGACGCCGGCAATCATCGCCGCAATGGCGCGCGCGGGATCGTCGGCATCGCGCAAGGGCGCGTAGATGTTCAGCTCGAACCAGCCGTCGATCTCGGCCAGCACCTCGGAGGCCATTTGCTCCTTGCCGCCGGGAAACAGGTGATAGAGGCTGCCCTTGCCAAGCCCGGTCGCCTCCGTGATCAGCGTCAGCGAAGCGCCCTCATAGCCGTGCGCACGAAACACCTCGCTGAGCGCGCGCAGCACTTCCTTCCGCTCACCGCCCTTCTTCAGCATTGCATCACTTCTGATTCTCGCCGAGGCCGAGAACGTCGGCCGGGCGCGGTCCGGGCGCAGGCCAGCGGAAGCGGCGCTCGCTCTCAGTGATGGCGATATCGTTGATGCTGGCCTCGCGCCGGCGCATCAACCCATACTCATCGAACTCCCACTGCTCGTTGCCATAGGAGCGATGCCACTGCCCGGCATCGTCGTGCCATTCATACTGGAAGCGCACGGCGATACGGTTCTGATCGAACGCCCAGAGATCCTTGATCAGGCGGTAGTCGTGCTCCCTAGCCCATTTACGGGTGAGGAATTCGACGATCGCCGCGCGGCCCTGAAAGAACTCGGAGCGATTACGCCAGCGGCTGTCCTCGGTATAGGCCAGCGACACTTTTACCGGATCGCGCGAATTCCAGGCGTCCTCGGCCATGCGGGCCTTCTGCGCAGCGGTTTCGCGGGTGAAGGGCGGCAGCGGCGGACGCGACATGGCATTTCTCCGGGAGCGATGGCTCCGGGAGATTGTACCGATCGGTACAGGGAGTCAATCGGAAGATTCATTCAGGCGCCAGATCGGCCTTCATCAACAGCCGGAGCGATTTCGGAATCGGTTGTGCCCTGCCGCCGCAGATGAAGGCGACGCGCACCTCGGCCTTGACCAGCACCTCCTCACCGCGCCGCACCTCCTGTGCCAGCGTGATCGAGGCACCTTTCACGGCGATCGGCCATGTCACGACGTCGAGCACATCGTCCATCCGCGCCGGCCGCAGGAAGTCGAGCTGCATCGAGCGCACCACGAAGGCAAAGCCCGGCGTCTCCACCTCAGCCTGCTCGAACAGCGCCTGCTGCGAGGCACCCATCAGCCGCAGATGATTGGTGCGCCCGCGCTCCATGAAACGCAGGTAGTTGGCGTGATAGACGATGCCGGAAAAGTCCGTGTCCTCGTAATAGACACGGACCTGCATGTGGTGGCGGCCGTGGCGGATCTCGCCGTCGAGAATGGGTGATGTCACGTACCGTCTCTGCTCGCGCTGCAAAGCACTGGTTTTGCGCATATCGAGCGGGTGCGCAAGCGCGGCGAGCTACGCCACCGCCGGCCGCTGCGCCCCAAGCGTCACCAGCACGATTTCCGGCGGCACGCCGAGGCGAAACGGCACGATACTGCAGCCGAGGCCGCCGGAGACGACGATGTCACAGTTCATCTTGATGTGGCCATAGTCGAGTTGCCGTCCGGACGGCAAGATCGGTGACCAGCCGAGCATCCGCACCTGGCCACCATGGGTATGGCCGGAGAGCTGTAGCGCGACACGCGAAGGCACGCGCTTGGCAATATCGGGCTCGTGCGCCATCAGAACCACCGGCGCATCGTCGGTAACCTTGGCCAGCGTCTTGCCGAGATCGTCGACGCCGGCCCGCTTGACTGGGCGGAAGCGGCGCGCCGGCATGTAGGCGAGCTGATCGCCGAGACCCGCGAGCCAGAACGAATGACCGTTCTTGCTGAACTTCCGCGCGTCGTTCTCGTAAACGGGAATGCCGACCTTCTCCAGCGCACGGCCGGCGGACGGCAGCCCCAGCCCTTCCCGCTGCACAGTTTTGTCTTCCCACCAGTCGTGATTGCCGAGCACCGCATGCACGCCGAGCGGCGCCTTCAGGCCTGCCAGCACGGCGGCCCATTCGGCATCGGGAATGATACGCGTCACCTTGCGATGGCCGGCGACGTAATCGCCGAGCATGACGATGATGTCGGGCTTCAGCGCGTTGGTGCGCTCGACGATCTCCTGGATGTGATCGAGCGACATCCAGGGATCGCAGGCGTGCAGGTCGGCGATGGCGGCGATCCGAAGCTTGAGGCCGTCAGGCCATTGCGGCGGTGAGATGTGGTACCCGGCGACGCGAAGCTGGACGAGCGGCGCGCTGAAACCGTAAGCGGTGGTCGAGACGCCGACCGCGCCCAGTCCGCCCACGGCTTTCAAGAAATGACGGCGTGTTAACATGTGATCCAATCGTGATGCATCACCAACATGGGGACGGATTGGGCCCGAATTGCGGTGCGTTTGTGCAGATCGTCAGCAGACCCCGAGCAGCTTCTCACCAGCGGTTCTGCCCTATCAGCGCGTTCAGGCGCGCCTTCAGTTCAGCGGGCGCGCGGTAATACCAGACGCCGCCGAGCAGATCGTGGAAACGCTTGTTGGTCGAAGCTTCCTGCTCAATGCGATCGATTGTCTCCATGCTGATGACGTCCTCCAGCGGCCCCGCCGCGAGCAGCGACAGCAGCACCGGATTCGTCTCGATCTTCAGGATCTCGACGATGAGGTCAATCACCTTATCGGGGTACTCCTCCCGCAGGTCGCGCTCGTAGTCCATCATGGCGAAGAAATTGTCGTCGCGGTCGCGCTCGGATTTCGAATACTGCTCGACCCAGGCCAGCGCCAGGTCGGCCACCGACATCGCCGTGCAGTTCAGCGGTCGCTTCGGCCTCCGGTGCGCGAGATCGTCGGCACGCCAGCCATGGCTGTCGGCGATCGCTTCGATGCGGCGCTTGAACGGCTCGTCAGGCCCGAAGCAGATTCCGCCGAGCAGCCAGCGCAGCGCGGCATTCTGCATGGCCTCGGCTTCGATGCGGTCGATCACGGCAGCGCCGTGCGCATAGAGCAGCGACATCATGAACTTGTTGTTGAGCTGCATCACGGTCGGCTTGTCGGCCTCGGAGCGCAACGCTTCCAGCGCAAGATCAAGCGCGCGGTCCGGCCGCTTGTGCGGCAGATGGTCGAAATAGAGGAACGCCGACCAGGCGGCGCCCGTCTTGTCACGCCGGCTGAGGCGCTGCAGCGTTGCCCACAACGAAGCGAGTTCGGCCATCGGCATGGCGTCGAGGAAGGCCTCGGTGTCATCGGGCGTCGCCAGCTCCGGCGCCGCCGCAATGAGGGCCAGCATGTCCTTGTCTTGGGTCGATCCCATCGGTCGTGCGCTCCGCGGCGAGGCCGGCGCTTCGCGCGCGGGGCCGTTCCGCCCTTTAGTGCATCGCCGGCAAGATTGGGTTCGAAACGTCAGTCGTCGCTGTCGCCGTTGCCGAACAGGCCAAACTGCGCAGGATCGCGCGTCGGCTCGGCGAGGCCGAGATGGCGGAAGGCGTGCGAAGTCAAAAGCCGGCCGCGCGGGGTGCGCTGCAGATAGCCGCACTGGATCAGATAGGGCTCGATGATGTCCTCGATGGCATCACGTGGCTCCGACAGCGCCGCCGCCATGGTTTCCACCCCGACCGGGCCGCCGCCATAGTTCAGCGCGATCGTAGTGAGGTAGCGGCGGTCCATGGCGTCGAGGCCGGCGGCATCCACCTCCAGCGCGCTCAGCGCGTGATCGGCGATCGCGCGGTCGACCGAGCTTGCATCGGCAGCCGAAGCGAAGTCGCGGACGCGGCGCAGCAGGCGGCCGGCGATCCGCGGCGTGCCGCGGGCGCGGCGCGCGATCTCGTTGGCGCCATCGGGCGTCATGCCGATGTTGAGTACGCGGGCGCCGCGGGAGACGATCTTCTCCAGCTCTTCCTCGGTGTAGAAGTTCAGGCGCACCGGGATCCCGAAGCGGTCGCGCAGCGGATTGGTCAACAGGCCCGCGCGGGTGGTGGCTCCAACGAGGGTGAACTTTGCCAGTTCGATCTTGACCGAGCGCGCCGCCGGGCCCTCGCCAATGATGAGGTCGAGCTGAAAATCCTCCATCGCGGGATAGAGCACTTCCTCGACCGCCGGGCTGAGGCGATGGATTTCGTCGATGAAGAGCACGTCGCGCTCTTCGAGATTGGTCAGCAGTGCCGCAAGATCGCCAGCCTTCGCGATCACCGGGCCCGAGGTGGCGCGAAAACCGACGCCGAGTTCGCGCGCGACGATCTGCGCCAGCGTGGTCTTGCCGAGGCCGGGCGGGCCGACGAACAGCACATGATCCAGCGCCTCGCCGCGCTTGCGCGCCGCCTCGATGAAGATCGACAGATTCTTGCGCGCCTGCGCCTGGCCGACGAATTCGGACAGCAGTTGCGGACGCAGCGCGGTGTCGCCGACATCGTCGGAACGCCGCTCGGGGGTGACGATACGGGAGGGGGTGTTCACCCGTTGCCTCTCCGGTACTTGTTGGGCAAAAGCTCGCCGATGGTGGCGACCTTCGGCTCGCGGCCATTGTCGGGAACGATGACCCGCGCGTTCGCATCGTAATCATGGATCAGTTCGCGACAGATGCCGCAGGGCGATACGACGGCAATATCGCCGGGCTCGTCCGGTTTGGGATGGCGAACTGCGACGATGGTCTCGATGCCGCGATCGCCGGTTTCGGTGATGGCCCGTCCGATGGCGATCGCCTCCGCACAGACGGCGATGCGGCCGATATAGGCGTCGATATTCACGCCGGTGACGATACGGCCGTCGCGGGTGCGCATCGCAGCGCCGACCTCTTGCCAACGGTTCCGATAACGCGGCCTGATCGCGTCAATCGCGGCGGCAATTAGTTCCTGGTCTTTTTCACTCAACATGGCGGAAACGCATTCCTTCGTCAGGGAGGGGCGAACATAGTCTATTTCGCCAGCTCCTTCAGGCCCAGCCGGATCAGTTGCGCGGTCTCGGCTTTTTCGCCGGCGCTGCGTGACGCCGCGGCAATGGCGGCCGCCGCCTGCGGCTGGCCATAGCCGAGATTGACCAGCGCGGAGATCGCGTCGGTCACCGGGCGCGGCGCGCGTTGATCGTCGACCGCGCCGGCGAGATGCACGACGGCGGGATCGACATTGGCGAAGGCAGGCGCCTTGTCCTTCAATTCAGAGACGATGCGCTCGGCGACCTTCGGCCCGACGCCGGGCGTGCGCGACACCGCGGCCTTGTCGCGCAGCGCAATCGCATTGGCGAGTTCGGCCGGCGGCAAGGTGCCGAGCACGGCGAGCGCGACCTTGGCGCCGACGCCCTGCACGGTCTGCAACAGGCGAAACCATTCGCGTTCGGTATCGGTGCGGAAGCCGAACAGTTTTATCTGGTCCTCGCGGACATAGGTCTCGATGGAGAGCACCGCCGCCTCGCCGGGCGACGGCAGCGCCTGCAGCGTGCGCGACGAGCAATGCACCTGATAGCCGACGCCGCCGACGTCAAGGATGACGAAATCCTCGCCGTAGGAATCGATCAGGCCCTTGAGTTTGCCGATCATAGGCTCGCCACCCTCA